>NZ_JAHPJM010000002.1:0-667519 GCF_019042715.1 Paenibacillus sp. AK121
GCATGTATTAGGCACGCCGCCAGCGTTCGTCCTGAGCCAGGATCAAACTCTCCATTAAAGACCAACCGAAGTTGGTTATAGAAAGAGCGATTTGCTCATTTTGAAACTGACGAGATAAAATATCTCATTGTTTGATTTTGCGAACAAAATCAGTTTACTCACTCGTTGTTCAGTTTTCAAAGATCAAACATTCTTTGTTTGCTTTAGGTTTTCTTTCGTTCCCCTCAGCAACTTTTATAGTATATCATGTTATTCAGGTTTGTGTCAACACTTTTTTTCAAGAGTGTTTTCTGCTTCTTTTATTTCAACACTTGAAGCGACAAGAAAGAATATATCATAAATCCACTATATTGTGCAACTGTTTTTTTAAAAAAACTCAGTTAAGTAACAATACACTCGATATAAAGCTCTCTTTGAAGCATCAGGTTAATGATCTCGCCATCTACTTGAATCAACGGACGAGTCGGGTGGTCTCGATCAGCAAATATAATTTCCCCTGTACGGTTATCATTGAGACGCACCTTGGTCCCATTATTAAATTGGGTTAGCTTTTGAATGAAGACTTGCACGACACTTGGGTCCAGCTTTCCAAATGATTCTGATTTGATTTGCTCTAGAACCAGATACGGTGATTGGGCAGGTCGGTATGTTTTCTCCAGAGTCATGGCATGGAATACATCAGCCACCCCTACGATTTTAGCGTATATGTGGATTTGCTCCCCTTTAAGACGCAATGGATATCCAGTACCGTCCACTTTCTCGTGATGCTGAAGAGCTGCCAAACGCACACCTTCGTTAATAGCCTTCACATTTTTAAGCAATTGGTATCCTAGTGATGTATGGCGGCGTACTTCTTCTTGCTCTTCCCGCGTTAGTTGGGAGGGCTTGTACAGAATGGACGGGTCCATCTTAGCATTCCCTATATCATGAAGCAACCCGGCAAAAGCCACCTGCATCCAATCCTTTTGAGGCAACCCAATCCATTGTGCAATGGAGTAAGAGGTAAGGGAGGTTAGCACGGCATTGTGAAAAATATAGTCCACTTCGATCATACCAGGCGGAGTATAGGTCATTACATTATAGCGTTGGATATGCGCCAGCAAGGACTCTAGTTGTCCCCGCAACTCATATATAGATAAATTAGAGACGAGCACTGATTGAAACGCATTCTTAACAAGCATCACCATTTTGTCATACTCATCCTGGAATTGTTCAGATTCATCTCGCCCATCTAACGAAGCTCCCTGCGATTCAGCTGTCCCAGATCGAACAGTGGTAGGCTCGCTACCGGATTTTGCAATATCATCCGTCCCTACCTCTACTTGTTGAATCAGGAACGCCTCTAAAATCTCTAAGTCACGTGGTAGCAGAATTCGCCCTTTCGGTAGTAGCAAGCTGCCCATTTCAGTAAAAACGTCGCTTTGCAATTTAAGTCCTGCTTTTAATTCGGATACGGGTACAGTTGTCATGGTCAACCTCTCTGTTCTCACAACAGCTGCTCCAGCTGCCAGTTATGATGTCATTATATTACTTGGAAATGATCCTGTACATTCATTTTATGCCATTTAAAACGTACTGGTCTGAATTGATCAGCCTGAACAAGAAAAAAAGACTCTCTTGACCAAATAGCCAGAGAGTCTCTTCAATCTTTGTTGTTTCTATATTCAGGCCTTATTCGTCCTCAGAAGATTCTGAATCGTTACCTTCCGTATCTTCTGTATTCACTTCAAGAGTTGGTTCAGCAGATGATAGAGTTGGCTCCTCACCAGTTCCTCCATTCTCTAATAAATCCTCAAGCAGTTCATCTTGCTCCTCATTCTTGTTCGCACGACAAACCGTTGCAACCGAATCATCATCGCGAATATTAATCAGTCTTACCCCTTGCGTATTCCGACCCATCGTGGAGATTTCCCCCATGCTAGTCCGGATCAAGGTGCCACTAGCTGTAATGATCATCAAGTCCTCTTCGGCTTTTACAACCTTGAGGCCGACAACTGGACCATTTTTATCGGTAACGTTAATCGTCTTGATTCCCTTGCCTCCACGGCTCTGAATACGATAATCCACAGCAGGGGTGCGTTTGCCATAACCCTTGGCTGTTACGATCAGAATATCCAGGTCGGTATTGACGATATCCATGCCGATTACAGCATCACTTTCATCAAGACTAATCCCTTTAACTCCTGTAGCACTACGTCCCATAGATCGTACATCACTTTCAGGGAAACGGATAGACATACCTTGTGCTGTGCCGATAATCATTTCCTGCTGTCCATCAGTCAGCTTCACTTCGATCAGGGCGTCATCTTCGCGCAAGTTAATGGCAATCAGGCCACCTTTGCGGATATTCGCATAGTCATCAAGAGGTGTTTTCTTAATAATCCCATGTTGGGTCGCAAAGAATAGATAACTGTCCTCCACAAATTCCTCAATTGGAATTACCGCATTGATCGACTCACCCTGTTCAATCTGAATCAGGTTAATAATCGGTGTCCCCCGAGCTGTCCGGCTTAAGTCTGGAATCTCATAAGCCTTAATCCGGTATACCTTGCCCTTGTCCGTAAAGAATAACAAATGATGATGTGAATTCGTAATGAACAGATGCTCTACGAAGTCCTCATCTTTGGTATCCATACCTACTACACCACGACCACCGCGTTTTTGACTGCGATACGTAGTAACAGGAAGGCGTTTGATATATCCAGTATGGGTTACAGTAATAATAACGTCTTCACGCGGAATGAGATCCTCATCAAGAATACTTTCTTCACCCACTGTAATTTCAGTGCGACGATCATCGGCGAAGCGTCCTTTCAGCTCATTCAGCTCTTCGCTAATGATGTTGAGTACCAGATGCTCATTCGCCAAAATTTCACGGTATTCCATTATCTTTTGAATTAGCTCGTTATATTCGTTCTCGATCTTCTCACGTTCCAAACCGGTTAAGCGTTGCAGACGCATATCGAGAATAGCCTGAGCCTGCTCAAGAGTCAGCGAGAAACGCTCAATCAGTCCTTCACGGGCTGCTTCTGCAGTTTGGGAAGAACGAATCAAGGAAATAACTTCGTCCAGATGGTCAAGAGCAATACGCAAGCCTTCCAGAATGTGTGCTCTAGCTTCGGCTTTTCTCAGATCGAATTCTGTCCGACGACGAATAACCTCAACCTGATGCTTGAGATAATAATACAAGACATCTTTCAGGTTCAAAATCTTCGGCTCATTGTTTACAATCGCAAGCATATTGATACCAAAATTGGACTGCATGGCTGTATGTTTAAACAAATTATTCAGAACGACGTTCGGGTTCACATCTCTACGCAACTCGATAACGATACGCATACCCGTACGGTCGGATTCATCTCGAAGATCCGTAATGCCTTCAATACGCTTGTCACGTACTAATTCAGCAATTTTCTCGACCAGGCGAGCCTTGTTCACTTGGTAAGGCAGTTCATGCACGATAATCCGTGCTTTATTGCCAATCTCTTCTATGGTGGTCTTCGCACGCATGGTCACAGATCCGCGGCCAGTCTGATACGCCTGGCGAATGCCTGAGCGACCTAAGATATAACCTGCTGTCGGGAAATCCGGCCCTTGAATGTAATCCATAAGTTCCATCGGCGTAATGTCAGGGTTTTCGATCAGCGCTTGTACACCATCGATAACCTCTCCCAAGTTATGCGGAGGAATATTGGTTGCCATACCAACTGCAATCCCGCCGACACCGTTAACCAGCAAGTTAGGATAACGTGCAGGCAATACGACAGGCTCGTTCTCTTCACCATCGTAGTTAGGCATAAAATCAACGGTCTCTTTGTTCAAATCACGGAGCATTTCCATGGCTATCTTGGACAGCCGTGCTTCAGTGTAACGCATTGCTGCTGCCATATCTCCATCCACGGAGCCAAAGTTACCGTGTCCATCCACCAACATATAACGCAAGGAAAAATCCTGCGCCATCCGCACCATCGTATCATACACAGCCGTATCACCATGAGGGTGGTACTTACCGATAACTTCACCGACGATTCTTGCCGATTTTTTATAAGGCTTATCTGGCGACATGCCTAGCTCGGACATCGCGTACAGAATACGACGGTGTACCGGCTTCAGTCCGTCCCGCACATCAGGCAAGGCACGGCTAACAATAATACTCATGGCATAATCCATAAAGGATTCGCGCATTTCCACTCCGATATCCCTATTGATGATTTGCGAGTTATTTTGATCCGCCATGCTGGTCCTCCTTCTCATCCTTCAATACAGCGCTCTCTATGTGAAAAGCCTAACAAGACACTGCCTATATACTCCGCTCCTTGCGCAGGATTTTGGCTGAAATCCTCATCTGTATAATTATATTACTTTCACAAAAAGAGCACAATTAAACGCATTTGTCCTCTTTACAGCGTAAAACCCTCGTCATTCCCCTTCTGCCTGTAGCAGATTGCTATTTTCTTGTACAACTTACAAGCCCTGATTATAACAAATTCCCCTGAACTGGGGATTAGCCCCCACCCTAAGGGCCTTTTCCACATACAATACGTATACGGTCAGGGTTCTACTTAGCAAAATTCCGAAAAACGCCGTATTTCTCTATTATATCATTGTTTTACGCGCTTGTCCTTTAGTTTCCCTTGTTTTGTTAAAGGGTGTGAATTCCAGGTACATGACTCATATATCGAAAAGAAAGGGATGAGAATACTTGTCTATTCAGCGAGTATCCAGTAAGTGGGCCAAAACAAATGCCATTCTTCCCCATCCGACATTGGCCGCTTATATACCGGAAACACGTTTGTACACGTTTGAGCACCTGAATGAAATGTTGGCGGTGTATGGAACTGTCTATATTAAGCCGGATAATGGTACTTATGGTAAAGGGGTTATGCGCGCAGAAAGGCAGACAGAGCAGCTTCCGCCGACAGAAGAAGGAATCATCGAGGAGAGAACTTGGTATGTGCTTCGCTATGAAGTAGATATCCTCACCTTTGAAAGTCTGGATGAGTTGCATAGGGCGGTTTCTTCTCGTATAAAGAAACGTCCATATCTAATACAGCGCGGAATTCCTCTTCTTCAGCATGAAGCCCGTCCCTTCGATCTGAGGGTATTAACCCAGATGAACTTGAGGCGTCAATGGGAAACAACGCTTATTGTAGGACGTGTAGCTGCTCCTGACAAAGTCGTCACCAATCATCACAGCGGTGGGACAACGCGCTTTTTCAATGAATTGGTGGCTCCATACATGGATGTAAAGGAAGCCGTTCGACTGGAGCAAAAATTATCGAAAATGGGCGAGCGAGTAGCTTGGCAGCTACAAAAAAGATACCCTCGTTTAAGGGAAATCGGGTTAGATGTAGGATTGGACCAGCAAAACTATCCGTGGATTTTGGAGGTCAATACAAGACCAGCCATCAAAGTGTTCGCTTCTCTCCCAAACAAAAGCCTCTATCATAAAATATTCAGATATGCAGTAGGCTACGGCCGGTATACGGCATCCACAGGTAAACCTGTACGCTCTAAGAAAAAGGCCTAAAACATTGAAATTAAATATTCAAATCCATCCGGGCTGGTTAATGAAAAGAAAAGGGACGCCCCATTTGGGCGCCCCTTGTGCACTCTTTCCTATACAATCCTAATGAACAGATATAACATAGCCATCAGGATGAAATAACACACATTAGAAATCTAGGTTTTTCACGTACTTCGCATGTTCTTGGATAAAGTCGCGGCGAGGTTCTACATTGTCACCCATTAAGGTATTGAACAGCGTATCAGCCAGCATCGCGTCACTGACAGTTACCTGCAGCATTGTACGGCTCTCTGGGTCCATCGTGGTTTCCCAAAGTTGGGTCGCATTCATCTCACCCAAACCTTTATAACGCTGTACATTGTACTTCGCATTTTCTCCAAATTCCTTAATGATCTCGTCACGTTCCGCCTCAGAGTTCGCATAACGAACAACTTTGTTACGCTCAACTTTGAATAGTGGTGGCTGAGCAATGTATATATAGCCCGCATCAATGATTTTGCGCATGTAGCGATAGAAGAACGTCAGCAACAATGTGCGAATATGAGCACCATCGACATCGGCATCTGTCATGATAATGACCTTGTGGTAACGGGCTTTGGTGATGTCAAAATCATCTCCGATCCCTGTACCCATTGCTGTTACCATTGAACGTATTTCATCACTGGACAAAATACGGTCCAAGCGTGCCTTTTCAACATTCAGGATTTTACCGCGAATTGGCAAAATCGCTTGAAAGTGACGATCACGCCCCTGCTTGGCCGATCCCCCTGCTGAGTCACCTTCGACGATGTACAATTCACTGATCGAAGCGTCCTTAGAGGAGCAATCCGCCAGCTTACCTGGGAGCGAACTAATTTCCAACGCACTTTTGCGACGTGTAAGTTCACGCGCTTTGCGCGCTGCTTCCCGGGCTCGAGCTGCTTGTAATGATTTATCAACCACACGGCGGGAGACGGACGGGTTTTCCTCCAGGAATTCCTGGAGTTTCTCTGCGAACAGAGACTCGACAATTCCTCGCACTTCACTGTTGCCGAGCTTTGTTTTAGTCTGACCCTCAAACTGTGGTTCTGGGATTTTGACGGAGATGATCGCTGTCAAACCTTCGCGTACATCGTCACCGGTCAAATTGGCGTTGTTATCCTTAATCAAGCCATTTTTGCGTGCATAATCGTTAATAATCCGGGTTAATGCACTCTTGAAACCTGATTCATGAGTTCCGCCCTCATGGGTGTTGATATTGTTGGCAAAAGAATAAATATTCTCGGTGTAGCTGTCGTTATATTGCAATGCAACTTCGACCTGAATCATGTCACGAGAGCCTTCGACATAAATTGGCTGTTCATGCAGTGCTTCTCTTTTTTGATTCAGAAACTGCACATATTCACTGATTCCACCCTCATAGTGGAATGTATCGCTGGCGCCTGTCCGTTCATCGGTCAAGCTAATTGCAATGCCTTTGTTCAGGAAAGCCAGCTCACGAATCCGCGTCTGCAGCGTATCATAGTCATATACGGTCGTTTCGGTAAAGATTTGTTCGTCCGGATAGAAGGTTGTTTGGGTACCTGTCTCTTCTGTATCACCGATGACTCTGACATCATACTGTGGAGCACCACGATGGTATTCCTGCTCATATACATGTCCATCCCGTTTGACATGAACGATCATTTTGCTGGAGAGAGCGTTCACCACGGATACACCAACCCCGTGCAGACCACCAGACACCTTGTACCCTCCGCCTCCGAATTTACCACCTGCGTGAAGTACGGTCATTACGACTTCCAGCGCTGATTTTTTCATTTTGGCGTGTTCACTTACCGGAATACCGCGGCCGTTATCTGTAACGGTAATGCTATTATCTTTGTGAACGACAACTTGAATGCTGTTACAATAACCCGCCAGCGCTTCGTCAATACTGTTGTCCACAACTTCCCAGACCAGATGATGGAGCCCCTTGACGCTCGTGGAGCCAATATACATACCGGGACGTTTCCGAACCGCTTCCAGGCCTTCGAGGACCTGAATCTCGCCCGCATCATAAGACGGTTGATTCATAGACATGCCTTTCACCTACTTCTATAGATTTCTATGGTTAAGCATTGGCAACAAACTGGTTTGCCCGCTTTTTGAGTGTTGTTGAGGAGATGGGGGAATAATACACCGTATTCTGAGTCACTACGATGGACTTGGCTTCCTCTTCACCAATCATCTCGACATGCTTTTGCTGCTGAGCGTGGTTCACGTATTGTTTGGAGATTTTAGAGGATTTTTCAATCGAGATATCGAAAATAGCCACAAGCTCTGACGAGCGGATGATCTTTTCTCCACCCAGATGAATATACATACCGGTCACTCACTCCTTAGTGTTCCACATGCCCGTCGTGGACGTGATAAATATGGGCACCCTTAAGTCGTTCTGCGTTCAACGTCTCAATCCCGGTTGCCGTGATAAAGGTCTGTACCTTGCTTTGGAAAGTCTCGATCAGCTGAGTCTGACGATAGGGGTCCAGCTCGGACAATACATCATCCAGCAGCAGGATAGGATACTCCCCAATTTCCTCATGAATTAATTCTATTTCGGCCAGCTTCAAAGACAGGGCCGTCGTCCGCTGCTGCCCCTGAGAGCCATACGTATGCACTTCTCTGCCGTTAATGGCAAAGGCCAAATCATCACGATGGGGTCCCGCCAAAGTCATGCCACGGCGGATTTCCTGTTCCCTCATTTGGGATAACTTTATCATAAATCGCTCCAATAAGACAGCTTCATCTTCTTCCTCTGGCTCACCGAAAGAGGGAACATAGGTTAATTTTAACTCTTCTGTCCCACCTGCAATCCCTTCATGAATGGCCTGGGCCCACTTTTGTAGCTTTGTTATAAATTGTTTCCGCTTTTTTACAATTTTAACACCATGCTCAACAAGTTGCTCATTCCATACCTCCAGCATCAGCTGCACGGACGCCATATCTTTACCCCAAGCTTGCTTGAGCAGGTTATTCCGCTGAACCAGCACTTTCTGATATTGCTGCAAATGATACAAATATCCTGGCGCAACTTGTCCAATTTCCATGTCAAGAAACCGGCGGCGAACCCCCGGTGTTCCTTTGACAATTTCCAGATCCTCGGGCGCAAACATGACCACGTTTAACGAACCGATAAAATCGCTCAGCTTTCGCTGCTCTAGCCCGTTGATCTTTGCTTTTTTGCCTTGTGTGGATAACGAGAGATCCAACCTGATTTTCCCATATTTCTTATCCACATCGGCAGCTAGATGGGTGGAAGTAGCCCCGAAAGAAATTAATTCCTTGTCGCGGGACGTTCGGTGACTTTTAGTTAAAGCCAATACAAAAATCGCCTCAACCAGATTCGTTTTGCCTTGCGCATTTTGTCCGATCAGCAAATTAACGGGCCCGAATTCATTCAGCTCCAGCTGTTCATAGTTCCGGTACTGCTGCAAAACAATGTTGTTCACAAACACATAGGGTCCCCCTTGTTATTCCGCACCTAAAAGGAGTCCTTGCCGTTCAGGCGATCATGCTCCTGCCGTAACCTCGAAACGTCCAATGTCCTCTACTTCTACGGTATCGCCTGGGTACAATTTTCTTCCGCGACGTTCTTCTGGCTCACCATTAACGCGGACTTGCCCCTCCTGCAGTAGGGCTTTAGCCATGCCTCCTGTGGATACACAATCGGCTAATTTCAAAAATTGATCGAGCTTGATGTATTCGGTCTGTATAGATATTGCTTTCAAGGCCTGTTCATCCTTTCGCTTGTTCGGGTGGGTGACGCTAGTTGGTTGTGCGATATGGCAGGATGATATACAGCGCATTGCTGGAATCTGCCGGTTTTAAAATAATGGGGCTCATAATGCCGGTAAAAGCAATCGTCAGCTGCTCGCTGTCAATTACCTTCAGCACGTCGAGCATATATTTGGAGTTGAACGAGATTTTGAGTGGTTCTCCCTCAAATTTAGATACATTTACTTCCTCACGCACTTTACCAAGTTCAGATGAGCTGGAGGAAATCTCTAGATCACCGTTTTCCAACGATTGCATTTTTACAATATTCGTTTTTTCCTCACGGGACAGCAAATAAGCACGGTCAATAGACTCGCTCAAACTTTTTGTGTCCACAATCAGTTCTGTTTTGTAAGAAGTCGGAATAATTCTAGAAGTATCAGGATAGGTGCCGTCCAAGATGCGGGAGTAAAATAACACGCGATCCACCTTAAATAATACCTGATTGTCCGCTACGACGATATCCACAAGCATATTTTGATCCGGAATAATTCTGCTCAGCTCATTGAGCGTTTTGCCTGCAATGACAACATTGCTAAAACGCAAGCCTTCAGACGTCTCCAAATGAGCGCTACGGGTGGCAAGGCGGTGGCGGTCCGTTGCGACAAATTTCAATTCGCCCTCAGCCAGATTCCACAATACACCAGTCAAAATAGGTGTCGTTTCATGGGTAGAGATGGAGAATACCGTCTGTTTAATCATATTTTTAAGCAAATCACCTGGCACAGAGATCACTTGATTTTCCTCAATGTTGGGAAGCACCGGAAATTCTTCAGGGTCCAAACCAACGATCTGAATTTCAGTAGCACCGGATGAGATAAAGGTTTGGAATTGGTCTTTTACCTCCATACGGATCTCCTGAGACGGCAACTTTTTGATAATTTCGACAAAGAATTTAGCGGGTAGCACTACACTGCCGGGTTGTTCGATCTGAACGACCGTTTGGTCACCATCCTCCATCGGAATAAAGGATTGAATAGAGATATCTGTATCGCTGGCGGTCAGTGTGACTCCCTGGTGATTCACATCCAGCTTAATACCACTCAAAATTGGAATTGTCGTCCGACTGGATATCGCTTTGGATACATGTTGTATGGCCTCGTTCAAAACGTTTTTCAGAATGCTAATCTTCATAAGTTCCTCCTACGGGTTTTAATCCTTCAAGCACGCGTTGACGCGGGCCTTATATAGGTGATGTATATCTTTAAAATATATTAGTAATAGTAATAGGCGCACTGAATATGTGGATAACTATCTGTAACCCTAATAAAATCAAGCCTATCCACATGTGTATAAATTGTGTATAGGCTCCGAACTTGTTCAGGTTGGATTTTTGATTTTTTCTATTAGGTTGTTGATAACTTTAAATAGATCCTGATCCACTTGAATGGATTTGGAGATTTTTTCGTGCGCATGAATGACAGTCGTATGATCACGTCCGCCGAAAGCTTCACCGATTTTCGGCAAAGAATAGTCGGTTAACTCACGGGAAAGATACATGGCAATCTGCCGTGGAAAAGCCACAGCCTTCGTCCGCTTACGTGCTTTGAAATCTTCCAGTCGTAGATTATAAAATTCCCCGACTTGATGCTGTATATCCTGAATCGTGATCATTTTTGGACGGCTGGATGGGATAATATCCTTTAACGCCTCAGCCGCGAGATGGCTTGATACATCCTGATTGGTTAAGGAAGAATAAGCGACAACGCGAATGAGCGCTCCTTCCAGCTCACGGATGTTTGTATCAATTTGATTCGCGATATACATCATGGCCTCATTAGGAATATCCAGGTTTTCCGCCCGCGCCTTTTTCCGAAGAATAGCAATTCTCGTCTCCAGATCCGGCGGTTGAATATCCGTAATCAGTCCCCACTCGAAGCGAGAACGCAGCCGTTCTTCCAGCGTTGGAATTTCTTTAGGCGGCCGATCGCTTGAGATTATAATCTGCTTGCGTTCCTCATGAAGCGCATTGAACGTATGAAAGAATTCCTCTTGCGTCGATTCCTTGCCCGCAATGAATTGAATATCATCAATGAGCAAAATATCAATGTTGCGATATTTATTCCGGAAACTTTCCCCACGGTTGTCGCGGATGGCATTAATGAATTCATTCGTAAACTTCTCCGACGATAAATAAACGACCTTGCTGGTCGGATTGTGCTCCAAAATATAGTGTCCGATAGCATGCATCAGATGCGTTTTCCCCAGACCTACACCACCGTATAGAAACAGCGGATTGTAAGCTTTGGCCGGCGCCTCGGCGACGGCCAGCGATGCCGCATGGGCAAAACGGTTCCCCGATCCGATGACAAATGTATCGAATGTATATTTGGGATTCAGCATATGGGACACAGCTTCTTCTTGAACGACTGGCTGCTGCTGAGGTTGTTGCTGAAGGTCGACCTCGGCGGGCTTGTTCTCTTCAATAACGAACTTGACCTCTAAATGCTTGCCCAAAATCTCATAAACCGTTGCTCCGACTAACTTGGTATAGCGGCTTTCAAGCCATTCCACGGCAAAAGTTGTCGGTGCAGAAATCACAATGGAGTGGTCATTTAGTTTCGCTGCCTTGGTAGCCTTAAACCAAGTATCGTAACTCGGCTTACTCAGCTTGGTTTGTATAATGGATAGAATTTGCTGCCATAGTTCAGAGGTATGGCTGTCCACAGACGTCACTCCTTTTAAATCCTGACATTTTACCGAATTAAGCTGCAGAGAGCTGCTCTCGGCGCTTCGGCAAAACGCCTAAAATCACAAAAATATTGTTTGAAGGCCATAAAAAGACATACCGCCGCCTAAATCATGCGGCAGTGTAGTGAGAGAACGCAGCACAAAATGCCCTGAAAAATAGTAATGGAAAATTCCACTGCTGATCAGCAGAAGAAGGGCGATATTTCTCAGGAGGGAATGTGCGGCACGATCCGTTCTCTTGATCCCGCAGGCCAAAACGGGACTGCAATATGTCGAAATCAAATGAAAAATGTAGAATATATCCCCAGAATCCCGAATCCGCACAAAAATAAAAAGATGGATAAATTGAACTTGTTCACAACTTTATCCACAGGGTGTTGATAATATGGAGGGTAAAACAACATATTCACATTCAAAAGTAATATCATCATAGCAAAAGAAGCCTTGTATTTCAATGACTCGTGGTTATTTATCCACAAATTCAATCTGTTGTGTACAATTTTTATTCACAACACAAGATATTGTTTATAATTTGTTCAGTTTTCGACAATAACTCTTTTTCACTCTAAAATGTTATGCACAGGTTATGACCATTTAAATCACAATTCCATTCTTTTTGTGGATCTGTGTATAACACCTGTTGCCTTTTGGTTACAGCGGCTTGTTTTTGTGTTGAAAATTTCCGGTAACGTTTCCGACATTATTTTTGGCAAATCAGATGGTGGGGATCTGAAACGATGTGGGTTCAAATGCGGAACTAAATAAATGAAAAAAAGAGCAGTTAAAAGAGCGGTATATGTGAGGGACGAAATTCACAGTAAAATGTTGATGAATCTTGAGCATGGAGAAGAAGCGAAAAAATCAGGAATAAAGGGGAAGAAAAGAGTAGAGTGAATGATGGGGGAGACGGAGAGGGTTACTGAATGTGAAAAAGAGGGAGAGAATTCAGAAGTACATTGACTTTGGCCGCTATTTGTGGTTAAATGTACAAAGGTGTTTTTTGTGGAGATTGCTATGTTAGGTATATTCCATATAAAACGTATTCCTTGTAAGGAGGTGCAGCACAATGAGACCGACTTTCAGACCGAATGTCAGCAAACGTAAAAAAGTTCACGGCTTCCGTAAAAGAATGAGCACGAAGAATGGCCGTAAAGTTTTGGCAGCTCGTCGCCAAAAAGGTAGAAAAGTATTGAGTGCGTAATGCGTGCATAAAGACCACTACGGTGGTCTTTTTTTTCATAATTGAAGTATTTATGGATCGGATTGCTTCTTCTGATTGTAGAAATGTAGTGTAAAAAGAGGGACAAGTCCTGCATCCTGCTCTATATTAGATGAGGTTTTTGAAAACGGATATAAAATAAGCGAGATTACCATGTTGGAATATTGTCCATACTTCTTACTATATAAGAGGTAAGGGTTGCTTACCGATATGTGTAAAAGAGATGAGCAAGGAGAAGCGCCGTGCAAAAAAAATTGCGTCTACGAAACCGGGCGGACTTTGGGCGCGTATACCGCCATGGCAAATCTTTTGCCAACCATCAGTTTGTGGTGTACTGGTTCCGCCGCAGAGAGGTAGAGCAGTTCCGCGTCGGAATTTCGGCTAGCAAGAAGATCGGCAATGCAGTTGTCCGCAACCGGATGCGCAGGATCGTTAAGGAAATCGTGCGCCATCATGAGCAGGAATTGGTGGAGCAAATTGACCTGATTTTTATCGTTCGTAAGGGTGCGGTTACAAAGTCGTATCAAGAGCTGGAGAAAAGCGTGCTGCACGTTTTGCGCAAAGCCTCGCTGCTCAAGTCTACGCGCCGATAGTCAGTATCTTTGTCCTACAGGATATGGTATGATTTACGTTGGAATGGATTGGTTAAGAAAGGGGTTATGAAGTGTCGCGTTTGAAGACTCAACGGGGAAAATGGTTCCTCCTGATTGCCTTATTGGCACTTGTTGCTGTGCTGTCCGGATGTACCCAGGCGGCTCACAATTCTTACACGACGGCAGACTTGGCCAATGGATCTTGGTGGCAAAGATATGTCGTTTACTGGTTTTCGTATGCGCTGGATACATTTGCCCAATGGTTCTCTGGAGAATATGGCCTGGCCGTACTGATTCTGGTGATCATCGTGCGTACCATTATTTTGCCGCTTACACTCAAGCAAGTACGCAGTTCCAGAGCAATGCAGGCTATTCAGCCGCAATTAAAAGAAATTCAAGCGAAATACAAGGATACACCTGAGCGAGTTCAGCAAGAAACGATGAAATTGTTTCAAGAAAACAAGGTTAACCCAATGGCGGGCTGTCTGCCTTTGTTAGTACAGATGCCCATTTTTATCGCGCTTTATAATGCCATTTATTATAACTCGGCATTGCGGGATCATGACTTTTTGTGGCTCCAGTTAGGTAAACCGGATCACTTCTTTATCCTGCCGATTCTAGCAGCGATTACGACTTTTATCCAAACTTGGATGATGATGAAAATGAATCCGACACCGCAGCAAGGACCAATGCAATTTTTGCTGTATGTCTATCCGGTGCTGATTCTATTCATGTCGTATAACTTCCCGTCTGCTTTGCCGTTGTACTGGTTTTTCAGTAATATTTACACGATTGTTCAAAACTATTTCCTTTATCGGAATAATGATAAGGACGCAGCATTGGCTAATGTGAAAACAGCCAGTCTCACGAAAACAGGTTCCTCTAATAGTAAGAAAAAAAGTGGTAAAAACACGAAGGGGGCTAAAAAGTCGAGATGACCAAAGTCGTGACATCAGGAAAAACCGTTGAAGATGCTGTAAGACAAGGACTCTCCCAGCTGGGAGTAAGCCGTGAACGGGTAACCGTAAACGTGTTGGAACAGCCGTCAAAAGGATTCCTGGGGTGGCTAGGGGTCAAAAAGGCGAAGGTGGAGCTTACGCTGCTTTCTGAGCCGTCTCCTGAAACCACACACACGGCTGAACCTCATGTATCGGCTCAAGCACCTTCTGACGTGGGACAGGCTGTATCACAAGCTGGGTCTGTTGCGCAGGAAGCGCAGAGGAACATGGAAGCATCCAGGGGACATATAGATCCTTATGAAGAGGCGGTGCGTTTCATCCGTGAAACTGCTGCAGGCATGGGACTGGACGTCGAAGTCGATGTCCGTCATCGCAAGGATGAAAGTACTCTGGATATCTCCGGTCCATCGCTCGGTATGCTAATTGGCCGCAGAGGACAGACATTAGATGCCTTGCAGTACCTGACGAATATTGTTGCTAACCGTCATTCTGATAAATTTATCCGAATTGTGCTGGATGCCGAGCAATTTCGTGCACGTCGGCGGAAAACGCTGGAGGATTTGGCGGAACGATTAGCGAACCAAGCTGTTCGCTATGGCAAGGAAGTGGTACTGGAGCCAATGCCGTCCCAGGAGCGGAAGCTGATTCACGCCAAGCTCCAGCAGCATGCGCTGGTTAGAACATACAGCAAGGGGGACGAGCCTAATCGGCGCGTTGTCATTGCCAAGAAATAATCCGACGCAATGGCTCTCTGCAAGCTGCAGAAGCCATTGCTTTTTTTCTTATATTTCACACTGAAACGGGTGCCGTCCTTGATGAAGGGCGGCAATGCCGTTTTTACTTGATAGGAGGTAGAAACGATATGCTGAGCGATACCATAGCTGCCATTGCAACGGCTGTCGGCGAGGGCGGCATTGCAGTTGTGCGGGTCAGCGGTCCAGAAGCGGTCACGGAAGTGGAGGCTTTGTTCCGTAGTAAAACGCCCTTAAGTAAGGTTCCGACGCACACGGTACACTATGGACATATTATAGATCCTCAAAGCCAAGAGAAGGTGGAGGAAGTTTTAGTTACAGTGATGCGGGCACCACGCTCTTTTACAACAGAAGATGTGGTAGAGATCAGCACTCATGGCGGGGTGGTAGCCGTTAAACGAGTGATGGATTTGTTACTGCTGCAAAATATACGTCTGGCTGAGCCAGGTGAATTTACGAAACGTGCTTTTTTGAATGGTCGTATTGATCTGAGTCAAGCGGAGGGCGTCATTGACTTAATTCGCTCCAAATCGGATAAAGCCTTTTCGATGGCTTTGAAGCAGGTGGATGGTCAACTGTCCCAGAATATTCGTCGTTTGCGTCATGTTTTGGTTGAGACACTTGCTCATATCGAAGTAAACATTGATTACCCTGAGCATGATGTAGAATCCTTTACGTCTGAGTTAATCAAGGATAAAAGCAGCCAGGTCATGGCGGAAATTGATCGGCTGTTGCATACAGCGGAGCAGGGGAAAATTTTGCGTGAAGGGCTGACTACAGCGATTGTCGGAAGGCCGAATGTAGGCAAATCGTCACTGCTAAACACACTGGCTCAGGGCGAACGGGCGATTGTGACCGATATTCCGGGTACGACCCGTGACGTTATTGAGGAGTATGTGACGATTAATAATATTCCGCTCAAGTTGCTGGATACAGCTGGAATCCGGGAAACGATGGACGTCGTGGAACGGATCGGGGTAGAGCGTTCGAGAACGGCAGTGAGTGAAGCGGATCTGCTGCTCATCGTCATTAATGCCAACGAACCACTGCACGAGGATGAAATGGCATTAATGGAACAAATCCGCGGTAGACAAGCGATTGTTATTATGAATAAAATGGACTTACCGGCCCAAATAGACCGGGATTTGTTGCTGCGCTATGTTCCTGAAGAGCTTATTGTGCCGATGTCTGTGAAGGAAAATGAGGGAGCAGATCGGCTGGAGCAGGCTATATCGAATTTATTCTTTAGCGGCAAGCTGGAATCAGCGGATATGACGTATGTCAGCAATGTACGGCATATTGCTTTGCTGAAGAAAGCGCGCCAATCATTGGTAGATGCCTATGAAGCTGCTGATCAATTAGTTCCGATTGATATGATCCAGATTGATGTAAGGCTGGCATGGGAGCAGTTGGGTGAGATTGTAGGCGATACTGCGCATGATGCGTTAATAGATCAAATATTTTCACAATTCTGTCTGGGTAAGTAGAACATTCAAGCATGGCTGTTTTAAGCCTGCTATCGTTATAGATACACAAGAACATACTCGGGGTGAAAACTCGAATGTATAAGGAGGTAAGAGAGGTATGGGATATCAAGGAGGCGACTATGATGTGATTATCGTCGGTGCGGGCCATGCGGGCGTAGAATCCGCCTTGGCAGCAGCACGGATGGGCTGTCGTACATTGATGATCACAATTAACCTGGATATGGTCGCATTCATGCCCTGCAACCCGTCTATTGGTGGTCCCGCAAAGGGTCATGTAGTACGGGAAATTGATGCATTGGGCGGCGAAATGGGTCGGAATATCGACAAGACATTTATCCAAATGAGAATGTTAAATACTGGCAAGGGTCCTGCCGTGCATGCCTTGCGTGCGCAAGCAGACAAGTTTTCTTATCAGCATGCGATGAAGGAAACGATGGAGAAGGAACCGAATCTGACCTTACGCCAAGGTATGGTTGAAGAACTGATTATAGAAGACGGTAAATGCGTAGGTGTAATTACGAAGACGGGCACAGAGTATCGTAGTAAAGCAGTTGTCCTGACTACTGGCACCTATCTGCGCGGGAAAATCATTATGGGTGAGCTGATGTATGAGAGTGGTCCGAACAATCAGCAGCCTTCGTTGAGACTTTCTGAACATTTGAGAGAGCTTGGTTTTGATCTAGTTCGGTTTAAGACAGGAACACCACCACGTGTGCATAAGGATACAATTGATTTTAGTAAAACAGAAATACAGCCAGGCGATGATCAGCCGAAGTTCTTCTCCTATGAAACGAAGTCCTCGGATAATGAGCAGCTTCCTTGCTGGCTGACGTATACTTCAGTGGAAACACATCAGATTATTAATGATAATTTGCATCGTGCACCGATGTTCTCTGGTCTGATTGAAGGAACGGGACCACGTTATTGCCCATCTATTGAAGATAAAGTGGTGCGTTTCAGTGATAAGCCGAAGCACCAAATCTTTTTGGAGCCTGAGGGTAAAAACACATCTGAATACTATGTTCAAGGCTTGTCGACAAGCTTGCCAGAGGACGTGCAATTAGCAGTACTACGTACCATTCCAGGGATGGAAAAGGTAGAAATGATGCGTAACGGTTACGCTATTGAATACGATGCGATGGTACCAACTCAATTGTGGCCTACTTTGGAAACGAAAAAAGTACCTGGCTTATTCACGGCAGGTCAAATTAACGGGACATCTGGTTATGAAGAAGCTGCGGGTCAAGGAATTATGGCTGGTATTAATGCAGCTCGTAAGGTGCAGGGCAAAGAGCCCGTCGTACTGGATCGTTCTCAAGGCTACATTGGGGTTCTGATTGACGATCTGGTGACGAAGGGTACAAATGAGCCATATCGCTTGCTGACCTCCCGTGCAGAATACCGTCTGTTGCTGCGGCATGATAACGCGGATCTGCGATTGACTCCGATCGGGCATGATATCGGCCTGATTACTGATGAACGATACGAGCGCTTTTTGGATAAAAAACAAAAGGTAGAGCAAGAAATTGAGCGTTTGCGTTTAGCTAAAGTTCGTCCGGTTGATGTAAATGAGATGCTGGAGCAAGGCGGATCTGCACCGATACAGGACGGCAGTAATCTGTTGACGGTGCTGCGTCGACCTGAGATCAGCTATGCACAAGTGGCACAAATTTCACCTTCACCTGTAGCCCTTACTGAGGAAGAGCAAGAACAGGTGGAAATCCAAATTAAGTATGCGGGCTACATTGAAAAGCAGTTGATGCATGTAGAACGACTGCAAAAGATGGAGAAGAAGAAGCTTCCAGAGGATATCGCATACAATGAAGTTCAAGGCTTGGCCATTGAAGCCAAGCAGAAACTTGAGAAGATTCGTCCGATGTCCATTGGTCAGGCATCCCGTATCTCCGGTGTAACCCCTGCAGATATTTCCATTTTGCTGGTTTATCTGGAGCACTATAACCGTGTAACGGCAGCGAGGGGATCTTAATGGACGCGATACAACAGCAGTTCAAGCAGCGGCTGGCAGAGCATAGCATTGTGATTAATGACAGTCAGTTAGAGCAGTTTGAAACATATTACCGTGTGCTGGTTGAATGGAATGAAAAAATGAACCTGACGGGTATTACTGAGCGAGAAGCGGTGTACACCAAGCATTTTTACGATTCTGTTTCACTTGCCTTTTATGTTCCGTTAAATGATGTGGAGAGCCTGGCTGACATTGGGTCAGGCGCAGGTTTCCCTGGTATCCCTTTGAAAATATGTTTTCCACATATTCAATTGACCATCGTAGACTCATTGAACAAACGGATACAATTCTTAGCACATGTTGTAGAGCAGTTGGGACTGGAAAATGTCGAACTGATTCACAGCAGGGCAGAGGAATTGGGACGCAAAGCAGGATATCGTGATAGCTATGATCTGGTCACAGCCCGAGCCGTTGCCCGTCTCGCGGTACTAAATGAATTTTGTCTGCCTTTTGTCCGTGAAGGTGGGCACTTTGCAGCGATGAAGGGTAGCGATCCAACCGAAGAAATCAAGGAAGCTTCCTACAGTTTGAAAGAGCTGAAGGGGAGAATCAAGCATGTTCAGGCCTTCCAGCTACCTGTTGAGGATGCAGCCAGACATATGATTATTATTGAAAAAAGAGCAGCTACACCACGGAAATACCCGCGTAAGCCAGGTACTCCTTTGAAGGCTCCGTTAGTGTAAATGTTTGAAAGAAAGTGAATGTTTCACGTGAAACATTCACTTTTTTTATGGTTTATAGATCTTTGCTTAAGAAGACTCCTTGCGTAATACCCTCTACATAATTTTATTCTTTTATCCTTTCGAAAAGCTGGTAGAGACGATAGGATTATGACTGGAAAAGTGATAGAATAGAGATAATCGTTTTAGTGTAAGTTGGCTGCTTCCCGTACTCATGATTTCAGATATACATATAGGGAAGTGGGACAACAAATGTCAGGGGAGTACGTGGAGTGTACCCGCTTACGGCGCTGTTTCATATAGAAGGGTCTACAATCCCCGTAAGGAACTGTTTTTCACGAAGCGCTGTTTGTATGGTGCTATTATGAAATTAGGTGGTATTATACGGAATGAAAGAACAATTTTCCAAGCTATTTGGTTTGACGGAGCGATCCAATGGGGACGAAATAAAACAAATTCCAGTTCGGGATATTGTCAGCAGTCCTTATCAGCCCCGCACCATATTTGACGACGAGAAGATTGATGAGCTATGCCAGACTATTAAGACGCATGGTGTAATTCAACCGATTGTCGTTCGTTTCCGTAATGGACAATATGAAATTATAGCAGGGGAACGTCGTTGGAGAGCTGTCACCAAGCTGGGTATGGAGACGATTCCAGCCATTGTTCGTGAGTTTAATGATTCACAAGCTGCATCCATCGCGTTGATTGAGAATCTTCAGCGTGAGGGTCTAACTGCGATTGAAGAGGCTGTAGCTTATCAAAAGCTGATTGACCTGCATCAACTTACCCAGGAAAGCCTCGCTCAGCGACTTGGCAAAAGCCAATCCACTATTGCTAATAAAATACGGCTGCTTCATTTGCCGGAGAGAGTGAAAGAGGCCCTAATGGAACGGAAGGTGTCCGAGCGTCACGCCCGTGCATTATTGTCGTTAGAGACCGAAGAACTACAGTACAAGGTTTTAGATGAAGTAATTGCTAAGGAACTCAATGTGAAGCAGACAGAGGCACGAGTTGCCTTTTATAAACAAGTATCCACGATTAAGAAATCAAAGCGGATTTCCTTTACTAAGGATGTCCGGCTTGCGCTGAATACGATTCGTCAATCCATTGATATGGTGTCTGGCTCAGGGTTGGATATCAAAACAAAGGAATCTGATCATGAGGATCACTATGAGATTGTCATTCAAATTCCCAAACGTAAGTAAGGGATGAAGCGTACAGCGGCAGCAATTGCCGCTTTTTCTGTCTAACGCCAACATAAAACCGCAGCATACTCGTATTCTATTTTGAAAATTGCCGTTATCCGTAAGTTAAGGACTAAGTAACGTCTTCATAGAGCTTTTGCAATCATGGAACGTAGCAGGATTCCGATTAAATTATGAGGTGAATGAAGTGTCAAAAATAATAGCCGTAGCCAATCAAAAGGGCGGAGTAGGCAAAACGACTACTTCCGTGAATTTGGGCGCCGGACTTGCTTCCCTCGGCAAAAGGGTATTGCTCGTGGATATCGACCCGCAAGGTAATACAACCAGCGGTGTGGGTATCAATAAGGCGGATGTGGCAAATTGTATTTATGATGTACTCATTAACGAGGTTGACCCTAGCGAGGCGATTATCAGTACACAGGTCGAGGGATTGGATATTATCCCGGCAACCATTCAATTAGCAGGTGCTGAAATCGAACTGGTACCAACTATTTCTCGCGAATTGAGATTAAAAAGATCACTTCAGCTCGTCAAGCATAATTATGATTATATATTAATAGATTGCCCTCCATCGCTGGGTATTTTGACGCTCAATTCCTTGACGGCTTCCGATTCAGTCATTATTCCGATCCAGTGTGAATATTACGCGCTGGAAGGATTAAGCCAATTGTTGAATACCGTGCGATTAGTACAAAAACATTTAAATACCTCTTTGCAAATTGAGGGTGTGTTGCTAACCATGTTTGACGCTCGCACAAACTTGGGCATTCAGGTCATTGAAGAAGTGAAAAAGTACTTTCAAAGCAAAGTTTATCAGACGATTATTCCACGCAACGTGAGACTCAGCGAAGCACCATCACATGGCCAGTCCATTATTACGTATGATCCCCGTTCTCGTGGGGCAGAGGTATATATTGAGTTGGCAAAGGAAGTGGTATCTTATGAGTAAACGGTTGGGAAAGGGACTGGATGCACTTATTCCCTCCCTTACAGTTAGTGAAGAGGATAAGGTTGTTGACATTCCGCTCAGCCAGTTGCGGGCGAACCCATACCAGCCTCGGAAAACGTTTGATGAGGAGTCTATTAAGGAATTAGCGGAATCCATTCGTCAGCACGGTGTTATCCAACCCATTATTGCGCGTAGTGTCTTGAGAGGATATGAGATTATAGCCGGGGAAAGGCGGTTTCGGGCATCTCAATTTTGTGGGAATCCGACCATACCCGTGGTTGTTCGCAATTTTACAGATCAGCAGGTAATGGAGATTGCCTTGATTGAGAATTTGCAGCGTGAAAACTTAAATGCAATGGAAGTAGCAGTAGCTTATCAGGGGTTAATGGATCAGTTCTCCTTAACTCAGGAAGAGTTGTCCATGAAAGTGGGAAAATCACGTTCACACATTGCCAATTTCCTTCGCTTGCTCGCATTGCCTGAAGAGGTTAAAGATCATGTTTCACGTGGAACATTGTCTATGGGGCATGCTAGAGCAATTGTTGGGCTCAAAGATCCAGACATGGTAAAACAACTAGCCTTGCAATGCATTGAGCAACAGTGGAGTGTTCGTGAACTCGAGGAAGCCGTACAGCAGTTGGATCATAAGCCTGGAGAAACAAAAGCTAAAGCAAAGGTACGAAAAAAGGACCCCTATATTGACCATATGGAAGAGTCCCTACGCGAGCGTTTTAAAACAACTGTGAAGATCAAGCACAATAAAGATAAAGGCAAAATCGAATTGAATTATTACAGCCAGCAGGATTTGGAAAGATTACTGGAGCTATTACAGTAGTCCGTAAAAATATGGACATGTCTCCTTGAGTGAAATGGAAAGTGAGATATGTCTTTGCTTTGTCTGGAATTGCAGGAATCAGAATGGTTTTGATGGATAAACTAATAGCCTTGTGTTATTTGTCTCGCTGTTCTCAAACGTTTAAAATAAAAGGTAAGCAAAGCAGTAACATGATTTTTGAGGTAGAGGGGTAGAAACAAACATATGGCTGAATTGAATGGACTAATCATGGAGCAGCTTGCTGGAATTGTTGCAGGGATCGTGCTTATTTTGCTTATCCTGTTGATTGTTATTATTGTACAGGGATCAAAGCTGAAGAAGATGCGGCGAAAGTATGAAACCATGATGGCAGGCAGCGGTGTAGAGAATTTGGAAACGCTGCTGATTGATTTAAAGGTGCAGATGGATACGATTGAAGATGAGCAGGAAGCCCACCGTGCAAGTATGAAATCACTACGCAGCAAACTGACTGGCTTGAAGGGACATATAGGCATCAAACGTTATAATGCCTTTGGTGAGAGAGGGAGCGATTTAAGCTTCTCTCTGGCTATTGTAGACGATAATCAGGACGGAATAGTATTGACCGGTATTTATAACCGGGATGGCTCATATGTGTATGCCAAGCCTCTGGAAGCGGGACAATCCGCTTATTCCTTATCACCTGAAGAGAAAGAAGCTATTACTCTTGCGCAGCAAGTAGGACAGACCGGTAATGCCACTCCCTAATTGCGGAGTATAAGCTACTAGCTATGATATCTGATAACTTCATTACCAAATTTAGTCTCGTATTTTGTAACACGAAGTATTCCATGAAGCCGCCGACGTTAACGATACCAGTCAAATGGATATCGCCGACCGGCGGTAATTCTTTATTTACACCTGCTCCAGGCTTGAGAGGACCCTCTGCAACCTGAATGCATCCAACACTGGAGGTTTGTCCAAGACATGCGTCTATGCCAATGATATAAGGCTGTTCGTATCGGTCATGTATGCCGTTCAGTGTGGTTTGCAGGTTCATAGCATGTACAGGCTCATCTAATGTTCCATACAGATTAAATAGGGGGCTTTTGTAGCGGGACAAATGGGTACCCACAAGCGGGCCAAGGCAATCTCCAGTAGAACGGTCGGTGCCAATGCAAATGATGACGATATTTTGTAGACTCCGCGCCTGATGCAGATGGAACAGCAAACGATGGATGATGGCTGATTGGATCCCGGGATCGGTGTGTGATATTTTTAAGCTTAGGGGTTCTTGCCCCGGAATGAAGTCAGATGGATAAGTCATGGAATCTTCCTTTCGTCCTGTGATGAAGTGTGCAGGTTATGCTCGCCTACCTTTAAGAATATACTTGGCCTGCGGGTAACAATTATTCTCAAGATAGTAGCTAGTATATGGATAAACTTGTGCTTTTATACTCGGGAAAAATAGATTATTCATAGCCATTTGTTTGAAGTCGGGAGATATGCTTATATAGATAGGAAATAGAATGTGGGAAATAGAAAGAGTAGTTCCCTGGTTTGAGGAGGAGTACAGCATGACCTTTATACATTGGTTGGCCGGTAATTTAGACACGGATGACGTAGTGCAAGGTGCGATTCATTGGAAGGATGCTGTATGGAAATGGCTTACAGATAGTGCGATGTGGTCGACCTTTTTGTTTGTGATTTTGAAAATCGTAATTATTTTCATCATTACACGTATCTTTATTCGAGTTATTAATAAAATTATAGATAAGTCGATGGAGCAAAAGGGAGATAACGGCAGATTCCGATTGAATACCAGACGGTTAACGACTGTGGGCGAACTGCTGAAAAATGTAACAAATATTGTATTCAATTTCATCTTGATTATGCTGGTGCTATCGCAAATGGGTATAAATCTAGGCCCTCTGATTGCTGGAGCTGGAGTGCTTGGGTTGGCTGTAGGTTTTGGGGCACAGAGCTTGGTTAAGGATGTAATTACCGGATTCTTCATTATATTTGAGGATCAATTTGCCGTAGGAGACGTCATTCAGACGGGGACTTTCAAGGGGACGGTAGAAATGATTGGGCTACGTACAACCAGGCTGGTGAGCTGGAAAGGTGAGGTGTACATTTTACCGAACGGCTCCATTACGACAGTAACGAACTTCTCCATGTCCAACGCGTTGGCGGTGGTAGATGTGCCAATGAAGGCGGAGCGTAGTCTGGAGGAAGCCGTCAGCTTGGTAAAACAGGCGATCCAAGGCATCGAAGAGTCCAATGCGCAGATACTTAATATGCCGGATGTGTTAGGCGTTCAGTCCATGACTACATCAGAGTATATCGTACGTGTTGTGGCGGAATGTATGCCGAACACAGGGGCCTTGGTAGAGCGTGATATTCAGAATAATATCAAGAGGGCTCTGGAGGACGAGGAACATCGTCAGGCCGCACTGGAAACGGCGATCACCCTTGAAAAAGAAGATGAGCCAGGAAGAAAAGGGGGAGAGAAGGGTGGAGCGTAAGTCGTTTGAACTAGGGGATATTGTGCAGATGAAGAAGCCTCATCCGTGTGGAACGAACGAGATGGAAATCATCCGGATGGGGATGGATATTCGAATCAAATGTGTCGGATGCCAGCATAGTGTGCTGATTCCGCGTGCCAAGTTCGAAAAGAATATGAAAAAAGTGCTGCGCTCAAAGTCCAGTGGTGACGAGCAGAACTCGGAAACCATTTGAGCAGAGAAAGTGGATCATGGTGAACAAGAAATCAGCTTGCGTCATGAAAGCAATGATGATATAATTATCCTTGCTGCGGAAAGGTACCCAAGAGGTCCAAGGGGGCTGACTCGAAATCAGTTAGGCGTCGCAAGGCGTGCGTGGGTTCGAATCCCACTCTTTCCGCCACTAACTTTATGAACTAAATCAATCTCTTACGTCTGCTGATGTGGGGGATTTTTTGTTTTATGGCAATAAATAAATCAGATTACTAAAAATGAATGTAACGATATCGAAAAAATGATTAAGAATCTATTGGTGAATGAATAAGGCGTTAGAGCAAAAGAAAGCTCCTAACAGCGTTTGAAATAATAGCTGTTAAGAGCTTTCTTTTGCTATAGCTGATTAGGCGGGTAATGATAGCGTTTGGTTCTCTTTGAGCCAGAGATCATCAGAAGGATGGCTGCAATCAAATGGAGTGCCCAGCCAACAAAAGGAATCCAGGCTAGCAAGGAAGTGAGTACTCCCCAGACAGAACCGTAGATCGCTTCCTGATTGCGTAACGACAGGATAAGTGTTACTGCATGCAGGACAAGCATAAACCCTAAAGCTGAGTAGCCAGTCCCCATGACAATAGCTCCTCCCACAATCGGTACAGCCAGCACCAATTCGAATATACCTGATATCCACTTTAATATACGAGAATAGCTCATCTTTAAACCTCCGTAGATAGTAGGTCTTTGTACTTGGATATATTCTAGCAGAAGGAGCTGAATTAATCTGCATTTTACCAGTATATGCAAAAAGTCCGATAATGCAACAAAGGAGGACCACAAAGGTCCTCCATCGTAGGCGATACATTTTTAACAGGATACGATCTGTCCAATCACATCATGAAACTCGGTGTACTGACTAGCAATACCGTGTTGAAAAGACAGTGTCCTTTTACACAAACCTAACGCTTCTAATGCCCGGAATGGATCTCCTAACAGTTTGTAAGGCTACGTTGTCCAACGGAACCACACCTCTCTGTTGTATCGCCTAATCATAATATGGCCAGGATTCCGAAGAAATATACATTAGTGGACGCGAGCTTTCGTTTTTTTCTTCCACTTGCGATTATGATTGGTGGTCTTCGGAAAAGAATCGCCTCTTTCCAACGTTATTTGCTGCGGGTTTTGGATTTCAGTATGAAAGCTTTTTTCTCCAACCTCCATATATACGCCGTCGTTTGGGACCTTATCCCCGGGTACGAACTCAGTCTTTTCACCCATACGGTTGTGCCTCCTTAGATAATGAATTTGGACTGCAACGGTTATTGTGCGCTGTCTTAAACAGAAACATGCGAAATTAGGGTACACAGATAGTAGTTAATCAAAAATTATTTCCTTTATATATGCAAAATTTGTGGTGTGATATAAAATTGTATAAAACCAGTGATATGATGTGTGTGAGCAGTTTTTAGCCTTATGCTCGAAATTGCAGGTTGCATTCAGGTGCTCGATTTGGTAAACTGTTTTAGTGCGAGTTTAGGCTCGTTCCTTGCTCTCAACTGAGATTGAGGGCCTTATGTCCATAAGGAGGTGTAAAGAATGCGCAAATATGAAGTGATGTACATTATTCGTCCTGACATTGAACAAGAAGCTGTTCAAGCGACAGTCGACAAATTCCAAGGTATCATCTCTAACGGCGGTGGCGAAATTACGAATCACGATGTAACTAAACGCCGTCTTGCGTATGAGATCAAGAAATTCCGTGATGGTTCTTTCGTTCTGGTAAACTTCACAGCAGAACCTGCTGTTGTTACTGAGCTTGAGCGTATCATGAAAATTTCTGACGAAGTAATTCGTTATCTCATTACGAACGACGTAGCTTAATTATTGTACGTGATTATGTAATGAACAACGCTCAAAGGAGGGGATTGGATTGTTGAACCGTGTCATTCTGATCGGTCGTTTGACCAAAGATCCAGAGCTGCGCTATACACCGTCTGGTGTAGCAGTAACCCAGTTCACCCTGGCTGTAGACCGTCCGTTTACAAGTCAAGGCGGCGAACGGGAAGCGGATTTCTTGCCGATCGTAACCTGGCGTCAGCTTGCTGAAACATGCGCTAACTATCTTCGTAAAGGTCGTTTGACGGCTGTTGAAGGCCGTGTACAAGTGCGTAATTATGAGAACAATGAAGGAAAACGTGTATACGTGACTGAAATTGTTGCTGATAATGTACGTTTCTTGGAATCTAACCGCGATAGCGGCAACGGTGGCGGCAATAGCGGTGGAGGTATGCGTGAGGAGTCTCCTTTCGGAGGCGGTAACAGCAATAGTGGGCGCGGGAATAATAACTCGCGAAACAATCAGGATCCTTTTTCCGATGACGGAAAACCGATCGATATTTCGGATGATGATTTACCATTTTAATTGGGAAAGGACTGACAAAGAATGGGCTTCAGACAAAGAGAAGGCGGAGACGATAACAAAAGACCAGCTCGTCGTGGTGGTCGCAACAAACGTCGTAAAGTATGTTTCTTCACTGTGAACAAAATTACTCACATTGACTATAAAGATACAGACTTGCTTAAAAAATTCATCAGCGAACGTGGAAAAATTCTTCCTCGTCGTGTGACTGGAACAAGCGCGAAATATCAACGTATGTTGACAATCGCTGTTAAACGTTCCCGTCAAATCGCATTGCTTCCTTACACTACTGAATAGTAGTGGGTGGAAAAAAAGGATGTCCCCAGAATTGGGGACATCCTTTTTTATGATTTTTTTTATTGACAACAAGTGCCATCTATTGTAACTTACTAATAATACAATCCATGTTTACCCATTAAGTATAAATCACCTTTTAGTGGCTTAAGAAATTACAAGCTCCCCAACTCGCCAGAGTACACATTTCGGTCATTTGAAATGTTATTTTATATTACATAACACTCAGTTTTCTGTCATTTTCCACAAGTAAATTTCATAAACTTTACAAAAATAGATGTTTTGCAATTGCATTTTACATAAAAAAAGATATTGACGTGATATTATTTTACACTTAAGATAAATCTTAATAAAAATGTAATGGTTGTCAGTGCACAAAATTGACCAAGGGTCTAAAACATGTGTTCTACACTATCATTAGGAACAGTAAGGAGGATGTGCAAAACTTCATTTTTGAACCTCAAGCTTTAACGAATCACCGCAGGAATGAGACAGGCTGTTAAATAAAGAACCGACTAAGGGGGATTAACAGGATGATGCAAACGAAGAAATGGGTTTCTTTGCTTATGGTGCTTACGATCGTTGGTGTTCTGTTTGCAGGATGTAGTGGAGGTGCTAATGAGGCACAGCCGCAGCAAGGCAATGCGGATAATAAAACAGAGGGAAATGAAGCAAGCGCACCAGTTACAGAGGGTGTTATTAAAGCGACGGATTTGTCGCAAAATCCTCCAGGAGCAACGAATCGGAAAGATAACATTGTAGTAGGTATGACGTCACCTAAAGGGGTATTTAACCCGCTATTCTGGCAAACAACTTACGATTTATATGTAGTCAGAACAGTATTTGATTCCTTCCTACAGGTGAAGGCAGATGGTACATATGAAAATAGTTTGGCTGAAAAGGTTGATGTATCGCCGGATGGTCTAAAATACACATTCCATCTGAAACCAGGTGTGAAGTATAGTGACGGCACTCCAGTAACCGTAAAGGATTATGCTTTTGTTCTCAAAGTGCTGCATGATCCGAATTATGATGGAGAAAGCGATATATTATCTTTTAAGATTAAAGGCGGTAAGGAATACCACGATGGCAAGGCGAATGATATCTCGGGTATCAAGGTCATTGATGATAACACAGTAGAGGTAACCGTTACAGAAGCAACAGCTTATACGAAGGATTATCTGGGTGAGCAATACTTCATGCCAGAAGCTTATTACGGAAAAGGGTTCAAGAAGGGTAACCTGGACAGCATCAAGGCGCTTAATAATAAACCAATCGGCTCCGGGCAGTATGTGCTGAAGAGCTTTTCCCCAGGTCAACAAGTCGTACTTGAAGCGAATCCAAACTACTTCAAGGGTGCACCAAAGGTGAAATCAGTTATTTTCAAAACGACAACAGAGGAAACAAACTTGTCTATGCTGCAAACGGGCGAAACGGACATGGACAATATCACAGTTACGGAAGACAATGTAGAGGAACTAAAGGCTCTAGGCTTCTTGGACGTGAATATTATGCCGACCAATGGCTATGGATATATTGCGTTTAATCACAAGGAAAAGAAATTCCAGGACCCTAAAGTACGTCAAGCTTTAACTATTGGTTTAAACCGTAAAGAGATTGTGCAGGGCGTGTATGGGCCATATGCGAATGTCATTAATATTCCACAGTCTACAGAATCTTGGTCTTACACGGATGAAGACATCAATAAATATGAGTTTGATACAGCGAAGGCGAAGGCTTTGCTGGATGAGGCAGGCTGGAAGGTTGGGGCTGACGGAATTCGCGAAAAGGACGGAGAAAAGCTGACCATTAACTTCTCCGCAACTGCTGATAATCCAGTAGTAGAGGCCTTGCTACCGATCATGTCCAATAACTATAAGGAGCTCGGCATCAAGCTAACTTCTGAAACTTTAGATTTTAACGCCATTATGGATAAAAAGGATACGGGCAAGTTTGATATGTTCTTTGCGGCTTGGGGCTTAACTCCAGACCCGGACACAACGACTTTTATTACGAATGGTGCACAAAATGATATCGGCTATTCCAATAAAAAGGTTGATGAATTAACACTTGCTGGTAAGCATGAACTGGATCAAGAAAAACGCAAACAGATTTACAAACAGCTCTATCAAGAGCTGAACAAAGATCTGCCAACTATCTTTTTGTACCAACGCAGAGATATGTGGCCAGTGAATGGACGTGTATCTGGCTTAGAAATTACACCATACAAAGATTTTGAGTTCACTCTGCATAACGCTCAAATCGCTCAATAAGGGTTGCCAATTGTATGCTCAGCTCTCACGAGCTGGGCATATCACTTTATTCGTCTGGAGGAATGAATATGAAGCAGTACATTATTCGAAGACTGCTGCAACTCATCCCCACACTTATTGGCATATCCATTATCGTTTTTGCGATTTCAGCCATGGTGCCGGGTGATTATATTACAGCCAAGCAGAACCCGAATATGACCGCCGAGAAGGCGCAGCAGCTACGACATATCTACGGGCTGGATAAACCGGAATACCAACGTTATTTTATATGGGCCGGTAATATGTTAAAGGGGAATATGGGGGATTCATTGCAGCATAAGCAGCCAGTAACGAAGGTCATTGGCAATTATGTATGGAACTCTTTTATTATCGCTTTTTTTAGTCTTATTTTTAGCTGGCTTATTGCAGTTGTTGCAGGGGTATTTTCAGCTAAGTTTCAATATTCGTTATTTGATAAGTTCGTTACGTTATTCATTTTCTTATGTATGTCGCTGCCTTCATTTTTTATTGGTCTATTGGTCATCAAAATATTTGCCCTTGAATGGGGAATTCTCCCGGTTGGGGGTATGACTACAGCAGGGATGGAAGCAGGTTCGTGGGCGTATATGGTGGATGTCCTCAAGCATATGTTCCTGCCGACACTCGTACTTACGATGCTGAGTACAGGAAGCCTGACTCGTTATTTCCGTACAGGCATGTTGGAGGTCATCCGTCAGGATTATATCCGTACCGCACGCGCCAAGGGTTTGAAGGAACGGACGGTTATTTTCAAACATGCACTGCGCAATGCCCTGATTCCAGCAATCACACTGCTCGGGTTCGAGCTTCCAGCCTTATTTGGTGGGGCGATGATCCTGGAAAAGGTATTTGTATGGCCAGGTGTGGGGCAGGTTTATCTGGAGTCGATTAGTATGCGGGATTATCCGTTTATGCTGGGCTTCACCATTTTTCTGGCTGTTCTCACGCTCATTGGCAATCTACTGTCTGATGTATTGTATGGCATGGCAGATCCAAGAATTCGCTTGAAGTAGGAGGGATACTATTGTCCGCAGAAACAGTCACGATTGAAACGAATCAAAAGGCGGCGATCCGTCCTGAAGCGTCTCCATGGAGAATCGCCATTCGTCGTTTTAACCAAAACCGCCTGGCTTTGGCAGGTCTCGTTATATTAATTCTGATGGTTATCATTTGTGTATTTGGCCCCATGATTTCACCTTATCATTTAGATGATTACAAGCTATCTGACAAAAATTTATCCCCTAATGCGAAGTACTGGCTTGGTACGGATAAGTTTGGTAGAGATATTTTACTGCGTACGATGCTGGCCGGCCGTATTTCTTTGACAGTGGGGCTGGTCGCCACGTTTATTTCGGTCATGATCGGGGCGACGTTGGGTGCGCTGGCAGGGTTTTATCGTAAAGGCGTGGATACGGTTATTATGCGGATTGCCGATATTTTCATGGCCCTGCCTACATTGCCGCTGCTTATTATTTTAGGTGCTGTTCTGTCGGATTTGAAGGTTGATCCGTCGAACCGTATTTATTTTCTGATGCTTATTATCGGAATTCTAAGCTGGACGAGCTTGTCCCGTCTGGTCAGAGGGCAGATTCTTACACTGCGTGAACAGGAGTTCATGCAGGCGACGGAAGCGCTGGGGTTGAGAGACCGCCGTAAAATATTCCGGCATCTGCTGCCGAACACGATTCCTACTATTATTGTTACGGCTACGCTTGGAGTAGCTGGTGCAATTATTACAGAATCTGCGCTCAGTTACTTGGGGATTGGCGTTGTGCCGCCTACACCTTCGTGGGGGAACATGATATCGGCTGCGAATAACCTGATTGACTTCCGCAAACGGCCCTGGATATGGGTGCCACCGGGAATGTGTATTCTAATTACTGTTGTAGCGATTAATCTGATTGGAGACGGTTTGCGGGACGCGCTGGACCCTAAAATGAAGAAGTAGGAGACGAACGTTTATGGAAAATGCTTTGATTGAATTTCGTAACCTGAAAACCCACTTTCATACCTCTAACGGAACTGTCAAAGCGGTCAATGACGTCAGTTTTAAAATTCGTGAGGGTGAAACGCTCTGTGTGGTAGGAGAATCTGGCTGTGGTAAGAGTGTAACTGCAATGACGATGATGCGGTTGATTGATTCTCCCCATACCTCAGACGGACAAATCTGGTTTGAGGGCAAAGACCTCCTAAAACTCAATAAAGGTCAAATGCAGCAAATTCGCGGCAATGACATTTCGATTATTTTTCAGGAACCGATGTCTTCGCTGAATCCAGTGCTTACGATTGGGGAACAGATTACGGAGCCGTTGCTGATGCATACATTAATGAGTAAAAAAGAAGCACGCGCCCGTGCAATTGAACTGATTAATTTGGTGGGCATTTCGCGATCGGAGGAAATATTCCATTCCTATCCTCATGAATTGAGTGGCGGTATGCGCCAGCGGATTATGATTGCTATTGCTTTAAGCTGCAATCCGAAGCTGTTGATTGCGGATGAACCGACAACGGCACTGGATGTAACAATTCAGGCGCAGATTCTTGATTTAATGCGGGATTTGAAGGATAAGCTTAAAACGTCCATTATGCTGATTACGCACGACTTGGGTGTCGTGGCAGAAATGGCGGATTATGTGGTGGTTATGTATGCTGGGAACGTTATTGAAGAGGCTCCTGTCATTGAGCTGTTCAAAAATCCGCAGCATCCGTATACTCAAGGGCTATTAAAGGCTAAACCTGTCATTAATCAGAAAATGGATCGGCTGTATTCCATCCCAGGACAGGTGCCAAACCCCATTGAGCTGGGTGAAAATTGCCATTTTCATGATCGGTGCGCACATTGCATGCAAATATGCAAGGATCAGGCTCCTCCCTTGAATGAAAAGGAGAATGGTCATAAGGTTGCCTGCTGGCTATATGAGAAAGAAGGGGGGCAACGAGTATGAGCGAGCCTTTGATTCAAGTGGAAGGGCTGAAAAAGTATTTCCCGATCACAGGCGGGGTGTTTCAGCGTACGGTCGGACATGTAAAGGCGGTCGATGATGTATCCTTTCACATACAGAAGGGTGAGTCCTTTGGTCTGGTAGGAGAATCTGGCTGCGGTAAAAGTACGATTGGGCGCACGATTCTCAGATTAATGGATAAGACAGAGGGATCAGTACGGTACAAGGGCGAAGACTTGCACGCGTTAAACAAGGAGCAGATTCGTGCGCTTCGTCCAAAGCTGCAAATCGTCTTTCAGGACCCCTTTAGCTCACTGAACCCGAGAATTAAGGTTGGTGAGGCGATCGGAGAGGCTTTGCTGGATCACGGGTTGATTGATCGTAATGAGCTGCGGCAAAAGGTCAATGAAACGCTGAATATTTGCGGTCTATCCTCGTATCACTATGATCGTTATCCGCATGAGTTCTCAGGCGGTCAGCGGCAGCGGATCGGGATTGCACGGGCCTTGATTTTGAATCCTGATTTTATTGTGGCTGACGAGCCGGTATCTGCCCTGGATGTATCGATTCAGGCCCAGATCATTAACTTGTTAAGCGATTTGCAGCAGGAACGCCAACTGACGTACCTGTTCATCTCACATGATCTGAGTGTGGTCGAGCATCTGTGTAGCCGGATTGGTGTGATGTATCTGGGCTCAATGGTAGAGTTGGCCTCCAAGGAGGAGCTGTTCAGCAATCCGCTTCACCCGTACACCAAGGCTTTGCTATCAGCAGTACCGATTCCAGATCCGACGATCAAAAGACAGCGGATTGTGTTAAAAGGGGACATCCCATCTCCGGCTAATCCGCCGTCAGGATGCAAGTTTCATACACGTTGTCCTATGGCGGAAGCACGCTGTAAAACAGAGGCTCCAGTATATCGAGATGCAGGCGACCAGCATTTTGTAGCCTGTCATTTTGCTTAATACGTCATACTGAAGAAGTAAAATATCCGCCTTCCTGTAACAAGGATTGGCGGGTATTTTGTTGTAAAATAAAAAAAGGTAAAAAAATTGTATCTTTTTTTCGAAAAATTGCAGACAAAATGGATTTTTCATCGTCTAATAAGGTATGGAGGTTATTACGATGATGAAAAAACATTGGTTACGTTGGGCTATTGTCGTCCCGGTACTTATTATATTGATTTTTATTACACTTGGACCCCGCTTGTTGATCGGAAAGCCGAATGTAGATGCAGACGCTGCGGTGCTAATGGACATGCATACCGGGGAATTACTAATGGATGTGAATGGCGATAAGCCTATGCCCTCCGCAAATATGTCCAAGCTCATGACCGAGCTACTGGTACTGGAGGATATTCGGACCGGACGGTTAGGCTGGAATGATGAGGTGCGCATTAGTCGTTATGCCAGTACGGTGGGTGGTGTGAATCTATCCCTCCGGTATGGAGAAAGAATGACCGTATCTGAATTGTTTCAAAGTATGGTAGTGTATTCAGCGAATGACGCAGCTGTGGCACTGGCGGAACGTTCATCAGGGAATGAGTCCGCTTTTGTAAAGCGCATGAATGAAAAAGCTGCCCAAATTGGGTTGTCGCCCGATAGTCGCTTTAGTAATGCCTCTGGGGCAGGTCAGAGTGAATTAGGGCCGAACCATCCTAAGGACATTCGCGGAGAAACGAAGATGACGGCAAGCGACACTGCAAAGTTGGCCTCTTACTTGATTACATCACATCCTGAGATTCTCAGAACGTCCAGCCGTACACAGATGGAATTGAAGGATAAGGGCATTTACATCAGCAATACGAACTGGATGTTGCCTTCCTTGGCTGGACCGTACTCTTATGCGGGCACGGACGGATTGAAAGCAGGATACACAAGCGATGCTGGATATTGTTTCACGGGTACAGCTGAGCAGCATGGCAAACGGTTAGTTGCTGTAGTACTGGGTGCACCGAGCAAGGAGGAGCGTTTCGAGCAGACACGGAAGTTGTTCGATTATGGTTTTTCTCTGTCCACCTCTTTCCCTGTGCGTTTGCAAAATTTGGTGAAATTGGCTCCGCATTAAAAATAAAAGATAACTTTGAAGGCTACATAGAATACTTATATATACATTACTGAGGGCTTTGACCGTAAGGGCGAAGCCTTTTTTGTCATGAATTTGAGGAACTGACCACGCCATGGCACTTTTGACAACAAGGTAGCTGACCTTTTATGCTTTGAGGGGAAGTTTCCGCTTCATGAGGGACCCATCCGGTTTAATGAAGAGATGGGATTTGTGGACGAAAGAAGGAAGGAAGCCATGATGGAGAGAAGACATAAGAGAAGGACCCGTGGAAAGCCCAAAAAGAAAAAGAGGTTTACCGCTCTATATATTTCATGTATTGTCTTGCTTTTAGTTGCAGTGGGAGGCTATCTATTCCGCAAACAGCTGACGCTCGTGGCTTTCGACTGGTTTGTGTCACCGACGCTGGAAAGCAAACTGGAGAAATCCTACCAGCCTCGTCAATCCGCGGAACAGCAGCCGCAAGAGAAGGTGGCTTACCAAAAGGAGCCTTTTTCGGTGTTGCTACTGGGAACGGATCAAAGGCCAAACGAAAAGGCACGTGGTCGCTCAGATACGGTGATATATGCTGCTGTACGGCCCGCAGAATCGCGTGTGCTCTTGGTCTCCATTCCAAGGGATACGTATGTACAGATTGCCGGACATGATTCCAATCGAGATGGCGAGGATGATTTTGATAAGTTAGGGCATGCTTATGCGTTCGGAGGCGAGGATATGTCCATGGCCACCGTAGAGAAGCTGATGGAGCATAAGGTCGATTATTATGCTACGATTAATTTCCAGGGGATTCAGGATGCCGTGAATGCAGTGGGTGGAGTTGTGCTTCCTATCGATCAGCCCATCGAGAATAAAAACCCGCTGCATATCAAGTTCCGTATTGAGGCGGGCAAGCCGCTTTATAATGGTGAAGAAGCCATGTATTATGTTAGGTATCGGGAAGATAGCGACTTCAACCGTACAAAACGTCAGCAAATTTTTTTGAACGCTATGGCCGATAGGCTGCTGAATATCGATGGAATCACCAAGATCCCGGAGCTGCTCGATATTATGGGAGCCAATTTCACAACGGATATGGAACCTGCCTTTATTACTGGGTTTGGCAAGCAAGCTATTTCACAGGGGAATCCACAAATTTCAAGTTTTACGATTACGGGGGAAGGGTTCAAGAAAAAGGGCCTGTACTATGACCGGGCTAATGAACAGGAGCTTGAATATGCCAGACTTATGATTGCGAACTGGCTAGACTCTGATACAACCCCGCAGACGCTGAGGCTTCCCGACAAGCAGGACATTCAGTGAGTAATCAATTGATTTATATTTGATTTTGAGGGGGATTCGTTTCTCATGAATATCGCTTTTTTCTTGCTTCCCAAACAAGAGGTCGCTTGTGTAACGGCGGATGCTACTCTACGGCAAACATTGGAACGAATGGAATATCACCGGTTCACAGCGGTTCCTATTTTGGATAAGGAAGGTAGATATACGGGTACGGTTACAGAGGGTGACCTATTGTGGCATATGAAAGAGTCTGAGGGGAAAATCACCTTTGAAAACGCTTCTAAGTTTATGCTCAAGGACGTTCCGCTGCGGGTTTCGATGAAACCTGTATCCATTGATGCCAATATGGAGGATCTGATTAATTTGGCGAAGGTACAAAACTTTGTGCCCGTCGTGGATGATATGGAACGGTTTATCGGTATCGTGCGCCGCAGCCAAATTATTGAGTATTGTGAGAAATTTGTGTCTAAGGAATCGCTTAATACTTCAAGCTAAAATAAGCAGCAGAGCTGCTTTGAAAATAACGATTTACCCTATGGGGTAACAGTTATTTTCAAAATAGGATATGCTATAATGGAGAATAAAGCTTTTTCAGAGGGGTGTGACTCTTCATCATATGCCTAAAGAAATGGATGTAGTTAAACGAGCCAAGGTTATTGAATGGCTTAAAACAGAGGTGCTTGACCAAGTCTCCCGTCTGTTTAGGGCGATGTGGGAAGGCAGTACAGTCCGTATTGGTGATTGTTTGGCCAGCCTGGTGATGAGCAGTTATATTCTGGGGAGGCGTCTTGGGGTGTCTTACCGTGAATTGGATGATCTACTCATCGACAAGCTAAGAAAGCACAGAAAAGAAGGACACCAGTTGGAGGATTGGTATCAGGACATTTCCGCACTGGAAGAACATATGCGTAAGAGGTGAAAACGTTGAAATTCCGCTTGGCCACTGTAGCATGGAGCATTATTTATTTGCTTCTGCTGCTGACTCTATTGACACCATTTAGAATTATTACCGTATTTTTTCTGATTGTGCCTGGCGCTGTATTGTTTTCATCGCTGCCTTTCAAAGGTTTTCTGGTTCACGTCATACCGGTGCTTTTAATTATAGCGCTACTCGATGTGTATTCGCTGCTTCCTGCGATTTACTTTCTGATTCCTTCTATATTGATGGGACGGGTATATAAAAAAGGAGGATCTGCCTTTCAGGCGTTGATGACCGGAACGGGCATTATTTTAGCCGAATTGTTGTTTGTACTGTTTATCGCTACGTATTCCTTCGGGTTTGATCTTTCACAGTCCCTTCGTGATCAGGCTGAGATGTCGGCCAGTATTGTACAGCAGATTTTGAGTGCGAATCCGATGTTTGCGAATATGAGCTGGACAGCTGAAGATACGCAGAAACTCGGTACAATGCTCATTGGTAAAGTTCCATATGTGATGATTGTCAGTTCGTTCATACTGGCAGTGATCACACATGCTTTGGCACGTCCAGCATTGAATAGTCTCGATGTGCCGGTACGTAAAATGAAGCCTGCCCGCGAGTGGATGCTACCGCGTACGCTGATCTGGTACTATCTGCTGGCAATTGTAATTGGATGGATAGCGGATTCTTCCGATAGCAGCTGGATTCAAACGGTCTCCATTAGTATGCTACCGCTGATCCATGCATGTTTTATTATCCAGACAATTGGTTTTGTATACTTCTGGACGCATAGCCGTAAAAAGAGCCCGGTGATTGCGTTGCTGCTGTCGCTCGTCGTTCTGGTGTTCCAGCCGCTCCGCATTATAGGTATTATTGATTTGGCCTTTCCGCTGCGTGAAGCTATTACAAGATCAAAGAAATAGGGTGAACAGTCATGCCTAAATTTCTACAAAAACGCTGGCACGGCTATCAGACGGTCTGGGCGTTTTTACTGCTGCTGGTGCTTGTCATATGTATTTCCATGTACAACTGGGAACTGGGTGTGATAGGACTGCTGCTATCATTCTTGCTCGGCGGACTGATGCTGAAGACGGAGCTGGATTTTCGTCGGGAACTGAATCAATATATCAGTGGTCTTTCCTTCCGGATTAAGCGGGTGGAGGGAGAAGCGATCAGTACACTGCCGTTCGGTATCATTTTATACAGTGAAAATCGAACCGTAGAATGGCACAATCGCTTTGCCAGTGAGATGTTCGAGGAGCAATCGTTGATTGGAGAGCCACTTCAAGATTTGTTTCCTCAACTCGCAAATGCTCTAAGCACTAAAAAGGAAACGAAAGAGCCTGCTCGTGAACTAAAGGTGGAATTACAGCATGATGAGCGTCATTATCAGTTTCTAATCGTGCCTGATGAGCGTCTGATATATTTGTATGAAGTGACGGAGCTCGCGGTACTGCGCAAACAGTATGAGAACGAGCGGTTGGCGCTTGGTATCGTCATGCTTGATAATATGGACGAGGCTGCTCAGGGAATGGACGATCAGCAGCGCACCGCGCTTATTGCGAAGGTTTCCAGCGAGATTACGTCTTGGGCCAATCAGTACAATATTTATTTGCGCCGGTTGTCATCTGAGCGTTATCTGATTATGCTGAATCATAAAGCACTCCAAGAACTGGAGCAGAGCCGATTCGTCATTTTGGATACCGTGAGGGAAATGACGGCGGATTTGAAAGTACCGATGACATTGAGCATTGGCTTGTCTTTCGGCGCAGAGAGTATCAAGGAGCTGGGCGAGTTGGCCCAGTCCAGTCTAGATATGGCGCTTGGACGCGGGGGGGATCAGGCAGCAGTGAAAGCGGGACAGCGCCTGTCCTTTTATGGAGGCAAGTCCAATGCTGTCGAGAAGCGTACCAGGGTGCGAGCCCGAGTCATTGCACATGCGCTGCGTGATCTGATGCAGGAGAGCGACCGCGTGCTGATTATGGGACACAAAATACCGGACATGGATGCAATAGGAGCAGCTATCGGTGTATGGAAGGCCGCGGCACTTTACAATGTAGAGGCCCATATCGTACTGGACAAATCCAATCCGTCTATTGACCGAATGATGGAGCAGGTAAACAAGGATGAGAAGCTGTCGCAAGCGCTCATGACACCGGAGCAGTCGCTTCAGGTGATGACCGAGCACAGCCTGCTGGTTGTGGTGGATACGCACAAGGCTTCAATGACGATTGAGCCTCGTCTGGTGCAGACGGCCAGCCGGGTGGTGGTTGTGGATCATCACCGTCGGGGCGAGGAATTTATTAATGATTCTGTTCTAATCTATTTGGAGCCATACGCGTCATCGGCCTGTGAACTGGTGACCGAGCTGCTGCAATATATCCATGAGAAGGTCCAGCTGACACCGCTGGAGGCAACATCACTGCTGGCGGGGATTACGGTGGATACCAAGCATTTTTCCCTGCATACAGGCTCACGTACGTTTGAGGCTGCTGGCTTCTTAAGACGTAGTGGAGCAGATACAGTCATGATCCAGCGCATGTTAAAAGAGGACCTGGATGAATATATTGCTAAGGCGGAAATTATTAAGCATGCTAAAATGATATATGGGCATATCGCAATTGCGGTGACCGAGCCCGGACAAAAAATACCGCAGCTTCTGATTGCTCAGGTGGCGGATTCATTGCTCAATATGACGGATGTACTGGCCTCCTTTGTGGTCAGTGAACGTCCTGACGGCCTGGTGGGGATCAGCGCCCGTTCACTCGGACGCATGAACGTACAGGTCGTCATGGAACGGCTAGGCGGCGGAGGACATCTGACAAACGCAGCGGTTCAGCTGGATTGCTCGCTGGAGGAAGCTAAGCGCAGAGTGGTCGACGTTCTGGCCGAAATTGATGGGGAAGAGGGGTTATTTGAATGAAAGTAATATTCATTAAAGATATGAAGGGCCAAGGTAAGAAGGGGCAGATTAAGGAAGTGTCGGACGGTTATGCAGCAAATTTCCTGTTGCCACGTGGGATTGCCCGCCCAGCAACGGAAGGAAATATGAAGACGCTGGAAAACCAAAACGCTGCTGAGGAAAAACGCAAGCAAGAGGAAAAGGAAGAGGCACAAATACTCGGCAAAAAGCTGGAAGAGACAACAATTCAGCTCAAAGCAAAGGCTGGAGAAGGTGGACGTCTGTTCGGCGCGATTACAAGCAAGCAAATCGCAGAGGCTGTTGCTAAAACAGGCATCAAGCTGGACAAACGCAAAATCGAACTGGAAGAACCGATTCGTACGTTGGGCGTGACTCAAATGACCGTCAAGCTTCATCCTGAGGTCAAAGCTACGCTGAAAGTACAGGTGACTGAAGAATAATTATGGGCGGCGAATTTTTTGATCGGATTCCTCCGCAAAATCTGGAGGCTGAACAGGCGGTTATCGGGTCTATTTTGCTTCAGTCCGAAGCACTGATTACCGCAATGGAGCGGGTGCAGACCGAGGACTTTTACGATAAAGCTCATCAGATGATTTACGAAGCAATGATTGAGCTGGGTGAATCCGGACAGCCGATTGACTTGGTTACGCTGACCTCGAAAATTCAAGACAAGGGACAGCTAGAGGATATCGGTGGTGTCAGTTATCTGGCGAAGTTGGCTCACGGGGTGCCAACAGCGGCTAACGTGGATTACTATGCCCAGATCATTGAAGAAAAAGCGATGCTTCGTCGCTTGATTCGTGCAGCTACACAGATTGTGAGCGAAGGCTATAGCAGTGGCGAGGATGTCGCCGGTATGCTGAGCGATGCCGAGCGCAAGATTATGGAAATCTCCAACGGGCGCTCAGGCAGTGGCTTTATTGCCATCCGCGATGTCGTGATGGAAGTGTTTGACCGCGTTGAATTGCTGCATCAGAACAAGGGCAACACGACCGGAATTCCGTCCGGCTTTGTTGATTTGGATAAGATGACAGCGGGTTTCCAGCGCAATGACTTGATCATTGTGGCTGCTCGTCCATCTGTAGGTAAAACGGCATTTGCCCTGAATATTGCACAAAACGTTGCAGTACGGGCAAAAGAGACGGTTGCCATCTTCAGTCTGGAAATGTCTGCGGCTCAGCTCGTGCAGCGGATGATCTGTGCCGAGGCAAACTTGGACGCGAACGTCATGCGGACAGGTGAATTTAAGGGCGATGACGATTGGGCGAAGCTGACGATGGGCATTGCAGCCTTGTCAGAGGCGGAAATCTATATCGACGATACGCCCGGCATCACTGTGGCTGATATCCGAGCCAAATGCCGCCGTCTCAAGGCGGAAAAGGGACTGGGTATGATCGTTATTGACTACTTGCAGCTCATTCACGGACGCGGCAAAGCGGGCGAGAACCGGCAGCAGGAGGTATCCGAAATTTCACGGACATTGAAACAAATCGCCCGTGAACTTGAAGTGCCTGTAATCGCCCTTTCCCAGCTGAGTCGGGGTGTAGAGCAGCGTCAAGATAAGCGGCCAATGATGAGTGACTTGCGGGAATCGGGTTCCATCGAGCAGGATGCTGACATCGTTGCGTTTCTGTACCGGGATGATTACTATAATCAGGAAACAGAAAAGAAAAATATTATTGAAATTATCATTGCCAAGCAGCGTAACGGCCCGGTCGGTACGGTAGAGTTGGTATTTCTTAAAAATTATAATAAATTCGCTAATTACGAGCGTGCCCATTCGGATGCGTTCGCCGGTTAATATATTAGTATGTTTAGAAAAGGCTCTTTCGACGCGGGTATCGCGATTTCGAGAGAGTCTTTTTTATAGAATTCATATATTTTCATAGAACGATTGAAACTCTCAATTACGAACAATACTATTTTCATGTAATATAATGTTCGCTTTTTATTTGACTTTGAAAAATGGTACTGGTACACTTATAGTGCTGCTTCAACGTAGCGGGAGATCATTACGCCCGGGGCTTTCCGAACTTGTGGAATGTCTGCGACGGACGTTTTTTCCTGCTGTCCGAGAACGCTTCATATCTGCCCGCTGAGGCGGCTGAAGCCAGATATGTGTTAGCGCGTCAGCTCAAAATCAGAGTGTCTGTGGGCACTCCACGGAGGAATGAAACATGTCAACTGTAGTCGTTGTGGGAACACAATGGGGAGACGAAGGCAAAGGTAAAATCACGGACTATCTGGCGGAAAGCGCTGAAGTGGTGGCCCGTTACCAAGGCGGAAACAATGCTGGTCATACGATTCTCATTGACGGTAAAAAGTATAAGCTGAGCCTGATTCCATCCGGCGTTTTTTATGAAGATAAAAAGTGTGTTATTGGCAACGGCATGGTAGTGAATCCAGCCGCTCTTATTGAAGAAATTACTTATATTCATGATAATGGATTTTCCACAAAAAATTTGGTCATTAGTGACCGCGCACATGTCATTATGCCTTACCATATGACGTTGGATGTGCTGGAAGAAGACCGCAAAGGTCCTAACAAAATTGGTACTACCCGTAAAGGGATCGGTCCTGCTTATATGGATAAAGCTGCACGTAACGGTATTCGTATTGCTGATTTGCTGGATGCAGAGGAATTCGAAAAGAAACTGCGCCATCTAACGAAGGAAAAGAATCAAGTGATTGAGCAAGTATACGGCGGCGAGCCGCTGGATGTTGAAGAAATATTGAAACAGTACCTGGAATACGCTGAGTTTATCCGTCCTTATGTAGCGGACACGTCTGTTGTGCTGAACGATGCAATCGACGCGAATCGTAAGGTATTGTTTGAAGGTGCGCAAGGCGTTATGCTCGATATCGACCAAGGTACGTATCCATACGTTACGTCCTCTAACCCGTCGGCTGGCGGCGTATGTATCGGTTCCGGTGTAGGCCCGTCCAAAATTCAACAAGTGATCGGTGTAGCTAAATCATACACAACTCGTGTAGGTGATGGACCTTTCCCAACGGAGTTGAACGATGAAGTCGGCGATTACATTCGTGAAACAGGTCATGAGTACGGTACGGTTACAGGACGTGCTCGTCGTGTTGGCTGGTTTGACAGCGTCGTTGTCCGTCATGCCCGTCGTGTCAGTGGATTAACGGGTCTTTCCCTGAACTCGCTGGACGTTTTGACAGGCCTGAAAACAGTCAAAATCTGTACAGGCTACAAATATCGCGGTGAGATCATCACGCATTATCCAGCTAGCTTGAAAATGCTGGCGGAATGCGAAGCGGTATATGAGGAATTGCCAGGTTGGAGCGAAGATATTACTGGCGTCAAAACGTTGGAGGAACTGCCTGAGAATACACGCAATTACGTACAACGCGTATCCGAGCTGACAGGCATTCCAATCGCTATTTTCTCGGTTGGTCGTAACCGCGATCAAACGAACCAAGTGCTTCCGATTTATTTGTAAGACATCTATAGGATTCTATGAAGGCGTCATGCCTGTTCTAAAATATAGCTATTCCTGCACGATTAGGAGAGAGAGGTGGTTAATTCCTTTCTCTCCTTTTTTCTGTGTAGTTGTGTTTGTGCTAGTTTTACATATTCCAAGGGTTAAAAATCGTCATATCTCGTCAATACTGGTCTATATGCACTTCATGATGTACACATGGCAAGATGCGTATAAGGAGGTAACGGGATATGAGGTGGCTTGGATGGCTACTTAAAAAAGGAATGACGGTGGTGCTGGTCAGCGCGCTGACACTGGCAGTGACCGGTGTGGTCGTGAATGCTTATGTTCAATCGTTGCTACGGCAATTTAACATTCAGCTCGATCATCAGCCGATATGGGGATGGGGCTGGCTAAAAGGCAGCGCTGGTACTGATCAAAGTACAGGTACAGGGAAGAGCAAGACGACAGGGAGCGACTCTGGAAGTGTAACACCGCCTGATAATGCTTTGCCTGTCATGGGACAGGGCTTAGAAGAAAGCGGAAATAAGACAGGTGGTGCATCCAACGACAAGGGATCTCAGGAAGGGGCCACGTCGGCGGGAACACCAGACAGCGAGCCGCGTCAGCAGGCAGAAGGTACAGCTACACCTGAAACGAGTATCGAAGGCCATGATTTGGTCATTACGCCCGACCATCTGACGGAGAAAAAGAACAATTTACCGGCGGCTCAGAAGCAGGAGATTTTTACGATTCTTATGAATAAACTTCCGCCGGAAGAGATGCAGAAAATATCAGCTGCGATGGAAGGCGGTCTCACCGAGCAGGAGCTGCAAGATATTCAGCAGGTGCTTGCGAAGTATTTGACCAAAGAGGAATATAACAAATTGATGGGTATGCTTAAATAATGCATAAATAAAACGCATAAATGTATGGGCAATGTTAATGCTCAAAACAGGACTGTAGAATCCGCGCCGGGCGCGGATTTTTTTGCGTGCTAGGAAGTAATTGGAGTGCAGTTGAATTCTTTGTAAAAGCTATGTTAAAGTAAACTGTGTTGTGAAAAGGTTAAATTTTTGAAACCTTTTACATAACTATGCAATGCTAGATAGCGACTATTATCATAGATAAGCTTGTAAAACGGCTACTTTTATCATGTAAAAGGACAATAATGAACGCATTTAATAGAGATAGGATATGCTGAAAAGGAGAGAACCATGGAGGTTTCTAAGGGGAAGTTATCACCAGACCACAGGAATGGAAATTCAAGCGTTGAAAGCAATTCTGCTGATAAAGCAGGGAAAATAGCAACATGGTGGAACGGACGGAAAAGATGGTTAAGTTGGACGGCAGGCGGCATTGTGATTGTTGGCGGTCTTATTTTTGCTAGCAATCAGTATGTTGGTGCCAATACGGTTCCTTATTATAAAGTGTATGTTAAAGGCGTTGAGGTCGGCAGTATCCTGAATGAGCAGCAGCTTAAGCAGCTGTATACAACGAAGAGCAAGCAGTATAAAGACAAGTATCCTGACGTGCAAATGGTGCTCAATACGAGCGCGGTCACGACGAGCACGGAAAAGGCATATAAGGCAGATATCGATAGCGCAGCCACGTTGAAGAAGCTGGATGGCATGCTGACTGCCTATGCCAAAGGAGTAGAAATGAAGGTCAACGGACAGACGGTTGGCATTGTAAAGGATAAAGCGACGGCACAAGCGGCTTTAAAGCAAGTGCAGAAGAAATACACACCTGCGGGTGAAGGTACGGCTTCAGGCATCAAGGGGCTAGTTCGCAAAACATCCGTGGGGAGTAGTCATGCTAGCGCAAGCACGAAGGCGCCTAAAGCATGGCTGGAGTCTGCCAGTATCCGTGAAAAGATTGCGTATGAGCCTGTGAAAGCAGATCCGAACAAGGTGCTGACGGAGGAGGAAGCGGTTAAAGTATTGACCGAGGGACGTGAAGCTCCTACAACCTATACGGTGCAAGAAGGCGATTCTTTGTCGTCGATTGCTACGAAGTTCGATACGACGGCTTGGGAGATTAAGCAGAACAATCCCGGTCTGCGTGAGTTGTACTTGCAAATTGGGGACGAGTTAAAGGTCACGGCTCCCAAGGTACCTGTTACGGTACGAACGGTAGAAAAGGTCGTCGAGCAGATTGCTATCGAGCCTGAAGTAGAGATTCGCCAGAGCGATGAATTGAAAGCAGGAGTTACGAAAGTAGTCAGACCGGGACAAGCAGGTCTTAAAGAGATGGACTACCGTTTGACCAAGGAGAACGGTGAGGTCGTGCAAGAGGAATGGCTCGGTCAAAAGGTGTTACAGCCGTCTGTTACCGAGGTGGTTCTGAGAGGAACGAAAGTCGAGGGGGAAGGCTCGGGCCAATTTGCCTGGCCGACTGCGGGTGCAATCATGACGAGCAGCTTTGGAGGACGTTGGGGACGTATGCATGAAGGTGTTGACTTGGTCGGCGATCATACGATTCAAGCTTCTGATGAAGGTGTCGTCACATTTGCCGGTCAGCAGAATGGCTATGGTAATGTCATTATGATTGATCATCGCAACGGCTATCAAACAGTATACGGGCATTTGAATAGTATTGGTGTTCATGTGGGACAGGTTGTTCAGCAAGGTGAAGCGATTGGTATCATGGGAAGCACCGGACGTTCCACAGGCACACATGTTCACTTTGAGATTCGCAAAAATAATACGCCACAAAATCCAATGACGTATTTAAGGTAGATTGGATGTTTAAATCGAGAGTTATGTGATTCGATGAGGATCAAGGAGAAAGACCATGTTTTCTGCATGCTTAACAGCCAGGTGCAGGCATGGTTTTTTCTGCGTAAAGAAAAGGGTCTGGAAAAGTAATGGAATAGCGTACGGGTATGATAGAATAGAATAAGCATCTTATGGGTACTGACAAACGAAAGTTAATAATAGATGATGATCCGTGAGAAGAGGTGAACGCTGTATGCAAGGGACGATTCTAGTAGTGGATGATGAACAACCTATCGCTGATATTTTGAAATTTAATTTGGAAAAAGAGGGCTACGAGGTCATTTGCGCCTTTGATGGAATCAGTGCGGTGGATATCGCGGTTAAGCAACAGCCAGACCTGATTTTGCTGGACCTGATGCTGCCGGGCATGGACGGTATGGACGTATGCCGCGAGGTGCGCGGACATCAGCTTCAGACGCCAATTATTATGCTGACTGCGAAGGATGGGGAAATCGACAAAGTGCTAGGGCTGGAGCTGGGTGCGGACGATTATGTGACGAAGCCGTTCAGCACACGTGAATTGCTGGCACGGGTAAAGGCACAGATGCGTAGACAGCAACGCGGCGTAGCAGGCACGCCGGAAAGCCGCCCACAGGAGGATAAGCAGGGGCTGCGCGTAGGCGATCTCTTTTTTGATGCGGATATGTATACAGCCTATAAAAACGGAACTCCACTTGACCTGACGCACCGCGAGTATGAGCTCCTGTACTATATGGCAAAAAATGCAGGCAAGGTCATGACTCGCGAGCATTTGCTTCAAGCGGTATGGGGATTTGAGTACTACGGGGATGTGCGGACGGTAGACGTGACGATCCGGCGACTGCGCGAGAAGATTGAGGAGAACCCGAGCAAGCCGGAGACGATCCTGACACGGCGTGGCCTCGGATATATCGTTAGCGGGGGCAAAGGTGGCCTGCGGGCATGAGATGGCTGTCCTTCTTTCGCACCATTCATGCCAAGCTGATTATTATCTATGTGCTGCTAATCTTGGTGGCCATGCAGTTGATTGGAGTCTATTTTGTCAGCTCGATGAAGAACTCGTTGACGAGTAATTTTACGCAGGATTTGCAAGCACGGGCGGAGATGCTGTCCGTGCTGGCGGAGCAGGATCTGAGTGGCAGTGATGGCAAAATGGAGGAAGATAGCGTCGAAAGTCTGCGTGCACGCGTGAATAACTTGTTTGATTTCAGCGGCGCGGAAATTCAGGTGCTGGATGCCAGTGGCAAAGTACTGATTACTTCTCAAGGCTCTCATGCTGACTATGTCGGACGTAAAAATACGCAGACAGTGGTTAGCCGCGCACTCCAAGGAATCCGTGATAACGAGGAATATATGGTGGACGAAGATAACGTCCGCAAGAAGGTCGTCGCCAAGCCTGTCATCAGCCAAGGCAAAATTGTCGGTGCTGTGTACATCGCTGCTTCGATGGCTGAGCTGTACGATACGATGAAACGCATTAACAATGTGTTTCTCTCAGGTATGCTGATTGCGCTCGCGTTGACGGCTGTGCTGGGCGTGGTGTTGGCCCACACGATTACGCATCCAATCAAAGTGATGACACGTCATGCAACGGAGGTCGCTGAGGGCAAGTTTGACCAGCAGATGCCAGTGTTTGGCGAAGATGAAATCGGCAGGCTGAGCGTGGCCTTTAACTATATGACAGGACGTCTACGTGAGGCTCTGTCGCAGAATGAGGAGGAGAAGGAAAAGCTCTCCTCCATCTTGACCAATATGAGCGACGGCGTAGTCGCTACCGACGATCATGGCCGGGTCATTCTGGTCAATCGCCGGGCCAGCGCCATGCTGGGCGTGAACGAGAATGAGATGACCGGCAGACATATCGCGGTATTGCTGGGGATCGACCCGGAGGAAACCGAGGCCCTGTACAGCGGCTCGTCCGCTTCTACGCTCTTGCAGCTGGAGCCGGCCGGTCAGGATGAACCCATCGTCATCCGCGTGACCTTTACACCCATTCATCGGCGCGAATTTGGCATTACGGGCACGATTGCTGTGCTTCAGGACGTGACGGAGCAGGAAGAGATGGAGACGACGCGGCGGGAATTCGTCGCTAATGTATCTCATGAGCTGCGCACACCGCTGACGACGATCCGTAGCTACGCTGAAGCGCTGGATGACGGCGCGATGGCTGAGCCGCAGCTCGCAGAGCGTTTTGTAGGTGTCATCCGTAACGAGACGGAGCGTATGATCCGGCTGGTTACGGATTTGCTGCATCTGTCGCGGCTCGATTCCAATGAGGCGCCTCTGCGGATGCAGCCTGCCGATGTGATGGAGATGCTGGATGAGGTCGCGGATCGGTTTTCTTTTCAAATGAAGCAAAAACACATTCGCTCAGGCATGTTCGTAGAGCAGGGGATTGGCAAGGTCGTGATCGACCGCGATCAGATTGATCAAGTGCTGGACAATTTGATGTCCAATGCATTGAAATATACGCCGGAAGGTGGAAGTATCCGGATCGAGGCTCGCCGCAACCATGAGGGAATGCTGGCTATTTCGGTGCAGGATACCGGAATTGGTATTCCCAAAAAAGATTTGGACCGAATTTTTGAACGGTTTTATCGTGTGGACAAAGCGAGATCGCGCAATATGGGTGGCACAGGACTGGGACTGTCGATTGCCCGGGAAATTGTAAAGGCCCATGGAGGTCAGATTTTCCTGGAGTCTGAATATGGTCAGGGAACTTGTACAACCTTTACGCTGCCTATGTCGGGTGAAGGGAGGGAAGCACAGTGAAGGAACGTTTGAAGTCCTGGACGCTTGTTTTGCTGGTGGCTTCCAGTCTGGTTCAGACTTATTTTTTGATCTACCGTCTTCCAGGCAGTGATTCTGTACTCACTTCAGAAACGAACTATGTCAAAACTGAAAGCATGGGGCAGGAGAGAAAGATTGAAAATCTTGTATTCCCTGATAGGATGCTAATTCATCAAGGTGAGAAGAAACATACCGTTTTTTATCCGGGGGTTACTTTTTACGATTTGATTTATACACGGCTGGAAAGCCGAAGCTTTAACAATTTCCAACGTCGGAGTATCCAGTCAGCGGACTGGGCACGGATTCGCAGTGAGAATGAGGGGATCGAATTATCATTTTCCGGCGGGGTTCCGGTTTCATTACTGGAGCGGGTCATGCGTCTGACGCCGGATTCAGTATTTCAGGGGGAGACGATTAACCGCATCTGGATCTACATCGACGAAAAGAATGCCAAGCCGCACGCACTCTTTTTCAGTGCCAGAGGTGATGTGGTGTATGAGGCGAACCAGTTCGATATGACGGTAGAAGACATTCGGCAGCATGTGAATTTTGGAAAAAATGCCCCGTTGTACAAGCTGGTGAATAATCAGTATTACATTCCCGTGGATGACCTGGAGACTGTACAGCCTGTGGTATATGCCGGGTTGTTTACGACAGAACAGATGCAGCGGAATTTATTTTTCGATCCGGGCATTACGCGCAATATTCAGGAAAAAGATGGTTCACAGATTTATACAGATAGCAAGCGTAGCTTACAGATCAAGCAGGATCAACGTTGGATGAGCTATACCGATCCTAGTGCACCGGGAGCGGATGGAAGCAGCCCAATTAGGGACGTGTTGGCCGCAGTTGATTTTGTGAATCAGCATGGCGGCTGGGATGCTGCGTATCAGCTGAAATTGAGAAGCAGCAATGAAAATCGCACGAGCGTGATGTTCCAGCAGTATTATGGCGCTTATCCGGTGCTGGACACGCCATCGTTCCGCTTTGGTACGATCTCCTTGCAAATCCAGCAGGAAACGGCATCTGTCTATGATCGTTCGTTGCTGTATCTCAAGGGCGGGGAGCAATCCTCAAAGAAAGTGATGCTGCCAGGTGGTGAGACCTTGGAGAAGCAACTGCAAACGGTAGGCGACGGCAAGTCGATTAGAGATCTAACTCCTGTATATCAGCCAGAGCTGATCAATGACGGATTGAAGCTCATCCCAGAGTGGCGTGTTACGTTCAACGACGGTTCTGTTGCAGAGATTCATGCTGTTCCTGTAACGACAGCATCCAATACAACATTAAAAAAGTCAGACCAAGAGACAAAGTGATAATAGGAAGGGGGAACGGGAATGGATTGGAGCCGCGCTAAAAACGTACTGATCTGTACATTTTTGCTGCTCAATGTGGTATTGGGTTATCAACTGTGGCATGATGCGCAGGAAACGGCCGGGCCGAATCTGGATTTTACTTCACTGGATGAAAACACGCAGCGTTTAATGGAAGAGAAAAGCATTCAGGTGCTGGCTCCGATTCCCGGAGATACCCCGCAGCTGCCCAAGCTGTCTTACACCTATGTCCATAGTGGAGAGAAAGATGAACTTGTGCAGCTGCTGAGACCAGTGGACAGCAAGCTGGTATTCACTCATGATGCGCTAGTGGAGGCTTTGGAGCCGCAAATCAAGGATATCGATAGCTATCAGTATGATCCGCTGGATGTCCAGGAGGAGTTCGTATCCGGACAGGCAGATGCTTTTGTACTGCATCCGTTGGTACAGGGCAAGTGGCCGCTCTTTAATGTGAAGCTAGCTCTGTTTTACAGCAATCAGAAGATTACAGGGTATCGCAAAATTCAGGTAGAGCTCCAGCCCTCGGATGAGGCAAAGAAAATGCTGCCTGCGTCCAAAGCCTTGGCGAGGCTGATCGATGGCTATTTGCCGCGTGACTCCGTAGTGAAGGATATCCGGCTCGGATATTACGGACAGACCTTTAACTCCGATAGCCAGGTGGCTGCTCCGGTGTGGCGGTTTATGCTGGACAACGGAAAAGGCGTGTATTATGTACAGATGAACGGAGATGTCATTAGTCCAAAGACAGAACATACAGAAGGGTCTTGAACAGATATGGGGATTTCTTTTACCGTGCTGTCGAGCGGTTCGACCGGCAACGCTACTGTTGTACGGAACGAAGACACGACATTGCTCATCGATGCAGGTCTCAGCGCAAAGCGTATTGACGAATTGCTGAAAGAACGCGATCTGAGCGGAGAAGAGTTGGATGGTATTTTGGTCACGCATGAGCATTCCGATCATGTTAAAGGACTAGGCGCCATGGCGCGTAAATATAATTTACCTATATATGCTAACGAGAAGACATGGTTTGCCATCAGCAACGCTGTTGGGCAAATTGCGGATGATAACCGCAGAATATTGGAGACAGGCGCGACACGGGAATTTGAGTCATTGCGTGTAGAGTCTTTTGGCATCTCCCATGATGCGGCTGAGCCCGTAGGATATAGCTTTTATGATGGGGCAGAGAAGCTTAGCGTAGCGACCGATCTCGGCTATGTCAGCGATAAGGTAAAACAAGCGATATCAGATGCAGATGTATTGGTGCTGGAGGCTAATCATGATGTAGAAATGCTGCGTATGGGCCGCTATCCTTGGAACATCAAGCGCCGTATACTCAGTGATATCGGCCACTTATCCAATGAGATGGCAGGTGCGATTCTTAGCGAGCTGTTGACCGGACGGACAAAGCGGACGTATCTGGCACATTTGAGCCGCGACCACAATATGATGGAGCTTGCGAAGCTGACCGTACGCGGGGCAATGGAGGACCGCGGCTGTTTTTACAAGGATAGTGAGTTTCGATTGTGTGATACGTATTATGATCGTCCTACACCTTGGGATAAGGTAAGTGAGCCATAAAGCTGTCCAGCTCGGCGGCTTTGCGCTCGACCTCTTCACGGGTCACTATGCCTTTGTCCACCAGTAGCTCAATCAATGTACTTAGCGCCAGTGTATTACGGTAGTGCTCGTCTTTCAAATCCGCAAGCTTGGCTGCCATGCGAACTTCATCCATAGCGGAACGATGGGAATTCATCCTATATTCCTCCTGTAAAAATATTTTTAAAATGGCGTGCAATAAGCTTGGTTCTGCCTGTGGTTTTGCCAAGTGCTGTGATACAATAAAGCTAACAACAGAAAGCTTTCTGAAGGAAGGCTCTCATCGAAAGTATAGGCTGCTTTAAGCGGACGGGAACAAGCCAGAACGTCTCTATGAGACGATCATTTTGTAATAGAATAGAAGACTTGTTACTATTGTAGTCCATTGGTTTGGAAATCATTCCTCTTTTTTCCTCTATTCGGGGTCAGATTCGGCGTGTATGCTAATTTATGAGATTTGGTTGCTTAGGAAGGTTCTATTTGTGGTGATTAATAAGTAGACCGGAACGATTAGTTGCTGAATTCCGATGGTAGGGGATATTCAATCCATTTGAGATGTTCAACGGAGCAGGTTCTCTGTAGCATAGGTTGGCGCAAGCCCGAATAGCCCTAATTTTTTAGTGAGTGTCGGTGCATGACAACGAAGGGGAGAGGATTAGCATGGGCTTGTTTGATGATGATTTTTATTCAACGAAGGTGTCCACACGTGCGGCTAAAAAAACGGCATTTAAGGCGCGTCGCGGAGGACGAGGACGTTGGCCGCACAGGAATCGTCGGGTAAGTCCGGTGCAGGCTGCTGTCATTAGCGGTGCGGTGAGTGCAGTGGTTTCCGTGCTGCTGTTCAGCTTTGTTACAGGTCTGCCCTCCACTACAGCGGTAACCGGAGCAAGTCATTATCCCTTGCGGCAAGCAGCGGGCGATCCGTATGATCGGATTGTGCAGGCGGCAGCCAAGGTACGCCCAGCCGTCGTCAGCATCGTAAACCTGAAGGGGGAAGACGGTAAAAGTACGGAACAATCCGCGCTTGGATCGGGCGTCATTTTCCGTGTGAGCTCAGGCAAAGCCTTTATTATGACAAACAACCATGTCATTGAAGGATCGGATGATCTGGATATTGTAACCGTAGACGGTGTCAGAAAAGAGGCGAAGCTGGTCGGAAAGGATCGCATTAGTGATATCGCTGTACTGGCCGTTGATGATAAAGGTATTAGCACAGTAGCGGATATCGGGGACTCCAGCAAACTTCGTCTGGGCGAGACGGTCATTGCGATTGGCAACCCGCTCGGATTGGGAGACACCCTGACCTCCGGCATTGTGAGCTATACGAATCGCATCATTCCGATCTCCATTAATCAGGATGGTGTATATGACTGGGAACAGCATGTGATTCAGACCGATGCAGCAATTAATGAAGGAAACAGCGGCGGAGCGCTGGTCGATCTGGACGGACGGGTGATTGGCATCAATACGATGAAAATCGCCGATACAGGTGTTGAAGGACTGGGCTTCGCCATTCCTGCTAATGAGGTAATGAAGACGGTGAATGAACTGGTTGAGGACGGCAAGATTACCCGCCCTTATCTGGGGGTGTACACGGTGGACCTCAATAATGAATATGCACCGCTGGATGAAACTCAGCGCAAGGAACTCAAGCTGCCTGACAGCGTCAAGGATGGAGCCGTTGTTCTGGAGGCCCATGGTCCTGCCAAGGAGGGCGGCTTGAAGCTGAACGATGTCATTACAGCGTTTGATAGCGAACCGATTAACTCTACGCTTGATTTGCGTCGCTACCTGTACGATAACAAGAAGATTGGCGATGAGCTTAAAGTTACCTTTTACCGGGCAGGCAAGGAAGAGTCGGTGACGTTAAAATTAACAGATAAGCCGGAAGGCTAAGGTTGAATGATAGACTTAACTATAAAGAAGGCGCTCTCCGGCTTATTTCCGGGAACGCCTTTTTTTGATTTCTGCAGTGCCTTGGATTAAGATGTCGTACCCGTCACGCGGGTTCCGCTCTTGGTGATTTTGTATGTCACTACATCGCCGCTCCAGAAGTGGAACTTCAACGTGACTTCACCATCCTTCACACTGTTGAAAAATTCAGGCAACAGCTTGATGCCATTCGTATCATAGGCAGGGGCAAAAGTATTGCCAAACTCTTTATAAGGTGTCCAATCCTGTGGACCGGCATTGCCACCATTCGTATACACGGCTTCCATCGTCGCAAGCTGGCTACCACGGAAGTCTGTTGGAATGGTAAAGGCTTGTGTAGTCCCTTGGACAGCACTTAATTTCGGTGTATCATACACGACGACTCTAAAATTCCAATCTGCCCCCTTATTAAACTTGGCGGTAATAACGGCATTCTCACCATATTTACCGGAAGTAATTAGGCTGGTGAGCAAGCTGGCTTTGAAGGTTAATGTATCTCCACTCAGCGTATAGTCGGTGCCCTGTTTCAGCTGCTTGCTGTTGGCATTGAGCGATTTCAACTGGTTGCCGTTCAGATTTAGAGTGATCTTGGTATCCTGAACAGAAGAGCCTTTCTTCAAGTGAATGAGATCACTAGCTGCATTGGAGGAACGTCCTTTCAGGCTGGCCTTAATGACATTAAAGAGTTCATGATCAGACCACTTGTAAGTGCTCCGATTCAAATGCTGGCCGTTATCCCAGAGCATGCCTGTTACTTTCTTCTCTTTCATGTAATAAGTCAAAAATTCAAAAAACTTCAGCTTTTCACCCTGTTCAATAACACCTGTATGTTTATCAAAACCGAGCAGGCCATATTCACCGACAATAACCGGGATTCCCTTGGCTACAAAGGTGTTATAGACATTATCAAAGGTTTGAACAATATCGTTTTGGGAAGCTTTATCAAATGTTGTATTCCCGGCAATGTTCACACTGAAAGGCCAGAAGCCATAATAGTGAACGGTTGCAATCAGGTTGGGATCGTTCAGCTTGGTTATCGTGTTATACAGTTCGTTGATTTTGACCTGAGCAGGTGAAGTATCTAATCCAGGCAGAACAAGGGGACGAGTGGCATTCTTACCGCCAGAGGCGCGGACAATTTTGTGAAAGGATACGTTCAGTTCTTGGAGCATCTGATTCATTTTCGTTTCATCCGTAGTCCCTCCTTCGGAGAAACGGGGTTCGTTAATACTTTCAAACATCAACTTGTTGGGCTGATTTTTAAAGCGGTCGGCAATTTGTGTCCATAATGCGTTATAGCGTGCTAACACTTCATCATGCTTGGGCTCCATACTGCTTACCCACGTCCATGAATCATGATGGACATTGATCATGACGTACAGATTGGCATCCAGTGCCCAGCGAACAACCTCTTCCACACGGTTCATGTAAGCAGATTCAACGGTATAATGGGGTGCGGCTCCAATATGCTTATCCCAGGTGACGGGAATCCGAATACTTTTGTACCCTTGGGCAGCAATTTGCTGGATCAAAGCTTGGGTAATGCGCGGATTACCCCAGGCGGTCTCATCCGCCCCGACAGCATCCAGCGAATTTCCTAAATTCCATCCAGGCTGCATGGCTTCCACGTATGACTGCATATTGCTTGTTGCAGCAGCTGGTTGTGCTTGTTCGTCCGTTTCAGCAGCAGCGGCAACGGATGCGAACGTGGATAACAATAGGGTGATGGCAAGCGTCAACGACAGCAATGAAATGGGTCTTCGTTTTAACATAACAGGCCCCTTTACAAAGTTATTTTTGAAAGCGCTTTCTAATAAAACACTATCATACTAATGAAATATGGAATACCTGCATAATTCAAGTAAAAATCATGTGTGAATTAGTTATTTTACAATTGTAAGCGTTATTATTGAAAAAATACAGAAATGAGTGTAGAATCTATGACCCTACGCGAAAGATGGATTCGCAAAGGGCTAATGAGTACGGAAGGGAGATGGAGCTAAATATGGGGACATGGAACACCGAAGAGGCCATTCGACGCTGGAATATGCATGCAGAAAATTTTACTGCTAAGTACACTGAAGAAGGGGATCGGTCTCGTGAAGTGCTGCTAAATCCTGCTTTGCAAGAGTGTATGGGACTGATCGCAGGCAAAAAGGTGCTGGATGCCGGCTGTGGCGAAGGTTATCTGAGCCGGAAAATGGCCAAGGCGGGTGCTTTGGTAGAGGCTGTCGATTACTCGACAGAGATGCTGAGGCTAGCCAAAGAGCGAACGCCGTCAACGTTGGGAATTACATATCACCATGGCAATCTGGAGAAGCTGGAGATGTTCGGGGACCAGAGCTTTGATCTGATCGTGTCCAATATGGTCATACAGGACTTGGCTCATTATGAGCAGGCGATTGCCGAAATGCGGCGATTATTAGTTCCAGGAGGCCGCTTTATTTTTTCTATTCTGCATCCGTGCTTTCTGACGCCGCAGAGTGGATGGGTGAAGGATGAGACAGGGAAAAAGCTGTATTGGAAAGTGGATCAATATTTCAATGAAGGCCCATTGGAGCAAGCCATTCCTTATGATCAGGAGGAAAAGCTTTTGTATTTTCACCGTACGCTGGGCAGCTATGTACAGACCATTGTGGAGTCGGGTTTGTTGTTGGATGGGATGGTCGAACCGAAGCCGTCTGCTGACATGTTGGAGAAATATCCCCATTTCCGTGAAGACCTGAACGTCAGTAATTTTCTCATTTTTAAGACCAAACGTCAGGGATAGTGGGCAAGCCCTTTCCTTTCCGCGTCAAGTGTGGTAGAACAAAAGAAGGCGGTTTTGACACACCTACAACAGGAAGAGCTTCAAACGGAAAGGGATGCAACTGGAATGTACGTGGTATGTAAAGAGCATGTGGAACTGGCAATTGATATGTTCGTCGATGAATACGAGGATGCACCGGATGTCGTCGATCTCAAAGAAACGAAATTTTCGGATTGGGACCCTCCAGTGAAGTGCAAGGAATGTGAGAAGAAAGCAGAGTTTTTGGTCGTCTAAAAAACAAGCACGGGCGTTTCGGGCAGAAACGTCCTTTTTGTATATATCCCCACCACGTACTGAGACAGGAGTGAACGTTGGATGGACCCTTTGCTGCATTCACTGTTTCGTCCGCTTCAAGTCAATGGAAGTGATCCCTATACATATTATATTGAGCAAAAGCCGACTGCTGCGCTGAGGGCATACGTAGCCTGCTATTGGGAGTCGGGTCCGGCTACCAGAGAAGTTTCTGAACGGAATATGGCAGTATCGGATAGAGGCGAAGCTTCATTAGGCTGGCTGGAGGAAGAAGAGGCAGTGGACCGGGTATTACCTGATGGTTGTACGGATATTCTATTAGAATACGACCCGGTGAGTAAGCGTCAGGAACTCTCATACTGTGGGACATTTACGAATCCGTTCGTGTCTACCAGACAAGCAGGGTCCGGGACACGTATTTTTGCAGTGCGATTTTTCCCCGGTGGAGCACACTATTTTCACGGCATGCCGACTCATTTGTTTACAGGCGGTAATTATCGCTTGGAAGAGATATGGCCCGAGAATGTCGAGATCATAGGTGAGCGCATTTTGGAGGCACGAGACTTTAATGAACGGGTGCGCATAATGGATCAGTATCTCAACCAGCTTCTACTGCGTCGTAGGACAAGCGATTGTGACCTGATGAAAAATCTGCTGCATCGCATCTTTGTGAGCGGCGGAAGTGTGGGGGTTAAGGAGCTCGCGGAGCGTGAGGCAATCAGTGAAAGACAGCTCAACCGCAAATTTGGGCAATGGATCGGGATTAGCCCCAAAAAGTTCAGTGAAGTCGTCCGCTTCCAGAGCGTTCTGCACAGTATTCAGAATGGTGATTCTGTTGATTCGATGGAGTTGGCATTGAAGCATAACTTTTTTGACCAAGCGCATCTAATCCGTGATTTTCGCAGATTTTATGGAGCTTCCCCGCTTACTGCGGCTAAGGACTTTCGGAAGTTGTCCGATTTTTACAATACACGTTCGGAACCCTCGGCTATACTCAAAATAGGAAGAAGAATGGCAAAGGAGAGATGAGAATATGAGTGGAACACTGCAAGTTCGCGATCATCTGCTGAATGAGTTGGAGACTGGAGTACGGACAGGGGAAGCTTTGATTCGTAAAATACGTCCAGAGGATTGGAGCTTTCGCCCACAGGACAATTTCCGCTCGCTGCTGGAGTTAGTGCACCACTTTGTGCTTATTCCAGCTTCGGATCTTGCGATTATGCAGGAGAAGTCCGAGGCAGAAGTGGGAAGCATTGAAACCAGCCTGTCCGGGGTGGAAGATCCCGAGCGCTTGGCTACGACTTTTAGGGAGAATTTTGAGGCATATAAGGCTTACATTCTTTCGCTTAGCGAAGACGATTATCTGAATCGTTCGACGAAGGCCTTTTATATGGAGCATGGGCATCTACAGGTTCAATGGCAGATTGAGACTGTGACCCATGTGTTCCATCACCGTTCCCAGATCTATAATTATTTGAAGCAACTGGGACATGAAGTGAGCTTTTTTATGTTATATGCTTAAGTTTTTTATATAAAAAGGTTTGAGGGCACCTGTGGGGTGCTCTTTTTGGTTTTATTTAAGACTTTTTAGGGTGGAATGACCTAGTCGAATGCGCGTGAAATTTCTTTACTAACACGTCTAAGAATCCCGATTTGTTCTTTATTTAATCTGCTGGTGAGCGCAACAAACTCATCTATCGCTTCTTGCCGAATCATTTCGCCTGCAGTCATATGTTCTTCGGAAAACATTAATTCACTGATAGACACGTTTAAGGCGGTTAACACCTTCTCCAAGGTATCAATCGAAAAGTTCCTTTCTCCTCTTTCTAATGCACCAATATATCTATAGTCCAAGCTTGCGATGTCAGCTAGCTTTTGCTGTGTAAGTCCCTTTGCATTTCGAATAGCCCGGATTCTTGTACCGATTTGCTTGCGTAATTCAGCCATATTACCACCTCATAACAAGCTTATGGAAGATGAAGTGTAAAAGTCAGGTCAAAATATATAGTAAAAATGGTTTATATTACGCTTTTTAAGTAGTATAATTAGTCTGTTTAGTCACTCCTCACGAGTGGTTGGCAACTCTAAATCGATAAAGAGGATATACTAGAGGAGGTAATATTTTTGCAGGAGGACATTCTTAAATCACTCAAACCAGATGTGATCGTACAACTGTTAAAAATGGCTTATTCCTTCGAAAACTGGACTCAGGTAAAGACTACATCTGGCATTTTATATAGCCGTGTCCAGCGTATCTACGAAGAACGGCAGTATCATAAAGCAATGAAATTACCCATCCCGCATGTCAATTTAGAACGTCCGTTGGTATATTATTTTGGGCTCAGTCACCTGATGTGTGGAATGGCTCACCAGCACCAGGGTGCATATGAGCAGGCAAGGGAGTGCATCTATAAGTATGCTGAGCTAGGGTGGATGGAGGATTTAGAGGAAGAAGACAATCAGGTTGTCGAGGAATTCAGGTTTTTAGCCAAAACTAATTTATATGCAGTAGATATTTTATCTGGAAATATAGAGCTGATCGAGGAATATGTAGCCTTTTTGCAGGATAATCTAGAGGAAATATTACCGGGGCTCAATACCATATTACAGGCAGCGCTTATGTATCATTTGGATGTGGCAGATATTTTACATACGTTTGCAGAGCAGATTGATGAATTCGGGAGTTATGAAGACGCGGAGAACGTATCTTACTATTATAGCTACTGCTATCACTTGGCTTTGTACTATCGGAAGTACGATAGATTACAGGATGCAGTGGGGCTTACTTTGCAGGCGATGCAACTAGCTGATCAGTCGGGTAACGATCGTAATTTCAAGAGATGTACGGCATTGTTCGAATCATTACGGGAGTCAGCGACAGCGGAACAAATCAGCCAATATCGACAGATGCTAATGCAGTGTGTTGATGAATATGAAATGGATAGGCATTTCATTGTAGAGGGCGTAAATGAATGATCCGCTATAATCTGAACAGGGAATAGGCTCGTAGTGGAGAGGAAATAGATAGGTAAGAGACGTTGCAGGTGCTAAAATAACTATGTTAAAGGTATTTTTTCATGTTAGGATCGTAAATGCGATTTTACATTATCATTCGACATAGATAGGGGTATGGAATTTGTTTATTCAACTTATAGGTGTTGGCAAGTTAAAAGAGAAGTATTTGGTCATGGGCATTCAGGAATATGCCAAACGGCTAGGGCCATACATCAAGTTCCAAATGATTGAGGTAGCCGATGAAAAGGCTCCTGATACACTGAGCGAGGCGGAAGTCCGACAGGTCAAGGAGCGAGAGGGTGAGCGTATCCTTGCTCATGTGAAAAGTGAAGCACACGTGATTGTTCTCGCCATCGACGGCAAACTCTGGAGCTCGGAAGAACTTGCAGAGGAACTGGACAAGCTCGGCACCTACGGTACAAGCCATGTTGTCTTCGTCATTGGCGGAAGCCATGGACTCTCTGACGAAGTCCTCCGCCGCGCCCAGCAGAAGCTCAGCTTCGGAAGGATGACCTTGCCACATCAGCTGATGCGATTGGTGCTGGTGGAACAGATTTACCGAGCGGTGAAGATTAATCGGGGGGAACCGTATCGCCTTTAAGGGTGAAATAGACAGGGACTCTATCAAGTTCTTCATATAATCCAAGGTAGATGAATGAATCGGAGCAATGTATTTCAGAGTATTTCGCCATGCGTTCTACAAGCTCTGCCGTGTCGCCATGGAGCGATAGCAAAATCGAAGTCAGAATAATCCGCTATATGCGGCAGCTTTCTCCTCAGGAAGGCTTGTCCTTGGATATGTAAATACCCTGAATGAGGAGCCGAAGCAAGGCTTTTTGCTGCTACATTTGACGGGTACCTTGAAGAAAACCACAATAATACCGAGACGTAGCCCTAATTAAGTGAGGTTTCCCAGTTAAGACTCAGTTTACTGACATTCCTATCTTCGAAAGGGTATCAATATCGTTTGGATTAATTTCTTTACTATCCAAATTAACTCATCTGTATTCTTTGCTGATGCCACTGATTCCAAACAGGAATTTAGCTTCTCATAGAAGTCACTTTCTTTATGGGCATAACAACTAATACCGCACCATCACTTCTTAAACTTAGAACCATCAAGTCATTTTCCTTAGCGGAATTCGTTACAATAGACTCGTATAATACAATCTATATTTGGTTCTATACGTATTAAATTCTCTTGCGTCATACCAAGTTAATCTTCCTTCGTCCTGAGTGATTTTTCCTGTTTGTAACCTTTAAAATAAAGAGATAAGAAATCCATTCAACCAACCTCATGATAAAAGTGGAATTTTGATAGTAGGTAGCATCAATCTTTTGTTGATTATACTATATTAGACAATTATACCATAAATTAGATGATTTGTATGGGGGGGTTGCTATGATATCTTCCTAGTGAATATATGTTAATCCTTCTGCGAGAAAATTAAATTTGCGAAAGAATGTTTGTTCGTGGTATTCTTATGTCAAAAACGTTCCCCCTGGGAATATTTTTGACAGGGAGGCCATTACATGAAAGTCTTTAAGGATACTGAATTTGCCAATATAAGGGAGAAAACAGGATATTCTGTAAAACAACTTGCAGAATTATTTGGAAAGAGCGAGCGGACTATATATCGCTGGGAAAACGGAGAGTCTACCCCTGAGGAAGCATTGCTCAGGGAGTTGAAGAGTATTTACAATGTTCGTTCCGGGCAACAGCAAGCTGGTGAATATAACTTTAGATTTATTGATCTGTTTGCGGGCATCGGCGGCTTGCGAAGGGCTTTTGAGTCCATTGGTGGAAGATGTGTTTTCACCAGCGAGTGGGACTCGGCTTGCAGAAAGACATATCAGGCCAATTATACCTGTGACCATCCTGTAAACGGTGATATTCGTGATGTGAATCTGGATGAGATGCCTGCCTACGACGTATTGGTTGCAGGATTTCCGTGCCAGCCGTTTTCTATTGCCGGTGTATCCAAGAAGAATTCACTTGGTCGTCCTCATGGCTTCCATGATGCGACACAGGGAACTCTTTTCTTTGATGTCGCACAAATGATTGAACGTCACAGACCGAAGGCATTTTTGCTTGAGAACGTTAAAAATTTGGTGAGTCATGACAAAGGCAATACTTTCAGGGTTATTCTTCGTACTTTGCAAGAGGAACTTGGTTATCATGTGGATTATCGGGTGATAGATGCCAAGCATTTTGTTCCTCAACATCGGGAGCGTATTTTTATTGTGGGCTTCAGAAGTGATGTGGGATTTTCCCTTAATGATTTGAAGTGCCCTTCCTCAGGACCGAAACTTGGTTCGATACTTCATTCGCAGGATGGTTCCGAGGATGAGGAATTGCCCTACACTGAGGGGACGGATGCCAAGGTGGCTGACAAATATACTTTGAGTGACAGGCTATGGGAGTATCTGCAAGGCTACGCTGAAAAACATCGTGCCAAGGGAAACGGTTTTGGATACGGCCTCTTTGGTCCTGACGATGTAGCCCGTACCTTGTCGGCCCGCTATTATAAAGACGGTTCGGAAATTCTTATAAGGCAGGAAGGCAAGAACCCGCGGCGTTTAACCCCACGCGAATGTGCAAGATTGATGGGATTTGATAAACCAGGAGACCCGTTCCAGATACCAGTATCCGATACACAAGCCTACAAGCAATTCGGCAATTCGGTAGCTGTGCCTGTTGTTGAGGCTGTAGCCTCTCACATGCTTCCATACATCTTTAAAGCAATCAGAACTGCCGGGGATGACAACCAGTTTGAATTGTTGCTGGAAACGGCGGCGGCTTATGGCTGATATCGTACCCCCTGAAAAACGAAGCAAAATGATGGCCGGGATTAAGGGAAAGGACACCAAGCCCGAAATGATTCTTCGCAAGGGTCTACACGGGCTTGGATTCAGATACCGTCTTCATGACCGCAATTTGCCGGGAAAACCTGATATGGTTTTTCCCCGGTACAAGGCGGTCATTTTTGCTCACGGTTGCTTCTGGCACGGGCATTCCTGTCATTTATTCAAGTGGCCGTCCTCCAATGAGGAATTCTGGCACACCAAAATTGAACGTAACATGGAAGCGGACAAGAAAAATATTATCCTGCTTCAGGAGATGGGTTGGAGAACGGGCATTGTCTGGGAATGTGCATTAAAAGGAAAATACAAGATCAACAGAGAAGAAGTAATAGAACTATGTGCCCAGTGGCTACAAACAACGGATATGACATCTATAGAGATTGGTGGGCAATGCTAGAAATCATCATGTGTGAGGATGTTGCAAATGAAAAAGGGTTTTTTATCTCAGTATTTTGAAGGTATTGCAATCAAACGTCTTAGTGCAGTAGAGACCAGCACCGCTGTTTCTCATCAGCATGAGTTTAATGGAAGCAGACCATTAAAAACACTTTTTGGACGGGAAAGAATTTCTTATGATGCCCGTTTCCTCTGGCTTGCTGGTGAGAACGAAGGATTCTCATGTGAGAGTAATATTACATGGTATGATTCCCGCGAGGCTCATCCGACACGTTCAGAATACAGATTGTACTTTAAAACCAATGATGTTATGGATCAGGCGATGGCTGGAGATATGCTCATTGTAGCCAAGCGGTCTAACGGGGAGATTTTTATGGTATTGGTGCCCTCTGGTAGCACTCTGGAGAACCAGATTCTCTGGTTGTTTGGAGTCGATCAGATAGACTTTGACTTCAATTTCCAGTCCATTGAGAATGGACATAACCCCGAAGTGGATTATGCTGTAAGATACATCCTTGAAGAAATGGGTATAGAGGTCGCTGACCCTGACGGCAGTTTTCTGGATGGTATTCTTGAACCTTATTTTGATGGTGGCTTCCCTCGAACTGCTGTTTTTTCGGATTTGGCGAGAAAGTCGCTCAGGAATGTTTCACCCTATGAGGAGCCGGATGAAACTTTGCTCAAGTGGATTGAGCAAGAGGAGAAGCTGTTTAAACGGTTGGAACGTCACTTTGTATCAAAACGTCTGGAAGAAGGGTTTCGCGGCGAGGGTACTACCGATGTGGAAGGCTTTATACAGTTTTCTCTTAGCGTTCATAATCGCAGAAAGTCGCGTGTTGGCTACGCATTGGAAAATCATCTGGAGGAAATCTTCAAGGCTCACAATCTTACATATTCCCGAACACAGATGACCGAGAACAAGTCGAAGCCAGATTTTTTGTTCCCTCATATCAGTAATTACCATGATCTGACCTTCCCGGAATCAAGATTGACAATGCTAGGCGTCAAGTCTACTTGCAAGGATAGATGGCGTCAGGTACTTGCTGAAGCAAACCGCATTAACAACAAGCACCTTTTCACTCTGGAGCCCGGTATCAGTGAAAACCAGACTGATGAAATGCAGGCGAACCATCTTCAATTGATACTGCCAAAGCGGTTGCATGATACTTACCGCCCTGCTCAGCAGAGTTGGCTTATAGACTTGGGCTCGTTTATTCAATTGGCCAAGGAGCGTCAAAATTCTTCTAACTGAGGGGGAAAAAGAATGGAGATCACTTCAAGAATAACTGATATAAGAATAGATGCAGAAAACATATTCATTGAAATGACATATGAAAGGTATTTGAAGATAGCCAGAAAGATTATCGAGAACAATGATTTACAAAGACGCAGGGTAAAGTCATCCAATACTGTATATTCTCTTTTAAGAAATGATCTGAAAAGAGGATGTGTAATTCCACCTATTGTACTAGCTCTTGGCACTAATGGAGATGAGACAAAAATTAACTTTAATGAATTATCTAATGAAGAAATTATTAAATACATTAATACACATCTTGAAAGCTTGGTAATATTAGATGGTTTGCAAAGAACTAATACTATTCTTGAGGCTGAAAATGAATTGGCAAGGGATGGAACTCATCAACAATTAGAGCATTTCTATTCAAATAAGTTGAGAATAGAATTATATTTAGGCATCAATAAATTCGGAATTTTATATAGAATGTTGACTTTAAATACAGGACAAACTCCTATGTCGATAAGGCATCAGATTGAGATTCTATATAAAAATTATATGGACCATGATTTAAACGGTATACGTTTAGTTAGAGAAGTTGAAGATCAAGCAGTTAATGAAATTGGTATATACAAATTCAAAGATGTTATTGACGGGTTCAACTCATATTTAGAAAGAAATGAATTGCCTATTGATAGGTTTGAATTACTCAATAACATAAAGGGGTTAGAGAAGCTATCAGAAGAAAATCAGCAAAGAGATGTGTTTAGGGATTTCGTGGAATCGTATAACCACTTTGTAATCCAAATAGATAATCTTTCTGAACATTGGGAATTGGATGTGGATGAAGATGATATAATACTAAGCGGGCAACCGTTTGGTAAGCAAGCGTACAAGATCTTCAATAAATCTCAGGCACTTACAGGCTACGGTGCGGCGATAGGAAAACTCAAGGACTTCGGTATTATTAACTCATTTGACCAAGTAAACTATATTATCAGAAAACTGGAATGTGGCGATGATCCTACTCACTGGCTAATAATGCTTCTTTCCAGATTAGATAATATCAGAGGTAACTCTAAGAAAATAGGGAATTCGCAAAGGATGTACTTTCAATATTTTTTTAGAGAGCTGTTTAATTCTGATGGAGATTCATATTTGAGTTTTGAAAGAGCTGTAGAAAATGGGTATCAAAAATATCGTAGTCAATCGGAGTAAGGGATGGCACTACAAATTAAAACTGATCAAGATGAGATTTTATTTTTATCTGATGTTAACTTTGATCCCGAACAAAATAGTTTTAACCTTAAATTCAACTCACACACGAAAGAGATGGAGTACAATTATTTAGTTGATTATATTTTGAGTCCAGATCAATCATATGCCGCGGAAGACTATAGTATTTATATCTTTTATAATAACGACTATATTGAGAATAATATCTATCAAGTATATGAACTTGAATTAAAAAAGAGAATCGGTTGGGTTTTTCCAATACAGGCACTGATCTCACAGGAACACGATTACAGTGAGAACATTCATTTTCTACGCTACGCTTTTGTTGCATTTCAAAAGTTACTTGCCGATCAAAGCGATTGTGATACAAAAGGAATGACTTCAAATAAAGACAATAAAATTTTGTCTTTATTTGATTTTTATCCTCAGGATAGTTTTGTACTTATCGTATGTAATGAAAATATAAATGCGATTACCGATTTTGATATAAAACATTACTATCCTTCTTTGTATAATCAAGGATTATATGCAATGGCAGGGAACTACGGAAAACCGGTTATTAATTGTGATGGGCAGAAATTGTATATTCAAAGCGTCTCTGAACACGTTAAAAATGAAAGTTTCTTGATACATCTTTTTCAAGAACTTTTAATTAATGAAAAGCATCACTTGGTTAAATTTTATTTATTATATCAGGCAGTTGAACTATTAATTGAAAAAATTTTTAACAAAGAAATTATTGATTTGGTTGAAGAAATAACTGCACAGTCAAATAAATTGTTTAGATTGAAAGAGGAGCTCGGTGATTTAGCGAAAGAGCAAAAGAGAATTAATAAATTGTTCAATAGCTATACTCGCTCGTTTAGATCAAAGGAAGTTGTGATGGAATATAGCAACCAGTTATTGAACATCGTTGGACGAGATTCAAAGAAAAATGCTTCGGATGCACTTTATAGTGTAAGGAACCTGTTGGTGCATGATTATAGAAGTATACCTATTGAGGGGCACTCTTTAATTAGTCAGATAAACGAGGCGTTTGAAGATCTTGTTGTCGAATTATTACTAGAGATAAGCATGTAATAGAAGTTACCTTCTGCAGAAAACGTAGGAGGTGACTTCTATTTATGGTATGGATGATTATTGATGATCCGATATGCCCGATAAATTTGCTCAAATAGAACGGTTGTCTGCAACCCGAAGTCCATCTCCATCTGACTCAGTGTCAGAGTTTCATTATATTCAGGTGGATAGGCACCGATAACAATGGAGATGTCAGAGACGCTGGACAATGCGTTTTGATTGAGCTTAACCGCCAGTTCTTCCGAGGAGGTGCTCTTCCCCGAAGTTGTGATGGCTATAACAAATGTGCTGGTGTTCAACTTCTTTTGCAAATCGCTTGCCTTCTTCAGGTGAGCGAGCTTAATGTTACAGTAGCGGCTCAGTCGCTTCTCATATTCTTTAATGGCCTCAAGATAGAATTTTTCCATCTTGTCGCCGACAGCATACACACTGATCTTCATATAAGGATTACCTCACGTTCTTAAATATAGTAAGAAGAGACTGACTCTTCATCCGGCAAATTCAGTTTTGCTCTCTGAGAGCAACCAATTCAGCCTGGTCATCCCCGATGCTTTGATTACGATAGATGTGTCCACTCCAAGCTCGAGAAGCTCAAGGGCCATCTGGACGGCTTTGCGTTTCTCGCCGCGAGCTTGGGCTTCGGCTAACGTTCCTTCAATCAAAGAAGCTCTGTCATGCAGATACTTCTGTCTGTCCTCATGCACTCGACGGGTTACGGCATCGAGTTTGAGAAACTCCAATGTATCCAGTATTAGTCACCCCTGTTGCCTGTGTAGAGGTCTAAATAATACTCTTAGTATATCACGCTCATTGGTTCTTAGACACACTAAGCAGACACGCAAAAGTGACATCGCGTGCCTGCATGAAGCGTTGTATTCTATTGTTGCGGGGCATCCGATTCATTCGAGTTTACCCTAAAAACTGATACGGTGAACCGTATCATAAGTAGCGGCAAGTTTCATGGGGCTTCGATAAAGAGTTTTATATTTAAGAATTTACAAACTTGCCGTTACCGACAAAGCTGAGAACCATATCACATACTTCGAGGGAAATTTTACCACTTTACTCAACTAATGGGCTAAGATTCAGTGAAATGGCTGTTTAATATCGTTTTCTATTTATTTAGCCAGAGTAACACATCCGCTTAACCTAAAATATGATGAGTCTAGAAATCAAATGAGGTGAGCAAATGGCAGTCGTAAAATCCAGGCAACAGGATATCGATATGTTGGCAAGGTTGCTTCGAGCTGAGGCTGAGGCCGAAGGCGAAATGGGCATGCTCCTTGTTGGAGCTGTTGGCATTAACCGAATAAGAGCGAATTGTTCCGATTTTAAAGGAATCCGGACAATTCCCCAAATGATTAACCAGCCACATGCGTTCGAAGCGCTACAACATGGTATGTACTATCAAAGAGCAAGAGATAGAGAACGCCGTCTGGCACAACGGGTTGTGAATGGGGAACGGAATTGGCCACCAAATACTCGCTATGGTACTTCCGCCCAGGATCGTATGAAAACCCCGGACCATGTCTGCCAACTTGGTATAATCAGCCGTTTGTAGGTCGATGGAAGAAACATTGTTTTTATGAACCGACTGCGATTGAATGCGAAAATGTATATAGTACGTTTTAAAATCTGCATGATTGCATCAGATCAAGTTTTATTTCTGCGGGACTCATGCATGACTTTGTAGGTAAGGAATACCTAAATCACAACGCATTTTTGCCGATGACCCCATTACGCTGAACCGTTTCACAAGTAATGCGAAACTTGTCTAATCTTCGGACAGGGGGGCGACTCCCCATGCCTCCGCCAACCTTACTAAAAACGAACATAACATACTTAGTTGGTGGATTTTCAGTAACAGTTTGGTTTAGTTAGTAAAAAGACAGTTAGGGCACATTGACCAGCCTTAACTGTCCTTTTATTCATGACCCCAAACAGATTGCAGAAATCGTTAGAAATGACGCCAGCCGCAGTTGACAGCGCCTTGCAAAGAGCTTCGAAAATAATGTTATGGAATGGTTTTAAGGTAAAAAAATTAAAAATACCGTAATCATCTTTTGCGTAGCCTGAAATTTCAAATCTCTATGTTTGTCTCCAAAAACTCAAGATATTTTGGGTCGTCTTCCATAAAAATCTCAATACCGGCGCCCATGTAAGCCCGGGTTAACTCGTCAACCGCCTTTTCAAAGTTTTCCTGTTTATAATATAATTGCCCCAGCCGAAGGTGAATATACGGATTACCCAACCCCTTCGGACACTGTACGGCATTAAAAAAGCACTTGAAGGCCTTATCGTAATTCTTCATACGATAGTGGATATCCCCAATAGCTACATATATCCAAGTAGCGGCCTCCCATTCTTGATGATTTTCTGGCAATAAACGGAGGGCGACAATATAATTTTGCTTGGCGGCATCAAGATCGCCTGCCTTCACTAAGTCATCGCCTTGTTTACATAGAGCCCTAATTGCGGAATAAGTGGAATCTGAGAGCTGCAAAGTGATCTCTCCTGTTCTATTGGATTAAGGAGTTTTAGCCAATGATCGTTTGTTGGCTTTCATCAAAAATGGTGGCGTCCAGTATTGCCGATAAATAGCCTATCGCCCAAATGATATGATCTGTAAATTCTTCTCCATGATCAGGCGGGAATATGAAGCCAATGCGCTCGACACAGTCTTTGACTTCAGGCAATCATATGAAGATTCTACCAAATTTTTAAGCCTATTCATAGATTGAAAGCGCGTTCTAGTGTATGTGAGTACTATTTTCAAAGGGGCCATGCGTGGCATGTAGTATTTTAAATGGCTTAATATGGTTTAGAAGAAAGGATGATAGAGATGCCAAATGATAATCAACAGCTTCACAAGGAATCGATTAAGTACCTAAAGAATGCCCCTCTTCGCGAAAATGATCCTAAGTTTATCTGCGCAATAAGTGATGTAGCCTATGAGTTTTTAACAACAGATGAAGTAGGTTTGATAGAGCAACTGTATTTTAAAATGAAGAATATTGCCCTACGAAATAAGATTCTGTATGGTTTAATCCGGTGCAGACATTTGGAACTGAAGGATTTCTTTCAGAAAGCCTATAAAAAAGAACGATATTTGGATATGAGGCTGCTCGCGATCCATGGATTAGTACAGTATGCGCCAGAAGAAGAGATCGAAAAGGTCACGGACCATTTTCTTAAGATCTTGATAAAGAGGCCGGAGACTACTCCTTATAACTACTATGAATATGAGTTTCTAAGGTCTGCTTTCGGGTTTCCTCTTCTAATTAAAAAATACGGGTATTCCTGTTTTGAAAAGGTATATCAACAAGTCGAGAAACAATATCAGGATATGCCAGAAGCATTTAAGGGGCATTTGACCTTTGATGAAGATGGGAAGCAAGTTTCGTTGAGAACTCCGATGAAAATAAAGCAAATGATAGATCGTTTTTATGAATCACGAAATCTTCGATAAGCTGAGTCCAAGAAGTTGAAAAGCAGCGACGACTATAACAATGATGAGGTTTGTTGAAAGGAGAATAGAGATGACCGTAAAGTTTACTTTGAATTATACGGATGGAGATTTCATCGAAACCATAGAAGTTCCAATTTATAAAGCGTATCGTGAGGGTACTTCTTTTCAACTGTATCATTTAAATCGCAACCCTACTCGTATTGAACACAAGGAATTGTTGGTTATCGATGATTCGGGGATTGCTCCAGAGTGTATGTTTAAAAGTGTTACAGAATTTTGTGAAAAAATTATCCCCTATTTGTTGAATAGGAAAAATGAGTCATTGTTTTTATTCGGGGAATATTATGATGCAGAGAAAGATAAGATGATGGACATTGATGATATTGAGATTCCCTGTTTAATAGGCGGGGCAGCCACCTTACAAGAAGAGAAAAAGTAGACTGGGACCTACAGAGGTAGTCGCTGAGGAACCTGAATCAATAGATTTATTGAAAAAAATGATTGATAAACGTTTGCAGGAAGATCCGGATTTAGCGGATGAAATCTATGTGATCACCCCATTTAGAAATGTGGCTTATAAGCTTGTTCAGGTTTTAGACGAAATTAAATTCACAAAACGAGAAAACGGGAAGACAACGAATATTGGTACAGTTCATACTTTTCAAGGGAAAGAAGCCAAGGTCGTCTACTTTGTTCTTGGCGCGGACTCTGATAGCAGTGGGGCAGCAAGATGGGCTGTCTCTGATCCCAATATGATGAATGTTGCAGCGACGCGAGCTAAAGAAGAATTTTATGTGATTGGCGATAAGAAATTGTATGCCTCACTCGGTAGTGAAGTGGCAAATAAAACGATGTCAATTATTGACGACTATAACAATAATAAGGTCGGGGATGATGGTTAGGCGAAGTTCTCCAAGTTGGAGTAGATTCGAAGGGTAGTTTCCTTTAATAGTATATTAATTATATTTTAATCTGGAGAAATCGTTCAGTATAAATGCAATTCGTTATTTTTATCTTCCGTCTATGAAAAAAGACCCTATCTCAAAACCAACTCCTACCCACTCTCCCGATTTCTATGCTTTAATAAAATGAGCAGTATCAACAAGAAGCGTTGAAAGTGGGATTCTATGAAGCGACTAACGATTGGCCTGTTCGCCCATGTGGATGCAGGCAAAACAACTTTTGCGGAACAGCTGCTGTACCATACGAACAGTATCCGGTCGCGGGGGCGGGTGGATCATCAGGATGCGTTTCTGGATAGCCACGACATCGAGCGGGCAAGAGGTATTACGGTGTTCGCAGATCAGGCGGTAATAGAATATAAGGGAGATAGCTATTACATAATAGACACGCCCGGACACGTCGATTTCTCCCCGGAGATGGAGCGGGCGATTCAGGTCATTGATTATGCCATCCTGATTGTAAGCGCAGTTGAAGGTGTCCAGGGTCATACGGAGACGGTTTGGCAGCTGCTGCGCAAGCATCGGATTCCGACGTTCTTCTTTATCAACAAGACAGATCGGATCGGAGCGGATGTAGACAGAACCGAGGCGGATATCCGTCAGCAATTGACGGGGGAAGTATATTGCATTACACAGAGCTTCGCTGACGGCATAGTCGGCGAGCCGCTGCGGGAGGCCATGGCGGAGCGGGACGAAGCCCTGCTGGAAGCATTCCTGGAGGGGAGAGAGGATTCCGGCTTCTGGCTGGAGGCTTTGCAGAGGATGATAGCGGCGGGTCTTCTCTTCCCCTGTGCTTACGGCTCTGCGCTTCAGGATACAGGCGTCATTGAATTTCTGGATCAACTGCATCTGCTGGCGACAACCACTTATGATGAGAATGCTTCGTTCCAGGGGCGGGTTTATAAAATTCGGCACGATGCAGGTGGAGCGAGACTCACATTCATTAAGGCGCTGGGTGGTCGGCTGAAGGTGAGAGGACAGCTTAGTTACGAGAGCGGCGGGGTTCAGTATGACGAAAAAATTACGCGGCTCTTCTTGTTTAACGGACTTAAATCGCAGCCGGTGGAACGAGTAGAAGCCGGCGATTTGTTTGCGGTTACCGGATTGTCCGCCGCCGGGGCCGGACAAGGCCTGGGGTCGATATCAGACAAGTTAGCTTACGATTCGGAGCCGACGTTACAATCGAAGGTATTATTCGACAATTCGATACATGTACAGAAGGTGCTCGGTGTTTTTCGCACGTTGGAGGCGGAGGAGCCGTCTCTAAACGTCGTTTGGGATGAAAAATTGCAGGAGATTTCTATCCGCGTCATGGGATTGATTCAACTGGAAGTGCTGGAGCAGCTTGTTAGAGAGCGGTTTGGCTTGGCTATCTCTTTTGGACAACCGGAAATCTTGTATAAGGAAACGATTCAATCGGCTGTAAAAGGGTACGGCCACTTCGAACCGCTCAGGCATTATGCAGAAGTGCATCTGCTGCTTGAACCGGGAGAAAGGGGCAGCGGCATCATGTTCGATAACAGATGTCATGCCGATGAACTGAATGTCAGCTATCAGAATCTGATTCGGAATCATCTCTACGAACGGGAGCATCACGGACTGCTAACCGGCATGCCGGTCACCGACGTGAAGATTACGCTGCTGAGGGGGCGCGCGCATAAAGAACATACCCATGGCGGTGATTTTCGTGAGGCTGCCTTTCGAGCACTACGGCAGGGTCTGGAGAAGGCGGACAACGTGCTGCTGGAGCCTTATTACGATTTCAAAATCAAGGTTAATATCGATGAAATGGGCAGGGTGCTGTCCGATATTCAGCGTGCTTCAGGTATTTTTAATCCGCCGCAGACAATCGGAACGCAAGCGGTGATCACGGGCAGGGTGCCTGTATCGACTTTCATGAACTACAGTGCCGAATTCGCATCCTTCACGCATGGACGAGGCAGTATCCGCTGCGTGTTCAGCGGCTACGACCGCTGCCATAATACGGAGGAAGTTATAGAGCGGATGGGCTACTGCAAAGGGGCAGACCCACTGTATACCTCCTCCTCCATCTTTTGCGCCAAGGGGGCGGGTTACTCGGTGCCATGGGATGAGGCGGAAGCCAAGATGCACCTTGAATTAGAACCCTGAATGATCTTTATTAGGAAACTAAGCAACTAAGAAATTATCGTGAGTAGTAAATTTAATGCTGTGCTACTTTTACAATATAAACTGGGCAGTCGCCGTTACTAGGACAGGTGTCCCTACATAGAAATAAGCTGATGAGAAAGGCTTATGTCATGAGCGGGGATGGTGTAAAGTAAATGGCACAAAAGTTGCAAAAGAAAAGTACACGATTAACCGGAAGGATCGTACTTCCGGGTAATCCGTCATACAATACGGCCAGAATGGAGTTCAATAGGCGCTTTTCCAAATTTCCAAGCTTAACCTCAACCATTGAGGTGGCTGCAAAGCAGGTGGGAAACCATTGTATCTACCGGGCAATTGCTTGGCGGTGCAGAGGAGCTGCGTCGATTGATTAGACCGCTCTTGCGAGCAGGCACTCCGGTGAAGGTGATGGTGAAGACAGTACCTTTTATTGAAGCAACCCATTTTTTTGCCGAATCGGACCTGAATTTAGAACCAAAGTTTAAAATAACCGGGGCCTACGGATTCCAACCTTTGCCGCCTGAAGGAGTACGAATTATACGCGACTTTTTAGCCAAAGCACCCAACCGGCATTCTAGCGTGTGGAGTCAGAGCTTAGGTGGTGCAGGAAGCGCGGTAAGTCGAGTATCGCCTACTGCAACGGCCTATCCTCATCGGAAGGCTGAGATAATCTACGAACTGTCAGCCCGCTGGAGAAACAACGGGGAGCAGAAGCGGAATATTCAGTGGGTGGAAAGGTTCCGCAGAGCGTTGCGTCCCTTTGTTAAAGGGGATTATGTGAATTTCCCCGATCTGCAGATTAAGAACTGGCCCAAGGCGTATTATGGCGAGAACTTTGGCAGATTGAAGCAGGTGAAACGAAAGTACGATCCTCATAATGTGTTTCGTTTTGCTCAGAGTATTCCGGTGGGTAAACAGGTCAGGAAATAACAATACGCACACCAGATCGAATTAAAACAAGGAGCTGCCGGCGGCAGCTCCTTTAGCAATTTAGCTGATAGCGACGATAAGCTGAACCGTTTCTAAGAGACGCCGAAAAAGTTGAACTTTCGCAAGTGATTTTAGACTCCTTTGGTATGTGAAAAAGTAATTTCCTAATACACTTACCAACTTGGAAGGAAGATTACATAGTTTGTATATGATAAATGTATTTATGTTTTATTTACAGATTTTTTGAATGAGGACTCTTAGGTCAAGAGTATTGCTTTTAGCCAATGAAAGGATCCTTGAACTTAAAAATATTAAATTTTAATTAATGAAAATCCGATAAATAAAAATGGTCAAGCTTACCATACGCAGTCTATTAAAAATCTCATAGTACTGGTGGATGCAGCATCAGAGGGAGGTAATATGAGAAATGAAGAAGGGAGGAATCCATGTCTAGCTTACTATGTATAGTTCCTTAGACTTGTATAAAATCGGGTCTAAAGTCTGGCAATTGTTTAGAATTTGTCTAGGTCTCTATATTATAATGATCGGACACGCCATATAAATATGGCGAATTTGGTAACTTTCTGTTGTAAGCGCCGAAGATGACCAAAGATGAAGGGAAAAAGTTACTGGCCGCTCCAAAAAAAAATTTAGAAATGGAGGAGATTTTCGTATTGAAACAAAAAAGCAGTTTAGGTAAAACTATGCTATCTTTCTGCCTGGCAGTTTTGCTTGTCTTGCAGACAGTGGTATTCCCTGCTGCTGCATATGCGGATGACGAATCCGGCTCGCAGAATGCGGCTGAATCGCCTTCGGTATCTGAGGCGGTGTACGGCGCGCCAGACCAACCGTCGTCGGCAACTGAGGCGGTGTACGCTCCGCTGCTCACTTTCGCGGCGTTGACGGCAAATCTGACGGACAAAACGGCGGTGCTGGCGAACGCCAATCCGACGTTCAAGCTTACAGTGAAGCAGGGTAACCCTGAAGCTGTGGTTCCGGCAGGGGGCGAGATTAACGGCCGGGAGAATTTTACCCTTGAACTGGATAGTATCGCTGTGCCGACCAAGGGCGACGATCTCAATGCTCCGCCCGAAAGTGTGATTCAGCAGGGGGATTATGCCGTCCTGGATAAGGCGACCTACTTCCCTGGTGTGAATTTGGCGCCTACAGCTCCTATGCCAATCAATCAGGGCGGACTGAAAATTGCTACCGTCCAGTTTTTTGCCGATTCAATCAAAATTACGTTTGACGGCACAGGAGTATATGATGGCAGTAGACGCGACGTCAAAATCGGCTTTTCCGCTGCTGCTAGAGCGGCAGATCAGACCCCTGGCGGTGGCGGGGATACGACCATTTTCGGAGATGGCTATAAGTTTAAAAACTCGGATTTGGTGCCCGAGTATACCATTACTGTAAGCTCCTTAAGCAACGGCGGCTATGACAGTGGGATTAACAGCCCTTCTTTTCAAGAGGGTACCATTACGTGGCGGGCGGTAGTAACTGCAACTGACACGGACGATAAGACCATCCCCATGCGGCTGGACGGGTTGACCTTCTCTGATGAGCTTGCGAACGTCGGTGTATATGTGCCTGGGTCCTTCACTGTGGATGGAAATGCGGCAGATCCTGATTATGCTGCTGATCGTACACTTTTCTACAAGTTCCCAGACGTATCCACTGTAGATAACGTCAAAAGCACGGCGACTATTACCTTCAAAACGTGGATTCCTAAGAATAGTTATTACTACGAAAAGAACGGAAATTTTGCTGATCAGTATGGATGGAACCGCATTGATAATACCGCAAAGCTTTTGGGTGACGCTACCGATGTGAAGGCTTCATCAAATACTCATCGGATTGCTATACGCCCCAACTGGATTGCGGCGAGCGGCAAGCCGGGCAAGAGTGGAAACGATACGCTCATCACGTGGACGGTTGAGGTCAACAAAAGGATTAACAATAACGGTGTACTGTCCAGAACCGGCTTGCAGAACGTTAAAATTACAGACGTCCTGCCCGACGGGACGGAGTTTGTTTCCGCAACCTATAAGAATGGGGACAGCGGTACGGATACCCCAATTACCCGTAACGCCGCAGGGGAGTACGAGATCGGAACCGCCATCGGCGGGAATCTGGACGGGCCCCTCTATATGACAGTTGTGACGAAGGTGACAGACAGCAGCAAGTCAATCTTCGATTACAAAGCGCGCGCAAACTGGGAATTGGATGTGAAGGATGGAGGAACTGCCATCCAGAACAACGATGCAACCGGCTGGGTCGCTCCTGCTGCCGTTGTGGACACTGCACAGGTTAGAATTGGCGCACATGCCTTCATGAAAAGTGCGACCACAACCACCGCGCTGCACAACGTCGCAGGCACCAAGTGGACGATAAACTTGACGCTGCAGTACAATCTGGATGCTCCAGTCGTCTATGATTTGCTGGTTCACGGCGATTCTCTCGATGTACTGAATAATCTGGATGCCAATCCTAAGGTAACGTCGACAACTCTGGATGCAATCAAGAGCCAGATCGACACCAAGCAGCTTTGGCAAAAATACCGCGAGAATACGCTGACTGTGAGCAATGGGTTGAACGGTGAAGTGATCCCCTTGACGGTGAACGGCGAGCGGGTGGCGGACCTTATCAAAGTGACCGGGTACCAAGGAGATGTACCAGGGAGCGTTTCCTTTGAGTCTGTCACTACCAACCCGGATAACCTGTTCCGCCAGGATAACGCTGGAAACACATGGAGCAACCGGGGACTGCTCTTCGACGGTGACGATTATGTGAGTCGCGCCGAAGCCAACACCTCGAACCTTGTGCGGATGCTGAACAAGGAGATGCTGTATGCGAACACGGCGGGTTTAGAGGGGGTTGCAGCCGATTGGAACCGAAACTATTCAGGCCAATGGAGCGACAGCATATGGAAAAGAACGCCCGTGGCCAGCGACCCGAATTGGTATATGGACAACTCCCGTCCTGACAATTACATCCTGGCAGGCTATGACCGCAAGGATAGAACGGTCACCTTCCGGCTGGCGGTGAACATGCCAGGCTTCAATACGGAGGAGATGGCCAAGGATGGCGGCACCCGTGTAGCCAGCGACATCAAGCTGGTGGATGTATTGCCGGAAGGCTGGGAGTTTGTAGATTATGCTCCGGGCGAGGCTTATAGACTTTATAAAGGTGGTACCGGCTATAGAACCGATGGTAAAGGCGGAAGTGGTAGATATGCACAGGCCGTTTCAGTCATTGCGCCGGGTACGCCTCAGCATGTGGTGAGCTTTACCAAGGATGACAATGAAGGAACCTTCACCTTCTCCAAGCTGGAGAGTCCCTACGTCATTCTGGTGAAGGCGCGTCCAACCAATGCCGCGCTTGCCAATTACAAGCTAGGCAATAATAACGCCGGGGAGAATCAGGCTATGTTCTCCATGAAATGGGGAGACAAGCCGTATAGTGCTACCGAAGCTCACAGAATCATTGTACCTGTGCAGTCTCTGAGCAAGACGGTGCAAAAGCCTGTTTCTGGTGTACAGGAATGGACGGTGAATTACACACCTCCGTTCGAGATGAAGCCGGGCGTTTATCTGCTGGATACTCTCGCCAAAGGTCTGAAGCTGCGCCAAAATGCGGAGGGTGGCCTATCCCTCGAACCTTCCGACATCGCTGTCTATCCCGGCAAGTTGAAGCCGGATGGCACTTTAGAGCGTAACGGAGGACCGCTGAATCTTGCGGATCCGAATAGTGAGGTGAAAGTCACCGCAGGCACAGACCCGGCAACCGGGGGATCGACGCTTAGGTTTGATTTTGTCGATCCGAACAAGTTCTATCAGATCGTTTACCAGACCGAATCCCAGGGCATGCAGCCGGGAACAGCTGGGAATTCCATCAAGCTGATGGGCGATGATTCCCTTCCGCCGATCGGAGCGCAGAGCAGTATTATGCTGGACGCGAACGATGTAGCGGGAAGTGCCAATGAAAACGGCCTGCTCTTCCTTAAAAAAGTCGGTCCCGACGGTATAACACCGCTGAAGGATGTAAAGTTCCAGTTGCTCAATCCTGACGGTACACCGGCTAGGGATAAAGAAAATAATGTAATGGTGGAAAAAACGACGGGCACGGACGGCAAAACGAATTTCATTATTCAGGTGCCAGGGGATTATTTGCTCAAACAGACATATATTGATCTCCTCACTTACTTGCCTACGACTACGATATACCGGGTACGTGTCATCGATGCGCCCGGCAAGCCTGTCCTTGTTGATGGACAGAAGGTGGAATCGAACAATCCGCTGATCGTTCCTACACCGGCCGAAGGCAAGCTGACCATCAGCAATAAGGTGGAAGGCAACGGCAGCGACCCGGACAAAGAGTTTGAGTACACCGTGACCTTCAACGGCGAAGGCAAGGACGGAGAGTACACCTATAAGAAGCCAGATAATACGTATGGCAAGATCAAAAGCGGTGACAAGATTACCCTCAAGCACGGACAAACTGCGATGCTGCCGATATTGCCTGCGGGTCTGGTTTATACCGTAACCGAGGGCGATTATACGACGGTTGACGGCTACACGACTGATCCGGAGACGAGAGAATGGTCCGGAACAATTGTGAATAAAGGTGACCACAAGGCGGACTTTGTTAATGAACGAATTGTCAACAAGCTGACCATCAGCAATACGGTCATGGGCAACGGCGGCGACAAGACAAAAGAGTTCGAATACACCGTCAGCTTTGCGGGTGCAGGTAAGGATGAAAGCTACTCTTACGTGAAGTCGGACGGCGACAAAGGTTCGATCAAGTCCGGCGGTACCCTCCGGCTCAAGGATGGAGAGACACTGGATGTTTTGGACCTGCCTAAGAATCTAACTTACACAGTTACCCAGAAAGACTATACAACCGATGAATACATGACTACTCCTGGGGAGCGGTACTATACCGGAGTCATGAAGGGTAAGGATGAAGTTGCCCCATTCAAGAACATGCGAGTCATGACGGGGAGCCTGCTAATTGGCAACAAGGTTCAAGGTAATGGCGGTAACAAAACGAAGGCGTTCAAGTACAAGGTCACCTTCACAGGCGAGGGAGCAAACGGCTCCTACTCCTATGAGAAGTCGGACGGCAGTAAGGGCACCATCAGAAGTGGGGATACCTTTGAGCTTAAAGATGAGGAACTGTTCATTGTGGAAGGACTTCCTACGTACCTCCAATATACGGTGACCGAAGATAATTACACGGACGACGGTTATGTGACAGATCCCGCAAGTCTCATTCGCACGGGTACCATTCCGGTGAAAAGCGCGGCTGAAGCACACTTTGTGAATACCCGCCAGCTTCCAGTTCTGGAAGGCGTGCTGCGTGACAACAACACAGGAGAAGTCATTCCGAATGCATCCATCACAGTGACCAATCTGAAGACAGGCGAGAAGCAGACGATTCAGACGAATGAGAAAGGTGAGTATTCGGTCATTGCCGAGGCAGATACCGATTACACGATCACATTTACGAAGTGGTATCCGGTAGGCGGAAAGGATGTGCCTGTCGAGTTCACGCAAAAAGCAAATGTGGACAGCAGTGTGACGGACGAGACCGTTCCGGCTGATATTACGGCGGTAGGTATTGTGCTTCTGAAGCAGCCTGAAGGGCAGACTTCGCTGCTGGACAGCAAGCTCGCTGGCAAGATGCACATCTACTTGCGGGATGCCAGCAACCAGTATGTAGTGGATAAGAATGGCGCGCCCAAAGCGTTCAACCTAGAGTCGAACGGCGTCTTCTCAGCGGACGGTTTAGCCGCGAAGACTTACAAAATGGAAGTGCGCTACGAAGTGGCGCCAGGTCAAGAATTAACGGTCCTTCAAGCGGATCTGGATGTGAAGGCCAACGGGGAATTGAATATTTCCCAAGGGCTCGTTGACCCGTATGGCATCATTACGGATGCAACAACCGGCATGGTGATTGAAGGCGCTGAAGTGACGCTATATTATGCTGATACGCCAGGAAACACAGCGAACGGCATCGTGCCGGGCACGAAAGTAACGCTGCCAGTGATTCCGGGCTTTGCACCGAATGATAACGCCAGCCCAAGTCAGAACAGTGACGCAAACGGCGCATATGCATACATGGTATTCCCGAACACGGATTACTACCTGGTTGTAACCAAAGCCGGGTATGATGCGTATACAAGCCCAACTATCTCGGTCGGAAGCGACATCGTACGCCACGATATACAGTTGAAGCCGATAAGTTCCGGCGGCGGTGGTGGCGGCAATAGCGGCGGCAGTGGCGGCGGAACTGGGTCCGGCAGTGGCAGTAGCGGTACCGATAACAGCGACGACGGAGCAGGCAACGTGAACAACGGGGCAAGCAACGTGAACAACGGAGCAAGCAACGTCGACAACGGAGCGAGCAACGTGAACAACGGAGCAAGCAACGTCGACAACGGAGCGAGCAACGTTAACAACGGAGCAAGCAACGTGAACAACGGAGCGGGCAACGTGAACAACGGAGCAAGCAACGTTAATAACGGAGCAGGCAACGTGAACAACGGAGCAAGCAACGTCGACAACGGAGCGGGCAACGTGAACAACGGAGCAAGCAACGTTAATAACGGAGCAGGCAACGTGAACAACGAAATCAACAAAGGCAACAACGCAAGCGGTAGCGTCGACAATGAAGTCGCCAATGGCGATTACGAGCTGGACGATGCTCCGAAAACAGGGGATAGCAGTCCATCGCCAATCTTCTATATGGTTTTGGCGCTGATATCCTTGATTACGATTGGATTCTGTTTACTCAGCGGCAAGAAGAAAAAGCATATTCAGTAACCGGAAAGGCGGTAAGAAAATGAGTAAAACTAAAAAAGTTCTTATCGCCGTTTCCTTCCTTGTGTTGGTATTCTCTCTCGCCAATATAGCGAGAATTTTCCTGTGGGGTTATGCCGATCAAGTGAAAATCGAAGAGTTAGCAAAAGTTTGGGAGGAACAATCGGACAAAGGAGGAGGGGAGGCGATCCCCTCCCTTTTGATTACGAAAGCGAATGAGCCGGTCATGCTTCCCGAATTTCGAGAGCTTTACGAGAGAAACCCGGACATCGTCGGTTGGCTGAAGATTAACGGTACCCGAATTGAGTACCCGGTTATGCAGAATCCACAAGATGAGCAGTACTATCTCGATCATGATTTCGATAAAAAGAAGAGCAAACTCGGTCTCCCCTTTTTGGACGAGCACAGCCGAATCAACGGTTCCGATATTTTACTGATTCACGGACATCATATGAAAAACGGCTGGATGTTCAAAGATTTGATGAAGTATAAGCAAGAAAGCTTCTATAAGGAGCATGCTACGTTCCAGTTCAGTACACTTTATGAAAAGGAAGAGTATGAGGTTGTTGCCGTTATTCTGTCACAGGTTTATCGCAAATCAGATGATGTATTTAAATACTACCAGATTGAGAAAGTAAGTACGCCCGTCGAGTTCGATTCGTATGTTCAGAACATCCAAAAACTTGCTCTATATGAAACGGGTATAACCCCCCGTTATGGCGACAAGCTTATTGTACTGTCTACGTGTGAGTACTCGACCGAAAACGGTCGGTTAGCGGTGGTTGCCCGAAAGCTTAAATGACGATGTTGAAATACGGAGTCAAGCTGGTTTATATCGCGTTCTCCTCTGGAGGACGCGATTTTTTTTTACGCTTCTTTTGATCCAGTTTAGCTGCCCTTACTTTTTCCGATGGACCCGTTATGCTGAACCTTAGGCAAGTTTTTGCTTGAGGTGGGCATAATAGATTCATTGTGTGTGAAAGGAAGGAGCTGCACGACAAGCACCCAATGGTATAGAGCATTGTGAAATTTGCGAGCTATCCAAGCAGCGGAATCGTGTCATCTGGGGTGAAGGAAATCCGAAGGCTCCGCTTATGATGATTCTGGATAACCCCGGAGCCCGGGAGGATCGGGAAGGAAACTCGTTTCTATGCGGTACCCGGGAAACACTCCAATACGGCATGAGAGAGGCCGGGATAGACGTAAATGATGTTTATGTCACCTATTTGCTAAAATGCCGGCCGATACGTGCCTATAATAAACCCGAGGCTAGAGCGGCGTGTCTCCCTCATCTACAGTTGCAGCTCTTTCAGAAGCAGCCGCTTGTATTATTTGGATTTGGTAATGTCGTAGTGGAAGCCATATTCTCTAATAAGGAGGGTGCCAGTGTCAAGGAGTTACGAGGCAGCTGGTATGAGTTGCAGGGTACGCCCATCAGCTTCACCTATCACCCGCTTGCAGTAAGAAGACGACCCAATTTATTTAGGTTCTTCGTAAAAGATTTAAAAGCTTTGAAGGAGAAGTGGAAAGAGATTCAGCTCAAGCAGGATATAGATTGACGAGAGCATTATAGAAGAGGGGCTGGTTGTGCCAGCCCCTCTTTCATTTCCTTTTCTCCAACTCTGTTTTTAAGCGCTTATTTCCAGGATTCAGGCAAGAAGTAGGTAGATTTAGGACAAACAATTTTTATAATGGAAATAAGATATATATTTTATGGGGCTAAGGGGCGAATGTCATGAAACCGAAGCAAGAGATAGAGGCGCTGACGGCAGAGATTGCCGATGTGGCTAGGACGTCCTTTCGCACTCTGTTTGAAAATGGCGAACGTTACTATTACTGCACGCTATTTACGACTGGAGAGGGACATGCGCCAAGCATCTCCGCCTGGTCATGGGAGGCCTTGGAGAGGGAAGCGGCCAGACAAGGAGAAGAAAGCGGCACGCCGGGATCAACGATTGCGGAACTCATCAAATGGTCCTATGCCGATTCACCCTACTGTTGTTTCAGGGATGAGAACTTCGATGATGTTAAACAATTGTTTATGGAGCGTCCTTCCATTGCGGAACTTGAAGCTGACGAATGGAATCGTGAATTTGATTCGAGGCTGAAGGCCATGGAGCTAGCGATGAAAAGGCTCGATGATGAAGGCGTATTTGCCTTGAATCAACCGCGAGAGTCTGTATGCGTCCTTGTCGAGGTCATGCCGCCAGATGAGATCAATACCGAAATCGCCTTACGTTTGAATCGGGCGGAGTCTCCGGCTATGCAAGCATGGCTGGCGGAAGCGGCAGAGTAAGGGTATTCGCATTTAAGCACCTCGTTAAGTTTCTTGAGGGAGAGTTGTAAAATGCCTAATGAAAACCAAAAGAATATTTTAGTTGAGAGAACAAATTGTATTCTTTATTATGCGGGATCGGATCTATCGAACGAACATAGTGCAGGCTGGATCGGTGGGAATGCACCTGAATGCTTTGATGATCAAGAAGACCTCATTCACGAAGGTAACCAAAAATATGTTTTTTACTTGAGCCTCGTCCATCCCTTTAAACCTGAGAGCATGATTTCGATCTTCATCCCTGAAGACTATGAGGAGTATTTGGAAAATAACATTTATCCTAATTGCTCGATCAAGGTGATTGAGCATCCCATTTCGACTGAAAGCGTTAAAGATATGTTTACTAACCCGGGACTTATAAAGCATACAATTTCAAACGGGGAACTAAGCCATGACGAAAAATCGATGGATCAGCCTTTTTTGATCAAAGTAGGCGGAAACCCGAGACTTATTCAAAATGAAGACTATTATTTTGCAAAGCTGAAGGAGGAATCATTCTCTTTTTTATTTCAGGTAGATGAAGATGGTTACCCCGAAACGTTGCTTCAGGAGGATTACAATTATCCTTTTGGTTTTGGATCACTATATATTTTCGCCAAAATGGGGACAACTGAGATACAACATCCAGTAGCAGGTTTTTGGCAATTCTCTTGATATAGCGTAGGGACCCTCGGGAGGACTTGAACGCGGTGAGCCCATCAAACGATTTTCGGCGTGCTTATGCCCCATTCGCACAAGCAGGCAGCCCGCCCCTGGCGTAAACTGAATTATAATCAGTGAGCGAGGTGAACTTCCATGGCACAATCCAAAGAGATGCGTGCACGGGCTAAGAAGTTTCAGGGCCGTCCGGTCTGTGTCACCCTGCACAACGGAGAGACTTACGTCGGCTACATCACTGACGTTAATCGTGGCGGGTTGGTACTTGCGAGTGCTGGAGCTCCCCCACGTGCTTCTTCCGGGAAGCAAGATTCCCGATCTCTCAAACGCAGAGCTGGTTTGCATGCCCCAGGCGTCCGTCTCGGTAACCGGAGAAGCGGCGCACGCAAACCATCTGGCCGTTCGCGCTCCCGCAAGCCGGATGCCAAGGTGTCGGCATTCCTACCGATGATGGGCTCGCTGTTCGGCGGACTTGGTGGACTTGGCGGTGCAACTGCGGGCGCAGGAGGGCTTGGAGGTATGCTCGGCGGCGGCTTACGGCTGTTCGGTATGATCCAGAAATTTGTCCCGGTTGTGAAGATGGGTTACGGTATGATCAAGTCCATTCGCCCGTTTCTCGGCGCCGTTAAAGGCTTGATGCCCTCGGCTAGTCCGACCACGCCGAATAACGAATAATCGTTAACCTGTGGACTTTAAGCTCCCTTTGGGTGGTCAGAGGGGGCTAGTCCACAAACCATTATCACTACCACTGTCTAATCCAAATCGGTTTTAACTCGCAATAGCCCATTTCCTTTAGTAAATCCCAGGCATGATCCAGAACGTGAGGCTTCCCCTGGACCCAAAGTTCTTGTCGTTTTGCTATCAAGTAAGAGATGATTTCAGCGATATGCTTGGGTTTACCCAGATGAATGACAGTTTCCATTCCATTAATTTGTGCTGAAATGTCATAAAAGGACCAAGAAGTGTGAGGCTCTTCTTCAGGAGGGTCTGCCTGGAACATTAACGTAATTTTGATGTTTTTATTCTCTTTCGGAGATAGGTTTAAGATGAAGCTAGACCCGCCTGTATACCAATAAACGAATGCATAACCGTCAACCGTAATATTTCTTAATTGGCTTTTCATTATTTTCCCCCTCACTATATGTTGGTTAAAAGATGATCGGCACCTGCGAGCTCACCTTTGATTTAATTATGGCGTGGCAGAGCCTGAACATTCCGAAATCGGATTTACGAGGAATCCGGAAAAATGTAAAACGCCACTGATGTTCCGTTGTCAGTAGCGTTTTTGTATATTAGGAGTATTATTTTACTTTTTCTATTTAATCTTTTGAATTAGTGACTGATTGGCAACATATAGTAATTAAATGCTTGATCCAACAAGGCACTGGCTTCTTGACGCTTCAAAAGCTGTTTGGAGCGGAAGTCTATGGAGCCGTCTACATTGATCTTGGTATTCGGGTCCATGATACCTTGGGAAACCAAAGCTGTGACTGCTTTAACTGCCCAAGCATCCGTTTCGCCACTCAATTTAACCTTAATTCCAGGCTCAACCTGTTTCAGGTTCTGGATCATTACCGCCGCCATTTGTCTAGTGATAGGAGAATTAGGCTGATAATTACGTAGTCCGGCCATCATCTGCTTCTTATTCGGTTCAATCATGAAAGGTTGTTTATACCACCCGTGGGCGCGCAGTAGCACTTCTGAGAATTCTCCCTGAGTCATCGTTCCTTTCGGATCGAAGAGGTTGGCTGACTTTCCGCTCATGACTTCCAAAGCATTAAGGTTGTTTATATATGAAATATATTTACTATCCGCAGGTACATCAGAAAATGGTGAATCAATGTTTACTTTTTGCGCATAAGCAACGAGGTCTGGGAGCTGCATGTAATACAAATATGCAATATGGCCTGCTTCATTTTTATTAAACGTCAATTTATTACCTGATTCATCTTCAAATAATAAAGGGTGGATCATTTTTAGTGTATGTTTGCCTGATGTTCCTGTCTCCATTATTAATTTTCCGTCCGAATACGAAACCTTCGTCCTTAAGGCAGCGATACGCGTGTTTTGGTATAATCCCACGTAGTCTTGGGCCTGCTGCTCACTTAATGTCGCGTAGGTTGACTTTGGAACCTCCGATTTTCTCGGATAATAATGATTCATAAATTCTTCATACACGTCAAGACTCATCATGGAGTCGTTATTGTAGGACATGTACATCGCTGTATTCTTCTCAGGCAGAATAACAATCAAGGAAGAATGCCCTGTAACATTCCCTCCTTTTAGAATCACATGCTGATTATTCATCTTCTCTTTGAAGTAGCCTTCGAATCCAATTGTTGTAACCGGGAACTCCTTGTCAGGGAATAATTGGTATGTGTGCATTTGCTCTATGCTCTTTGGGCTCACCACTTCTTTACCTTTGTACTTGCCTTTGTTCAGGTGCATAATGAGGTACTTTGCCATGTCATCTGCGGTTGAAACGATACCGCCTTCAGGTTTTTCCGTTGGTTTAAACCCGTCCAAGGGAATCAGTTCACCTGTTGGTCCATAGTGAGCAGCCATTCTGCTTAACAATTGGGGGGTAAACCGCACACTCGTCGAATTCATGCCTAACGGTTTGAAAATATTCTTTTCCATATATTTGGAATACGACATACCCGTTACGTTTGCTACTGCATATCCCGCTAGCATGAAACCAAAATTGTCATAAGTGTACGCTTCTCCTGGAGGCCTGACCACAGTTGGCATATTTGATGCAATGTACTTCTTCATTGGAAAATATTTGTCCGCGTATTCTGGATGCATCTCCATGAGAATATCTGGTTCATCAAATCCACTTGAATATGTAAGTAGATCAAACATCGTCAGTTTTTTTCCTGTTTTATTCGGAACCTTTATTCCTCCTAAATACTCTTGGATATCGTGTTTTAAATCCATTTTTCCTTTATCAACCAACTGCATAGCTGCCAATGCAGTGAATGACTTTGTAACAGAGCCGATTTGAAAAACGGTATTTTTATCAACAGGGATTTTTTTGCCTTTGTCGGCATACCCGTAACCTTTGCTTAGTATCACTTTCCCACCTGCGACGACCACAAAATTAGAACCCACGGTATTAAACTTTTTCATCTTGTCCGCAAAAACACCATCTGCAAAAGCCTCTAGTTCCTTGGCATCTCGCGGCCCCTCCAAGCTAGCCTTTTCAGATGCAACTGGTATGTTAACGGGTGCGGCAACTGACGCGCCGTTGGGTGCCATACATGCGGTAGTTATCGTAGTAGATAATAATAGAACCGCGAGAATGGTGTAAATCATTTTTTCCATGAATGGTTTCTCCTTGAAATGTATTTTTGCCTTATGCGTCCGGCAAAACCAAGTATGGCAAAGGATTTGTCATACCAACAAGTTACATTTCGTCACCCACCATACCAAATCACTCCAAAGTGTCATATGACAATTAGGCACTAGGTTTAAAGGGGCTATGAACCCTTTCACTTCAGTTTCTTCTTTACCGTCTCTCCTTCAATTAACACGGGCTGATAATAGGTTTGGTTGCTTAGATCCTTCTTCCCTTGCAGTTTCTTAATAACCCAATCGGCGGCATCCCGGCCCATTTGTTCCTGTGGGTGTGTCAATGTCGTTAGTTTGATGTTCGCATTTTTGGAGATATAGGAATTGTCTTGGCCAATAATGGACAAATCTTCGGGAACGGATATATCAAGCTGTCTGCATACATGTACAACTTCTAATCCCACCTCGTCGTTATAGCAGACAATTGCGGTTAAATCGTCTCTTTGTTCGGTCAGGAATTTCTTCAAATTGGTGGACAGATCCTGCTTCGTTTCTGTATAGAATGAGAGCACTTGCTCGGGGTGAAAGCGTAATTTGGCTTCTCCAAGCGCTTTGATATAACCCTTCATTCGATACTTCCCTTGTAAATCGTCCATTTTGGCAATGATGCCAATCTGTGTGTGTCCGTTAGCGATCAATTCTTTGGTTGCCAGATAGCTGGATTGTACGTCATCGAGACAGAAGTAAGGAACCTCCAACTCTTCATAATAGGCATTAATCATGATGAATGGAACATCCTGTTCCTTGAACGTCAGATAGTAAGCGATATTGGGATTATATAGATTGCTCTTTGTAGGCTCAATGATCAAACCGTCTACACCAAAGGACAACATCATCTCCAAAGCTTTCTTTTCCTGTGCGACATCATTATTGGTGCTCGCTAATAGTAATGAATAATTATCTTCATTTAATCTGGCTTCAATCCCGCGAATAATAGAGGGGAAGATGTAATCAGAGATGTAAGTCGTGATGACTCCGATGGTTTTATTGCTGGAATTCCCACCGGTTTTTGATCGAAATTGGTTGCTGACATAGGTGCCCGATCCCTTTTCACTTCTTAAAAAACCTTCGTTGGATAGTTCTAAAATAGCCTTGCGAACCGTCTGGCGACTAACTTTATACTTATCCTGCAAAGCCAATTCCGTTGGAATTTGTTCTCCTACGCTGTATGCTCCTGAAAGAATGTTGCTTTTTATATCCTCAAGGATAACCTGATACTTTGGTTTCACTTTATTCCTTCTTTCCAAGTTGTTCTAATACTAATTGATGCATCCATAATATTTGTATGTACATATTTTAGCATAATTATGAGTTTATTATAATCTATTGTCCTATCTGTATAAATACTAAAGATAAAATAGAAAAATACTCGGTTCATCATACTATTTGTAGGCATAACTATGTTTTCGTGTTGACAAATGTACGCACAAAAAATATACTAAGGCTGTAAACAAAAGAAAGCGCCTTCTTTGATTATTGCAGTTATAACAGTTGTTCAGAGAGAGGAGTAACGTGAGCATGGATCAAGACATTAAACAAGCGATTACTAAGGGAGAAACCTCACTTGGTATCGAATTTGGATCCACACGTATCAAGGCAGTACTGATTGATCATCGTTTTGAAACAATCGCATCTGGAAGCTATGAGTGGGAAAACCTCTTGGTAGACGGATATTGGACGTACAACTTAGAGACTATCATTACGGGTCTGCAAGAGGCTTATAGTGAAATGAAACAAGAGGTTGAACAAAGATATGGAGTCACCCTTCATACGGTTGGTTCTATAGGATTCTCTGCAATGATGCACGGATATATGGCTTTTGACAGCAAGGGTGAGTTGCTTGTTCCGTTCCGGACTTGGCGGAATGCGACAACCGGGGCTGCAGCAAAAGCTTTAACTGATAAATTCCAATTCAACATTCCTGAGCGATGGAGTATTGCTCACTTGTATCAAGCGATATTGAACGAAGAACAACACGTTTCTCATATTGATTTTATGACGACGTTGGCTGGATATATCCACTGGCTGCTGACTGGCAACAAAGCAATTGGTATCGGAGACGCTTCGGGTATTTTCCCAATTGATGAGACTACACATGATTATAACGAGTCGATGGTTAAGCAGTTTGATGAACTCGTTGCAGCCAAAGGTTACGATTGGAAGTTACAAGACATTATTCCTAAAGTTCATATCTCGGGCGAGCAGGCAGGTGTACTAACCGCAACGGGAGCCAAAATCTTAGATAAATCTGGCGATTTACAACCAGGTATTCCGCTTTGTCCTCCAGAAGGTGATGCGGGAACAGGAATGGTCGCTACGAATAGTGTGAGAAAACGTACCGGCAACGTGTCTGTGGGAACCTCGGTTTTTGCGATGATTGTATTAGAGAAGGACCTTTCAGCGGTATATCCGGAAATTGATCTGGTGACCACACCAAATGGTAATCCGGTCGGAATGGTTCATGCCAACAACTGTTCAAGTGATCTGAATGCTTGGCTGGGCTTGTTCCGTGAGTTCTATGAGGCCATGGGGCAAAAGGCGGATCCAAATCAATTATTCAGTGTGTTGCTGAACAAGGCTTTGGAAGCAGACCCAGATGGCGGCGGCTTACTTAGCTACGGCTATTTGTCAGGAGAGAATATCACCGGAATAGAGAAAGGCCGGCCATTGTTTGTCCGCTCCCCTGAGAGCCGTTTCAATTTGGCCAATTTCATGCGTACTCATCTGTTCACTGCGTTTGCTGCTCTGAAAATCGGGATGGATATTCTGACAAAGAAAGAAAACGTCGCAATTGACAGCATTCTGGCTCACGGTGGTTTATTTAAAACCCCTATCGTCGGACAAAAGATTGTTGCGGCAGCCATGGATGTTCCGGTATCCGTGATGTCAACAGCTGGAGAAGGCGGAGCGTGGGGTATGGCTATTCTGGCTTCTTACATGATGAACAAGGATCAACAAGAAAGTCTGGAAGACTTCCTCGACCAAAAAGTATTCAGAGATGTTGAGGGACAAGAGATTCATCCTGACCGTTCCGATGTTAAGGGATTCGAAACATTCCTAGAACGCTACACACAAGGCCTGGCGATTGAGCAGGCTGCTGTAGATAATCTAGTGGAAAACTGGAGGAATTGACGTGTTAGAGCAGCTGAAAGAAGAAGTATATCAAGCCAATCTGGATTTGCCTAAACATGGACTCGTGAAATACACCTGGGGTAACGTAAGCGCGGTTGATCGTGAGCGTGGCTTATTCGTTATCAAACCGAGTGGTGTTAGTTATGACACGATGAAACCTAGCGATATGGTAGTTGTTGATTTTGACGGCAATGTTGTTGAAGGAGAGATGAGACCTTCATCGGATACACCGACTCATGCCGTACTTTACAAGCACTACGCAGAGATCGGCGGTATTGTGCATACGCATTCGACTTGGGCGACGATTTGGGCTCAAGCAGGCCTGGATGTACCTGTAATGGGAACTACTCATGCAGACACCTTCTATGGTTCTGTTCCCTGTGCTCGTTTCCTGACACAAGAGGAGATTGATCGTGGCTACGAAGCCGAAACCGGCCGTGTCATCATCGAAACTTTTGAGCAGCGCGGGCTGGATATTTTAGCAGTGCCGGGTGTCCTGCTTAAGGGTCACGCTCCCTTCACTTGGGGGAAAGATGCGAAATCCGCAGTTATGAATAGCGTCGTGTTGGAAGAAGTTTCGAAAATGAACTTATTCGCACGGGAATTGAATCATTTTGCTGAAGAATTGCCGCAGCGTATTCTAGATAAACACTATTTGCGCAAACATGGGAAAGACGCTTACTACGGACAAAAATAAGACCAACTAAACTAACAAACGAAGAAAAGAGGATGAATGTTATGTCAACAGTAGGTACAAAACAGTTCTGGTTTGTCGTAGGTTCACAACATCTGTATGGAGAAGAAGCATTAGCAGAAGTCAAAGCACACGCACAGGAAATGACCGATGCCCTAAATAAGAGCGGCGTTCTGCCTTATCCGCTAGTATTGCAGGATCTGGCGGTTAGTGCAGACAAAATCACCAGCCTTATGAAAGAAGTCAACTATCGTGACGAGGTTGCTGGTGTCATCACTTGGATGCATACTTTCTCACCTGCAAAAATGTGGATTCGTGGTACTAAATTGCTGCAAAAGCCGCTGCTTCATTTGGCTACACAGTATAATGAAAGCATTCCTTGGGCTACGATTGATATGGACTTCATGAACCTCAATCAGGCAGCTCATGGTGACCGTGAATATGGATTTATCAACGCCCGCTTGAAGAAACAGAATAAAGTGGTTGTAGGTTACTGGGAACGTGCAGAAGTGCAAAAGCAAATCGCAGAGTGGATGGATGTAGCGGTTGCTTATAACGAAAGCCTCAATATCAAAGTTGCCCGTTTCGGCGACAACATGCGTAACGTTGGTGTTACGGAAGGTGATAAGGTTGAAGCCCAAATTCAATTTGGATGGACCGTTGACTATTTCGGAATTGGCGACCTTGTTCAGTACGTCAATGCTGTGAAGGAAGAAGAAATTGATGCTTTGTTCGCGGAATACTCCGAACTCTATGAATTTGATTATGGTACTTACAGCAAGGAAGCTTGGGAATCCAGCGTAAGAGTGCAAGCAAGCTATGAAATTGCTATTAAGCGATTCCTGGATGATGGCGGCTATACTGCCTTCACAACAAACTTTGAAGACCTCTATGGTATGAAACAGCTTCCTGGTCTTGCCGTTCAACGTCTGATGGCACAAGGATACGGATTTGCTGGTGAAGGTGATTGGAAGACTGCAGCGCTCGATCGCTTGCTTAAAGTCATGAGCCATAACCAATCCACTGGCTTTATGGAAGACTACACCTATGAATTAGCAGCGGGTCAGGAATCGATCCTTCAATCCCATATGCTTGAAGTTGACCCAACGTTGGCAAGCAACAAGCCTAAAATCATCGTGTCTCCGTTAGGTATCGGCGATCGTGAAGATCCAGCCCGTCTGGTATTTGACGGTAAGGCAGGAGACGGTGTAGTTGTTTCCATGGCTGACTTTGGCACCCATTATAAACTGCTGATCAATGAGGTTACTGCATTTGAACCAACAGTTCCTGCTCCAAAACTTCCAGTGGCTCGTGTACTGTGGAACGTGAAGCCAAACTTCCAAGATGGAGTTAAAGCATGGATTGAGAACGGTGGCGGTCACCATACCGTGGTTTCCTTGAATCTAACCACAGACCAAATTGTTACTTATGCAAAACTGGTTAACCTGGAATACGTAATAATTAAATAATTATAGTTCATCTATAAAAGCATTGGGTCAGTCCTCAAGACCCAATGCTTTTTTATTGCTCGTCAGAGGATTCTTAATTCATAAGGATGTGATACTATGGCGAATTTACCAGCTACGAAAACGAAATTGGTATCGTTGAAGGCAACCTCACATCCATGAGACGATTGAGCGAGTGAAAACGATGAGGTCTCCAGAGTGGCTGGATTTTGTGATTTGGTACCATACAGAGCAGGATTATGGAAAGAATAAGGGGCTGCACGGGTACGAAGGATATATTCAGTTCCTTGAGTATCGACGAGAGCTAGAATTGCACATTATTGAGCAACTTCCTTTTCAATCCTTTATACTGGATAACTCCGATTATGATTGGGGGAATCAACAACAGACCGTTTCAAACATCATGATGAAGTATTTATAATTACGGGAAACGATAGTTTAATTAGAGAGGGCCATCCTATAAGGGATGGCTCTAAACTTGCTATAGGTTTTTCGCAACTTCAATCAAACAAAGTAACCATTTGCAGCAATACCGGCACTTATATATAGAATTTGCATACAGAGGAGGTGCAAGAGGTGCAGTGTTGGATTGAGGAAGCTCGGCTAGGCGATCAAAATGCTTGGAAGCAGATCGTGCAGCATTTCAGTGGGATGGCTTTTTCAGTAGCATATACGAGGTTGGGGGACTGGAGTCTGGTAGAGGATACAGTTCAGGAGGCGTTCGCTGAGGCTTTTGCCAATCTCCATAAATTACAGGAAGCAGAGGCGTTCCCTGGATGGTTCAAGATCATTGTCGAACGTCAATGTCATCGTCTTTTGCGCCGGAAGAGGCCCACGATGATGCCGTTGGCCGAAACTATAGTAATGGATGTGGAGAAATATGAAGTGGAACTCATCGCAGAGAGAAGGGAATGGCATCAAAAGCTTCATCAATCCGTCGAGGGTTTATCTGACAAGTTAAAACTGGCGGTTCAGCTGTACTATTTTCAAGGGTACTCAATCGGTGAAATATCAAGCTATCTAAGCGTATCTCCATCTGTGCTGAAAAAACGGTTGTTTGATGCCCGCAATAAGCTGAGAGCTTCACTACTTGTCACCGACTTTGTATCCATGTTTAACGATATTTATGAAGGAGGAGAGTCGGTGCTACATATAGTTAACGGAGATCATGTCGGTGACAAGCTGAGGAAAGGGACCATTCGTGGGGATATCTTGGTCTGGAGAGAAGTGTATCCGGTAGGTCCGGTTTCCCTTGAAATGAGCGAGCACTCATCGAGAGCAGCTAGAGTGGAATATTTAGAGAAAACTCTCGGTATCCCAGGGGAAGACTATGTGTCCAATTGCAAGACTCAGGAGCAGGTTCTGCATAACTTTCATAAGTATGACGAAGTCGTGCTATGGTTCGAGCACGATTTGTTCGACCAGCTGATGCTAAGCTACTTGTTGCACTGGTTTTCGACGCAGACCCTAGGTCAAACCAAACTGAGCTTGCTGTGTATCGGCAACTACCCCGGTATTGATCCGTTTAGGGGCTTAGGACAGCTTACAACGAAGCAGTTAGAAAAATTGTCAGGCACGTGGCAGCAGATCGGTCAGCAGGAGCTTGAGACGGGCAAAAAAATCTGGGAGGCATATACTTCCCCGGATATAACGCGGCATGTTGACATTTTACGTGAAGATACATTTGCCCTGCCTTTTGCTCATGTGGCACTTGAACTGCACCTATCTCGTCTACCTTCCACCATGAATGGGCTGGGCATCGTAGAGCAGACAACCCTGGAACTCGTCCAGCAAGGAGTGAATTCTCCACAAGAGCTGTTTAAGCAGATCGGGAACCGAATGAGTGGTCTAGGAATGGGTGATTTGGAATTTTGGTATCGTTTAAGGAATATGTCGGAACAACCACATGCACTATTAGAGATTCAAGGGCCCCACTCATTTCCTGATCATCAAAAGAAAACAACTCCATCCTTTGACCAATGCGTTGTTGCATTAACGGAAGTAGGGAGAAATATAACGGCGGGGGCACATGACTGGGTGAAGATGAAGGGAATAGACGAGTGGTATGGCGGCTTGTGGCTGCAAGGTGATTTAGCATGGCGCTGGGATTCAGAGAGAAACCAGTTGGTGTATACGGAACCGTATCATAAATGACAACAAGTTCTGGATGTAGAGCGGGCTTAGTTTATATCAAAAGCCCGGTCACATCCTGATACCCCATACTAACCAACAATTCATTACCATTTAGCTCATGCACTTTCTTCACTGTCACATCTAACTCCATACCAAGTATATACTGCAACACTTCAGCAACATACTTAGGTTGGTTAAGATTAATAGAATATTGTTTATCCTCTTTCATCACCCGTAATCCATCATTCAAAGGGCTACCAGTGACAATTGTATCTTTAGTAGTAAACAGAATTATAAATTTTATATCTTTATTTTCAGAAATAATAGTCAACTTGGATCTACAGTAAATATCTCTGACCGTTCTATAATTCCACAAATACGTATTTCCACTAACTACTATTCTCCTCATAGCACTCTAGTCTCCATTCCTACAAGGATGGCAGAATCATTGCGGATTCTGCTTCTTTAGCATTTCAGTCCGGAAGCCGTTCTTACCTGACAAAAAGAAAATATTTTAAAAATAGTCCAGGTCATGGGGTATCTTCGCTACCTGTCCCTTATTTTACTTGATTTCTACGCATTGTACAGTTGGCGTACGGGTCCTAGATGAATCACGTGTTAATTCTTGAAATCCCACATAACAATTCCTGGTTATTCATATACATAAACTGTTGATTTAATTATTGGGAAGCTGTAATCCACGGGAGTAACAAAAACAGCTAGGTTTCTTATAAAAAAACGGAGTTCAATTCTTATTTTCGCGAAGAAAATTCTCACTTTTTAGCAGAAATGATTTATAATTATCAGATAAAAGTAGATATAATTTTTAAATGATTATATTTAAGTTATAATGGAGATAGAAAAGGTATGTTCCTGAGTGGAGCCTTGCTTCTTGAGTCAGTTAAGCAGGAGGGCCTGCTCTTTTTTGCAAATATAAGAGATAAGGAAGGTTTTTATGAATAGTATTCAGAAAAATACAGACGTTATCTTAATTGGTGCCGGGGTCATGAGCGCGACTCTGGGATCATTGCTGAAAGAGTTAGCACCGGAATGGGAAATTAAAGTGTTTGAGAAACTGGCAAGTGCAGGAGAAGAAAGCTCTAACGAATGGAATAATGCAGGCACGGGTCATGCTGCACTGTGCGAGCTGAACTACACATCCGAAAAATCAGACGGATCTGTAGATATTCGTAAAGCGGTTAATATCAACGAACAGTTTCAGCTCTCAAGACAGTTTTGGTCTTTTCTTGTCAACAGTAATTTGATTCGTAATCCACAGGACTTTATCAGGCCAATACCCCATATGAGTTTGGTAATGGGTGAAAAAAACGTATCTTTTTTAAAAAAGCGCTTTAAAGCGCTTTCAAGTGTTTCCCTGTTTCAAGGCATGGAATTTTCCGATGACCCTGAAAAGTTAAAGGAATGGATTCCGCTGATTATGGAAGGTCGTACATTGAATGAACCGATTGCGGCAACCAAAATCGACTCTGGAACAGATGTCAACTTTGGTGCTTTAACACGCATGTTGTTTGACCATTTAAAAAGCAAAAATGTCGAGATTAAATACAAGCATAGTGTAAAGGATATTAAACGTGCGAGCGACGGCTCGTGGAGAGTCAAAGTGCATAATCTGGATAACGGAAAAATCGAATATCATACTGCCAAATTCGTTTTTATCGGTGGTGGTGGCGGAAGTCTACCTTTACTGCAAAGAACCGGCATTCCTGAGTCCAAATATATCGGGGGATTCCCGGTAAGTGGACTATTTATGGTATGTAACAATCCTAAAGTGGTCGCCCAACATCATGCAAAAGTATACGGTAAAGCGAAGGTTGGTGCTCCTCCCATGTCTGTCCCGCATCTGGATACAAGATACATCGGTAACCAAAAAGCACTGCTGTTTGGCCCGTTTGCCGGCTTCTCACCAAAGTTCTTGAAAACGGGTTCAAACTTGGACCTGATTGGTTCCGTAAAACCCAATAACCTCATTACGATGTTGGCGGCAGGGGCAAAAGAGATGGCATTGACCAAATACCTGATCCAGCAAGTGATGTTATCGAATGAAAAGCGTTTGGAGGAACTACGCGAGTTTATTCCCAACGCCAAAATCGAGGACTGGGGGATCGTGGTAGCAGGCCAACGTGTGCAGGTGATCAAAGATACGGAGGGCGGTAAAGGAACTCTTCAATTTGGTACGGAAGTGGTTAGTTCCGCTGACGGCTCGGTGGCTGCATTGCTTGGAGCTTCTCCGGGTGCCTCTACTGCTGTTCACGTTATGCTGGAGGTATTAGAGAAATGCTTCCCACAGCATATGGAAGAGTGGGAGCCAAAAATAAAAGAGATGATTCCTTCTTATGGGTTGTCGCTAGCGGAGAACCCAGAGCTTTACCAAGAGATCCATAATACTACAACAGAGACGCTGGGTCTGGGCGAAAAAGAACCGCTGCATCATTAATTTTTACATGGCTAGTAAATTCGATCATCCAAATATTTTTAATAAAATACACAGTAATCTTACGATACGTATTCAAGTCGCATAAGCGACAACGCCAAGCGGTGGGAAGCTCCCCACCGCTAAAATGATTGTTTACGAGTGCAAAACTTTGTAATGCTTCTGTGTTTATCGGTATCTGCTATAGTGACTGCCGTAATTATGGAACGGGTTATAAAGGGAAAAATAAATAATTCTTTACCGATCGTTCCCAATATGTTAGGATAAAGCCAGACAGAGAAGAAAAAGATATGCGATGACCAATGTAGAACGATCGTTTCCAAAAGGTCGATCCATTTAATCCAGACATATTCTAAGTGGTCAGGGGGTAGATAGAATGGCCAGGAGCAAAGAATTTGAAGAAAACGTTGTTCTGGAAAAGGCCATGAAGCTGTTCTGGAAGCAGGGGTATGAGAAAACCTCGATGAATGATCTTGTCGAACATATGGGGATTCATCGAAGAAGTATCTATGATACCTTTACCGACAAGCATACCTTGTTCCTCAAAGTGATGGACCGATTCGGAGAGCGTATTAACGGTAGGTGGGCAGCAGGCATCAAGCAATCTCGGACGGCTAAGCAGGCACTTCAGTTCATTTTTGACTCCATCATTAACGGTGAAGAGGACGTACCGCCCGGCTGCATGTTCGTGAATTCGGCTGTTGAATTAGCGATTCGGGATGAGGACATTGACGAGATAGCGACGAAGGCCTTTGCAAAATCGGAGAAAATGCTTGCAGAAATCGTAACGTGGGGACAGCAAAACGGCGAGTTTACACAACAGTACGAAGTGAAGGAGTTGGCTGAGTATCTGCAAAATGCCTTAGCGGGACTAAGGGTTATGGTGCGGACTTCCGTTCCGAAAGAAAAGCTGCAACGGATAGCTGAGTTAAATCTACGCATTTTAGAGACATAGACGATAAACGAAAACAAATTTTTTTCATTTTTCTAGAACGATCATTCCCATAAACTTTGAAATAGAAAAGGAGAGTTAGTATGAAAACATTAATCATCGTTGCACATCCAAATTTGCAAAGTTCCCGAATGAATCGAGCCTGGACGGAGGTCATGAGACAGCAGCCTGAAACGACCGTACATGTGTTGTATGAAGCCTATCCTGATCATCTGATTAATATTACCCATGAACAGGCTCTGCTGGACAGCCATGATCGAATCATTTTCCAGTACCCGCTCTATTGGTATAGTACACCGCCTTTGTTGAAGCAGTGGTTCGATGAAGTGCTGGCATTCGGCTGGGCGTTTGGTCCTGACGGGGAGCATTTGAAAGGGAAGGAAATCGGCATCGCCATCTCGACGGCAGGAACTGCGGCCTCGTATCAGCCCGGCGGCTACAACCTGTTCACGATTCGGGACATCGCGAAGCCGATGGAGGCGCTGGCCAACTATGTGAGTGCTCATTACCTGCCGCCTTTTGCTATCCATAATGCGAACCATGTGACGGATGAGCAGATTACCGCGAGCCAGGCTGCATATGTCCAGCATCTGGCGACCGTGCGTCATGTCCAAACGTCTGATTTGATCACAATCAATAAATAAAAAACGAGGAGGAAATGAAACATGACAAGCAAAATCGCGTTAATTACCGGAGCAAGCAAAGGGATCGGACTGGAGGTTGCTAGACAACTGGGGCAGCAAGGTATAACGGTATTAGTCGCTGCACGTACGAAAACAGCAGCAGATGAAGCAGCCGCCGGGTTGTTGCAAGAAGGCATTCAGGCAGTCGGCGTGAAGCTCGAGGTGACGAATTCTGCACATATCGCAGAATTGGCCCAATTCATCGAAGATACTTACGGACGGCTGGACATATTGGTCAACAATGCGGGCATTTTGGCAGAAAAAGCGGGTTATGACGGGGATGCTTTCAGAGATACTTTTGAGGTGAACACGTTCGCACCCTATTTGATTACAGAAGCACTGTTGCCGTTACTGCTAAAGAGCAAAGCAGGCAGAATCGTCAACCAAAGTAGCGCTATAGGCTCGATTCAATTTCAGTTGACCAATGAACGGGTGCAGCGGCTTGCTACCCCGGCTTATGCGGCATCTAAAGCAGCTTTGAATATGCTGACGGCCTACTGGGCGCAAAAAAATAGCGGGACACATCTGAAGGTCAATTCCGTACACCCCGGCTTAGTCAAAACGCAAATGGGTGGGGAAAAGGCGGAGCTGTCGGTGGAGGATGGAGCAAAAACGGCGATCCGACTGGCAACTCTGCCGGAAGAGGGTCCAACAGGCGGATTCTATTACATGGATGATCAGCTTCCGTGGTAAAGCGTTATTTATTGAAAGAAAAAGATTTATATGACATCGTAACAGCAATTATCAATTCGTGTATGGTGAGTGCAGACTGATTGGTCATACCGAAAGATTTGCTCTAGAATTATAATTAATGGGAGGTTTCAGGAATTACGAGAACAAAACGATATCCTTTAAGGAGGCTATTTTGGAAACTTTCATTTACATGGTGAGACATGGTGAGTCACCAAAGACGGAAGGAAATGAAAGAACAAGAGGTTTAACGGATAAAGGTAAATCAGATGCTTATCGAATAACTGAATTATTGAAGGGAGAGGGGATCGAGGTTTTCGTTTCAAGTCCATATCAACGAGCAATTCTGACCATTCAAGAGCTGGCTCGGCGTTCAGGACAAGAAGTTTTGGTATTCGAAGATCTTAAAGAAAGGATCTTTTTGAATGAAGACCACCGAATGCCCGATGCGGAATTATTTCCTTTGTTAGATAAGTCATTTTCTGATCCAAACTTTGCTTTACAGGGAGGAGAGTCTAATACGGTTTGTCAGAACCGAAGTATAGCAGTTCTAAAAGAATTGTTAAAAACCTATCGAGGACAGAAAGTTGCATTAGGCACTCATGGGGCGATAATGACGTTGATGATGGGGTATTATGACAAGCAGTACGACTTGAATTTTCTACTACACACATCCAAACCAGATGTATACAGAATGAAGTTCAACGGTCAGGAGTTAATAGAAGTTAAAAGATTGTGGTATACGCCGTAATGTTACGGGAGAAATAGGTACGAAAACGTTGCTCAAAGAGAGACCGTCCTTAGTACAGGATAGTCTCTCTTCAAAACCTTTCTGTAACATCTATTACGATGAAGCATTAAGCAAATCCTCAGCTATTTTAACCAAATCATCTTTGGTCAGCGGGCTGTCCTGGTTATCGGATATGTTGTAGTGTAAATGTCTTTTTTCATCGATCCATCCCAGTCGATTTTTTCCTGCTTCCAAGGGCCTGCTTGCTTCACTTGCCCTGATGTAATAGGCCTTGGTTCCTTTGATTGTCAATTGCTCAGCCGAATCCTGTTCATTTTGCATGATGGTTGTCTTTGTGACTTCAGGAGTGTATTTGGTGACGGTAATGTTTACATAGTCGTTTCCTCTCGCATACCGGACAAAGGAGGAGTTTGATTTGTTCCATCTCAGCTTTTGAATAAACAGATTTTCACCCTTCGGTGCAGCTTTGGCCTGTTGCATCAGTTTATCGGTTAAAGCTCGATATTCCTTTTTATTCATCATCCCAGGATATGCAGCGATTGGATAGACGTATCCGAATTCAAACTGATAGCCATCCGGTAGATGAGTGAGGTTGCTGAATAATGGAGCCTCAGTACGCTTGATTTCATCTTGTAAGCTGTTAAAATTTGAAAGTTCTGCCGGTTTGTACGCAAACAGGGCCAGATTAGATAGGTTGTTTTGGTTCATAGAATCGTCTTTGACGTAATAAGCGGCATACTCTCCTGGTTGCAAACGGTTCTTCACCTCTTCGTTCCACCGTGTGTAGGTGGAGGAATACGTTTTGGAGGCGTCCGTTTCGGCAGGTGTTTTGGCGGTATTTAATACAACGTCGCCCTTACTGTTGCGGAATTCAAGATATTGTGAAGCTGCGTATCCGGTCACAGAGGCACCTACAACAAAAAGCAAAATCATGATAGGGACGGTGATACGAGGCTGGAAATGGATTTTTCCTATATTCCCCTTTTTGGGCGGCGCCTTTTGGTAGACCTGTTCCATCACTTTGTCAGAAACGTCAAAAGCCTGGATTTTTAAGGCATTCTCTGGCTCGGTTAGCTTGTCCATGTTTTTGAATCCCCTGTCTTGCAGATCGGTGTATTTCAGGCTTTGTTTTTGAGTTCTGTCTTGTAACTCACGCATTTGTGGTCCTCCTTTAGGGGCTCCATTATTTTTTTGAGCTTTGTTTTTGTTCTGCCGTATTTTTTCTTGATAGCTTCCTCGCTTTTGTTCATGATTTCCCCGATTTCTCCAAACGTTCTCTCTTCAAAAATGCGCAGCACCAGCAGGTTACGCTCCTCCGCGCTCAGTTGGTCCAACGCCCGGCTCAGCGGTTCACTGAAAAGCTGACGTTCCATAACCTGCGCTGCACTGTCTGAAGTCATGTTAGTTGAGGTGAACAGGCTAAGTTTAAATTTGCGCTGTAGATTCTTCCTGCGAATCAGGTTCAGGCAGTGATGATAGGCCATTTTATACAGCCAGGAGGAGAAGCCCACTGTCGGCTTGTACCTGCTAATTTTCTCAAAAGCATTGACGAAAATATCCTGCACAGCCTCTTCCGCCTCCTGCTCACTTCCTAATAGCCTCCAGCAGTACACAAAAATCTGACGCTGATACTCCTTTACAATGTAGGCGTAATCCTGGATCTCGCCAGCTTGAACTTGTTTGATTCTGTATTCGATTTCCTCATTCAAAGATGTAGGCACCCCCTCTGATCAAAAAGAAAATTATATCTGTATAACAAACGGAGATGACCGAAAGGGACACTTTGTCTAAATTTTTTTTAAGTGTTCTATCAACTCTCTAAGAGAATACGATAAAGCAGAACGATTATCACCCACGTGGTTAGTTTTATAGAGTTAAAGGTATATTGTGGGAGTGAGGGGATGGTAAAATGAAATTAAGATATTCCAAATAGTTTTTATAGGAACGGATTACTTGCATCTAAAGAAAATCGCTGATTTTATGAAAAGACAAGACATTAAACTGGATATCAAAGACACCTGTATACTCTATAGAGAATGTACTACTGACTTGAATATAAATTTAAAAGGCAATCATTCCAGAATAACAAGTTTAAATGACTTATTTGCTGGAGTTGAAATTCATATTGATCATTTAGAGGCTGGAATGGGATATCAATATGAAAATAAACAAGTGAAAGAAGATATTATTCATTATTGCTGTCATAAAGACGATGAGGAAGGTAAGGAGCTTGGATACCAATTATTTGTAAAATCGTTGGATTACTTCTCCAAGAAATTATTAGCTGAAGGTTTTGTATTAGGGTATCCTGCTGTAGATTCAAAAATTAAAATAATGAAGGCCTCTTGTTCAATGTGTTTTTATCGAGATTATTATTACATTAATGGAGCACATGCATCGCTCGAAACCGCTATGCTTGAGGCAGATTGGCAAATATGCGAACCATTGATGCAGGTCCATATGACCTGTAACAAGCTATATTTTAAAGGAAATTCCTTTTTTAGTGGGGTAGAAAATCTATGTATACTCGACGAGGACGAAGATAATTGTAAATTATCATTTAAATCTATACTTTCCACAATCATTGATATTTTAAAAGAGATGTATAACCAAAAAAAAGATGTTTCGGACTTCCATATGGAATTGGACAGCTATGTGCCAGTTGAAGATGTTACTCAGTTAAAAGAGAAATTCAAAGTGATTTATAATATCGATAAATGGAAAGATGAATTAGAGGAGCAAGAGATGAACTCGGCCATCCCGCCTGTATAGCTTACGAAAGCCATCGGCCGTACTAAACGGGATTGCCTCACTCTTTTTTATACAGCGTACCTTCTACTTATGACCTTTGCGTACCTTTAAAAGCTTGCCCTTTACGGTAGTATTCTTCATAATCTCAAGCACCAGTGGGCCCTTGCCATTCAGAATCTCAACATCTGTCACATTATCCAGAATCGTAATGATCCCGATATCATCTGCCGTTACCCCATCCAGCTTAGCGATGGTGCCCACAAAGTCGACAGCTCTAAGTTTTTTCTTCTTACCGCCATTAAAATTGAGCTTCATAATTTGTTGGTTTAATTGCTCGCGTTTGTCGTTTTTGAGTACAGTTTTTACATGTAGTTTCCGCTCAAAATCTTCTCTGTGAAGATCAACGGCCTCTTCTGAGGGGGCCTTTACTTGCGGAATTGCAAATCCAATGTATGCTTCGATATCAGCTAATCGTTTGCTATCTTTAGGAGTGATTAGAGTAATGGCTTTCCCTGTTTTGCCAGCACGTCCTGTACGTCCTGTACGATGAACATAGCTTTCTTTTTCAAGGGGAATATCGTAGTTGATGACATGGGTGATATTCGTGATATCAATCCCTCTGGCGGCTACATCAGTTGCGATCAAGTAACGGAATTGTCCCCTTCTGAATGCGTTCATTACCTCAAATCGCTCATCTTGCTCCATGCCGCCATGGATGCGATCACATGGATATTCGAGGTCAGCCAATGCTCTGAATAGTGTATCTACATGCTCCTGCGTACGACAGAAAATGATGCAGCTGTCAGGGTTCTCAACAATGAGCAGATCCTGTAGCAGAGCCAGCTTGTCCGCCTCCCGCACCTGAATAAGAGAGTGATCAATCGTGGCTGTGGTTACACCTGTCGCCTTAATCTCAATTTCCACAGGATCGTTCATATATTTACGTGACAGTTTGGCTACATCTTCGGGGAAAGTAGCGGAAAACAACATCGTAACCCGGTCACTAGGCAGCGCCTGAATAATCGACTGAACCTGCTCGATAAAGCCCATATTCAGCATCTCGTCAGCTTCATCAATCACGAGATAGGCAATTCGATTTAAAGATAGTGTTCCTCGTTCAATATGGTCTAGTACACGTCCGGGCGTACCTACAGCCACATGTGTCCTTTGTTTTAGCTCGGCCTTTTGTATATGAAAAGGATGTTTCCCATAAAGAGGCGTTGCTTTTATCCGCTTAAAGCGTCCAATATTCGTGATGTCTTCAGTAACCTGTAATGCGAGTTCACGGGTTGGTGTCAGAATTAAAGCTTGGGGTTTATTCTCATTCCAATCTACTAGCTCACAAAGTGGAATACCATATGCTGCTGTTTTGCCGCTGCCTGTTTGCGATTTGGCCACAAGATCCTTCTTCTCAAGGGCAACGGGAATAACCTCCGTTTGAATTTCTGTTGGCGTCTCATAGCCCAGGCTATTCAGAGCCCTCACAATTTCTTCACTTAATGGGTAATCTGCAAAATGCTTCTGACTCATTCTCAACCTCTTCTGCGCTGTATTTAAGTACCATTACATATATCATGTCATCGTGTATCGAACTTATACTCAACCAGTATACTCTATTCCAGCTACACTCTAATACATATCAGCGATTAACTTGCTGTTTTCCAGTAAGGCAACTATACTTTTTCTGAGACGAAAAAACACAGTCTGGTTGGTAGTCCAGGCGCATGGACGACTCTATAATTGCAAGAGTGCCATGTCAGTAACCTTCCCCCCTCGGGATGTCCATCGTTTCGATTTAAAATGAGGGGGATTCAAATGAAGCTTACGATTTATCATGATGGACAGTATTGGGTTGGAGTCGTGGAGGAGCAGGACCAGGGGAAATTGAAGGCAGCCAGGTACATTTTTGGGACAGAGCCTAAAGACGAGGAAATTCTCCATTTTATCCGTGAGGAAATGTGGGAACTTGTTAGTCGGCTTTCACAAGAGGTGGCTGTAAAGGGGTCTGAAACGAAGAAGGTCAATCCGAAGCGGCTAGCAAGGCAGGCAGCGTATGAATTAAGGCGGAAGGGAGTCTCTTCCAACGCACAAGAGGCCTTAAAGTTAGAGTATGAGAAGCGCAAGTTGGAGAAACGTACCTACTCTAAACAGCAAAGGGAATCTATGAAGGCACGGATAAGGGAATTAAAGGAGAAAAAAGCGAAGGAAAAACATCGCGGACATTAATAAAACCTCCATACTTATCCGCAATTGTAACGCATGTTTTATCTCGGCATATGTGAAAACATGTGTTACACACAAAGGGCACCCGACTGGGTGCCCTTTAAACTGTCGTATAGAGATTGCTATCCGCTAAAATGAATCCATTCCAAATTACTTAAGCAGTGTGAGTGTTACTTCTATTGTATTATCAATAAATGATCGCTCTGGACGAGACTTTATCATGACGGTCAGACCAATTAACGATACAACTAATGCCTGTGATACAGCCTTCGCATCTAGTCCGATCTCAAGCTCACCTGATTGTATACCTCGTTCAATGGTTTCTTGAAAAATGACCGCCAGGTACATTTGATGCTCCCTTGTAAGAATTTCAAACTTCTCATCATGGGGCGCAAGTTCAACCATTGTATTAATGCAAAAGCATCCTTTTCTAGGATTTTCCGCATACTCCTCTTCAACCACACCCTCAAAAAAAGTACGAAATGCTTCTTTTACAGATGGAATGCTTTGAAGTTTGGTTCGGATCAGAGAAGCACGGGACATCGTGTATTTGCGTAGCGCGGCTTCGAACAATTCTTTTTTGCCCCCAAAAGTGGAATATATACTGGGGCGTTGAATTTCCATTCTGGAAGTTAAATCACTTAATGAGGTGGCTTCATATCCCTTTTCCCAAAATATTTGCATAGCTGCATCTAAAACTTTCTCTTCGTCAAATTCGCGGGTTCGTCCCATAACAATACCTCTCGTTACTCATGATTTTATTCTTAATGGCTCCATGTATCTGATTATAATGTTCAGTGACATTCATTTGATTACCAATTGGTACGTTATTATCTTATAATTAGTCCTTAAAATTGTCAAATGAGGGTTGGTCTTTCCCGAAAAGAGGAGGTGAATATGAAAGAATAATCAAAGTGAATTTACTATGATTGTTGACAGTATTCTTTTTTGTGAGTTATATTTACGGGGGAAAATAACATACCGTTTGGTATGATATTTTATTGTTATTCAATTAGCACACAAAGAAAGCTATTAGAACGGGAGAGATAGACCATGGAGATAGGTATTACCTCGTTTGTAGAGACAAAGCCTGATGCTCAGACAGGCGAAGTGATAAGTCACGCACAGCGGTTGCGTGAAGTTGTCGAGGAAATTATCCTTGCTGATCAAGTGGGACTTGATGTGTTTGGTGTAGGTGAGCATCATCGAAAGGATTATTCGGCATCTTCACCAGCAATGGTGCTGTCCGCGGCTGCAGCGCAGACACAACGGATTCGGCTAACCAGTGCAGTGACGGTGCTTTCTTCAGCTGATCCGGTGCGCGTTTTTCAAGACTTTGCTACGCTGGATGGTATTTCAAATGGACGTGCCGAGATTATGGCGGGTCGGGGTTCTTTTATTGAGTCTTTTCCTCTGTTCGGCTATGACTTGGATGACTATGATGAGCTGTTTGAACAACATTTGGAACTTCTCCTTAAAATACGGGAGTCCGAAAAGGTAATCTGGAAGGGCGGTCATCGGCCAGCCATTAACAATTTGGGCGTGTATCCACGGCCAGTTCAGAACCCTTTACCAATATGGGTAGGCAGCGGGGGAAGGCAGGATTCTGCTATTCGTGCAGGTCTGTTAGGACTGCCCTTGATGCTGGCGATCATTGGAGGAAACCCGATAAATTTTGCACCGCTTGTCCAGCTTTATAAGAAGGCAGCAGCGCACGCTGGTCATGATGAATCGCAGCTTAGGGTTGGGTCGCACTCGATAGGATTTGTCGGAGAGAATAATGAGCGAGCGGCAGATACATATTTCCCCTCTACGATGGCAGGTATGAATAGATTGGGCAGGGAGCGAGGCTGGGCGCATTATGATCGTTCCAGCTATGATGCCGCGCGCAGCTTTGAAGGTGCGCTGTATGTTGGCGATCCCGAGACGGTTGCCCAGAAGATCATTCATCTTCGCAAGCATGTAGGTGTTACACGCTTTATGCTGTATGTTCCGTTAAGCACGATGCCGCATGCCGAGGTGATGAGAGCCATTGAGCTACTTGGAACAGAGGTAGCACCCCGAGTGCGGAAGGAAATAGCCAAGTGGGAAGCGGAGACGGAAAAAAGTTTATAAAATAACCTAACATAGGAGTGATTCGCATGGATTTTGAAAATCGTTTATTACCAGAATTAAGGTCAGTAATTGCACAATTCCCCGGTTTCCAACTGGAGGAGAATTTAGAACTGAGCAGAAGTTATTTGTCGAGTCCGCCTATTGAGCAGTCGGAACACGTACGCACGACAAGCCGGATGATTCCGAGCGTTGCAGGCGAGATATTAGTCAAAATCTACGAACCTGCCCAGCGAACTGACGTTAAGCTTCCGGCCATGCTGTGGATTCACGGGGGAGGCTATGTAATGGGGCATCCTGATATGGACGATGCTTTGTGCGAACGCTTCGTGCAGGCGGCTAATTGCGTCGTCGTATCGGTCGATTATCGACTTGCTCCCGAGCACCCCTACCCAGCTGCCATCGATGACTGTTATGCCGCTTTGACGTGGATGACCGATGAAGCTGAGCTGCTGGGCATCGACTTGGACCGGGTCGCAATTGCTGGTGCAAGCGGGGGTGGCGGTCTAACCGCAGCACTTGCTTTAATGGCTCGTGACAAAGGCGGACCAGCCCTTATCTTCCAAATGCCGCTATATCCGATGATCGACGACCGCAATGTTACGGCATCAAGTCATGAAATTACGGCCGATAATGCACCATGGAGCCGGAAGAACAACTTGACGGCCTGGAACATGTACTTGGGTAATCGTACCGAAGATAGCGAGGTTTCCCCATATGCGGTGCCGTCGAGAGCAGAAAGCTTGGCTGGTCTGCCGCCGACCTACACGTGCGTAGGGCAGCTCGATCTATTCCGAGATGAGACGATCGAATATGTGGCACGCCTTGCCCAAGCGGGCGTTGACGTCGAATTTCATCTGTATCCCGGCACATTCCACAATTTTGAAGGGATGGTTCCTCAAGCAGAAGTAAGTCAACGCGCCAGCCAAAGTTATGTAGACGCGATTGCAAGAGCGCTTAATCCTTAAATAATTAAGGAGCGCTCTTCAGGTGATATGCTCCCAAGAAGATAGACAGGTTGAATAATAAAACCTACTACTGTGAAGGGGGTATATCACTTTTCGCAGCAGCCTTTTCTTTTCGTTTCAGAGTTGTTTGGGATTCGTGTTGTGGCTGTTCTGCAATGATGTAAGATTTTTCGGGTAAAATCTATACTTTCACATGTAGCAGAAAACAACTATTCATTCTTATAATTGGAAATGTAAGCGCTTAAATTATTGAGGAAGAATATTATCAAATTATACGTGTGAGGAGGAGATTTTATGTTAAGAACTAAAGTGGGCAAGCTGGTGAGCAGTTTGGCGTTGGCGGGTGTGTTGTTATCATCTGTTCTGGTCAACCAGGCTGATGCTGGCCTGGCAAATGGAAGCAAATTTCTGGGGAATATCATTGCGGGCAGTGTCCCTCCTAGTTACGGGACATACTGGAATCAAGTGACGCCGGAGAACTCGACTAAGTGGGAATCGGTTGAAGGTAGTCGTAACAACATGAACTGGTCGCAGGCGGATACCGCCTACAATTATGCCCGTAGCAATGGTTTCCCGTTCAAGTTCCATACGTTGGTATGGGGTGCCCAGGAGCCAGGATGGGTTAAAGGACTGTCGGCTGCTGATCAGAAAGCGGAAGTGACTCAGTGGATTAAAGCAGCAGGTCAGCGCTATCCGAATGCGGCGTTTGTAGATGTGGTGAATGAGCCGTTGCATCAGAAGCCGTCCTACCGCAATGCCATTGGTGGTGACGGGTCGACCGGATGGGATTGGGTCATATGGTCGTTTCAACAGGCTAGACAAGCTTTCCCGAATGCCAAACTGCATATAAATGATTATGGTATTATCAACGACCCTTCTTTAGCCGACCAATATGTCAATATTATTAATCAGCTCAAGAGTAGAGGCCTGATTGACGGTATTGGCATTCAATGCCACCATTTCAGTATGGACAACGTCTCAGTCAACACGATGAATACTGTACTAAATAAGCTGTCGGCGACCGGGTTACCGATCTATGTGTCGGAACTGGATATAACTGGGGATGATAATACTCAACTTGCCAGATACAAAGAGAAGTTTCCAGTCCTTTGGCAAAACCCCTCAGTGAAGGGAGTTACGCTTTGGGGGTATATCCAAGGACAAACTTGGAAAGATGGTACACATCTGCTGAACTCTAACGGCACGGAACGTCCTGCGCTCCAATGGCTGAGACAGTATCTGAAGAGATAAGCTATAGGTGGCACTTAAAACCCAACAGATGCGGACTTTTGCTAAATATCCGGGCTGGGTAGTTGTTTATTTGAAGAAGTCTTGGCTGAAATGTTACACGCCCAAGGCTTCTTTTTATTTAGCTTAAACGTATCTTTTACTTGAAATAAAACCGTCTGGACGGTGTAGTAAAATGGGTGGTGATCAGAATGAATACAACTAAAAAAACATTAAAAAGAGAATTAATCCTTAAAGCGGCTTCTATAATTGTACAAGAAGAAGGAGTAGAAAAATTAACATTAGAAGCGGTGGCTAAGAAAGCGGGAATAAGTAAGGGAGGGTTGCTTTACCATTTTCCGAATAAAGATGAATTGATTCTGGGAATGGTTGAACAGCTATCGACCAGCTTTATCACCGAATTTAATGAAAGGGCAGAAAACGATACACATTCCCAAGGTAGATGGACTCGCGCTTATATGAATACGTCATTTTCCGGGGATCAGCATGCAAGTGACCTGTATACCGCTCTCTCGGCAGCACAATTTACGAACCCTCAAATGCTCAAGCCGCTTCAGGATGAGTATGCGAATATCCAAAATAAAATCGAAAACGACGAATTAAATCCGGTTCGTTCTACGATTGTCCGATTAGCTATAGACGGTTTGTGGTTTGCCGAAATGTTCGGACTCGCTCTTCCCAATGAAGAATTGAAGCAAAAAATTATAGAAGAATTAAAGACATATATAAAGGAGAATGAATGATGGCTTATTTTTTCTTGGCAATCTCTATTGCTAGTGAGCTTATTGGTACTTCAATGCTTAAAGCTTCAGAAGGTTTTACGAGACTGTATCCGACTCTATTCACGATTGTCGCGTTTGTAATCTCTTTCTTCTTTATTTCACTAACCCTCAAGACACTTCCTCTTAATATGACGTATGCCATTTGGTCAGGGGTGGGGGCTGTTGCTACAACGGTGATTTCAGTATTGATTTGGAAGGAGAAAATCAATACAGGGAGTATGGTAGGGATTGCTTTAATTGTTATTGGCGTGGTGGTATTGAACCTATTTGGTGCAGGACATGGTGAGGCCAAAGGAACAACAGAAGCAACCAGTTCAATCGTCCAAAAATGAAAAAGTATAATATCACTCCAGTTTGTAAAGAGGCGGTAGATCCTCACTTATCGACTTAGAGATTCTAAGAAAGATAGGTGGGGGATCTACCGCCCTGAAATCATGGTTTATACGAATAAACTTAGTATTAAGATGAATCCTAATCCGGCTACAGAAATAATGGTCTCAAGCAATGTCCATGTGGCAAAGGTTTCTTTCATGCTTAAACCAAAATACTCTTTAAACATCCAGAACCCGGCATCGTTAACATGTGAAGCTATTAAGCTACCCGCTCCCGTGGCAAGCACGACTAAAGCAAGATTAACGTCAGATTGTCCTAACATCGGAATTACTAAACCAGCGGTTGTTAAAGCTGCTACAGTTGCAGAACCCAGGGAAATACGTAAGATTGCAGCGATGATCCAGGCCAGCAGGATGGGTGATAATGTAGTTCCATTGAATAAATCGGCTACATAGTCACCTACGCCGCCATTAATGAGTACTTGTTTGAAGGCACCGCCTCCCCCAATGATCAAGAGCATCATCCCAATATGAGTAATAGCAGTTGTACAAGATGCCATTACATCTTTGATTGGAATTTTTCTTGCTATTCCCATGGTGTAAACGGCAACCAGCAAGGAAATCAACATGGATGTTGATGCATCACCAATAAAACGGATCGCTGCCAGTAAACTATTATCCTCAAATCCCATTGTTTTTTGAAGCAAAGTAATAATCGTAGCAATCGACATTAAAATGACAGGAAGCATTGCAGTAAATACACTGATTCCGAATCCAGGAGTTTCCTCAGACTTAAATACTTTCTGTTCACCTAAAGAGGCAATATTACCGGTTTTCGTAAATGAAGCAGGTACGAGTTTTTTGGCAAGCTTCGTAAATACAGGACCAGCCAAAATAACGGTTGGGATAGCAATAATGAAGCCATAAAGTAAAACCTCACCAAGGTTCGCGCCATATTCACCAGCAATAACGGTCGGTCCTGGATGTGGAGGTAAGAAACCATGTGTGACGGATAAAGCAGCGACCATCGGAATACCGAGATATAAGATAGAAACCTTTAATTCTTTTGAAATGGCAAATACGATTGGAATTAACAATACTAATCCTACTTCAAAAAATAACGCAATCCCGATAATGAATGAAGCGGCTACGACCGCCCATTGAATATTTTTTTCACCAAATTTGTCAACGAGGGTCATGGCAATTCTTTGGGCCCCCCCAGAATCAGCGATTAACTTCCCTAACATCGCCCCAAGTCCAAAGATTAACGCTAAGTGGCCTAGTGTTCCGCCTAATCCGGCTTCAATGGTTTTGACAATTTCCTCTAAGGGCATTCCAAGGGCTAAGGCCACGCCGAACGATACAATGATTAGGGAAATAAAGGTGTTTAATTTGAAGCCCATGATTAAAACGAGTAATGCTAAAATTCCAATCGCTACAACGACTAATGGCATTGTAATTACCCCCTGTATTTATCCTTTTAGTGTTTAATTAAGCTTCTTTGATAATTGGCAATCCGTGTATAATCGTCTTCCAAAACTCTGGATAGGTTAATGAAAATCGGTAGCAACTTTCTATATTCCTTGGTTGCTTCTTCTTTGGGTGCATGTTTGTTGGTACTGCCAATCATTTCAGAGGCGACTTCAAATGATTGGATTTTTCCGGTGGCGTACAAGCCTAAAATACAAGCTCCTAGACAAGAACTTTCGTAGCTTTCCGGAACGACGACTTCAGATGCGAATATATCAGACATCATTTGCCGCCAAACATCTGACCTTGCGAAGCCTCCTGTAGCTTGGATTCGGGTCACGGGCCCGTCCATGCATTCGGTTAAGGCCAAAAATACGGTGTATAAATTGTAAATGACTCCTTCTAAGGCTGCGCGAATCATATGTTCCTTTTTATGTGACATCGTTAAACCGAAGAATGAACCACGTACGTCTGGATTCCATAAGGGTGCACGTTCACCAGCGAGGTAGGGGTGGAATAACAATCCCTCAGACCCTGGCCTTACGCGTTCAGCAATTTTGGTTAGTACATCATACGGATCAATTCCTAGTCGTTTCGCTGTTTCTACTTCTGATGAGGCAAGCTCGTCACGAATCCAGCGAAGGACCATCCCGCCGTTATTTACCGGTCCGCCAATGACCCAGTGCTTTTCCGTTAACGCATAACAAAATATTCTTCCCTTTTCATCTGTTTGTGGCTTGTCTATGATGGTTCGAATGGCACCGCTTGTCCCAATGGTGACGGCAACTTCGCCTTTTCGTATCGCATTGACACCTAGATTAGAGAGAACCCCATCGCTGGCTCCAATGACAAATGGTGTTTGTGGATCGATCCCCATCTCTTTTGCTAAAACTGAATTACAGTCGGTAAATATTTTGGTTGTGGGTACGAGCTCAGATAGTTGGGAACGGGTTATCCCCGCAATTTTTAAGGCCTCTTCATCCCAATCCAGATTTTCGAGATTCATCATGCCCATGGCTGAAGCCAGGGAATAATCAACAACATATAAATCAAAGAGCTTTTTGAAAATATATTCTTTAATCCCGATATATTTTTTAACCTTGATAGCGATTTCAGGAAGATCATTCACAATCCAAGCTATTTTAGTTAAGGGTGACATGGGGTGAATGGGTGTTCCTGTTCGTCTATAGACTTCTTGGCCATTCAACTCATCTTTTATATGATGTGCCCACGCTTCGCTGCGATTATCTGCCCAAGTGATACAAGGTGTAAGTGGACGGTCGTGTTCATCCATTGCAATGACACTATGCATGGCACTGCTAAATGAAACAAACGATAGCTTTTTTTGTGAGTGATGTTTCATGATATTGGAAGTCGCTTGTAGGACTGCCTGAAAAATCTCCTCGGGGTTTTGTTCAGCTGTCGCTATATCTGGTGTATAAAGCGGGTACCCAATATTTTCTTGTTGGATGACCTCGCCCTTTTCACTAAATAAAACGGCTTTCGTACTGGTGGTTCCGATATCTATACCTAACATATAGTTAGTCATTTTGTGGCACGACTCCTTTGGACAGCAGTTGTTGGGACATCCATAAGTCTTCTACTTTACCTTGAACATCATCAAAGTTTACATGTAAAGACTTAATCATAAGGTCTCTATCTTTTGCCTGGATTGCTTCAATATAAAGCTCATGATTTTTTACAATCCGCGTAAAGTCTTCATACTTTTCTTTGAAACGCATACGCATCGACAACAGAATAAGGCTTTCCATCACGGGCTTTAAATTATTCCAGATCATCAGGATATATGAATGATTAACTGTACGAATAATCGTTTCATGGAACAAGACATCTTGATATGAAAATTCATCGGCATCACTGTATTTGACCGCGACCTTCATCATTTCGAGTATTTTACTAAGTTCCTTTGCTAAATCATTCGTGTCCATCTTTATAAGACGTTCAAATACGAAGGATTCTATAAGTAGACGAACATCATAAATTTCTTCTATTTCTTTCTCTGATAGCCCCATAACAACGGCACCCATTCTTTCTAAGCGGATGATATTTTCGGAAGCCAGTATTTTTAACGCTTCACGAATAGGTGAGCGACTTACAGCAAAATCAGCAGCCAATTTATTTTCAGATAATATGGTACCGCTTTCAATTGCGCCAGAAATGATGCGCATTCTAAGCTCGGATGTTACACGATCACCAGCAGAGGCTTTTAGAAGCCATTTGGAGGGATATAAGAATTCACTAGACTGAACCATAAATTCACCTTCTCATCAATCAAGTATACTTGTATACAAGTATTATAATCTAAAATTTTAAATTTGCAAGCGTATTCATTAGATTATTTTTGTAAGCCAGTTCGGTTTTTTTGTGCAAATGCACAATCAATTTCGTCTGTTCTTCAATATAATTCACACTCTGCAATCGATATAATGAAAGCGTAATCAAAAATTGCCCGGGGGGTTAGACAGATGGAAGGGTTAACGATCAGTTGGATAGGAGCTCTGGCAGGGCTGGCTATTGCAATTATTTTGATATTGAGAAAGCTGAATCCGGTTTACGCCTTATTTTTGGGAGCTATTGTAGGCGCTTTATTGGGCGGAGCCAATCTGGAGCAAACGATCAGCGTGTTAATTAGTGGTACGCAAAGTGTGATGGGGACGGTCATTCGTGTGCTCGCGGCCGGTGTATTAGCAGGCGTGATGATGGAGTCTGGGGCAGCGGAGACAATTGCACAGACTATTGTAAAGAAGTTTGGCGGCAGTAAAGCGATCCTTGCCCTAGCGTTAGCGACGATGATTATTACAGCAGTAGGCGTATTTATTCCCGTCGCAGTGCTAATCGTGGCACCTATTGCTTTGTCGGTTGGGAACAAAATGGGGATTTCCAAGCTGGCTCTCCTGCTGGCCTTGTCTGGAGGCGGAAAGGCGGGAAATATTATCTCTCCAAATCCCAATACGATTGCGGCAGCACGCGGGTTTAATCTGGATTTAAGCCACGTTATGTTGGCGGGTGTGGTGCCCGCGATATGCGGATTAATCATGACTGTTCTGGTGGCGTCTATGTTAAAAAACAAGGGCGTGAAGGTATCCGAACAGGATATTATGGATAGTGATGTCGATACGTCGAAGTACCCGGCATTGGGACGGGCGATTGTAGCTCCGGTGGTAGCCGTTATTTTGCTGATGATTAACCCGATTGGTTCCATCTCTGGCATTGAAGCACTGTCGAATTTCAAGGTCGACGCAATGTACATTCTGCCGATTGCCGGGATTGTGGGTATGCTGGCCATGGGACAAGGGCGCAATATTCTGAAGTATTCGGCTTCCGGTTTGAATAAAATGACGGCAACCGTGCTTATCTTGATCGGTGCAGGCGGGATTGCGGGTCTGATCTCTGCCTCCAATTTATCTGCTCAGGTAGTTGGCTTGATTGAAGCTTCGGGAGTTTCTGGCACATTTTTGGCACCGCTTGCAGGGATTCTGATGGCGGCTGCCACAGCGTCGACCTCGACGGGCGTTATTTTGGCGACTGGCTCGTTTGGGGAAGCCATTTTGAACATGGGGACTGCCCCGTTAGCCGCCGCTGTAATGGTGCATACAGGAGCTACCGTCATTGATTCCTTACCACAGGGCAACTATTTTCACGTTACGGCAGACAGCATGAAAATGAGCATTAAACAACGGATGGGATTGATCCCTTATGAGGCTATTGTGGGCGGAACTATGGCGATTGTAGCAACAATCATATATGGATTTATACTTTAATATTCACGATGGGGTGACAAAATGAGAGAGAAAACATTTGTACTGGCACCGGACTCTTTTAAAGAAAGCATGACGGCAAAGGAAGTGTGCATCGCAATGGAGAAAGGGCTGCGCAAGGTCTATCCTACAGCCCATTATGTCCACGTTCCGATGGCAGACGGCGGTGAAGGAACGGTACAATCACTGGTGGATGCGACAGGCGGACAGCTTCGTTACATGGAGGTGACCGGACCGCTTGGAGAACCTGTAAATGCGGCATACGGCTTGCTGGGAGACGGCACCACTGCGGCAATCGAGATGGCATCTGCCAGCGGAATCCATCTGGTTAATAAGGACAACAAAAACCCGTTAAAGACAACAACCTATGGTACAGGCGAGTTAATTCGGGAGTGTCTGAACCAGGGAATTCGAAAAATTATCATTGGCATTGGCGGAAGTGCCACGAATGATGGCGGTACAGGTATGGCAGAAGCGCTGGGCGCTAGATTTCTGGATGCAGCAGGCAATCCTCTTCCACGCGGCGGCGGCAGTCTGGGCGAGCTGGCCAGTATTGATATTTCATCACTGGATGACCGCTTGCAGCAGGTGCAATTGATTGTAGCCTGTGATGTGACAAATCCGCTCTGCGGAGAGCATGGGGCATCCCGTGTATTCGGCCCGCAAAAAGGGGCAACGCCAGAAATGGTGCAGCAATTGGATGCCAATCTTGCCCATTATGCGGATGTGGTGAAGCAGCAGCTGGGCAAGGATGTACGCGATCTTCCGGGCGCAGGTGCAGCAGGTGGCTTGGGTGCGGGCTTATTGATTTTTACTCAGGCGACGCTGCAAAAAGGCATTGAAATCGTGATTGAATACACTGGTTTTAAGCAGAAGCTAGCCACGGCCGATATCGTATTGACGGGGGAAGGCGGCATTGATTTTCAGACCAAATTCGGTAAAACTCCGTACGGAGTAGCTCAGGCAGCCAAACAATCCGGCAAAAAGGTCATTGCGGTCGCAGGTTATATCGGGGAAGGGATCGACACGCTGTACAAGGAAGGAATAGATGCAGTGTTTGGCATCGTGCCGGGAGCCTCGGAGCTGGGTAAGCTGCTGGCCGAAGGACCGCAAAATGTAGAGCGTACGTGCGAGAATATCGCAAGAGTACTTCAATTCAATGAGAAATGAACGGATTCTCGCGTGATCCGGCAGTTTATTGATACAGCGCCAATAAGCCGTGCGTAAGCTCAAAAAGCTGAAGGAGATTCCGGGGATCTTTGCCAGTTAAGGTATGGATGCGCTTCAGGCGGTATTGCAGTGTATTTCGGTGAATGTTTAATTCATCTGCGGTGAAGGAGACACTGCCGTTATGGTTAATAAAGCTTCGCAGCGTATCCAGCAAATCCACGGTATCTTCCAGCTTGCTAACCAGATGAATCGTGTTGGTCAGGTTGGTTTGGCTTAATTTGACCAGAAATTCGACTTCAACAAAAGAAACGATCTGCACAGGCGGACGCAGTGCTAGTAAAACATTCATAGCGGACTTGGCTTGCATATAAACATTGGCAATGCTGTGTTCTTGTCTGCTGATGGCAAGCAGCACATCGGGATGGCTGCGTACAAGTGGTTCCAACAGTTTGGCGGTTGGTTCCTGATTTTGTATCAGGATGAGATAACTGTCTTCCTCCATCCGAAAGGATGGGTGCTGCATCAATATATTGGATAACTCGGCCAAATGAGCAGGATCTGAAGGAAGATGCTTTACATATACAGCCGAAGTTTTGAGAAGCAAATCAATGTGATATTGAGCAGCTTCTTTTTTTATTTTTTGGGTGTAGGCTCCCTGATGATTTAACAGCATTTCCAGTACGGATTTTTTACGGTTGGCCTCGTGGGCCAAATGCTCCAAGGAAATGCGCTGTTCAATCAGAAGAGACACCGTAGTTTTAACAATATTGCAAAAAGGACGCACTTCGTCAGGATTGCCTGAAATACCAATGACACCGACTAGCTCATGATGAATGACAATTGGTTCATTGGTTCCCTTTTTCTCGTAATGTCCGTCCTGCCACACTTCAATCATTTTCCCGGTTTCGAGCGCCTGAACAGCCCCCTGGTGAATGGTTCCGATTCGTTCACTCTCGCCGCTGCCAATGATGATGCCTCGTTCATTCATAATATTGATGTTGTATGGAATATCCTTCATCATTTTGTCTACGATGTCTTGGGCTTGTCTTTCGGAGAGCGGAAACAAATCAGGACTCCTCCTTTATCTAGTGATGTAAGGTGTTTTACTATATCGCATTTTTGAAAGGGTTTTCAATTCGTTGTGCATCTGAACAATATAATAGAGCAGGGCGCTGAACGTGTCAGCCTATTTTATCATAGATATCAAGAGTAGTTGTATGCAAAAAAACAGGGCTCCAAGGAGCGCCTGTTTTTTGCGTCGTATTCTCTCATTGCTAGTCATGTTGCCTATGGTCGAACCTCACGAAAGCTATAGGTAATGTCATGAAGTTCTTTCTTTAAACGGCTATATTTTGATGCAGGTGTATAACCGATGATCTGATAGAAATTATTTTCAGTTTCAATAATAGCTACATGGGTGACATAACGGTCTACATCTTTCTGTCCTTTAATCGTGAACTGAGTGGCAGGATATCCTTGAATCGTGGTGTTGGATGAAGGTCCTACCGTAGAGAGATTAAACTCTTTGGTTATATTGTTTTGGATTTTCTTTGTGTAGTACTGGCGCGTTACATTACCCAATTTCTCCTTCGAATTAGATCGTACGATAACAGACTTTTGAATGTAGGGATTGAATATCGCAATATCTGCTTTTCCTTCCCAGTCCGGGTCTGTTGACCAGTCTAACGGGGCTGAGATTTGAAATCTTCCATCTCTACTTACATAGCTCTGTTCCTGCTTGCTTACCGGAGCTTCACTGGACTCGTAACTGTTTGCCAGTACAAAAATAGCATTTACAAACGAGGCTCCCAAAATCACCATTGCGGTAAAAAATATAAAGAGCGACCATCTCATTACCTTTTTGCTAATCGGCTCTAAATCCCGTACCTTTACCACATATGTACCTGCGGCTAAATCACCAATTCGTTGTCTTGATGCAGTTACTAACACGCTGATACCAGCAGGTAGTGAACCCATTAGCAATGGATTGGTATCTATTAACCTGAGCAGCGTGCGAATGAGTGATTTAAGAAACCCAGGAGGTTTTCCTTCCCCGTTAACCACCTTAATACGAAAAACGAATTTGCCAAGCGTATAGCCTGTGTAACCTTCCAAAAGCAAATAATAGCAGAAGAAAGCTATAATCAGAATGCAACGGGAAGCAATCGCTAAAGGCAACAACCATCTGTCTGTTACCTGAATGACCGAGATAAAAAAACAAATATAACCGATTATAAAAAATATGAAATCAAAAATCGTTGCTCCCCAACGTCTAAACAAAATAGACGAACCGTAGGTTTTTGATATTTCAGCCATTCTGTTTGTTTCCCCATAGTTTTGCCCATGCCGAATGTACCTCTCTCTTGCTGTTGCCTGTGAATTCTGTGATATGTGCTGGTCTTCCAAATCGTACACCTCATTTTAATATTCCATAATTTAAGACACACTCCTTATATAACGGTCTTTTTATCATCCATGTTTAGGAAAACATTCTATAAACAAAGAACTAATTATAAATATCCCTTTAGAGGTATTCTTTCAATTACTTTATAATTGGAAGAAGAAAGTAATGAAATCGAATATTGAACTAGGAGGCGTAGGTATGAATGGAAAGCTGGCGAAAGTGAACAAGGGGACAGGGGTGAGAATATGAAAGGTGAGTTTCCGGTTATAACAACCGAACGTCTTGTATTACGAAAAATGGTAGCGACGGACAGCAAGGACATGTTGGAATACTTTTCAGATGAGCAGGTGATGAAGTTTTATGGACTGAGCCCATTTGAGTCTGAACAGGACGCATTGGATGAGATCAGTTGGTATGATCAGATTTTTGAGGCAGACCAGGGAATCCGCTGGGCTCTTCAAACGAATGAAGGTAAAATCATCGGTTCTTGCGGATTTCATAACTGGGATCAACGTCATCACCGAGCAGAAATGGGTTATGAATTGTCCAGAGCCTATTGGGGCCAAGGGTTAATGTCAGAGGTACTTGCAGCTGTAATCGACTATGGGTTTAATACCCTCCTCTTGAACCGAATTCAAGCGCTAGTAGAGCCGGAGAATACGCAATCCTTGCGTTTGCTTGAAAAAGCAGGCTTTCGGCAGGAAGGAATCCTGTCCCAGTATGAATTTACGTCCGGGAAATATGATGATCTTTGCATGTGCGCACTCGTTAAATCAGAATATATCAATTATCTATGAAGGGGTATATACATTTCATATTGCTCAGTAGGGTCCTTAGAGAAGCCTACCTTTTGGATAAAGCCTTCAAGAGAGTTATTGTCGGACAGGCAGATATATACCTTCTCGGCCTTTTGGGTTTCTGCCGCTTTATGAAGTAGGATACGTCCAAGGCCTTGGTTTCGATGTTTGGGGTCGACCCAAAGAAAGTTGATTTTACCTTGAGCACCCATAGCAATCATGCCGAGTCGGGTTTGATCGACTGCATAGATGCCGAGAAAAACTTCTTGTGTGCTGTTGGCGTAATAAGGTGTGTCACTTTGCCAATGGATGTGACAGTCGGTGAGGGTTGTACGGAAATCTGCGACATCATCAAATATAAGTTTTTTAAGAGTGTAAGAAGATGAAGGAGCGGGAGAGACCGATGGGAGCATAGCGTTATAATATTTTAGCGTATAGCGTGCCTGATAGCCATGCTTTTTATAGAATTGGACAGCTCGGTGATTATCTCTGATGACTTCGAGCCATAGCTGCTGGCAGCCCGCGGAGATGGCCGTTTGTTTATGCAATTCGAGCAACCTGTTGCTAATACCCTGGCCACGGTAAGGTGGACCGATGCATAGCGTACCGCAACGCATGGTCTGGTACCCGTCAAACTGCCGGATACCGCCGAGAATCAAGCCGATTGGCTGATCTTCATCCATGGCAAGGAAAGAGTGGCTCCGTGAATTACCCTCTGGACCGAAAAAACGTGCCGCAAAATCGTCCTGTTCCATGGTCAGGCGAATGGAATAGTCTGAGAATCCGAGCGAAAATGCCTGGAAAATGTGCTCCATGCTGACTTCATTGCATCTCAAATAGGTGATCACTGTTACTCCCCCTAGAAACTTAGGTTATATTTCGATTGTAGGGTATTACGGGGGCTCCATCAATCTCCTGGTTAAAATGGAAATAACCCCTTTGAAAAGGGGTTATTATTATAAGTTTTCCTTCGTTGTAGGGTTGCAATTAGTGTCGGTAAGATCAGGGTTGGTAGAGAGGTCACGATAATGATTGAGTTTATATTCAATAATTTTTTGGGTTTCCATCAGTCTGGAGATTTCTCCTTGAATCTTCTGACTATGTTTTTCAAGTAAGGAATGTCTGATCGGGATGGTGCTGTTACCTTGCATCGAAAGTTCTTGATAATGTTTCATTTCTTCTATGGTCATCCCAGTAGCTTTTAATCGGGTTAGAAAGATAATCCCTAGAATCTGATCTCTACTGTAGAACCTGTGTCCGTTAGCCTTTCGTTCTGCATAAGGTAGCAAGCCAATTCGCTCATAGTAACGTATGGTATCCTCTGTTAAACCTGTTAGTTCAGCAGCTTGACTAATAGAGGTTACGGTCTCTGGAATTTCCTGCAAAGTATCCCACTCCTTAATTGTAACAATTACCAAGGTACTTCTCCACTCGCATCGAAAAACCCTCCTGTCGGCCCATCATCGTGTAAAGTTGCTAAACGAACAACGATAGCAGCAGCTTGTTGTACCGAACCCGGTCCTGTAAAGCCGTTTAAGTCGGTGGCGGTAAAGCCGGGGTCAGCTGAATTAATTTTGAGAGGTGAGTCCTTGAATTCCTTGGCAAGTGTGACGGTTAGCATATTAACCGCTGCTTTGCTGCTATTGTAGGCAAGTAAATTAAATTGGGCATGCTCGTGCTCAGGATCGCTATTATAGGTTAACGAACCAAGGCCACTTGATAAGTTAACAATTCTGCCGCGTGGAGATTTTTTCAATAAAGGAAGTAAGGCTTGAGTCACCGCGACCAAACCGAAAAAGTTGGTTTCATACGTTTCTTTTAAATTGGTTAAAGGGAATTGACTTGGAGGAGTGGCCCCCCCAAGAGATACTCCAGCATTGTTGATTAGTACATCAAGGGAACTGAATTCTTGTTTGATCTGATGGACTGCGGAATCAATCGTACTTTGATTCGTCACGTCTAACAAAATCAATCGGGCTTCTACTCCCTCATTAGCCAACTTAGCCACCGCTTCCCGGCCACTCTGCTCATTCCGTGAGCCAATCAGAACTGTAAAACCTGTGTCCCCCAATTGCTTGGCCGTTTCATATCCGATTCCTTTGTTGGCCCCCGTAATAAGCACTGTTTTTCCAATATTCATGAGCAATCCTCTTTTCATCATTCTTAAATTTGGCGGCCACCATGCTTTAAATGTACTACTTGGAGTATACTTAAAGTCAACACAAAACCAACGAATTATTGCCCGATATGCCTGAACATTCTTTATTTTGGAAGATAGGAGATTGGAATGAACAAAAGGCAAGTAGAAATTTTCCGCAAGTTGTTAATTGAATCGAACCGACTGTGGTTAGTTCAGGATTTGGCCGATCAAACGGATTGCTCAGAAAAGACAATTCGAAACGATCTAAAAGTAATTGAAGAATATCTAGTCAAGCACTCCGATGCAAATCTGGTGAGAAGACCGGGACGAGGTATTTATTTGGAGATAAGTGAAGCGGAGCAGGCTGATTTATTTCACCGTCTGTATGCAGGCGAGAGTACAGCCCAGCATGAATCGGATGAGGAGAGGGTGCTGCATCTCGCTTATCGGCTCTTGATGGATGCCAAGCCTGTAACGATACAAGATCTGGCCTCCCAGTATTATGTGAACAAGACGGTGATCCGTAGAGATATGGAGAAGATTGATGACTGGCTGCACAGCTTTGATCTTGCCTTGGTTACCAAGCAGCGCGTAGGCTTGACCATTCAAGGCACAGAGAAAAACAAGCGGATCGCTTTGGCGCGGATGAATCAGCTGATTGATAGTCCTGAGTTAACAGGACAGATGATGCGCAAGCAGTTTGAGCCGCACGAGATTGCAACCATTAATTATGAATTAAAAGCATTTCAAAAGCATCATGAACTCAGCTTTACTGATGAAGCTTTTGAGGGTTTAATGCTCCATATTCTCTTAATGGTCAAACGAACCAAGCTGGGACAGCCCATCTCTCTCTCCGAGAAAGACATTGCCTTTTTGCAGGAAAAGGCCGAATTTACATGGGCTACTTCGTTTTTACGGCAGCTGCAAAAGCTGTTTTCCGTACCTTTTTCCAAGGAAGAAACGGCCTATCTAACCCTGCATTTGCTGGGCGGAAAGTTCCGTTACCAGCAAGAGGATAGAAAGGGCAAACAAAGCGATCTGGCAGACAGCCATCCGCTTTTGCCTAAGCTGATTGAGCAGTTAGTCCGGCGGATGTCGGAGCTGAATATGATTGACTTTTCCAAGGATAAGATGTTGCTGAAAGGGTTGAAGGTCCATTTATATACGACCCTGAACCGGCTTCAATATGGTTTGACGGTGTCCAATCCTATGCTGACTGAGATTAAGAAGATGTATCCTTACATGTTTGACCGGGTTATTATTACGCTGGAAGAGGTAGGGGATTTGGTCCGGTTATCGTTCCCTGAGGAGGAAGCGGCGTATTTAACGCTACATTTTCAGGCTTCTGTGGAACGACTTCACCAGAAAGAGAGTCATCCTCAGAGAGCCATCATCGTGTGTCACATGGGTATCGGTATGTCCCAGCTACTGCGCACAAAGGTGGAACGTAAGTTTCCGGCTGTACATGTGGAGATAACCCTTTCTAAGGCAGAAGTCCAGGACTATCTGGCAACCCAGGAGGTGGATCTCATCATTACAACCGTAGCTCTTCCAGAGTTGAGCGTTCCGCACATTCTCGTCTCTCCATTGCTGGATGCCAAGGATGAGCGTCAACTGGAACAAGTGATCAGACGAATGGATGAGCCCGAACCTAGAGTCGCAGATGAATCTGTATTTTTTAAGTATACTACACCTTTTTTAGTCTTTCCCCAGCAAGAAGTGCAGCGTCCGGAACAATTGATTTCCAAGCTGGCGCAAATACTGGAGGACAAAGGGTATGTGGAGAATGGATATGTGGACAGCGTATTGGCGCGAGAAAAAATGTCGGCTACGACGATTGGGGGAGGCATAGCTATCCCGCATGGCGGATCAGAGTGGATAAGGCAGTCCTCCATTGTAGTCGCTACTTTAAAGAAGCCACTTACTTGGGGAACCGAGAAAGTGGAGCTTGTGTTCTTGCTTGCGGTAAAACAGGATGGGCGGGAAGAAATGCGGCAGTTATTTAAGGAATTGTCCCTAATCAGTGAGCAGCCAGCTCTAGTTCATGCTTTATCTAAGGAGACCGATGCGATGAGACTATTAGGGAAGCTAAAGGGATAAACTAAAATTAAAAGCCGTGCTTTGGAGCAGGACTTATTTATAAGTCCTGTTTTTTTTGTCCGTATTATTCTGTTTTTCCGAAAGTTCCGGTAAAAAGTTCGCCCGATAACAGCAAAAAAGGCGGTTATACTATCAATGTAAGCGGAAACATCAGAGAGAAGGGGAATGACTATGAAGATATTAGCGATTACCTCATGTCCTAACGGAATTGCACATACGTATATGGCAGCTGAGAATCTGCAAAAGGCAGCAGCTAAGCTGGGTATCGAGATGAAGGTCGAGACACAAGGCTCCATTGGAGTAGAAAATCAACTAACGGAGCAGGAGATCCGTGAAGCGGATGGCATTATTATTGCAGCGGATAAGACGGTGGTCAAAGACCGCTTCGTCGGCAAGAAATTGCTGGTCGTTGGAGTACAAGATGGGATTCGCCGTCCGGAAGAATTGATCCAGCGGGTGATGAAGGGGAATGTGCCTGTGTACCAGGCAGAGTCACGTGCCTCCGAAGCTAGCTCACAGGAGAATAAACCGAAGCAAAATCCTATCTACCGCCACTTGATGAATGGTGTATCCTATATGGTGCCCTTTATCGTCATTGGGGGATTGCTCATTGCCATTGCATTGACGATTGGTGGTGAGAAGACACCAGGCGGTCTGGTTATACCGGACGGTTCATTTTGGAAGACGGTTCAGGATATCGGTTCGGCTTCGTTTACCTTTATGATACCAATCCTCGCTGGATTCATCGCGATGAGTATTGCGGATAGACCGGGGCTTGCACCGGGTATGGTTGGCGGATTCATTGCTGCGAACGGCAGTTTTTATGGAAGTGAGGCGGGAGCCGGATTTATCGGCGGAATTATCGCTGGTTTCCTGGCGGGTTATGTTGCACTGGGTATTCGGAAAATGAAGGTTGGGCGAGCGTTACAGCCGATCATGCCTATTATTATTATCCCTGTGTTGTCATCTTTAATTGTAGGATTAATCTTTGTCTTTATCATCGGTTCTCCAGTCGCACAATTGTTTGAAGCTTTGACGGGTTGGCTTGCAGGTATGCAAGGTACAAGCTCAATTCTATTGGCACTGATTTTAGGTGCGATGATCTCCTTCGATATGGGTGGTCCAGTCAATAAAGTAGCATTTTTATTCGGCTCGGCCATGATTGGTGAAGGAAATTACGAAATTATGGGACCGATCGCCGTTGCGATTTGTATTCCACCGATTGGAATGGGACTTGCAGCAATGATCAACAAGCGTAAATTTGCACCAGCAGAACGCGAAGCCGGAAAAGCTACATTCACGATGGGATTATTCGGTATTACTGAAGGAGCGATTCCCTTCGCTGCACAAGATCCATTGCGTGTTATTCCTAGTATCATGGCAGGATCTATGGTCGGTTCAGTCATTGCGATGTTGGGAAATGTAGGAGATAAGGTAGCTCATGGTGGACCGATTGTAGCCATTCTTGGTGCAGTGGACAATGTGTTCATGTTCTTCATTGCTGTTATTGTCGGAGCAGTCGTCTCAGTTATCCTGGTGAGTCTGCTGAAAAGGGATATTGCAACTGCAAATCCGGCTGTTGCTGGAGAAGAGACATCTGGAAATTCTGCCGCAGTAACGGAACAATCTACGATGACTACGACTGCCGCCGAGTCATCAGCTTCAGCGATTGCATATAACGAGCCCGAGGTATCTTCGCAAGCCATTCACATTGAGAAGTTGACAGATATTGTAACGATGGATCTGATTAATCTGGATCTGGAAGGAACGACACAGGATGCCGTGATTGATGAAATGATCGGAGCACTTGAGAGAAATGGAGCCGTAAGTTCTGCCAGTGGTTTTAAACAGGCTATATTGGACCGAGAGAAGGAAAGCTCCACAGGCATTGGAATGAATATTGCCATTCCTCACGGTAAATCGGAAGCTGTTCTGAAGCCAAGCGTGGTCTTTGGGGTGAAGCGGAGCGGAGTGGACTGGAAAAGTCTGGACGGAAGTGAAGCGAAACTGATCTTCATGATTGCTGTTCCGCGTAATAGTAAGGACAATGCCCATCTGAAGGTGCTACAAATGCTATCTCGTAAGCTGATGGACGACCATTTTAGAGAAGCGCTTCTGGCGGTTACGACCAAGGAAGATGCATATCAATTACTGACTCAGGTGCATTAATTCCATGCGCTAAGCAGAACATATTGTAATCATTAGCGGAACGCGCTGCAACGATAGTAAACGCAAGAGCAGTCTATCTTCATCTAAGGATAGACTGCTCTTTTATAGTAAAATATTGTTTTTCATAGATTAAATAATTCTACGAGGATTGAGCCACACGTACTAGCATATGAGCAAGCGCGTGCTGCTGCTCTTTGTCCCCTACCTTCCACAATTCCTGAAGAAGCTTCTCCTCGCTATTGCGCGGTTCTTCCTTGGCTGCCAGATAGCCTGCGATCTTCTCAGCTGCTTTTGCCATCACTTCTTCATTCAAGCCGATTTTTTGAGCCATTTCAATTTTGTCGCTCAAATAACTTTTGAATGAATCAAAGCTGCCCAAGATGTCATCCTTTTTGCTGTCGTCTATCCGATTTAACGCGTCATCTACCTTGTTCAAGGCCACTTCGCCTTCCTTATTCACAACATGATTATGCTCTGCCATTTCTAACGCCTCCTCAAGATTGTTTTCCTGGATAAGGACTGCTTGCGGTACAGTAGTACTTACCCCGGCTAACCAAAATGAAAACGGTGAGAAGCAAGCAGAGTATCGTGAAGCGATGAAGAAAAACATATTGTTACATAAAGTCGAAAAAATAACGAATCACGTGAAAAAAGACGGGCGAGGTGTAAGTCAAGCTATCCACTCGGCTTAAGTAGCTTTTTTTCAAAGCATCGAACTTATTATCATCGCCGATTAATAAATCTCGTTTCAGTACGGAAACCGTTAAGCTCCCGAAGAAACCGCTCAAGCTAATCAACATGCCGAAAATAATCCCAAATTTCAGATCAAACGGCGTCAGGTACGGATAGATTAGATAGGAAGCCGCTATGGTTATGGGAAAAGCAAATGCAAAACCTTCCCAAGTTATATTGGGATTGGATGTCGGGACGATTTTCCGCTTGCCGAAATAGAGTGATGCCAGATAATGTACGACATCATTGAGCTGTGTCAGTACCACTAGAAAAAGTACAAGTTTCGCTCCGTATTGCGGCGTAGCAAACTGAAAATAAGCCAGGTGACTCAGTCCAAAAACCATCAGCATGAGTCCCCATTGAGTCGAGCTGACACTGCGCAAGAAACCAACGGTTCCTTTATTGATCAATCGCGGGAGCGGCAGCAGCAAGAATACATAGATAGGGATAAAGACGATAAACATTCCATACCACCCGATATAAATCCAATAAAACTGTACAGGAATCGCCAAGTATGCCCATAAAAACAACCTGCGGTCAGCCTTTCTGGATCTAATCATGGAGAAGTATTCTTTTAGCGCAAAGAAAGTGAGTACCATCAAGGAAAGCAGTGAAACGATCGGATTGAAAAGTGTTGCCAGGCAAAAGATAAAGAACATGCCCCACCAGGTCTTAATGCGAAGTCCAATAGCTGCATAGTCTTTGTTTGGCTGTGTTTTGACTACCACTATATAAATCAGGTGGATGATTAATAAGGCTATACAAATGAGGGTTAACGTTAATAACGAACTGTCCATTGCGACTCACCAACTTATAGCGAAATAGGATTCCCTGAAGGGGGTCCTATGTTATTATGAAGGAATAATTCAAACTTGATAAGGGGAAGTTTCGTAAATGGTAGCTGATCAATCGGTTTTTATCTTGCTTACGAATACGGGAACGTTTCTGACGAGAGTCATTAAAAGCTATACAAGAGCACCATACAATCACGCCTCCATTTCCTTCAACCGAGAACTTTCGGAGTTATACAGCTTCGGGAGAAAGACCCCCAGTAACCCTCTGGATGGCGGTTTCGTGAAAGAGGATATTAAGACAGGTACATACAGCAGATTTCCGAATACAACATGTGTCATCTACGAGCTTCAAGTAACCAACCGTGAAGTCGAGAAAATGAAGAGAGTTTTACATGTATTTATCCGAAGTCGGCAAAAATATATGTATAACTTACTGGGATTAATTGGCGTTGCACTCAAAGAACCAGTCGAGTTCAGTAATTCTTATTTTTGTTCGCAATTCGTCGCGGAAATTTTACAGCGATCCGGTATCAAAATATGGAACAAGCTGCCCGCCCTTATTACACCAGACGATTTTCGGCAAAGTGACCGATTCCATCTGATCTACGAGGGGAAATTGAGCGAGTATGAGCCTCAAGCCTGAGGATAAGCACTTTATTACTTAGACTCCTCAGGCACAATCACCTCGATGTGACGTGCCAGAATACGAAGCTCGATAGGCAAAGAGGGTCCTTCCTCACCATCTACATTCGTACTGACCGATTCTGCGGAGCTGACACTTACATGCTTTGCGGCAAAGTAAACGACATCTTTATGATCCTTCAGGTTGCCTAAAAATAAGGATATACTGGCTGTCACCGTGTTCAATATATTAAGGTTTTTGAAAATAAAGCAGTGAAGCAGGCCATCATCAACAGCCGCCCCGGGCGCCAGTTTCTCAAATCCGCCAACTGAGTTGGTTAAAGCAGCAAGAAAGAGTGGGGATTCGCCTTCCCAAGTCTTGTCATCATAGCGGACGATAAGCGGATGGGCAGGATGGTTGATAAGTTCTTTCAAACCTTCTTTAAAGTAGGCAAATGTACCAAACATGGATTTATCGTCTGACGACACAGCGGATAGCGATTCGGCAAGCGAGCCAGTGGCAACAACATTGGCAAACATTCGACCGTTTAAGAGACCCATATCTACGGCTTTCACGCGAGCAGAAGTGAGTGTACGGATCGCCAGTTCAGGACTTAGCGGAATTTGTAAGGCACGGGCAAAATCATTGACGGTCCCAAGCGGGATGACCCCTAGTTTTGGACGATGGGCTTGATCCATGAAACCATTAATGGTTTCGTGAAGCGTGCCATCTCCACCGAGGGAAACGACTAGATCATAAGTCTCCTGACATGCAGTGACGCAAAAACGGGTGGCATCAAGTTCTTGTGCCGTCTCTTCGACTGTAACGGCGTATCCTTGCTCACGTAGAATTTCTTCTACGTTTCTGACATGTTGGAGGGATTCCTCTTTGCCAGAAGAGGGATTTACAATGACCATAGCTTTCTTCATATACATATTCCTCTCTTTGGGGAAAGTCTGGGTTACCAACCCTTACCCGAAAAGCACGAAATTACAAACATAATTCGTAAAGCTATACAGAAAGGTTGGAATACACTAATAAGCGGGGATTATTAATAAGTGATTCGATCTAAACGAAAAGAAGCTGCTTATTGAGCAGCTTCTTTTCGTTTTTAAGAAGTCGAACAAACAAACGTAAAGAAAGCGAATTCTTTTACGAAGCTTCTGTCTGTTTGAAGAGCCTCTTCGTTTTTAGAAAATTATAAAGGTTAAAGAATGTTTTTGGAGATTTTTTGAGTCAAGTATTCTAGTACTGGCATTATCATTTTATCGTCAATCACTACAAGTTTTTCCGGCTTAAACAACTGAAGTTTTTTTAACTGAAAATAATCGTATAAAACTTGTTGAACCGTAAATTGATTGGTCATGAGGTATTTAATATCAAACAAGTCCCTTAGAATTTCATCTTGCTTAATTAGCAGTCTGCCGTTAATTTCATTGAAAAAACCTTCTTGTATGCCTTCTTTATAAAAAGCTAGTATTTTGTCTTCGCGCTCTCTCATAGTTTTGTCAAAGCGATCAAACAAATCTGGATAACTGGTTTCAATATCCTGAAGAAGAGTGTCTGAAAAATAAACGGCAAGAGAAATAGTCTGTTCAAATATCTTCAAGAAACGAGTACCAAAGCTTTGACTGGAATCCAAAGAACTATAAGTCAAGTCCTTCAGGTATTCAATAAATCCGTCCACGATGAACTGTACAATTTCTTCTTTAGTTGCGAAATACTTATATAAGGTGGCTCGACTGATCTCCATTACTTTAGAAATCTCATCCATCCGAATAGATTGAAGTCCGTTTTTTCGTAGATAGGGCAGTAGCTTGTTAATAAGCTTGGTCTTTTTTTCATGTTTTTTATCTTGCATATAGTTATTCAAATGAAGTCCCTCCTGCATCTATTATAACCTGAATTAGAACAGCAGCATACAAACGGAATACAAAGTAAACAATAAATAAGTATTTTGTTTACTTTGTATTTTTTGTATGCTAATCTGTACATGAAGTGAAGAACTTTAAGAATGAGGTGCCTAAAATGAAAACACAGAAACTTGGACGTAGTGATGTCATAGTTTCTTCTATTGGCTTGGGTATGATGGGCATGTCCCCTGGTATTTATGGAGCTATAGATGATGAAGAGTCTATCAAAACGATTCATCGGGCGCTTGATCTCGGGGTGACTTTGCTTGATACGGCTGATGCGTATGGTAACGGTCATAACGAGGAACTGTTAGGAAAAGCATTGAAGGGACGAAGAGATCAGGCGATCGTTGCTACTAAGTTTTCATATGGTCCCAATTGGGAATTCATCGGTGGACACCCTGACTATGTAAAGAAAGCAATTGATGAAAGCCTACGACGTCTTGGGATTGATCATATAGACCTGTATTATCAACATACGGTGGATCCTAATGTTCCAATTGAGGAAACGGTTGGCGCAATGGCTGAATTAGTGAAAGCCGGAAAAGTACGTTATCTTGGCCTATCTAACGGAATAAATGCGTCTGTTATTAATCCAGCTACTATTCGCAAAGCGTATGAAGTACATCCTATTTCTGCAATTCAATCGGAATATTCTATCTGGACTCGAGACATTGAAGAGGAAGTTGTGCCCACTGCAAAAGAATTAGGGATTACTCTTGTAGCATATAGTCCTTTAAGCAGAGGATTTATTACTGGGGAACGTCATATTAATGAAAACTTGCAAGCAGACGATATACGCAATTCATTGGCACGTTATCAGGGCGATAACTTCAAGGAAAATATTAATATCGTTGATAAGCTAGCCGAAATTGCTAAAGAAAAGAACTGTACGGTACCTCAATTAGCAATCGCATGGACAATTGAAAGAGGTACATTGCCGATACCTGGAACGAAACGTCGTAAGTATTTGGAGGATAATATCAAGGCCGTTGATATTCAACTTACCCCTGAGGATTTTGCTCGTATCGATGCTGTTAGTTCAAATGTGTTTGGCAGCCGTTACTAGACATATTCTTATAATGAAAATACTAAATATAAAATAGCCTACCAAATTACTGGTGGGCTATTTTATATTATTTTTAGCATCTCATAGATGTGGCCAACTAATAGAGCGGACTGGGGGCAGTACAGGATTCTAGCATGTGCTAAAAAGCATACCTTTAGACTCTAAATTAGACATGTATCATATTTTTAGTTACTATATAAAAGTAAATAAAATCTGAATGGAGGATTTCGTATGAAAATTGCATTAACAGGAGCAACGGGGCAACTGGGTTCCATTGTGGTAGATACATTGCTTGCATCCGTCCCGGCAAAAGACCTTATTGTTAGCGTAAGAAATCCGGAAAAAGCAGAGGGGTTACGTAATCGAGGCGTTGACGTTCGTTATGGCGATTTTGACAAGCCAGAAACGCTGGATCAGGCATTTGCTGGTGTAGATCGATTGTTGATTATATCCGCAGACGGGGATAATGATACTAGAATTCGTCAGCATAAAGCGGCTGTTGATGCTGCTGTGCGTGCGGGAGTAGGCTTCATCGCGTATACCAGTGCGGCCAATGCCGCTGACAGCACTCTATTCCTTGCACCTGTACATCGTATTACGGAGGAGTTCATTCGTGAGTCAGGTATTCCTTACTCCTTCTTGCGTAATAATTGGTATCTTGAGAATGAAGCAGGCACGATCCAATCCGTACTCGCGGGAGCTCCATGGTTAACCTCAGCAGGGTCCGGTAGAGTAGGTTGGGCTGCCCGCGCTGATTACGCGCAAGCGGCTGCAGCCGTGTTGTCTGGCGAAGGACATGAGAATACAATCTACGAGCTCTCTGGTAAGCCGATTACCCAAGAAGAGCTGGCAGCGATACTTGCTGAGGTCCTGGGTAAGGACGTTCCTGTACAGCAGGTAGACGATGCTGCGTATGCCGAGATCATGCTCGGTGCGGGAGTACCGGAAGGTGCCATCCCGATTGTGGTAGGCATTCAACAAGCGATTCGTGAAGGAGCTTTGGATGTTGTAAGCAACGATTTTGAGAAGCTGTTGAAGCGTCCCCTGACGCCGCTTAAGCAAGGAATTAGTGAACTGGTCAAGCAAATCCAAGCATAATAAACGTGTCGTACAAAACGGGTGCTGCCTAGGAAGGTTAGCATCTGTTTTAGTTACATTCATAACTGGAACCGCGACTGATTATCCAATATACTTGTAGGGAACTCCAAGGTAGCTTGGAATAGAAATAAAAATGAATGGAGTACATAATACCATGTCTAATTTGCCAAATTGTCCTGAGTGTAATTCAGAGTACACTTATGAGGACCGTAGTCTGTTCATTTGCCCGGAATGCGCCCATGAGTGGTCTGCCGAGTCAGAAACTGAAAGCAGTGAAGACGTAAAAGTCGTCAAAGATGCGAATGGTAACATTCTGAAGGATGGTGACTCTGTAACTGTCATCAAAGACCTTAAAGTGAAGGGAAGCTCTTCCGTCTTGAAAATTGGCACCAAAGTAAAAAACATCCGTCTGGTGGAAGGCGATCATGATATTGATTGCAAAATTGATGGTTTTGGAGCAATGAAGCTAAAATCGGAGTTTGTTAAAAAGAATTAAAGTATATAGCAGAGAAACTGTTCAGTTCCATGAGGATTAAAAAAGGAGAAGCCGAGGGCTTCTCCTTTTTTATTAGCATTGGGCATCATTGGGCTTCCAATGCTCATGCCCATATAGATGTCATAGTGGTGCCAGCCACACGGTTCCTGTTCCCCTGTATACATTAACCAGCCCTTCGCCGGAAGCGGCTGAGCCCATTTTGGTTTTTCCCGATTTTTCGACGGTAAACTGTAGGGTGTTGGACCACATAAGGGCAAAGTTGCCATCCACCTTAAGCACATCATTTTGCAATTCTATAACGACCGCTTCATCAGAAGGGATCGGCGCTTGAAGTGCCAGCACTCCTTTTCCACGGGCGCTTAAATTAAACAACCCTTCTCCGCCCAGTGCAGCAGAGGAAAGATTACTACGTGCAACGACGGATATGTCCAGTGTGGTGTCGCAAGCTAAAAACAATCCGTCTTCGATGGCAATGTCATCATTATCGACATCAATAAGCCAAATATATTGATAGGTAGGCTCCAGCATGATGGTTCCCGTGCCTTTATAGTGCGGCTTAATGGCACCTGTCCCTGTTACAGCACCGGATACCAAGTTTCGCATTAAGCCTCCCACGCCTTTTACACCGGTAGTCATTTCCATGCTACCTACAGTATATTGCATGGCACCTGCCCTCATCATAATCTCACTATTATTGATTTCGATCATGAGCTGCTTGCGGCGCATGTTACTTTTGCTCATATAGTAATTGTCTTTCGCAGCCGCAACCGAGGTGCAACTCAAATCTGTTATGTATTCCAGTACCGTAAATCCACCTAATTGGTCAGTGATGGCAACATTGCTGTTATCCTTTAAATTATTAATAACAAAAGCCATAAATGTATGCGCCTCCTTGTTGTTTTCATGGTGTGGGGATGGAAATCTTATTTACTCCATACCATAATTCGACAAAGAGACTGCTTTTCCTGCGCAGATCTCGGCACTTCTCTCGCCTGATTTTCAAACTCAGAAAAGGAGAGCTTGAAAAAGATATAAAAAAGGTTCAATATAAAGATATCGGTTTTTAAAATGATTGCTTCGAGAGCAACCGAATGAAAAATGAAACATACAATAGGGGGTAAGACAAGTGGAGATAGGTATAAGTACGTTTGTAGAAACAACACCGGATCCCCAAACCGGTGAGGTTATCAGTCACGCACAACGGATACGTGAAGTGGTCGAGGAAATTGTACTTGCTGATCAAGTAGGACTGGATGTGTACGGCGTGGGAGAGCATCATCGTAAAGATTATGCGGCATCTGCTCCGGCTGTTATACTGGCTGCTGCTGCGGCACAGACCCAACGAATTCGCCTAACCAGTGCGGTTACGGTGCTTTCATCGGATGATCCAGTGCGTGTGTTTCAGGACTTTGCTACGCTGGACGGTATTTCGAACGGACGAGCTGAAATTATGGCAGGTCGAGGTTCCTTTATCGAATCGTTCCCGTTGTTTGGATATGACCTGGATAACTACGATGAGTTGTTTGATGAAAAACTGGAACTTCTTTTGAAAATACGGGAGTCTGAGAAAGTGACCTGGAAAGGCGGACATCGGCCTGCGATCAACAATTTAGGCGTGTATCCGCGTCCGGTGCAAAATCCTTTGCCTGTATGGATCGGGAGTGGAGGTAATCAGGAATCTGTGGTTCGTGCGGGCTTGCTTGGATTGCCGTTGGTGCTTGCCATTATTGGGGGCAGCCCTATGCAGTTTGCACCATTGGTGGAGTTGTACAAAAAGGCAGCTAAGCACGCAGGTCATGATGCATCGCTGCTTCCAGTTGCATCCCACTCGCATGGTTTTATCGCGGAGACCACCGAGCTTGCAGCGGAAAAGTTTTTCCCTTCCACTCAGCAGAGCATGAATGTGCTTGGGCGTGAACGTGGTTGGGGTCCTTATACTCGTTCCAGCTTCGATGCCGCGCGCAGCTTTGAAGGAGCATTGTATGTAGGTGATCCCGATACGGTTGCCAAGAAAATCATTCATCTCCGTAAACAGGTAGGCATTACACGTTTTCTGTTGCACGTGCCCGTCGGCACGATGCCGCATGATGATGTCATGAGAGCTATTGAGTTGTTGGGAACAGAGGTAGCGCCACGGGTGCGTGAAGAGATATCCAAGTGGGAATCTGAGAGCAAATAAGCCGATCCCTCGGCATAGAGAAAAGAGAAAGGAGCAGACCGTGTAAGGAGGTCGCTCCTTTTTTGGTTCTAAATAATCTGTATGGGCTCTAAACGTCTGTATAGGTGGGTTCAGATCATTCTTTATTTTGTCCGTTTTTTATGAGTGATGCGTTTCTGTAATTGAGTTTTCCCTTGTTGTAATCTCTTAGGTTTGGCAGGAACTCTGCGCAAGATAGGTTTCTCTTGGATTGCTTTGGAAGGCAGCGTCATGCGGAGTGTGGTTGAGGCAGGTTTTCTTTGACTGCTGCTTCTTATAAAGTCGATAGTATAGTTCAAGACGAACGGGCTAATCGCAATTCTCCGCAGTCCCACGCTTCTACAAGTGGTACAGCCTGTATCCCAGCACCAATCAAAGGCATTCTCAGGAACTTGAGTGAAGTATGAACCCTGCCATGTACGTCCAAAATCATCCTCGGCGTAATAGAAAAACGTATTACCTCCGGCGAAGCCGCTCCATACTTGAATAGTTTGACCGGGGTTCACGCGATACCAGCCTGCTTTGGAGTAGTTAACAGGAGTACAGCTGAAGTCCGGATAGGCAAAAACTACAAAGATAGCCGCATTGGTGCTGTTGCGAAAATTGAGACCCATTGTCGCCCCTTCTTTCCTCATATAGTAATCTTACAGTGTAGCTTATGAGTATTTTGAAAGAAGGAAACGGACAAGAGTCTCTTAATTGCTAAAGTTGAACCATTTGCTGATGTCCATTTTGTTATGTTCATTCATAGATCGCCACTCGTTCGATTCCGGTTGATAGGTATAATCTTTTTGCCAGGTTGTTATGTTTTCCACGATAGCCCGTATGGAAGAGACAATATAGGAGACTTCCTGATTGGTCATCATGGGATGAAGCGACAGACGCACCCAGCCCGGCTTTCGAGATAAGTTTCCCGCATGAATCAGGTCTGTCATTTGCTTAGATGCTTGCTGGTCGATGCCCAGCAAATAATGTCCATAGGGGCCTGCACATGAACAGCCGCCCCGGGCCTGAATGCCAAATCGATCATTGAGTAGTTTTACAATCAGGTTATAGTGAATATGACCAACAACGAAAGAAACGATTCCCAGCCGATCTTGGCTGCTCCCTCCCAAAATGTGTAGACCTGGTATGATGCTCAAGCCTTTTAGCAATAATGAGGTCAGCTCCTTTTTACGCTCCCACATGCGGTTGTATCCCATTTGTTCCTTCAACTGAATACAGAGCGCGGTTCGAACAGCCTGTAGAAAAGGAGGAGTGCCTCCATCCTCGCGGGCCTCAATACTATCTTTATACTCGTATCCACCCCAAGGATTGGTCCAACTTACCGTGCCGCCTCCGGGCTGGTCGGGAGCACAATGGAGACACAGCCGCGAATCCATAATGAGAACGCCGCTTGTGCCGGGGCCACCAAGAAATTTGTGAGGAGAAAATACAATCCCGTCCAGTTTCTCAAGGGGATCTGTAGGATGCATGTCGATCTCCGCATAAGGTGCGCTTGCCGAAAAATCAACGAAACATACGCCACCATGTTCATGCATTTTGCGGGATAGTTGGTGAATTGGCACTTCGAACCCTGTAACATTGGAGCAGGCGGTAAAAGCGCCAATCTTGATCGGGCGATGCCGAAATTGATGCAGCAGTCGTTCGAGATGAGCTGGATCGACCATTCCTCCGGGGCCCGGAGGGAGACACACAACGTCTCCAATGGTTTCTGCCCAGGAAATATGATTGGAATGATGCTCCATGTGTGTAACAAAAATAACGGGGCGGTCTTTTTCGGCGATGGGGTAAAGGGGCTTTAATTTTTCATTTATTTTTAATCCTAATAGTCGCTGAAGCTTATTCACCGCACCTGTCATCCCAGACCCGGCGAATAGAATGATATCATGTTCGTTGGCATGAACGTGGTTCTTAATGATTTGTTTTGCTTTTTCATAGGCTTGGGTCATCAGAGTACCTGTCAAATTAGACTCCGTATGCGTGTTCGCCACAAATGGACCTAATTCATTAGCTATTTTCGACTCGATGGGTCCATACAGACGACCGCTGGCTGCCCAATCCGCATAAATCAGCTTTTTAAGCCCATATGGAGATTCAAAGGTCTGGTGATAACCGATTGTATTTTCGCGATACTTTTGGAAATGAGCCTCGTTAGAAGGCTGATACCTACAGTTACTACTTCCGATTCGAGCCATGAGCATACGGCGCCTCCCAAGTCGTTCTGTCTTCTTAGGGTACGTAGGTAGGCGAGGATAGGTTAAAATAATTAGGCGAATGTCATCATTTAGTCAAATTAAAAAGCCTCATCCAATAGCAGGATAAGGCATAAGTATATATTAGATAAAAAGCTGCATGTCCGACTCGAGGGCGTCTTTTAGATACGTTTTGGCCTCGATAATTTCCAGTTCAGGGATGAATTCTTCCGGTTTAAAACCCATAATATCCACCGATAGCTTGCAGGCATAGAATTTGACGTTTTTCTTCCGGGCTCCCTTCAGGAAATGGATCAGCTTCGGTGCCTCATTATCTTCCAGCATTTCCGTCAGCATCAGCTTGCCCAGACCGCTAAAATTCATATGGGACAGCGGTAAGGCCTCAGGTCCTTTAGGAGTCATCAAATCCATAAGTTTCTCGTAAATGGTCTTGTCCTCAAGCGTCATTTTATCGGGATCACGAACCAATGATAATCCCCAGAATGCAAAAAACATTGTAACCTCGACATCCAACTCCCGAGCTGTATTGGCCAAAATCAGTCCAGCCATTGCTTTATCATAATCGCCGCTGAACATAAGCAGATTCATCCTTTTGTTCACGATCTTCCGCCTCCATTACCAACAGATATATTCAGTATGGATATGGAAATGAGAACTATGCCCAGTTCACATATTGATCACAATTGTAGTGGGGATGTAAATATTGAAAACTGGTATTTTATAAAAAACCATTCCAGTTGCTAGTAACCAGTATTAATGTACCCATTTCTCGTCAACAGACGAATGATTTGAGGTGAAAATGTCGGAACTCCATTTTCACCGTTACCAATGTCATATCTACAAACCCCTCTCATTCTGTATAATCTCAAGGGAATTCAAGACACAAGCCTGAGATCGGGAGGATTATAAGAAATTGAGTATAGAGAACAAATATAAAGCACTTGAACTGGAAAAGCCGGGCATCTACGAGCTGGAGGGACTGGAAGTAGGGGTCACCTCTAATTGCAACTTCAAGTGTGATTACTGCTGCGCATATCAGCGGAACGACGGACAATGCATCAGCAGCAAAGAGGTCATAGGTATTATTGATGACATTCCAACGTTAAAACGTGTGCGACTTTCCGGGGGCGAAGTCACCTTAAAGTATGACGATTGTCTGGACATCGTGGCTCACTGTTCGAGCAAGGGAATTGCAACCCAGCTTAATACCAATGCGAGCTTGCTCAGCCCTGAACGAATTGAGAAACTGCGTGACGCAGGACTTTCCAATATTCATATCTCCTTTAACTTCACGGATGCCGATAAATATGCAGCCTATTATCATGTTCACCCTCGTATGTATGAGAAAATCGTTCAAAATATCCGTTTGTGCACCGAAGCCAAGCTGGAAACGGTGCTGGAGACATTGTTATTTGAAGAGACGCAGAACAACATGCCAGCGATCAGTGAAAAGGTTTACGAACTCGGTGTACGCATCCATGAAATCCAAAACAGCATCGTGATGGATCATACGAATTGGAACGCGATCTCCACCAAGGAAGCACTTGTCCGTTCCGTTCATGACCTGATTGCGCATAAAAAAGACGATACTGTGTTGTATTTTACCTGTATGGACCGTTTTGCTGAGGCGCTGGGCTTCAAGGAGCAACCGGGGGTATACTTTTCCAACTGTGTTGACGGTAAGAAGCAGCTTCATCTGCACGGGAACGGGGACATCCTAATCTGTGAACTATGCCATCCTGTAGTCATCGGTAATATTTATAACGGAACGTCCTTAAAGGATATTTACAAAAATAAGCCCAAGCAGCTTCAGGAGTTTCTCGACAAACTGCCTTGTCCTGCATATGATGCGCTTTTCCCTGGAGGAAGCATATAGATATAATTTGAGATGATGAGACAATAAGCATCTACTACCCTAACAAGTAGGGTGGTAGATGTCCTTCATGTAACTCCACGAGTACTTTATTATTTGTTTTAATGTAAGGGTTTACATGTTAAGATATATAAAAATGCAAGCTTCTTATGAAAGAAGGAGTAGATATGAGATATAGAAATGTAGGCAACAGCGGTCTTAAAATTAGTGAAATCGGACTGGGGAGCTGGTTAACGTACGGTACGGCCGCCGAACAGGAAGCAGCTCATACCTGTATTGCCAAGGCCTTTGAACTTGGGATTAATTTCTTTGATACCGCGAACGCGTATAACCGTGGAGAAGGCGAGAAGGCTATGGGAGCCGCATTGAAGCCTTATCGGAGAGATAGCTATGTGCTTTCTACTAAGGTATTCTTTCCTATGGATTCCGGTCCCAATGACAGAGGGCTGTCACGCAAGCATATTATGGAGCAATGTGAGGCGAGTTTGAAGCGGCTCGGCACGGATTATATCGACATGTACTTCTGCCATCGTTATGATCCAGATACTCCGTTGGAAGAGACACTGCGGGCGCTAGATGATCTTCAGGCTCAAGGCAAGATCTTGTATGCTGCGGTCAGTGAATGGAGTGCCGCCCAGCTCACGGATGCCTATGGTATCGGAAAAAGGCTGAATCTGCGGCCGCTGATTGCCAATCAGCCGATCTATAATATGTTCGAGCGTTATATCGAGCATGAGGTCCTTCCCGTATCCGGGCAGGTAGGCATCGGCCAAATTGTATTTTCACCTCTAGCCCAAGGCATCCTCACGGGTAAATACAAACCGGGACAACCTATACCGATGGGGAGTCGCGGGGCTGATGCCTCTGTCAATAATGTCATCAGCAGTTACATGAACGATACCGTTCTCAACTGCGTTCAGGAACTGGACAAGCTGGCAAAGGATTTGGGTGTCACCCTGTCACAACTCGCGCTTGCCTGGATTCTGAGAGAACCGGGGATCAGCGCTGCACTGATTGGGGCTACCAAACCGGCACAAATCGAAGAAAATGTGAAAGCAGTCGAGGTGACGCTGCAACCGGAGACCTGCGCGGAAATTGAGCAGATTCTGAAGCAAACAGAGGGATTTGAGCCTTTGCGCTAAGCATTCACACGAGCCTCTCTAGAGGGAAGCCATCAATAACAAAGTCTCGCTCTTCCTGTTCCTTAACAGAGAAGGGCGAGACTTTTTAACTTGCTTCAAGCATCGCATAGATGCCTGAAATCATACTAAGTGCAATCCCGCTCACTAAAACAAGGATTTGCTTCTTACTGAGATCCAGCGGATCAAAAAAGATGGGCAACAGCCATTTTAGACTGATGACAGCCCATAGACCTTCTACCAACCCCAATATCAATACCTTTTGCCCCCAATGAAGCTTCATCTGCGGTGTTAGCGGACCTTCAAGAAACAGGTCACCTGAAGTATGAATATTCCAAGAAACGATAACTACGAATATCACAAGCGTTAATAATGTTGACATAATATAAGTGATATCTTTTTTAGCCTTTTTCGTGAGTTTGGGCGATTTTTTAAACTCAGGGAAGCCAATCAGGAAAAAGACGATTCCTACGATAATAGCCACCCCTACAGAGGAACCGAGTATAATATTCGCTATAATGCCGATGCCATTGATGAGTAATAATAAAATATGCTCTCCCCCTTTGGGGCTACGATGATAGTTATTTTATTGTACACGCAGGAACGAAAATGCTCAAATATTTGGAAAAGCCCCTGGCACTTTTTTGCCAGAGACTTTTGGGCGTATGACTGATTATAAAGCTGCTTTAATGACCTTTTTATAATACAGAATGGATAGAACTCCAAAAATGGAATATAGGGCAGTGTATAGTACCATTACGATGATCATAGGCATCCAAACTTCGGTTCCAAACAAGAACCAGCCGGATTGGACGGCGAAATAGCTGTGTGATAGGCCGATCACTAACGGAATGCCGAAGTTAAAGAGTTGTTTTATTTTAATGCCTCGCAGCAGGTCACTTTGGGTGAAGCCTAACTTTCTCAATACAGTATAATTGGCCTTTTCGTCTTCGCTCTCGTCCATCTGCTTAAAATAAAGGATACAGCCTGATGTAATGAGAAAGGTCAGTCCCAAAAAGCCAACGACAAACATGATCACTCCCATATTTCTCTTCTGATTGCTGCTCATTTCAAGGCGGGATGATTGTTGATCATTAAAATTCGCAGCTGCAAAGAGGCGATCAGCTTCTTCAATCTGTGCTCCATTAAGTATATCAATTCCAATATACAAGGATGACTTCTTTTGAATCTCTGGATTTACATCTTTCTTTAACCGCTCAAAGATGGTTTCGTCTACAAGGGCAGTGGGTAATCCCCCGGCTGCAAAATAGTAAGGAATTACATAATCCTTTTTTAGACCCACATATTGTTGAGGTATGACTTCTGTTTTTCCCTTCAAATCCAAGGGTCCAAAGTCTTTCAAGGACATGAATTTCTGTAACATATCATTATAGCCCGTTAAAACCGTTTGGCCTGGAGATACATCCGTACCCTCCACAGATTGGTCGCTAATGACAGGCAGTGTCATGGAATCCGTACCATCATTTAATGGTTCCATAGGAGTCTCCATAATTTGCGCTGTCTTCACACTGACTTGAATGACTTCAATTTTCTTTTCACGATACTTTATATCATGTTCATGAAGTAACGCTTTGAATTTCTCCGCATCCGGCACATTCGTCATGGCAAAATGGGAAGGTACATTGTCCTCAGCTGCTTGATCCGCAGAATAATAGGCGATATAGCTTAAGGATAGTAAACCGATAGCAAGTGCCGATACTGTCGTAATAATGGTTAACAACAAAGCATTGGATTTCATGCGGAACATAATGGATGAGAGGGACAGCACCTCATGGATGTTTAAATATCCGCCTTTGCTTTTTCTGATGATATTGGAAATAAAGCGGATGGATCCTTTATAAAAAAGAAATGTCCCGATGATGACAGAGCCCAAAATAAACACCATCGCCATAAATAGTTCATTTAAGGATGTAAAATCTCCACCAAATAATCTGGAGGAAACATAGTAACCTAAGGCGATAAGCGAGATGCCAACGATCCCGATGATCATCTCAAAGATCGTTATTTTCTTGATTTTCCCTTCGGTGGTTGAGGTCACTCGGAACAAAGACAAAATACTTTGTCTTTTGATAAAAGAATAATTCATGACCATGATCAGCAAGTAGATGACAACAAAAACGATGAGTGTTTGAGTCAGTGCTTGGTTAGAGAAATATAGAGTGGCAATGGCTTCGACACCCGTTGTCTTAAATAAGATCATGATCACTAGTTTGGAAAAGGAGAATCCAACCCCAATTCCGATGAAAAGCGAACCGAAGTATAAAATTAAGTTTTCAGCACTTAGAATGCGAAAAATTTTGTTTTTAGTCATTCCGATCAATTGAAATAAGCCAATTTCTTTACTGCGTCTTTTTATAAAAATATTATTAGCATACATAAGGAAAATGCAGACGATAGCGACCAGTAAAACAGAAGCTGCCCGTATGGAGGCTGCACCTTTAACAGAACCCTTCACTTCGTCCATGGAGGGATCGTACTGTAATGTGACGAAGGAGAAATAGAGTGCAACACTGAAAATGAGAGCAAAAACATAGAGATAATAATTGCTCAGGTTTTTTTTCAGATTTTTTAGAATGAGTAGATTAATGTTCATGTTGAACCCCGCCTAAGACCGCTTGGGTTTTCATGATATCCTGGAAGAAGCTTTGTCTCTCCTGCACGCCTTTATGAAGCTGCGTGTACATTTGCCCATCCTTGATAAAAATAACGCGGCTGCAATGGCTGGCTGCAACCGGATCGTGCGTGACCATAATAATGGTTGCCTTGCGCTTTTGGTTCAGCTGACCCAGCTTGTTTAATAAATCGGATGCCGACTTCGAATCAAGCGCACCCGTAGGTTCATCGGCAAAAATAATAGTAGGCTCATGAATAAACGCTCTAGCCGCAGATGTACGCTGTTTCTGCCCGCCCGAGATTTCATTGGGGTATTTGTCCTTGAGCTCATAAATCCCCAGTTCTGTAGCGACTTCCTGAAATCTTCGGTTAGCCTCTTTTTTAGGCGTTTTGGTGATAGATAGAGGCAAGAGGATGTTTTCCTTCACGGTGAGCGTATCCAGCAGATTATACTCCTGAAAAATAAAGCCTAAATGCTTTTTGCGGAATTCAGCCAGTTGCTTTTCTTTCATTTTCGTCATTTCAATATCATTGATCTTAATGGAACCGTGGCTCACTTTATCAATGGAGGAGAGGACATTTAGCAGTGTGGTTTTACCTGAACCGGAGGCTCCCATAATACTGACAAATTCACCTTCTTCAATAACGATATCTATTCCCTTCAAAACCTCCTGCATATTTAGCTTATTACCATAGCTTTTGTGAATCTTATGGGCTTCTAAAATATTCACTTCGATGCACTCCTTATTGTTCTTGTAGCCTTATTATAAAAATCGTGCCGATGATTTTCCTTTGATTGGGCGAACAGTATATAAAAGCATGTGACATCTCTGTCACATGCTCATCATACTTACGAAATCATTTCGTTTGGGGAAAATTAAAGTGAAGGTAGTACCCATGTTCGGTTTGGAGTGCACATCTATATGTATGAGCAGGGACTGCGCTGCCTTTTTCGTTAAATATAACCCCATGCCCGTTGAAGTATGATCAGAATGTTGGGTTGTGGATGTAAAACCTTTCTCGAAAATACGAGGTATATCCTTCGGATCAATACCGCGCCCAAAGTCTTGGACCTCAAGCTGTATTCGATCCCTTTGTTCATAGCTGTGAATGATAATATCGCTGGCATCGCTATATTTGATGGCATTGGTTAAGAGCTGTCTGATGATAAAAGCCAGCCATTTGGCATCACTTAGCACTTCCATTTGCTCAAGTTGGATGTCAAAACCGATCCCTTTTTGGATGCACCATGACTGTAATGCTTTGATTTCTTTAAAAACCAGAGATTTTAAATCCACTTGCTCGACATATAGATCATTTTCAATAAAAGATATGCGTTTGTGATGGAGCTGTTGATCCAGCAGTAAGTGAATTCGTAGCCATTCATAGGTTAACTGAGCTTTTAGGGACTTGTCGTCCAACCGCTCAATCATCAAATGCATGGTGGTTAAAGGTGTTTTTACCTCATGAATCCAGGATAGTAGTTCATCTTTTTCATGTTCAAGTGTCAGTTGATTTTGCGAGATGATCTGTTGTAACCGTTCGGTCTGGTCAGCGATTTTTTGTTCAATGATTTGCTCAAACGGACTCTCCGGTTCGCCTATACCCGTTAGTTCTAGAGGGCTCTCCCATTCTTCTAATGTGGTATAGAATTTAGTTTCCTTGAGATAGCGAATGATTAAAAAAACCAAGAAAATCATCATAGATAAGAAGACGATATAAAGGATCGGCATTAATGGAATTGCTGCATCCACATAAGCGATGAACAGGATCAGGAATTGCTGACACACAAACAGTAGAATCCAGCTCAACCTTTCCCTCAGATATTTTTTAATCATAGGCAGGTGCCTCTTCTGTAGCCATGTAGCCTTGCCCCACTTTCGTTTCAATGAAACGGCCCAAATCCAGCTCGTCCAATTTTTTACGCAGGCGGTTCAAGTTGACGGTCAGGGTATTGTCGCTGACAAAACGTTCATCATCCCAGAGGCTTTTAATTAATTCCTCCCGAGAGACAATTTTATTCTTTTGTTCAATCAGCAGCTTTAATATATAAATTTCGTTCTTGGTTAATTCGATGGAGCCAGCCTCATTGGCTACTACATTTTTTTCATAATCGACCGTCGCTCCACGCCATGTTTTCAGGGAAACAGGTTCTGTATTGTAATTGTATACACGGCGAAGTGTCGCCTGTAATTTTGCAATCAGTACATCAAAATGAAACGGTTTTTGGATAAAATCATCCGCTCCAAGCTGCATTGACATCACTATATCCGTAGGGTGATCCCGCGATGATAAAAAGATGATCGGGACGTTAGAGTGGGATCGAATCATTCGACACCAATGAAAACCATCAAATTTCGGTAATTGAATATCAATCACGACCAGATCAGGCTTTATCGTTGTGAATTCTTGAATGACTTTACTAAAATCCTGGATACCGTACACATCATATGCCCATTGAGTTAACCTGTCCTTTATTTCATGGAACAAAGTTTCATCATCTTCAATCAGCAAGATTTTAAACAACGATTTCACCACTTTTTAATTTTTTTATATAAAGTGTATAGCAAAATTTGTTTATGTGCTATATGGGGTTGAATCAACTTGATATTGCGATAATCTGCTGTTAATAGTTGAGGTTTATAGTTGGTTTATATCTACAATCTCATACCGTTAAAAGGATGGATGCATGGATGGGGATTCACACCTATTTTCGATCGCTAAATGAGTTGGAAAGAATTATCCGTTGTCCGGGCAAGTTTAAATTCGAGGAACATAGTGTATCGGCTCATTCCTGGAAAGTAGTACAATATGCCAAAACGCTAGCTGATATTGAAGAGAGAAACGGTGTCTGCATTGACTGGAAAAAACTATACGAGATTACCAGCAGTCACGATTATGGGGAGATTTTTATTGGAGACATTAAGACGCCTGTTAAGCATTCCTCCAAGGAACTGCGGCTATTAATCCAGCAGGTCGAAGAAGGTATGATTGAGTATTTTATTGAAGAGAATATTCCCGAGGATTTTAAAGCGATTTTCCGCAAACAGCTAAGAGAAGGTAAAGATGATTCTGTTGAAGGTTTAATTTTAGAAGTAGCGGATAAAATGGATCAGGTGTATGAAGCATTTGCCGAGCTTCAGCGGGGGAATACCGAAAAGGAATTTATCGTGATGTACCGTAATGCGCTTGTAAAAATCAAGAATATTCAATTACACTGCGTTGAATATTTTTTGGAAAATATCCTACCAGATATGGTAAAGGAAGAAACGCCTTCATCCATTGATATCAAAAAGATTACGGAAGAGGCTTTAGCTCTGTAAAAGAATTTCCTTACTATCTTTCAGAAGCTGTGAAGCGCTTCTGTGCATACATAATCATAGGCTTATTTGTAATAAGCAGCTCCTAAGTAAAATTAAAGAGCCAAAGCAGCAGTTGATTGAACTGCTGCTTTGGCTTCTTTTAGATTGAGAAGCACGGAAGAGCTATGCTTATTTTGAAAATGGATTCGGGAAGTTGGTTTTAGTGGCTGCATTTTGTTGCTTGGTATTGCCAATTCCCAGTTCACCATTTCTATTAAATCCCCAGGACCAGACGGTCCCATCGGCTGTCAAAGCATGGGAGTGGGTTCCTGCTGCACTGAATGCTACTACATCGGTTAGTGGCGTGTTAGTGTCATCTACAACTTGGGATGGGACTTTAACAGAAAATACATCGGTCCCGTCACCTACCTGTCCTTCATTATTAGTTCCCCAACCCCAAAGAGTTCCGTCATTTTTCAGCGCGAAAGTTTGGGTTTTGCCTGCTTTCAGTCTATTTACGTCGGAAATGTTGATCAATACAGGTGATCTTCTAAAGGTAGAGGTTCCATCCCCCAGCTTACCAGAAGTATTGCTACCCGAAGCGTATACTTCCCCGCTGTTCGTTAATACATAAATACGGTCAGCTCCAGCGGTAAAGGTTTTGATATCATCAATTCGGTATTGAACAGGGGTAAGCTGGTTTTCTTTATCGTCCTGTCCCAGAGCGCCATCATAACCACGCCCCCATACCCATAACTGATTATTTTTGTCTAGAGCTGCGCCAAAGCTATCACCAGCGTCAATGGCTACAATATCTTCTAAGCCTTGTACCTGGACAGGCTTAACGGAAAAGGCGGAAACTCCTTTGGTGCCAATGCCCAGTTGCCCAAAGTTGTTTTCTCCATAAGCCCACACCGTACCGTCATTTTTGAGGGCAAGTGTAAATTGACCTCCTGCTCTCACTTCCTTAACATTATCAATATATTTGTTTTTAACAGGGACTTTTGCCGTATCCCGCTTGTTCCCTGTTCCTAGTTCGCCGTAACTTGCAAAACCCCAAGACCAGATCGTTCCGTCTTTTTTGAGTAAGGTTGAGTGCAAATCACCAGCATCAATCATAGCGATGTCAGATACATCTGCTTGCATCGGGCTTGTTTTATTATTCCCTCCGCCAGCGCCCACGCCGAGCTTGCCATTGCCGTTACTTCCCGTTGCGTAAAATGAAGATCCATCTTCCATAGCCAAGTAAGCGTTAGTGGTCCCTGCTGAAAGCAAATGGTCGTAATTCACGGCAGAATCGGCGCTTGCCGTAATGGAGCTCCCCACTAGAAGTGTTGATGCGGCAAGAGCTGTTAGAGCGAGTTTTTTTAACATATAAACTACACACCTTTCGAAATAGTAATGGATGAATACATGATGAAAGCAACCAAATTGTTCCTGTCACGTCTTATTAGTAAGTCGCAAATGATAAACCAGATTAGGGAGGATCACTGATGAGAAAAGGAGTTTTTGTCCTAGTCTTACTTGTATCAGCCTTATTGTCGGCATGTTCTAAAACGGAATCGGCGTCGCCAGTTAAACAACCTCATACAAATGAAGTGGTGGCTCAATCCATTTTTGATTTAGAACGTCTGGAAAGCACAACGGTATACACGGGGCGTGCTAAAATTAAAAGCATCGAAAAAATGGATAAAGAGATCGAACAACCATTGGCAGCCCCCAGCATGGATTATTTGATCCGATTTGAACAGCCGGTTCAATTTGCTCAAGAACTACCTCAAAGTGAAGATCCAACGGAGAAGCCTATCCAATCGGTCTATATATCCGTTCCAGACACACATATTTATAAGCAGATGGATGGTCAGCGGAGGCAATTAATCCGTCCGGCAGAATTACAGGTGGGGCAATCCATTGAAGTCTCCTATGTGTACCCTGCAACACCTGTTTTCCTAGCATTGGAAGTGGTCGTGCTGGATGATTTGTAGAGGAGGCCAGTAAGGCCTCCTTACTCCTATGGAAGCACGTCATAAGGCTTAGGTGATGTTAATAAGTTTCACCATGTTGTAGATATAACGTGTTTGCTCATATTTGACCATAGTGCCTGCAGAATTTTTGACCTGAATGCCGGACGAGCCTCCACCATCCAGAAGAATGGCTTCGAAGCAATCCTGCTTGATAAAATAGTTGCGAAGTTGTTTCAGCGTCGCATTTTCATGAACAACCAGGTAGACCTGCCAAATGTTATTGACGACTTTGAAGCCCAAGCCTGTCCGTCCGATGGATTCGGTGTATCGTAAGGTTCCGTTCAGATCGAAATTTTCAATCTCTTTCAGCTCCTTGAGCCATACTTCTTCCTCATTCTTCAGTGACAGACTACCGCCGCTAATAATGGATTTGTACTTAATGGCCGTTCCCATTTGTTTTTTGAGATCCGTCAGACTTGAAGTACGGGTAATCCCTATTTTTGTTTTGTTGCTTTCCGTAAAAATAAATGCAGTACCTCGACTATTCTCTTTGGCATTTGCCTTAATATCGTGAGTGTTATTAGGTGTCACCGCCATGGATAAACCTTGAGTTGGTGGTTTTGTGGTGCTGATAGGGTAAAAGAAGCCCCCATTAATCCCGTAATCGGTTTGCTGTGTGATCCGGCTTCGAATATTTTTATTTTGAATATTCGAGGCTGGCGTAATGATCACATGGAAACCATCAGACGTTTTAGTGTAAGAGTAGTTTGCTGGCATGGGAAACCTCCAATTAGATGATTTTGAAACAGAATCTCGCGCGATAATTCGTTTCTCATATATATAGGAAATTTACAGCTGTCTTTTACAACCCGGAAATCAAATTTTTCTAAAAAAATTTGAAACATCATATACAAGAAACCACTTGACTTAAAGTTAACTTTAAGTAGTAACATACTGGGTGTGACGTGGTGATTAGGGAATACGTAACTATTCTGACAATTTGGGAGTGATAGAATTGAAAAAGAAACAACTGGGTAACAGCGAGCTTCAAGTATCTGCTCTGGGTCTGGGCTGCATGGGGATGTCCGAGTATTATGGTGAGTTGGATGATCAGGAATCGATCAAAACGCTTCATCGTGCGTTGGAGTTGGGGATCAACTTCTGGGATACAGCCGATGTGTACGGTGTGGGGAAAAATGAAAAACTGATCAGTCAAGTCCTGCGCAGCCACCGGGATGAGGTAGTGTTGGCTACCAAATTCTCCATTATGCGCGGAGAGGATGGGGGATTCCTGGGTGTCAGCGGCCGTCCTGAATATGTAAAACAGGCATGTGATCGCAGCCTGCAAAGATTGGGTGTAGATGTGATTGATTTGTACTATCAGCACCGTGTTGACCCGAATGTGCCTATTGAAGAAACAGTAGGGGCGATGAGTGATCTGGTTCAAGCGGGAAAAGTCCGCTATCTGGGGCTATCCGAAGCGTCTCCTGCACTGATCAGACGTGCTCACAAGGTACACCCGATTACAGCGTTGCAAACAGAATACTCCTTATGGAGCCGGGAAGCGGAAGATGAGGTTATACCCACATGTAAGGAGCTGGGCATCGAATTTGTGGCCTACAGTCCACTGGGCCGCGGCTTTTTGAGTGGGCAAATTCAGAAGTTTGATGATTTTGCAGAAGATGATTTCCGTCGCACGGTGCCGCGTTTTCAGCCTGAGAATTTCCAGAAGAATCTGGATCTCGTGCAGCATGTTAAGGATCTTGCGGCTCAAAAAGGAGTCAAGCCTTCTCAGCTTGCTTTGGCCTGGCTGCTTGCGCAAGAGGGAATTGTACCGATTCCCGGTACTAAACGGGTCACGTATTTAGAGGAAAATGCAGGAGCAGTGAATGTGGGCTTGTCCGCAGAGGAAATGGAGACTATTAACGCAATCATCCCCAAAGGAATGGCAGCGGGCCTTCGTTACCCGGCAGAGCGGATGCCAAATTGGCAAGCGGAATAATGAGGACCATGAAATAACTCCCAAAGTCGTCTTTAACGCGAATCGGCGTGACGGACGGCTTTGGGGGCTTTATATATACGCAAGAACGTGCTTCGTATAATGTCGAAGGCATCCTTTTACAAAACAGGAGCTTGCAATGCGGTATTGATATTTTGCAGATCCATCGACAGCTGCTCGTTTACGTTCCATGGGTGATACCAGCCGCGTTCGATCATGTACGTTGAGATTTGCTCATGCATATCAATAGCTTCATCCAGTTGTTTTGTAAGCATAGCTTTAATTTCTGGAGTTCCCGCTTCCGTTACAGCCATGGCGTAATTTCTCACACCGCTTTTGGCGGTGTTTAAGAAATCGGCAGCAATCACTTGGTCGGTTAAAATATTTAGTCCGGTCAAATGCTCCAAGAGTATGTTCATTGTTTTACCTCCTGTGATGACGAGGCTTGATTTATAATGTTACCCAACTCTTGCAATTGCCGTGTTGTTAGGTCAACATCCTTTTGCAATATAGCTTTGAGGACCGGATCTGAGATCAATGCTTGCATTGTTTTAGATTTGGTAAGGCACACTGTTTTGAATGCTGACAATTCATGGACTTCAAGTTTTTCGTGCAGGCCATACACCATACGACATTTGCCTCCAGTCCAATAGTGATAGTTAAGGTTTAAGTACAACTTTGATGCAATTGTCTTGTCTGGTATCGAAAATTTCATACCCCCGTTTGGCATCGCTTAGCGGAATAACGTGTGTGACAACGTCCCCAGGGTCAACCTTCCCCGTATCGATCAGCTCATACATATAAGGCATATAGTGAATCACAGGAGCCTGTCCAGTACGCAAATTAACATTTCGCTGAAAAATGTCTCCCAGAGGAAAACCGTTATATCGACCGCCGTATACCCCGGTAACTTGAATGGTGCCGCCTTTGCGGACAGCCTGTGTAGCTATGATCAGCCCTCCTAAAGCTCCACCGTGAAGCTTAAGCCCGGAAGCCAAGGACTCCAGCGGAGACATTTTGCCGCTCATGCCGGAGCAGTCAATAACTACGTCCGCGCCTCCTTTGGTTATTTCCTTGAGGTAGTTGCCGACGTTTTCTTGCGATTCCACATTCACGATCTCCACGCGATTGGTGCGCTTCGCGTGTTGCAGACGATAATCGAGATAGTCTGCCGCAATGACTCGTTTAGCCCCTTTGAACCAGGCGAACTTTTGCGCTAACAGACCTACCGGTCCACAGCCGATAATAACGACGGTATCCCCATCCTTCACTCCGGCATTATCGACGCTCCAGAATGCAGTAGTCATGGCATCAGCAATCAGGCAAAGCTTCTCGTCAGGATGTTCACAACTCTCCGGAATTTTGAAGTGAGTAAAGTTGGCAAAAGGCACACGCAAATATTCAGCTTGTCCACCTGGATATCCACCAGTTGTCCCGGAGTAGCCGAAGAAACCGCCCATTTCTCCATGCTCATTCGAATGATCACATTGGCTTTCCAATTGGTTTTTACAATAAAAGCATTCACCGCATGCGATGTTGAAGGGAATGATCACGCGATCTCCCTTTTTCAAGTTAGTCACGCCGCTGCCGACTTCTTCTACAACACCCATCGGCTCATGCCCAATTACATAATTCTCTTGCAGATTCGGAATCATTCCATGAATGAGATGCAGATCTGAACCACAAATAGCGGTTGTTGTCAGTCTGACAATCGCATCATCGGCTTTTTGAATACTCGGGTCCGGAACATCTTTAACCACAACGTTTTTGATACCTTGGTAGGTCACTGCTTTCATGCCTGGTTTCCTCCCATATGATCGTCCGGCGTGCGGTCAAACATACCCTTGCGGGTGGTATCGTCTGGGAACAGTTTCATTTTACTGATGTCCACCGTCTTATTGGCTGACAGTTGATCCAATTGATATTGCTTTTGCAGATCATAGGGATGAAACCATTTTTTTCGTACCATAAGATCGGTAATTTCCTGATGGAGCGCAATGCCTTGATGCAGTTGATTACGTAATAGGGTTCTGGCATCGGTAGAGACAGTTTCTGTCAAAGCTATTGCTGTGTTCCGAACCCCTTCCTTGACGCGAACCAGAAAATCCATTGCAAGGGTGGTGTCTGCCATTTCCGGCATATTTAATGAGTTTTTTGGGTCCACATAATCCATTTTAGCGGACTGGGTCTGGTTAGGTGTCACATCATTCACCTCAATTTAAAATTGGTGTTGGGCGGAAGTCAGGAACAGGCGCTTGAAACGGTGCTTTAGCATAGATTGCTTGCAAATCGGCAATAGCCTGAATAGATTGCTGAACATCTTTTTCCATTAAATCCTTTAGCTCTTGATCGAATACTAAGCCCTGCATTAATTTGGACTTTGCTAAACATAACGTTTTGAAGTTAAGCACTTCATGGATCTCTAGGGACTCATGCGCCGCTAATGTAGGCTGTTGGCTTATCATAGGCTCACCTTTCTTTTATGATTCTCAAAGGTATGTTGTCCAGCATAACTAGGTTTATTCCGAAAGGATCGTGCTATTCGGCTTCAACCTTGCCAAGTGCTTTTTTAGCGGGTCCTTCAATTACTTCGCCTTGATATGAAAAGCGTGAGCCATGACATGGGCAATCCCATGTTCTTTCGGCCTCGTTCCAGTCAACTTCACAGCCCATATGGGTGCACGTAGTGTCCACCAGGTGCAGTGCTCCTTGTGGGTCTCGATATGCGCCCGCCCTTTTGCCGTTTACTCGGACGACTGCCCCTTCGTCTTGCTGGAGTTCTTCGGCTTTTTTATAGCTGATTTCCAGCTTACCGGCAATCAAGTGCTTCGCCACATTTGCATTTTGAGTTACAAATGTTTTAATGTCAGGGTCTGCATGAAATCTTGAAGGGGAGAAAAGATCCTGATACGGGCTTTCCTTTCTGGTTATCAGATTCGTATTTAATAAAGCTGCCGCGACACTTGTCGTCATCCCCCATTTTCTATACCCTGTAGCAACGAGGATGTTGGAAACATCGGATAGTTCCTGCCCAATATAAGGGAGCTTGTCTAACGAGTACAGGTCCTGTGCCGACCAGCGATAGACGATTTCCTTTAATCCAAATGTTTGCTCTGCGAACTTTTCTAAAGCTTCATAGTATTGAAATGTGCAGATTCCTTGACCCGTTTTGTGGCCTTCGCCACCGACGATAACCATCGGTTCACCGTTTATTAGTACAGAGCGAAGCGAACGTTTGGGGGTTTCCGCACTTATGTACATACCACCCGGATAGGTTTTGTCCGTCTTGACCGCTAGTACATAAGACCGCTCGGCATGCAATCGCGCAAAATAAAGACTGTTTGGATCATTGAACGGAAAATGAGAGGAGGATACGACATAGTTGCAGGTAATCTTGTGCCCGTCGCTTGTATTAATAATAGAGGGGGTTCCTTTATCCACACCCACAACGGTGGTCTGTTCATAAATCTTCCCGCCTTGCCGGATGACTTGATTGGCTAGATACCTTAAGAAAGGAATCGGATTAAACTGAGCTTGGTTTTCCATCATAATAGCTGCTTTAGTTGAAAAGGGCAGAGGCGTTTGTTCGACATAACTTCCCGGGATGCCAAGTTCCTTGTAAGCTTTATATTCGTCGTTGATTTTTTCCACATGCGTATCCGCACATGTATAAACATAGGCATCTTCTTCTGTGAATTGACAATCGATATGATACTCTTCTACCGTTTGTCTGATGAATTCAAGAGCATCGCGGTTAGCTTCATAATAGAGTTGGGTTTTCTCTTTACCAAAATGTGAGAGGAACTCGCTATAGATCAAATCATGTTGTGCGGTAATTTTGGCGGTGGTATGGCCCGTTGTTCCATGAAGTATCCGCCCTGCGTCAACGACTGCGACGTTTAGTCCTTTTTTAGAAAGTAAATAAGCAGTGGTAATACCGGTGATCCCCGCACCTACAATAGCAACATCCACCTGAATATCTTCATTAAGCTTGGGGAAATTGAGGACGTCAGTTGAAGCTAACCAATACGATTCTGGAAATTGCGGGAAGGTCGTACGACACTCGTCTTGTTTCATTTTCACAAGCACCCCTTTGATTACAATTATTGTATACATTGTTATCTTTGTATGATTTTATATACCCAAAAAAGGGATACTTTCAGCCAGCTTTCATCTTGTTTTCAGCTTGACCGGGTACAATCAAGGCAATTTTCCCGGGGAGGATGCATAACAATGAAAACAAAGATGAAAAAGACGGTTTGGATTCCGGCAATCATCGCAGTTACGGTAGCGGCTCTACTCGTAATCTACTATTACTACATGTCCTCGGTTTCCGGCGGCAAGCCTGGCATGCGACCTCCGGGAGGCGGCAATGTAGCAGGGCACATGGGCGGACGTCCCGGCGGAAAAGGTGGTGGGGGCAACGGGGAAATATTTAATACCTTGGGCACGATCTCCGTTTTTCTTGGGGCGGCCTCTTTCTGTTGGTTCTGGTTTAAGAAGAAACTGAGATCACCGTCAATGTTGGTTCGAAAGGCCGGAAAGTTGTTTCACTCCTGGCATAAACTGCTGGGTTGGGCGACCTTGATTCTTATTGCCGTTCATGGCGTCTATTTCCTGATTACCAAACTTCAAGATCATAAAACCTACTCCGGACTGGCGGCTTTTGCCATTATACTGGCTATCTCCGGATACGGCTTCTATATTAATAAAGTGCGTAACAAGTGGATGCGAACCGTCCATCGTATACTTGGACTGCTGTGGGTTCCCGTGCTGCTGCTACATGTAGGCGGAACAGTAATTATGGCGGTCATCGCCACTCTTGCCGTGGGGGTACTAGTCTGGACACTCGACAGAATGGCGGAGAAAACGATGAAGCCTGTCGGAGGGGACACTCTATAATTTTATGGGATGGTGTTACCTTCATCCGGGGGAGAACAAGATGCTGGCGGAGGCGGTTGATATATTGGTTGCGGTTACATTCTTTCCATTGTACTAGAAACTCCTACGTTCTTAATAGGACGTAGGAGTTTGTTTTATTTAAAGAGTATGAAATAAAACAAGCTAGTTACCTAATTCGAGTGCGAATTGTCCTAGTATATGAAAAGTAGCAGAACAGAAGTTTATGCTCTTCCGTTAACCAGAATAACGTTAGCTTGAGTTCCTGATTGGCGCAGTTTAATTAAGGGCGCGTAGTCATCGGAATAATAGAACTGCTTGGCAGCCTCGTAAGTCGGGAATTCGTGAACTACGACTATTGAGGGCTTCCATGTGCCTTCAAGTGTCTCGGGCTGTGGATCTAGCGTAAGGTTTCGGAATCCCGGAACTTTCTGCAGCAGCGCATCTGCTAGCTCTGCGTATTGTTTGAAAACAGCTTCTTCCTCTACTTTTATATCTACGATAACATATGCGCTCATATCCATTCTCCTCTGTATGTCGGACGGTGATCATACGTCCTAGGATTTCGCCGGCGAGCATCTTTAGCTTAATCCGACACGCGGAGATTGTAAATTAGGCACTTTTTTTATCCTCAGTTTCATTTATTACACTGGTTCGTTATTTCAGGTTTGAAAAGTCGGAGAGATGATGTTCGGCCTGAAACCGTTCTCCCCAAGCCTTCATTTGGGTGAGTATTGACTCAAGCGAAGCTCCGAGCGGGGTTAGCGAGTATTCCACTTTAGGCGGAACAAGGTGATGAACTTCACGGTGAATGAGATTGTCTGCTTCTAACTCTCGTAGTTGGAGGGTCAGCATTTTTTGAGTGGCCGTGGGAAGTGCCCGCCGCAGTTCTTGAAACCGCTTAGTTCCACCCAGCAATTCGTACAGAATGATTCCTTTCCACTTTCCGCCGATAATGCTTAAGGTTACTTCCACCGGACAGCCTTTAGTCGGCGTACAATTAACTCCATTGTTCAGCCGTTTTCTCAACCATATCATCCCCTTTCACTTTGTTGTTATACCAATATTATACTTGGCAGTTTAGTTCAGATACAGCGATCCAAGGCAGCACTTGACTTCAAGTTAACTTTAATAAGCAGCATCTAGTAGCAAGCCGAGTAATTCCAGCCTTATATCCCCAAAGCTGTCTTAACGCGGATCGGCGCGAAAGGTGGCTTTGGGGGGCATACATATGCAGCTAAGGACGTGGTTTGAAGATGCCGAAAGGACGTCCTACAGGCAGGAATGTACGGCCAAAATGTGCATTCAGAACAGCAGCACCTGTACCGTACAGCGAGAGTAGACCAATGCCCATTTCAGCATAAGCAGCGATGGTGTGGAACACCTCTGGGGCGATGCCGAATGCATCGAAGCTAAGGCCGAGGAACAGAAAATCAATCAACACAAAAATAAAAAATAGAACCTTGTGCGTCTCCATGGCTCCAATGGTCATGAAGAGCGTAAAGATGAGATAGCCGGCAAAGGCAACGCCGAGCTGCCTACCATCCACCGCAGATGCCAGCTCTGAGCCGAATACGCCCATTTTAATCATCCAGCTACTAGCTACGGCTAACCAGAAGAAGGCGTAAGCGCCAAATGCCGTCATGCCAAAGGTGTTGTTATGCTTTGCATCCTGAATGCAGGCAAACAGCTGTGCAAAGGCACCAAGGAAGATAGCCCAAGGAATAATAAAGCTCAAGCCCTCGGTGAGACCAAGCTTTTGGGATGAAGCTACAAGCGTTACAATGGCCAAGCCAAACAGGCCGATCGCGCTCGGATCGGCCGTTATGATTTTTACGTTAGAATGAGATTCATTTTGCATGAGAAAAATAGAAGCCTCCAATAATATTCAAGTACGCGTCAATCTGCCGATGCCAGAATCACACTGACATATTGTAACGGAAACCAACCTACTCCGCATAGTAGGGAAATCATAAAATTCCTCCCGATCTGTTAGTAATGGGGCAAGAATTTATGGAATGGTGTTACCTTGATCTTTGTGGTAATATTTACACCTATATAGAATGAGGAAGTGACATAGTGATTAATATAACGATTCCAACTCCGGATATCACAATTACTAAACAGGTTAACCCTGAGCTCAGCCATATTTATGGATTTACAGATTTCCACCTGATTCCTAGAGATAAGGCTGGTATCTTTATGTTCTACAATGCACAGGAGGAATTACTGTTCGTTGGTAAAGCAAGAAAGTTAAGACCCAGAATCAAAAAGCATTTTGAAGATAACGTATCGCCGATCAAGGCTAATCGGAAAGAAGTGGCGATTATTGAGGTCTGTATTGTGGAAGATGCGGTAGATCGTGAAATTTATGAAACCTACATCATCAATTCGCAAAAGGCTAAATATAACGTTGAAAAAGTGTTTTATAAGTAACAAAGCAACAAGCAGCTACTTTATAAAAAAAGAGCAATAAGCCGCAGTAGTGCACTGCCCTTATTGCTCTTTTAAATTCGTGCATTTAGATCCTCTCAAGGACGGGGCGATATAGTATGAACAAAACCGACCGCTTGCTGGCTATCTTGCTAGAGTTACAACGTAAGGATATTATACGGGCCGAGGATTTAGCGGCGATTTTCGAAACGAGTGTGAGAACGATCTATCGGGATATTCAGGCTCTCAGCGAATCGGGCGTACCGATTGTAGGAGCACCGGGTATTGGATATTCTTTGATGGAGGGATACTTCCTGCCTCCTGTAAGCTTTACTGTAGAAGAGGCTGTAGCGCTGCTAATCGGAACAGATTTTGTCGAACAAAAATTTGATACAGACTATGGCATGAAGGCGCAAACTTCACGCAGAAAAATCGAAGCTATTTTACCAGAGAGCGTTCGCAGGGAAGTTGCCCAGGTGCGAACGACTATCAGACTGCTGGCGGTGGGTAAAGGAACAAACCATACAGAGAAAGCCTATTTGGAAACGCTGCGCATCGCTGTATTGGCTAAACAGAAGGTTCGGTTTGGTTACTCCAAAAAAATGCCAGAGGCTGACGGGAATCGCCAAAGTGTGCGTGTGGTCGCTCCTTATGGTCTTGTACTGCTGCATGGTTCGTGGGTTTTGATTGGACAATGCGAATTGCGGCAACAGCTGCGCCATTTCCGTTTGTCGCGTATGAACGATCTGATCATGCTGGAGGACGGTTATCAGTTGCCTATTGATTTTAATTTGCAGGATTACAAGCAATCCGATGACCGCCACATAAATGTTCACATACAAGTCCGTTCGGATATTGTAGATAAAGTGAAGGAAGCGAACCATTTTTACATGGAGTCCATGGAGGAGCGTGAGGATGGAATCCATGTATTTTTCCGTGTTAGACACCCAGAGGAATTACTATCATGGATACTTGGTTGGGGTGCAGATGTGGTAGTGCTGGAGCCTGAATCGCTTCGCGAGCGTGTCCGGACAGAAGTGGAAAAAATGTTGAAATGCTACTGACATAATGCTGTCAGTAGCATTCTTGTATAGTAAAGCTACTTTGATAGAGAGGGGCATTTACTATATGAATACAAGCGAAACATTACAGCGTTTTGAAGAGACGGCACAGCACTATCTTCTTGAATTGGACAGCTTTAGCCTGGAGCAATTGCAGTACACACCGCAGGAGGGACAATGGTCGCTTGGACAAATGTATCTTCATTTGGTGAACTCTGCTCTTTATATGCATCTTAGGAATATAGATCTTTGTCTACAGTCTAATGGAGAAAAAGGGACTAAAACGGAGGCGGGCACAACCGCATTTAACTTGGGAAGCTATCCACCCATACGTATTCAAGTCCCACCATCTCCGCAGTATACTCCCCCCCAACCGACGAGCAAAGAAGAGATTGCAGAAGGATTAAACGTGGTGATCCGTAAAATGAGAGAGATTGAGCCAACCGTTGAGAAATCAACAGGGTCGTCTACTTCTCCTCATCCCGGATTTGGCGCGTTGAATGCGGGAGAGTGGTTTAGACTCATCGAGATGCACTATCGTCACCATCTTTTGCAGATGGAGCGCTTGAAGCACGCAATAGTCGGTTAATTGTCTCCCGGCGTAGCCCGATGAACTGCCCGATTTCCTCCTGCGTCAATACGTCTGTTAACGTAGCGGGTGCGATGTAGGAGTGGAACCAGCGTTGAAGCTTCCGAAGCTTCTCGGCAGGCGATACCTCTGTGAGCTGGTCAATTCGTTGCTGCATCATGCGTAGCTTATCCTGTAGCTGCAAAGCGATGGCTCGACATTGAGCCGGGTCTTGCTCCAGCTTCAGGTACCATTCTTTTTGCGACAGAACCTCAATCTCTGAGGTGACCAGCGCCATCGCGGTACCATAATAGGGATTGGGACTGATGAGGGAGTGGTGCGGGATGATTTCATCGGGCACAATTACATTAACTAAAATTTGCGAGCCGTCTTCATGGACTCGGATAATTTTTAACAGGCCGCTTTTTAAGTGATATAAAGGGCCAGTTTCCCCTTGTCGAAATAAGGTCTCGCCTTTGTGTAATATCATGAACGTGTATAGCCTCCATTTCATGTATTCCAGCTTTTAGATGAACCCGCCATTGACGCGGATGGTCTGTCCGGTAACCCACTGCGATTTAGCGCTGACCAGAAACTCAATCACATCAGCGATATCTTCCGGTTCACCGAGACGACCCATAGCATTCATTTTCTTCATGCCTTCGATCTGCTGCTCTGTTTTTCCTGCTTGAAAAAGCTCTGTGTTGACAGGGCCGGGAGCCACGGCATTGATCGTAATTTGTCTGCTTCCGAACTCTTTGGCTAGCTGACGGGTAAATTGCTCCACCGCGCCTTTCGTTCCCGCATACACGCTATAAGCCGGAAACATTTGTCCGATCACGGACGTGGACAGATTCACGATTCTTCCGTAGTTCTCCATGTATTTCATCGCTTGCTGACAGGCAAAGAAGGTACCTTTTACATTCAGCGCGAATTGTTGGTCAAAATCAGCTTCGGTCACCTCAGCCAGAGGTTTGGTAATCATCAGCCCGGCGTTGTTAACCAGAATATCTACTTTGCCGAATTCAGCAATCGTATTGGTAAATAAGGCCTCAATATCGCTCATCTTGCTCAGATCAGCGTGGAGAGCCAGGGCTTTTCCGCCTTTTTGAATAATGCCTGCTACAACTTCTTTAGCTCTATCCGGACTGCTGGCATAATTGACAACTACAGCAGCACCTAGATCAGCCAGCTGCTCAGCAATGGTACGTCCAATTCCCCTGGATGAGCCAGTGATAATTGCTATTTTCCCATCCAAATGCTTCATATGTGCTCAGCCTTCTTTCCAAATATTTTTAAGATATCCCTTTTTCTAAAAGCATCCACACTTCTGAAAACTCCTGATCAATCGTCGGACTCTTCCATTCGTAAGCATGTGCGGGATGATGGAAACGGGCTGTGGCATAGAAAAGTGTACGTGCCAGTTGGGTGGGTTGATCCGTTGTAATGCCCCCACGCACAATAATGTCAGCGAGCTGATCCACAATGTGGGCGATATGCTGGTCGATTAAATCCGCGGCTTGCTCGGTGACCCGGGTATACATCCCGAACATTTCCTCGTCATCGCGGGCATAATACTGCTTAAGCTCGATCAAGGTCTGTATATATCGTTTTAAGTGCGGTATTCCTAGCACAGATGAATCCTGGCATATCTTCGTTAACGGATCGATTATCTTTTCATTTAGCCATTTTTCGGTCACGCCTTCAAGAAGCTCGGCTTTACTTTTAAAGTGTCGGTAAATAGTGCCGTGACTTACTCCTAATACTTTGGCAACATCCGTCACGGAGCTTTTAGCTACACCAAAACGCCTAAGTGTGTCTTCTGTAGCAATGAGAATCTGTTCCTTGGTTAGTATATCTGAGGATTTTTCCATAGAGACACGGTTAACTTACCGTGTGAGTCACCTCCTTGAAGTCAGGATAACACAATGAGTATCAAATGACAAATATTTGTTTTTGTCATTTGATACTCATTTTTTTAAAAGAATCCAAAGAAGTGACCAGAAAAACTACAATAGCGATTCGATGACAGGATCAATAGCACAGGGCGCTGTTGTTACTTCAAATCTGCCTTTTACATGGCCATCGCGGTTAATCAGGAATTTGGAAAAATTCCACTTGATACCGTCGCCGACGTATATTTCTGGATATTTATCCCGTAAGAAATCATTCATCCATTGAGCGTCTTTGGTCTGGGTGTCAAAGCCTTGAAAAGGTGACTGTTGAGTCAGATATTGAAATAAAGGATGAGCAGATAAACCTCTTACATCCGTCTTCTCAAATAGTGGGAAGGTTAATCCATGGTTATTTTGGCAGAATGTCTGAACCTCCGAATTGCTACCCGGCTCTTTTTCATTGAATTGGTTACAAGGAAACGCAAGGATTTCAAAACCTTGTTCCCTCCGTCTTTCATAGAGCTTTTGCAGATCAGCGAATTGACTGGAGAAGCTACACATGCTGGCAGTGTTTACAATAAGGAGAACCTTACCTCTATAGTTTGAAAATTCAATCGGTTTCCCGTTAATTAAGGTTGCTTGAAAATCATAAACAGACACGTTAACATTCCTCCTCACGTTATTTTTTAATACATATCGTATATCCAGAATTGCTATTGGTCTAATATATTATTGGAATCAATTTTATAGGTATTTACAATAACCCCGTCATGTAAAGATACATTGTCCATCTATCTTTTGAAATCAAAGAAGGCTCGACATAGAAAATAGGAGATTCGCTTCTTACATAGCAAACTGTGGCATTCGCCGTTACCAAGATAGAATATAGATGCATATTCATGTAGTGTGTGCAAAAACCCAACAGAATCGAGGGATATTCGTGCCCATTGGAAAGATGATTCAATACAAGGAAATGCAACAACATCCCATTTTACGCTCGCACTTGCCCGAAACCCGCTGGATTACGAATGCAAGGACTTTACGGATGCTGGATACCTATCGCACAGTCTTCATCAAGCCTAATTATGGGAGTGGGGGAACCGGCATCATACGCGCGAAAAAGGTAGGGAGGAGATATGAAGTTCGTTGCGGCTCCAGTCGCAGAGTCGTTAGATCCCACGCCGTAAGAAGAGCAATTAGAAGCTACCGAAGACCTCATCGTCGTTATTTGGTACAGCAAGGACTCAAGTTAGCCAAGTACAAAGGTTCGATTTTTGATGCCAGAGTGTATATGCAAAAGCCAGACTCGGAATGGGTTATCTCAGGGGTAACCGGTCGTGTCGCTGCACCCCGAAAAGTGGTTACCAATTATCGGAAGGGAGGACATGCGGCGCCGTTATCCAAAGTGCTTTTAAGGGTTTTTAAAAATGACAGAGCAAAAATGAAAGAGATTTTGGACCAGATCATCGAGCTTTCTAGAATTATTGCCGACACGATTGACAAAAATCATCCGGTTCGCGAGCTGGGCATCGATCTTGCTGTTGAGAAGAGCGGCCAAATCTGGATTATCGAGGCCAATCCGCATCCCGGACATATGTTATTCAGGCAGCTCCCTAATCATAAGATGATTCGCAACATTTTGAGAAACAAACGTCGTATTCATCATCATTAGGATAAAGTATTTTAAAGCAGTACTCTAATATCAGAACGGCAACATTTCAAGGTATCGTTGAGATGAACGATGCCTTTTTTGTGTTCTAAAAGAGAGTGTCTATCGAATTGTTCACAAAATGTTCACTTATGTGCGGGTTTCGACTATTTATATAATTAGCAAAGCAAAAGAAGGGATGATGGAATTGCCAACAACGAAGAAAGAAAATTTTTATTTTGGTTTAATGATGTGCTTGGGGATGGTCGTATTCATGACATTGTATAATCTATATACAAATGGCTTGATTGGCACCATGTCTCTAAAGGCAATGCTTCTTCAATTTATTTTATGTTTTATCACTGCTTTCGTATTGGAATTATGTATTGTCGGTCCAGTAGCAAAGAAAATAGCCTTCTCATTACCATACGACAAATCCAAAAGGCTATTTGTAATTCTATCCCTTTCATGTTGTATGGTCATTGGCATGGTTCTCTGTATGTCACTTTATGGTTTGGGGACGGCTTACTTTTTTAATAGTCTTTCAGAAGGCTCATTATTTAAAAATTACTTGTCTTTAGTTGTTAAGAATTTTGCGTTTGCTTTTCCTCTACAGCTCTGCATTGTAGGGCCGCTTGTTCGCTATTTATTTGTTAGATTCGTGAAAGGTACAAGTATGGGGATGCCATTAGGCAAAAACGTAGTTAACGACGGTATTCGATAGCTCAACAGCCGCCTTCTGTCTGAGAAGGCGGCTTGTTTTTTACCCAGAAGCTCAGTACCTTTATAGCGTTTGTCCGCTGTCTACCGTAATGATCTGGCCTGTCATGGCTTCCTGTTCCAAAGCAGAGCAGACCATGCTAGCAATATCCTCAGGTGTGGAAATGCGCTGTAGCAGCAGATGAGGAGCCAATTGTTTCATTTGTTCTTCCCTACCTGCCCACCATCTTGTCGCCACCGCGCCTGGCACGATGCAATTGACTCGAATATCAGGGGCCAGGGATCGTGCTAACGATTTGGTCAGCCCGTGGACGGCTGCTTTGGATACTGCATAGGGTAGTGAGGAACCTAGCCCTGTTTGTCCAGCTATACTTCCCAGATTGACGATAGCTCCTTGTTGACGATGCTTCATATAAGGAGCTACGGCTCTAGCACAGTAAAACATGCCTTTCACATTGACATCCAAGAGATCATTCCACACCTCTTCCGTAACGGCCTCTAGATCGTCCATTGGAATATGATGTGTAATGCTGGCGTTATTCACCAGTACATCAACCGTGCCGTATTGCTGAACAATCTGCTCGACCATATCCCGAACTTCCCGATCTTGGGAAACATCTGCCTGTAATGCAATTGCACTTCCTCCCTGTTCAAGTATCATACGTACGGTTTCCTCTGCATCGTCTTTAGAACGGGAATAGTTTACGACTACAGTAGCCTTTCGATCTGCTAATTCCATACATATGGCTCTCCCAATTCCTGTACCGCCGCCTGTAACTAGGGCTACTTTTTGATGTAAATCCATGTATATCCGCTCCTTAGCCAACTCGTTAGTGTTGTGTGAGAAAAGTAATATAATCTGTTAGGGATCATTGTAGAGGATGTATTATATTTTGTATAATTGAATTAACCGAACTTGCAATTCAATAAACTTGAATTAAACAAGCGACTTGGGAGTAGGAGAATGAATATTAAAGCACTCAAAACATTTCAGATGATTGTGAATTACGGGAGTTTTATGCGTGCGGCGGAAGTGTTGAATTATGCGCAATCCACTGTGACGATGCAAATACAGAAGCTGGAATCCGATCTAGGAGTTCAACTAATTGAGCGGGGCAAGAAAATAAAGTTAACTGAAGCTGGCAGGATGTTTTATGAGCAGAGTTTGCCCATTGTAAAAGACATGGAGCAACTGCAGGAAAATATGGAGAACCTGCAAAGGGGAACCGCAGGTGACATTCGTATAGGAGTGACTGAACCGACCGCCAGTTACCGACTACCCGAAATTTTAAAGCGGTTCTTAAACCATTACCCTCACATTCGGGTTTCTGTTGAGTTTGGGAATACACCTACATTAAGCGAGCGTATACTCCAAGGGGATGTGGACATCGCATTATGCTCTGCCCCGGATTTGGGTACAGAGCTATATTTTGAACCTTTATTTAAGGAGAATTTTGTAGTTTTGATGCCTGAACATCACCCTCTTGCAGAAAAGGAGTGCATTGGACCCGCAGATTTACAGGGGCATCGCCTACTTATTACGTCGTCCATCTGTCCTTATCGGCGCAAACTTGAAATGGTCATGAAGGAACATGGAATAACTACGTTAGACACGATGGAAATTGGCAGCATGACGGCTCTAAAATCTTATGTGGAATGTGAATTAGGGATTGCCCTTGTGCCCCAAATTCTAGTCCATCCTGTCCCGGCAGGAACAGCAGTGAGGCAATTAAGCGGCAGCTTGATCGATATGACCTTTGGTCTTCTTTGTAAAGCAAACGAGGCACCGCTGAAGCTGGCAAGCTCAAGGCTATATTCTGTGTTAAAGCAGGAGCTTGGGCAATTGTCGTGAGCATACGATATCAAACCGACTGCAATAGGCAGCCGGTTCGTTTGTTTATTTTTTCGTAATCGGAATCCATACTTCACTTCGGTATTCCTCAGCATGAGTATCTCCCATGGTATATACTTCTAGCTCAGGCCCGCCTGAGTGCTCATAGTTGCTGGCAGGGAACCATTCCTGGTAAATTCTTTGCCATACCTTCTGGATCGAGTGAGGCATAGGGCCGATGGATGTAAACACGGCCCAGGTTGCAGCCGGGATGGTTCTGGCTTCTAATCCGTTCGAGGCTGCTACGTCTTCACTGCCCTCTGCGGCGATAAGGTAGCTAAACGTTTCTTCACCGTGCTTCATGTCCAGACATATACCGAGGATATCATCGCCTGTCCCCAAGGCATGAATGCGATCCGATGTGCCATCTGCGTTAAGTTGATCCCAGAATTTTGGGATTTCCCGAAGGTTTTCACCGTTCTTAGTAGTAACTTGAATGGACTTCCCAATGACCGTAAAGGCCGCCTTCTCTACAATTTTATAATCCATTTCCTGATCTCCCTTCAGTGATAGATGGAAGGTGATGCGTGGAAAGGCTTTCAGGTTCACTCCCGGGTTTCTGGCCTCAGAGGGAGAAATACCGTGTACCTTTCGGAACGCTTTAGAAAAAGATTCGGGGGAATCATATCCGTACTTGAACGCAACATCCAGTACTTTGGTGGTAGAAAGACTCAATTCCTGAGCAGCCAGGGTCAATCGACGTTTGCGCACATATTCTGCTACCGTAACGCCAGTCAGCATATAAAACATCCGTTGAAAATGAAAGGGCGACGAGTAGGCCGCCTTTGCAATTTCATCAATATCGAGGGGCTGCTGCATTCTTTCTTCCATTAGATCGAGTGCGTTCTTGATCCGAAGCAACCATTCCAACCACATCACCTTCCTTGGTTGTAATCATATCATTCACGGTGTCCGTCATCCTGTCTTTGCGTGCTTTTGTCGAACAGGATATCATCAGCCTGCCCCTTGTGTTCATAATTAAAATTTGGGACAATACAAGAAGTGTTTGAATAGCGCAGAGCGCTCAAACACGCTATGATGCAATGATAGTTGAGACGAGTCGTGATGGCTAGGGTTTATATATAGAAATACGAATTTTAACGTCTGAAAAGAGGATCGAACATGAAAAAGGAATCCATTTATGGATTAACGCTAGACCAATTGACAGCATGGCTCTTGGAGCATGGATATAAAAAATCTCGGGCATTGCAGGTATGGGACGCATTGTACCGGAAACGGATTACTGATTTTGCGGCGATGACAGAGGTTCATGAGAATTGTACTCGCCTGTTGGCAGAGAACTTCTCTATTGAAACCCTGGAAGAACATGTGAAGCAACAATCAGCAGACGGGACGGTCAAGTTTTTGTTCCGTTTGCAGGATGGTAATTTGATTGAGACGGTATTAATGCGGCATAAGTTTGGATTATCCGTATGTGTGACGACGCAGGTGGGATGCAACATTGGATGTAGCTTCTGTGCAAGTGGGCTGTTGAAGAAGAGCCGTGACCTTTCCAGTGGTGAAATCGTAGGACAAATTATGAAGGTGCAGCTGTATCTGGACCAGGAACGTCCGGGCGACCGGGTCAGTCACGTTGTGGTAATGGGAATTGGCGAACCGTTTGATAACTTTGTGAACCTGTCCGATTTCATTCGGGTCATTAAGGATCATAAAGGGCTGGCGATTGGGCCGCGGCATATTACCGTGTCCACAAGTGGCCTTGCCGATAAAATCATTGAATTTGCTGATTCCGATCTGCACGTCAATCTTGCGATCTCCCTCCACGCTCCGAATAATGAGATTCGTACCCGCATTATGAAGATCAACCGGGCGATCCCGATTGAGAAGCTCATGCAGGCAATTGATTATTACTTGGACAAAACCAATCGTCGGATTACGCTGGAGTACATCTTGCTGAAGGATGTTAATGACGGTAAGGAGCATGCGCTCGAACTGGCTGAGCTGGTGGGCCATCGTCGCAATCTGGCGAACGTGAACCTGATTCCATACAATCCGGTGGATGAGCATAGTCAATACCAGCGGAGTGAGTCGGAATCGATTACTGGCTTCTATGATGTTCTGAAAAAACAAGGTATTAGCTGTAGTGTTCGGCTGGAGCACGGAGTCGACATTGATGCGGCCTGCGGACAGCTGCGCAGCAAGCAAATTCGCAAGGATGCCAATAGCAGCCGCAATGCGGAGCGCGAAGCTATTAGTTAAAATATACGAGCGTACTCTCTAACAGGAGTACGCTTTTTGTATACATGAGCCATCGAACAAAACGTCAACTGTAAATGTGAAAATAGTCACGTAATAGTTGCTGCTTTTACGTTATAGTGAGTGGTTAGTGGAGGGGTTATATGGCTAACGTAATTTCAAATGTGGCGCTCGTTCCGGGCATTTATGTGATGAAGATAGAGGGGAAATTTAAGGGGAAGATGGGTCAGTTCTACATGCTGCGCAGCGGGAATGGTTACCCACTGCTGCCCAGACCCATCAGCATTTATGATATTGGGGAAGAGAGCATTTCCTTTTTGTACCGGGTTGTTGGAGAGGGGACCCATCTATTTTCCCAATTACAGCCTGGTCAGGAGATTCAATTGGAAGGACCCTTTGGAAACGGGTTTCCGCAGGTTGAGGGCAGTTTGGCTTTAATCGGCGGTGGCATGGGTACAGCACCATTGTTATTGGCTGCAAAATATTACCCGCATGCAGACGTTTATCTGGGGTTTGCACAGCAGGCCTTCGGGGTTGAAGCGTTCGAGGCTGCGGCAGCATCTGTAGAGGTCAAGGTAGGAGGGAGCATCGTCGAGCAGGTCGATCCGGCTTGCTATGCGAATATGTTTTCCTGCGGGCCAACTCCGATGTTGCAAGCACTCGCGCTGAAAACGGCGGGTACAGCGTCCCGCTTATATATTTCAACAGAAAGACATATGGCCTGTGGTATTGGCGCATGTTTGGGCTGCACCATGCGTACCCGTGGAGGCAATCGGAGGGTATGTAAGGAAGGGCCTGTATTCCCGGTAGAGGAGGTGGAGTTCGATGATCTCCATGGCGTGTAATATAGCAGGTGTACCGTTCAAAAACCCGATTATCATGGCATCCGGTACGTTTGGGTTCGGGCGTGAGTATGCGGAATTCTATTCTCCTGAACTACTCGGCGGCATCGTCGGCAAGGGGCTAACCCTTCATCCGAAGGCGGGGAATACGGGGCAACGAATACATGAGACAGCATCAGGCATGCTGAATAGTGTAGGATTGGAAAATCCGGGTGTGGCGGCTTTTTTGAAGGATGAACTGGATGACATGACTCGCTGGAATACGGCTGTTATTGCCAATGTGGGCGGCTCCAATCTGGAGGAATACGTACAGGCCGTAGCTATGATTACGGAAAACGCGCAAAAACGCCGTACAATGAACCGCAGAGGCGTTGACATGCTGGAATTGAACATTTCATGCCCCAATGTGAAGCAGGGCGGAATGCAATTTGGTATCCAGACAGAGGTAGCGCGGGAGGTGGTGCGTCAGGTGCGCAATGTGACGGCGCTTCCGCTAGTTGTCAAGCTGTCTCCAAATGCAGAGAACATCACGCAGATGGCGGTTATGTGCGAGGAAGAAGGCGCCGACGGCGTTTCGCTGATCAATACATTTTCTGCAATGAAAATAGATATACGCCGGCGCCGCAGTGTGTTCGCCAACACGTATGCAGGCCTTTCCGGACCGGCAATCAAGCCGATTGCCTTGCGCATGGTTCACCAGGTGGCGCAGGCGGTATCCATTCCCGTGATCGGGATGGGCGGGATCAGCTCTGTGGAGGACATTATTGAATTCACCATGGCAGGGGCCGCCGCCATTCAGGTGGGAACGTATAATTTTGTCCATTTACATGCAGGAGCTGAGTTGGTATATGGACTAGAACAATGGATGCAGCAGGAAAAGGTGCAGTCGTTGGATGAGATACGAGGAATTTTGTAAATTTAGCACTCATATGTGTATAAACTTGAGCATACAAAACCGGCTTGTCTTCTAAGGCAAGCCGGTTTTGTATTTTATTTTACCGAACCAGCCAGACTTGACTAATGGTTAATATCGCATTTGTTCAAGATGAACGAAATTTGATTTTCCAGCCGATGAATGGCTTCCTTGGATGCCTGGTCATTGGCACCTTGGGCCTGAAGCGTAGCGAGCTCCTGCTTGAGTTGATGAAGGTCTTCTCCTGCATGAGCGCAGTCGTAATTGCTCTCGAGATTGTCAATCATCCGTTATCCTCCCTTTCGTCAGGTATACGTCCTTATTATGGAGAATTGACCTTTCCTTATTCAGCATATTGTTTTATTTCAGATAAAGGCTGTGTTATCCACTAATGGGGCGCGTAAAGCTTGTAAAATAAGAAGGGATTTTGTCAAACTATGTCGAATAAAAAGGGGTTATAGGGGCAAGATAGGCTCTTCTTCCCATTGGAGAGCTTGATAAAGAAGCTGGGTGATAGGGTTGCGGTTAAAAGGTAAGTTGAAACCGAGAAGACAATTCAAAGTTTCGCTACAATTCATGATTATTATTTTGGTTGTTTTAGTTATTATTATTTCCTTGATTATATCCTTGCTTCTCATTCGTAATTTCGTGATTAACAAGCATTTTGATAATACGAAGGAAAAACTTTCAGGTATTGCCAAGGTGGTTGCCAGTGACAACGATGTTATTCGTAATGTTGAGCAGGGAATCCCTGTGAAGCAGATCCAAGACTATTCTCTTGGAGTAATGCATAACGTTAATGTGGATTTTGTAGTCATACTGAACCACGATTTAATTCGGCTTTCCCATCCGAATGAAACCATGATTGGCAAGCCATTCTCTGATTTGGACGATGCCAGAAAAGCACTATCCGGTCAGGGACATTTTTCTGAAAATATCGGTGTTTTAGGCCAAGGCTACCGTTATTTTACGCCGATATTTAATCAACAGAAAGAGGTCATTGGCATTGTATGTGTAGGACTGACCATGAGAACGCTAAATCATGATTTGATGCAGGCGCAGTATACCATTTTTGGAGGACTGATGCTGGGACTCTTTAGTGGAGTTCTGGGCGCGATCATTCTGGCACAAAAAATCAAAACGATCTTATTTGGTCTGGAACCACAAGAGATAGCAACACGATTACGTGAAAAAGTAATTATTGAAAATGAGGTCGCTGAAGGAATTATAGCCATTTCGGCTGACAAGAAAATTATGCTTATGAACAAGGAAGCTCAGGCCAAGTACCAACTGGCGAATCAAGACAGAAAAGCCCCGATTGGCGAGCAGATCGATACCAACTTTTATAACGCGCTCTTCAAGAAAGTGTTTGATAGTAAGAAGAAGATCAAGGACCGCTCGTTTTATGTGAATGGTATAGAAGTCATTGCGACAGTAACCCCTATACATGTAGAAAATGAGTTTTTTGGGGCAGTTGCTACACTGCGCGACCAATCCGAGATGATTCATCTTAGCAATCAGTTGAGTGGCACAAAATATTATATTAACTCTCTTCGCGGACAGACGCATGAGTTTATGAACAAAATGCACGTGATCTCCGGACTGATTGAGATGAGGAAATATGAAGAAGTCAGTCAGTATATTCAGCAGCTAAATCACCGGTATCAAAATGAAGTAGGCTTTCTAACAGAGAGGATTAAGGTTCCGGCTTTAGCAGGTTTTATTATGGGGAAAATCAACGAAGCACGCGAGCAGAATATTTCAGTGTTACTGGAAGAAAGCTCGAATGTATCCAATCTAGAGATGCAGGACATTGTTCATGATGTCATACACATATTGGGCAATTTTTTTGACAACGCGATAGACTCCATTTTACAAAAAAGGCAACCCGGCAAAATTGAATTGAAATTGAATTATGAGTGTGAGGGAAATGTGTTTATTTTGAAAGTGAAGGATAATGGTATGGGAATTGACTCTGAAATGCAACAAAGAATATTCGAGCATGGCTTCTCAACCAAAGGAGAGGACAGGGGGTACGGTTTGAATCTGGTTAAAACCATGGTGGACAATCACCAGGGCATCATTGAGATTGACAGCCAACCTGGTCTGGGAACAAGTATCTATGTAGAGTTGCCCTGTACATTGGAGGTGACGAGTGAATGAAGGTACTCATTGTTGAGGATGATCCTATGGTTGCTGAGCTCAATCAACAGTTTATTGAGCGTATGGACAACTTGGATGTGGTATGTAAAGCAGATACTGTCCAGAAGGCACAGGATTGTCTTCAGAAGTTCACACCTGATCTGGTATTGCTGGACGTTTATTTACCCGGGAAAAGTGGATTAACCTTGTTATCCCATATGCAGGAGCAGCAGTACCATGCTTCGGTTATTTTAATTACGGCTGCAAAAGATATCCAAACGGTAAAGGAAGCTGTTTTCTATGGAGTGGCAGACTATCTAATTAAGCCTTTTACATTCGAACGCTTTAAGCTGGCTGTTGAGAAAATCCAGCGTTTGGCCACGGTGATGGAGGAAGGGAACGGAATTAATCAAGCTGTCATTGATCAATATTTTAATAAAGAAGAGCCTATGGGTGTAGAAAAGAAAAAACCTGCTGAACAACTTTCCCCAAATCTATCGAAAAATCTGTCTAAAAACTTGTCCAAATTGACCATGACTACCATACTGAAGAGTATCCAAGAGCTGGACGGACCTTTTTCGGTTGAAACATTAGCCAGAGAAGTGGACTTGTCCCGTATTACAGTCAAAAAATATATTCAGTTCCTGGTAGACGATGGCTTCCTGATTGAATCGATAGAATACCACAAGGTTGGAAGGCCGCTAATGCTCTATCAGATCAATTCGGATATAAAAGAACCGCCATTTCCAGTATGATCTGGAGATAGCGGTTCTTTACTGTCCAATGAGTGTGCCAAGCTTCCTACCCTATTTCATAGCGAGAACAGGAAGTGGGACCAGATTGTCCGAAGAAAGAGTTGTAATGATATCATGGAAGTTTTCGTAGCTGGTTTCAATCATGTTGGATAACGCAGTAACGGTATTCGAGCCGGCATGAGGTGTGACCAACACTCTTGGATACAGCTCCACAAGCTTCTGGATCGTTGGGTCCGGGAGCATTTGCCATGGGTCAAATGCTTTAAAAAATAGTTCTTCCTCTTTAGGAAAGACATCTGTTCCGAACCCTTCCAAATGATTGCTGAGCAAAGCATCCAGAATGGCTTGGTTATCTTGTAATTCCCCGCGTGAGGTGTTGATGAGAATAGCTCCCTTTTTCATTTTTGCTAAAAAGCTGGCATTAATTATTTGGTCGTTCTGTCCCGGCAGGTAAGGAACATGCACACTGACGATATCACTCTCTGCCAGTAGTTCATCCAAGGTTGTGAATGGAATGACGGCCTTTGCAGCCTCCGATTGGTACACATCATAGCCGATAACAGAAGCTCCTAATCCTTTAAATAATTTGGCTTCCGTCAGGCCGATGCGACCGACCCCGATAATCCCAACTTTACAATTGTGAATCTCTTTGCTGAACGTATGCTCGTCCACAATAAAATTTTTGAAAGAGCTTTTGGTAGTCATATAAGCGGTGTGACGGAGCAGCATCATAGCAAGCGTTAAGGAAAGCTCTGCAATGGCATTCGGAGAGTAGGATGGCACACGTGCGACCTTCATTCCAAATTCGCTGCAGGCATCCAAATCAATATGGTTGATTCCGACGGTTCTGGTGAAAATATATTGAATGCCGTACTGATTGAATTTTGCGAGATTTTCCCGATTGGCAGCACAGTTTCCTCTTAACAAAACAGCATCGTGATGCTGGGCCAGTTCTGCATTGCTGGAGGTCAGCAGCTCTTCTACCAGCGTTAGCTGGAAGTTATATTTATTAAGCTCATGGAAATAGGGCTTCTCATATGAACGGGCACCATAGCAGATGATTTTTAACATGTTGTTTTCCCCCTGATTTAGAAAATTCCAATTTTATCGATGACATTGAGCGTAATAATCCACACCGGAATCATGACGACGGAAGTGATAGTTGATAGAAGCGATGCGTTGGAAGTTAGTACAGCTTCCTTATCAAAACTGATGGCATAGGCTGCGGCTACGGTAGCTGTAGGAGTAGCCATCATAATGACAATGGTAGATAAAGCGACAGTATCGACCGACAGAATATGAGATATAGTCAACAAAGCCAGCAAAACGATGTTCACAATAGGTACCAGCCAAACTTTAACAAGGCTGTAATACCATGATGTCTTGTCTGTAGCTGCCGACTTGAAGCTGATTTCACCCAAAGTTGAACCAATCGATAACCAGGCCAATGGTGAAGCTAGTCCGGCAAGGTAGGTCATGGGCTTGAACAACCAGACAGCGGTTTGATCAATTCTTAGAAAAGCAAACTGCTGAATGGTCCCATCCTCTGTAGCCACACTCATTTGTGGTAAATAACCCTGGAACAACCAAACAAACAAGCCTATAAAAGTCGCAATAACAATCGGATTCAAAAACATAGTTTTGAGATTTTTAAGCTCCATTTTTAAGCCGCTCATTTTGATATAGCCATAAGAATATAAGAAAATGCGGTAGCCTATATTAAAAATGGAACTGTACATCACTCCAGTAGGACCGTAAATGGCACCGACAATGGGAATTCCGAAAAAAGTAGTAGAACCGAAAATGGTTAGTACCCGCAAAACATCCTGCTTATCCTTGTTGTAGCTCAGGAAGAACGGCTTGGAGATAAAGATGAGAATGATATAAATGAGAATCCCCCATATTAAAACATTCATGCCCTGTTTTAATATTGTAGGATTGATATCCTGCATGAAAGAATTAAAGGCTAGTGCTGGTAGAGCCACAGTGAGAACAACCTTAGATAGCATCTTTCCTACGGCTGCGGTAAAAATCCCCTTCTTGCGGCAAAAGAAGCCGAGCAGGATAATAAAAACGGTAGAAGCGATAGAACTGACAATACTGTTATCTGTTAAGGTCGCTGTAATCATTTCTAGTAAAGACATAGATAAAACCCTCTCTTGTACCTTTTTTCACATAAATGCCGATGCAAAATGTGACAATGCAATTCCCTGATCTTTTGGCCAAAGTGTTTGGTTTGCACCTTTATAGTAAAAAAACTTTGTGAAAAAAAGAACAATATCTAATTAAATTAACTTATGAAACTAATTTAAAAAATTTATACGTCACATCAGGATGTAAATGTAAGGTGCTCATCAACATACATGCTATAATATAAAAAATTAAATCCAACCTAGTCAGTGGGTTAAATAGATTAGACAAGCAGGAGGGGCCGCATGAATCCGATACAACGTATAGTGAACAAATTTCAGCTGATCGTGCTGGACGGCGCAATGGCGACTGAATTGGAACGTCATGGGCATGATCTGAACGATAGCTTATGGTCGGCCAAAATACTCTATGAACATCCGGATTCGATCAAGCGTGTACATCAAGATTACTTTGAGGCTGGGGCAGACTGTGCAATTACGGCGAGCTATCAGGCCACTGTGGAAGGCTACGTTCAACGAGGGCTAAGCGAAAATGAGGCGTTGAAGCTGATTCAGTCATCGGTGCAGATTGCTTTACAGGCACGAGATGAGTTTTGGGCCGATGTGACGGCTACTGCAAGTCAGCAGCATCGTCCCAAGCCGCTGGTTGCGGCCTCTGTCGGACCCTATGGAGCGTTTCTCGCTGATGGTTCAGAGTATCGCGGTGATTACAAGCTGAGCGAAGAGCAGCTTATGGAGTTTCACAGGCCGCGCATGAAAGCTCTGATCGAGGCGGGAGCAGACATTTTAGCTTGTGAAACGATACCCTGTCTGGTGGAAGCCAAGGCTATTGCCCGCTTGCTGAAGGAATTCCCCGGTACATATGCCTGGATCAGCTTTAGTGCAAAGGATGAGCAGCATATCAGTAACGGCGAGTCTGTCGCCGCATGTGCAAAGTGGCTGAATGAGCATGAGCAGGTGGCTGCGGTAGGGATCAATTGCACGTTGCCCAAATTCATTCCATCTCTTATTCACGAAATACACAGCCATACGGACAAGCCGGTGGTGGTATATCCCAATCTGGGGGAGGAATATGACCCGGTCACCAAGACATGGCAGGGCCATACTTGTACAGAAACGTTCGGACAGAGTGCCCGGCAGTGGTATGAAGCAGGAGCGCGTATGATTGGTGGCTGTTGTCGGACTCAGCCGCAGGATATTAAAGAAATCGTGGCATGGTCGAGAGAGATATAAACGAGGATAAGCTTTAGGGAAAGGTTATCATGGAGTTTTCCTCCATTGCCGCAAAAGAAAAAGCAGGCTGAACCAAGTTATGCTCCAGCAATGGAGCAACCTGGTTCAGCCTGCTTTTTGTACAAATAAATTTTTAAAGCCCCGCTTCGTTCACTATCTCTACCTCTCTACCTCTTTGCCAATCCAGATCAGCTTTCCACCAAACGTTCCAGCAGTGCGTCTCCATTGCGGCTGACCCGAATATAGGCGTAATGAGCGTTCTGTTCAACAGTACGTCCAGTTCCTTCAGGAATGAAATAATTCTCAATACCGTACAGAATACGAGAACCATTCCATTGTCCATTGAGAACAATTTCATGATGGGCAAGTTTCTCACCATCTTGATATAGACGATCAGCAATGTATACTCCTTGGCTATTTGGTGTGAGAACGACTTTAACCTTGCCTCGGTTCCAATCCTTCTCCTGAAGAGAGTTCTTAGAAGGAGGAGTAGAAACATCGTAATTCAGTGCCACATAGTCGCCCTGTAACAGGGAGCGCGGGTCTATAGGAGCCAGCTTGAGCTTAACGGAGGTACCTGTGGCGAGCAGGGTTTCACTTCTCGCCGTCTGATAGCCGATAATTCCTAGCTGTAGCACAATGACAATGGCAATGAGTAACGGGCTTAAGCGCATAAAGCTAAAGCTGCGGTGGTCGGCATCGAACGCTGTTTTGCCGCTATGGGCCATTCGTCGATCGAACCACCAGGTAATTCCCAGTACAATGATTCCCAGTAGCGCCAGTGTAAAAGATTTATAGAGCAGCGTCCACAATAAATCATAGTATTTGAAGCCGATAAAAATAAACCAGAATACGACGCTTGTAATAGCCTCCGATTTTTGTTTGTGACGGATAAAGGCAAAGACCATCCATGTAACGATAACAAAATAAAAAATGTTCATGAACATATAAGAGTGTGGAATGACATCCTCGAAAAACGTCGTCCAAAACAGGAACAATAAGCTGAAGAATAATGAACTATCCCGAAGATGTCCTTTTAGCTCTGTCTTGGGTCTAAAGTAGCTTAGCCCGTATAACACGGCATTGAGAGCGAACAGGGCGAAGATGATGAACTTATAGGTCCAGTTCCAGCCATCCCACTCTTGATACTGTTGAAACAAAACAGTTGCCATATTCAGGTTTACAAAAGTATAGGCAAAAAATCGCTGCCTTTTCCCCTTGGAGCGAAACCATCCGGCGATGGAAACGATCAGAAATAATACCGAAAGTAGCGTCTGATCTGACCATAGAATGGCCGCCAGGCCGGTAATATAGCTGATGGTCAGCAGCGTATAACGGATTACAGGATCCAGCTTGGACTCTGGTATGACGATCATCGTAATCATCAGCAACAAAGACACGCCCAGCAGTACATATTCGGTGTGATTTACGTTCGTGCTAATCATAATCAGTCCGATGAGAGATATACTGCCAATCAGCACTCCAACCACTTTGATTATGCGAGATACGGTTTTGGTGATCCACTCACTGCTATGTTCCTCAGGGACGACTGTCTCATCCGGGGATGGTTTTCCCAAACGATTTAAATAACGGAAAAACCATACGTTACCCGTCAATAACAGTGCCACAAAAATCAACCCGAAAACAAAGAATAGTGATGAAGAGTACGCCTCTGCCAGCTCTATAAATTTAAAGACAGCAAACGCCGAGAGCGCCAATGCATTCAAGGTCAGTAACGTTTTATTCAGCCGAACCTTGATAAATATATAAAATCCTAAAGCAATCACAGCGATATGCGGTATATTCATGATCAGGCCATATCCATCGAATGCAAAGGAGTTGGTCATCGCCAACATAGCTATATGGAGAACAGTAAAGCTCATATATTGTAGTGGAGCCGAATGTATACGATGAAGAAACGTCAATAGAAATAGCACCAGATTGAATATTGCGAACACTCCAGCGATGGACAACGATTCCAGTTGGCTATAAGACGGGCTTTGCATCGTTGGATAGAAGTAAAGCCATACCCCCAAATGAATCAGTACATAAGACAGCATATATAAAGGATTGTAGCGGGTAATCCAGCTAAGCAGTAAAGCCGGCACTGACCAAATGAAAAACAACCCGTAGCTGTCCGCATGGGAGTTGTAAATTTGACCGAGCAACGCCACGGAAACGCCGAAGGCTACACAGCCAGCCACCAGAAATATATTGGACAGAAAAGCTTGTTGCCCGGGAACAGCACGTATACGTGCAAATACAAAAGATAAGCCATAAAACAAAACAATAAGCGCAACAGCTAGTACAATTTTGACTGTCCGATCTAGTCCGCCCCAATTGGAGGCGAAAAAATAAATAATCGCAGCCAGTATCAGTGAGATGCCCAGCAGATAACCTGTACGTATAGCATTGAATCGCAGCATGGAATTCACGTACCTTTCCTGTTGGTTTGATGCTTATTATAGCGTTGATAGCGCTCAGAACCAAGTACAAATTAGGATCAGGTCATAAAAAAGGGAGAGCCGCCGTATGATGGTGGTTCTCCTGTATCATTACTGGATTCCGACTAAGCGTTGGCAGTGAGGATCTCTTGCCGGGACTGGTGCCGGAAGCGATACTCTCGGGGTGGGATTCCTGCTGTTTTCTTAAATGCCTTGGAAAAGGTGGACATATCGGTATATCCGATGGATTGGGCGATAATCGACAAATTGTAAGTAGTCTGTTCCAGCAATCTTTTGGCTTCGTTAATCTTGAGAGTTTGCAAATACTTGGCGGGGGATATGAGAAAGGTGGAATGGAATTTACGTGAAAAATGCGCACGATCCACACCTACATGCTCAGCAATTTGCTCGATTGTAACACGGTCACAATAATGCATTTCGATGTAATCTTTCCCCTGCTGGAGCCAATAATCAGAGCATACAGAGTTGCGCAGCGCGCCAGATGTGTTGCGGGACAACTCCTCGAAGATCTGGTGTAGTGTAATTAAGCGGGCCAGATCGCTGCCCTGTCTGTTGTGGTCGTTGACGATGGAAAATAGGTTGGAGATAAGCTCGAGGATGTCCTCGCTCACTGCGTTAGCTATAAATGGCTTAGAGGGGGTAATCCCGATCCGCTCCAGTAGCGCCAGTGATTTTGGTCCCTCAAAGGCAATCCATACCTTTTGTAACGGGTGCTCTTGGTTGGTGTAATATTCATGGGCAAGATGGGGGAAAAAACAGAATAAATCAGACTTTTGGACACGATACTTCTTTTCCTTATAAATGAACTCAGCCTGACCTTCAAGTGCAAAAATAAAATAAAAATAAGGGACAGCCTTGGGGCCGACATGACAGCTTGTTTTAGAAATATCCATACCCAGTCTGATAGGCCAAATAGCACTGGATTTTTCTAGTTCGGTTGTTGTGAAATAATGGTCTTCCACGATGTCGAAGTGATCTTCATTCTTTGTTCTTCTCATATTGTCACCTCTCCTTTGGTGGAGATAAGGGAATTTTGATTTTATTGTATATAAAGGAAAGTACAATTACAAGTTAATTCATTGGAATTTGGGGTTATAAAAATAAAACGGTTTATAGAGGATACTGTTTATACCTGCTTTCGGATCGTGTCATGGGTAAAACATTCGAATCCAGTAGCATTCAGATATGCATGATAAAGGCTCCATGGCTGGTTTGAGACGAGCCGTGGAGCCTTATAGAGCTCGGTGCTATACGATTAGCCTATGTCTATACGTTCAGGATTCCTTCTTTTGGGGTAACATTAAAGGCTTTAGCCAGATCGGCCAATTCCTGATCTGTAATCCGTTGCTTGATCTCATGCTGAGCAATCAGCATATAAATTTGTGCTGCTTTTTCAATCGTTTCAATCAGGCCAAACGCTTCATCAATGGAGCTACCTGTTCCGAAAATGCCGTGATGAGGCCATAATACAGCGTGATGATCCTTCATTTTTTTCGCTGTTTCGCGGCCGATTTCGCTGGAGCCTGGCACCATCCAAGGAATTACACCGATACCGTCTGGAAAGACTACGATACATTCGGTACACATTTCCCACAGCGTTTTGGTGAATTGGTTTTCGTCCAAACTATGAATAAAGGTCATGGCAATGACATGAGTGGCATGATTATGGATCACAACCCGATGGTTAGGATCGACCTTCAAGCGTTCAATGTGGCTCATAAAGTGAGATGGCAATTCGCTGGTAGGAACCGCGTCATGCTTGAGGCCACACAAAATTTCTAACTGCTCACCATCTTGGGATACACGCAGGACACCCAGATTAGCTTCCGGATCGGCAATAACGTTTTTGAAGTACTTGCCTGATCCAGTGACGATAAAATATTTGCCTGCCAGTTCATTCACTGGGAAAGCGGGTTTAATCGTTCGAATGACTTTTTGAATATCAATATATTTGGCAACCTCGGCCTCGTCCAGAATATAACTTACATTGCCTCCATTGCGTTCATCCCAGCCGAATTTCCACATGTTTTGCGTAATTTCCGCCATCTCGCGAACAAATGGGATATCCAGTCCTGATTTTCGCTCTTTTTGATTCTCCAGCACAGTAGTCATGGATGATCTCTCCCTTTGGATGATATAAATATAAAATTATCAGTGCAGTAGTTTATCGTTTCAGCAGGACCTGGTGTTCATAGTTTTTAGCTTCGGTTAGCCATTCCTCACGAACGGGAACGCCGTTTTGAGCGCAATAGTAATCCCATACAGCCCCAAACGGATAGGATTTAAACTCTTCGACCAAGGCAAGGCGTGTCGTGAAGTCTCTTTCCTCTTCGGCTTTTTTCAGTTCCTCAATCGGTTCCAGCATGGCGCGAAGCAACGCTTTGATGGTGTTGCGTGTTCCAATGACCCAAGCAGCCACATGGTTAATACTTCCATCAAAGAAATCAAGGCCGATATGAGTGCGGGAGAGCAGCTCACCGCGCACCAGCTCACGGGCAATGTCCAGCAATTCGTCGTCCATCGTCACGACATGATCGCTATCCCAACGAACAGGTCTGCTGACATGGAGCAATAATTGATCGGTAAACATCAGCACAGAGGACAGTTTGTTCGAAATAACTTCTGTCGGGTGGAAGTGACCGGAATCGAGACAGATAGATTTACCCCGTGTCAGGGCGTAACCCATATAGAACTCATGAGAGCCGACGACATAGCTTTCCGAACCGATGCCGAACAGTTTACTTTCAACTGCGTCGATGTTGTAATCTTGACTAATTTCCTCACTGAAAATCTCGTCCAGAGCGTCCCGCAGACGTTCTCTTGGAGCCAAGCGATCCACCGGGGTATCCTTGTAACCATCCGGCATCCAGTGGTTTGTGACACATGGCTGACCGAGTTCTTTACCGAAATGTTCTGCAATCCTGCGTGATTTTTTACAGTGTGTGATCCAGAAATCGCGAATATCCGGATCCTTGTGACTTAGTGTGAAGCCATCCTCCGCTTTAGGGTGGGAGAACAGGGTCGGATTAAAATCAAGTCCAAGCCCTTGCTGTTTGGCCCAGTCTACCCAGTTCTGAAAATGGCGTGGCTCCAGTTGATCCAAATCTACTTGTTCTGTAGTATCCGCATAGATCGCATGCAGATTAACCTTGTGTTTACCGGGGATGAGCGATAGAGCTTTTTCTAAATCCTGACGCAGCTCATTAGGCGTGCCTGCTCTACCTGGGTAGCTGCCTGTTACGGCAATGCCCCCGCTAAGCTGTTTATCTTTGAACAGAAAACCCTGCACATCGTCTCCCTGCCAGCAGTGTAGTGATATTTTAATTTGTGAGAGCTTCCGTAAAACGTCATCCACCTGAATACCGTGGCGGGCATACAGCTTTTTCGCTTCGTTATAACTCGCTTCAATGGCTTCGTTCATGACTTTACTCCTTTATTGAGATTGTGAGTAGGGGATGTTGCTTCTATCTTGAGGCGTTCCCAGCGATCCAGAAGTTCTTTCATGCCTTCCACTGATTGCGGCTCATATAGCCGAGTCTGGAAGGAGTTAGCTATGGTTCGGCCAGCAGCTTTCAGATCTCCAAGAGCACCAGAGCTGATTAATTGCACGACAATATTGCCGATGGCCGTCGATTCGGAAGGTCCTGCCTGAACCTCGATTTCTAAAAGGTCGGCTGTTAGCTGACATAGTAATTCGTTGTTTGCGCCTCCGCCGACAATGTGCAATCGGGTAATCGTTTCGTCTGTTAAACGTTGTAGCTCATGTAGGGCATCCCGGTAGCTTAAGGCCAGACTGTCGAAAATACAGCGGGCAAGCGCGCCAGGTGTGTGCGGGATAGGCTGCCCGGTTTCTTCACAGAACCTCTGAATCTCAAGGGTCATACTATCTGGATTTAAGAATGAGGACTGGTTGCAGAGGACGAGACTGACAAATGGTGTCTCTGCTGAAGCCAATTCGGCCAATTCAGCAAAACTATGTGCAGAGCCTCCCTCTCTTCTAACCTCCTGAATCATCCATAAGCCCATAATATTTTTCAAAAAACGGTACGTATCGTAAGCGCCCCACTCATTGGTGTAGTTCGCCTGCATAGCTGTCTTGGTATTCAAGGGTTGGGATCGTTCCATACCCAGTAGCGACCATGTTCCACTGCTAATATAAGCCCAAGACTCTTCCCGCGGTGATGGAACACCTGCAACCGCTGAGGCGGTATCGTGCGTAGGCACAAGGATGAGTTGGCAGTCTGGAAGATCGTACTTCCGAACAAGCTCCGGCAAAATGGGGCCCAGGACACGTCCAGGCTCAGCCAGCTCCGAAAATTGATTGCGCCGAAGCTGGAGCAGGGAGAGCAGATCCTCATCAAATTCTCGGGTGTTTACGTTGAGAAGCTGCATCGTGGATGCATTGGTCATTTCATTGACCATAATGCCAGTCAAGCGATAGTACAGATAATCGGGAACCATCAATATTTTATCTGCCTGGGCGAGTTGTTCTGGATCATGGACGAACAGCTGATACAAGGTATTAAAGTTTAGTTCCTGGATGCCCGTTTTCTCATATAGATCCTCTCGGCTGATGAGCTGGTGCAGTTTATCGGGGGCTTGTAGAGTGCGTGCATCGCGGTATGCGTACACCTCATGGATGCGATGACCTTCCTTATGAAGTAACACGTAATCTACAGCCCATGTATCAATGCCGAGCGTACAGGATTCAATTCCATTTTGCTTAGCCTTTTGCAGTCCTTGAATGATCTCATCAAATAAATTGTCTATGTTCCAGTAATTGTGCCCGTGCCTCTCAGTAAAGGAGTTGTTGAAACGATGAAGCTCTTGCAAGTGAATTTGTTCACCTTGTAGAGTTGCACTCACGAGTCTTCCGCTTGAAGCTCCAATATCAACAGCAAGATAGTTGTTCATATCTAATCTCCTTGCATGGTGAAGTCCTGGCAGCCCGAAAGTCTGCCTTTTGTTCCTTAACTAATTCCATACTACTTCCGTTTGTCTGTGTAGTCAACATAAACGGAAGTATAATTTTTGGTTTTTCTTTTGAATTTAAAAATAAAAATAAAATTAAATATTGTTTTGTGTGGATTTTCGTTTTTTAACATCTGCTTTCTACTATATATATACCTCAAACAGGGATCGGTGTGTTGCTGCGATATTCAAATTGTGGAAGGTTCTCCAAATGCCACTGTTTGTATGAAAAATAGTCTTGAAACCGCCCGCCAGAGGGTGTAGTATACAAGATATCAATTTCATATGACTCGTATAATATTGGGGATATGGCCCAAAAGTTTCTACCGGATGACCACTGTAATCGTCCGACTATGAGTGATAGCGCATCAGCTTCGGATGAATGCGGGCATTTTATTTGTGCGCCAATCCGTCAGGGATTACGACCCCAAGGACAGGCTTCACTTGAGAAACGACTCAAGGGAGCTTGTCCTTTTTTGGTTTTCGTAGGTTTTATTCTATTTTAAAGTACAGAGGAGCGATATTCGCATAATGAAAGCTTTGGAAGAACGTATTCGTCAAGAGGGACAGATTTTATCCGATACGGTGTTAAAGGTAGATTCATTTTTGAATCATCAGGTGGATACAGCATTAGCATTGGAGATTGGCAAGGAGTTCGCACGCCTGTTCGGCAGTGCTCCGATTACCAAGGTACTTACCATTGAAGCTAGTGGTATTCAATTTGCGATGGCTACTGCTATTGCCTTGGGGGTACCGTTCATTTATGCGAAGAAGAAGAAGGCGATCACGCTGAATGAACAGGTATACTTCGCAGAGGTTCATTCATTCACTCGGCAGGAAACCTATCAGGTGAGCATTTCCCAAAAATATCTCGATGCTAGCGACCATGTACTGATCGTGGATGATTTCTTGGCTACTGGTGCAGCTTTGGTCGGACTTACGGATATTGTGAAGGAAGCAGGAGCGGAACTGGCCGGAGTCGGCTGTGTAATTGAAAAGAGCTTTCAGGAAGGCCGCGGGTTGTTGGAGCAAAGGGGCATTGCCGTACGTTCTCTTGCGCGTATCGCTTCCATGGCACCGGGCGAAGTCCATTTTATAGAGGAAGCTGGCATGGTGATTCCTCCCGTTAAGGAGAATGTGGGATGTTAAGTAAACAAAAATTATTTGCGCTGGGCTTCCAGCATGTCATGGCGATGTACGCCGGAGCCATTGCTGTTCCTCTGATTGTAGGGGGAGCACTTCACCTGACGCCAGCCCAGATGGCCTATCTAGTGGCTGCTGATTTATTCACTTGCGGGATTGCTACATTATTACAGATTATGGGCACACGCTTTTTTGGAAGTAGATTGCCTGTCATTTTGGGCTGTACGTTTACGGCAGTAGGACCCATTATCGCAATTGCTTCGACCTCAAATCTGGCGACAGCGTACGGTGCCATCATTTTGTCCGGTATATTTGTGGTGCTTGCGGCACCGCTATATGGCAAACTGTTACGCTTTTTCCCAACAGTGGTTACCGGCTCGGTCGTTACGATTATCGGTCTATCCCTTATTCCGGTGGCGATGAACAATGTAGCGGGTGGTCAGGGCAGCGCGGATTTTGGACAGCCGCGTAATTTGCTGCTGGCACTGGTTACACTACTGGTTATTCTGCTTGTCAATCGAGTAGCTAAGGGCTTTTTACGCTCGATTTCCGTACTTATTGGTCTGTTTGCAGGTACTGTAGTCGCCTATGCGATGGGAATGGTGCACTTTGCTCCCGTAGCGGATGCTTCATGGGTGAGTATTGCGCAGCCGTTTTATTTTGGTAAGCCAGAATTCAGCATTATAGCGGTATGCACGATGATTATCGTCAATATTGTCAGCATGGTCGAGTCTACGGGGGTTTATCTGGCAGTAGGTAAAGCGATTGATCAGAAGGTGGAACAAAAGCAAATCGTCAATGGACTTCGTTCGGAGGGACTTGCGATTATGCTGGGCGGTATATTTAATGCGTTCCCTTACACAGCCTTCTCGCAAAATGTGGGTCTGATCTCGCTAACTCGCGTCAAATCGCGTAACGTTATTTTTGCTGCGGGCGGCATCATGGTCGTTCTCGGTTTGCTGCCTAAGCTGGCTGCCTTGACGACAGTGATTCCTAACGCTGTGCTGGGCGGGGCAATGATCGTCATGTTTGGTTCGGTTGCTGCATCAGGTATGTCTATTTTGTCAGAAGTAGATCTGCGGAAGGAAAGCAATCTGCTGATCGCAGCATGCAGTATTGCTGTAGGCCTAGGCTCAGCTGTTCTGCCGCAAATGTTTGACCAACTGCCTAGCTTTGCCAAAATGCTGCTGCAAAATGGTATTGTATCGGGCTCGATTACGGCAATTGTCTTGAACATCGTTTTGGCAAGAAAACAGGGTGAATCGGTCAAAGGCGTAAATGTCTCGGAGGTTCCACAGAAGGTTTGATGAATAGCAAATAAACCAAAACAGCCGGAGAGAGGGTGTAGCCTCTTTTCCGGCTGTTTGGCATAGGGTTACCCAGAGCGGATTATAGTGGTGGATGTTTTCGGACCACGGTGCAGCTTCCCGAAAGGGGGTGAAGCCGATGGTCACACTTGTGTCGTGCTACGATGTGTTGCGTTGGATGGTTACGTTACTAAGCCTGGTGTTTAGTATTCGTAAACTTTATCGCTGGCTGCGTCGGAAATTTCGGAACAAGCGAAAACCCACCGCTTGATTAGGTTAGGCGCCTAACGGTGGGTTTAGCTAAGCATTTAGCGCGCCGTGGTGATCCACAGCCTTTCAAATCCTAGGAGTCTTTGCCGTTGGCGCGACGAAGGCTCTTTTTAGTATACGGATACGGTGGATATCTCTATACCTAATTTTAGCACGTGAATTGCGTGCATGCAATGAATAGTGACAGTCTTGATCTTTGCGGGATCGTTCAAATTTAAATTATTGTGCCGCATTTATTGACAAGCCAGTAGCAACAAAATAAGATAATCCTAATTCGTAATAAAAAGGAATAAAGGAAGAAAACAGGTGTGAGCCGGACAACTCTATATACGAGGTTTTGTTGAGACGATGTAGATAGTTGTTGAGCGTGTTCACTTAAAAGGGAAGTTCGGTAGATTCCGACACGGACCCGCCACTGTATACAGGCATCAGCAGGGTACTGCTGGAGCTTTCAGAATAGCCACTGGAACTGTGAGGAACCGGGAAGGCCTGAAAGATAAGCCTGGAGTCAGGAGACCTGCCTGTTTTGACATCACTGTCAGACCCACGGGATGCTGGGGAGGTGGTTAGGCGTGCTGCATACGGAATGTCTGAAACCGATCTGATCCCTTCTATGTTTTTGGAGTTGGCTTTGAGGTGAGTTTTGACATTTTATAATGAAAGCATTTCTGACTGCTGGTCAAGTGGTTGGGAATGCTTTTTTCGCGTTTTGCGTTAGGTTTATACGATATTTTACAAGATAGAGGAGGACATGTGGGATGATAGGCAATCGTAATAGGCGTTCATGGTTCATATGTACAGGATTGTTGCTGCTGATGGCAGTTATGGCTCTTTCGGGATGCGGCACAGCCACAAAGACGGAGGATAGCTCAGGCAAGGGTGAGAATACGCCTGCACAACAGACTCCAGCAGGTAAAAAGCTGGTGATGGCGTATACGTGGAAACCGTCAGGCGTCGATCCGCATGGAGACAATAGCTGGGATGTGATGCGTTCCGGTGCCGGTGAGACACTCATTCGTTTGAATGAAAAGTTGGAGCCTGTGGCTTGGCTTGCCAAGGAATGGAAGCATGACAGTCCTAACGTGTGGACGTTCAGCTTGCAGGGTAAGGTCACTTTTCATGATGGAAAGAGTATGGATGCAGCAAGTGTAAAAGCATCTTTGCTGCGCTCTATCGAGAAAAGTCACCTGGCGAAGGATTTACTGGATGTGAAGTCCATTGATGTAAATGGCCCGCTGACGCTGAAAATCACGACAAACCAGCCGAATGCAGCGCTGGCATCCAATCTGGCTGATCCGTCAACAATCGTGCTGGATGTGGCATCCATGAAAGATGAGCAGAGCTACCCTGCGATGACAGGTGCTTTTAAAATCAAAGCCTTTAACAAGGATCAATCCTTGGTCGTAGAGCGTTATGACGGATATTGGGGCGAAAAGGCACGACTGGCTGAAGCAACGATGAAATTCATTACGGACGGTAATTCGCGCCTGATGGCGTTGCAATCCGGTGAGGTGGATGTAGCGACGGATATTCCGGTAGATAACGCAGAGGTATTAAAAAAGAACGACAAGCTACAAGTGCTGTCGGCTCCGTCCTTGCGTACCCATATGATTGTGTACAACATGGAATCGTCTGTGTTCAAGGATGCGACCAACCGTAAGGTGGTGGACAGTCTGATTCCGCGCGCATCCATTGTGAGCGCCGTCATGAGGGGCTTCGGTACGGAAGCAAGCAGCCCGTTTCCGAGTATCCTTCCCTTCGGTAAGATTGAGCGCAAAGCATTGAACGGAACGGCAGAGCAGTTGTTGACGAAGGATGGCTGGCAAAAGGATGCCCAAGGCACATGGTCCAAGCAGGGCAAGCCATTCGAGGTTACGCTGCTGACCTTCCCTCAGCGTCCGGAGCTATCCGTCATGGCTGAGGTTATTCAGAGCCAGTTGCTGAATGAGGGAATCCAGGTCAAGATTCGCAAGGTGGAAAATATCGACGAGGCGTTGACCAAAAACGATTGGGATTTTGCTATGTACAGCATGCTCACGGCCCATACAGGGGAACCGCAGTATTTTATGGACATGTTCTACTCCTCTACAAGTGAAGCTAATGTAAGCCGTTATGCTTCCAAACCGCTGGAGGATATTCTTCACAGCCTGAAGTTGGCAAAGGATACCACACAGCGTAATGCGGTAACACTGCAAGCACTGGATATTATCAATACAGACTTGCCGCAGTCGTTCATTGTACACCCTGACAATGTGTTTGGCGTGAAAAAAGGGGTAGAGGGCTTTACGCCGCATCCGATCGAGTATTACTACATTACAGCGCAATCCGATATTGCGGAATAACGAGCTACGTATCCTATGATTCGTTTTATACTGGAACGTGTGGCGCAGCTGCCCATCATTGTATTCGTTGTATCCACGCTGACTTTTGTACTGATGAGGCTGGCCCCTGGTGACCCTGCCCTCATTTTGCTCACCGCGCATAATGTTCCTGCTTCTGGGGAGGCGCTGACCGCGCTGCGAAACGAACTGGGCTTGAATGAGCCGCTTCATATTCAATATGTGAACTGGCTGCGGGATGTGTTCACGGGACATTGGGGAACCTCATATGTGTCCAAGGAGTCGGTGCTAAACGAACTGTGGAGCAGACTGCCCGCTACGGTGGAGCTAGCTTTGGCGGGCTTTGCCGTCATGACGGTGCTTACGCTTGGGATGGGGCTGGCTGCCTCGCTAAAAGTCAGCGGTCCACTAGATCGTCTGGGCAGGCTGTTCGCTTTGCTAGGATCGTCGATCCCTTCTTTTTGGCTTGGTTTTCTGCTAATCTATCTATTTTCCGTTCGCTTGGGCTGGCTCCCATCCATGGGAAGGGAGGACTGGACACATTTAGTACTCCCAGCGCTGACGCTTGGTGCAGGATTGGGAACGGTGCAAGCTCGTGTATTGCGCGCTCAAATGCTGGAGCTGAGTGACCGCAATTTTGTGAAGGCAGCGAGGGCTCGCGGTTTTTCCCGTATGCATATTCTCTTTTTTGAGCTATTTAAACATGCCGTTCTGCCAATGATTACGCTGTTAGGTACGAATCTATCATTTATGCTGGCAGGTAACGTCATCGTAGAGACCATTTTTTCATGGCCAGGGTTGGGCAAGTATTTTATAGATGCAATTACGCAGCGGGATTACCCGGTGATTCAGGGATATGTTATGTTTGCCGCATTTTTAATTGTAGGTGTTCAGTGTTTGGTGGATGTGGTCCAGACGGTGATAGATCCAAGGCTGCGTTTGCGTTAAGGGGGAAGCTGAAAATGAAAAAGATACGGCTTTCCTTTAGAGGAAGCTTGCTGACAGGGGGCGCACTGTTTGGCCTGATTGTGCTGCTCGGATTGCTGGCTCCATGGGCTGCCCCTCATGATCCTCTGCATGTGGATCTTCTGAACCGTTTGGCACCACCCAGTCGGAAATATCCTTTTGGTACGGATCATCTGGGTCGGGATGTGCTGTCACGGCTCATTTACGGGATTCGGACGAGTGTGCTAATCGCTTGTGCGATTACGGTAGCTACGCTGTGTATCAGTCTGCCCACAGGCTTGCTCATTGGTTATGTGCGAGGGCGCGTGGATCAGTTGATTATGCGGGGAATCGACGGCGTACTGGCTTTTCCTGATATTATTTTAACGGTAGCGATTGTGGGTATTTTGGGGCCGGGTTTTGTCAACATGACTCTAGCGATTATTGCGGTACGGTGGGCGGGCTATGTCCGCTATATCCGTAGTTTGGTTCAAAAAGCTTGCCAGGAGGACTATGTACGGTATGCCCGTTTGTTCGGTAATTCACACGTGCGCATACTAAGGCGTTATGTATTGCCACAAGTATGGCCGCAATTGTTGGTTTATACGGTATGGGATATCGGACGCGTGGTGTTAATGATCGCTGGGCTCTCCTTTCTTGGACTGGGTGTACAGCCGCCCAAGCCAGAGTGGGGTGTGATGCTGCATGATGCAACCTCGTATTTTCAGGTGGCTCCGCATGTTATGATCTTCCCGGGTTTGGCGATTATGCTATTTGTGCTTGCCTGCCAGCTTCTGGGTGATCATTTTTCGGAAAAGGAGGCGGCAAAATAATGGGGGAGCGACCAGTCACGGGGCGAAAGGACACGATAGAGCAAGCATACATGCAAAAACCGTTGTTACACGTGGAACATTTGGAGATTTGCCGTACAGGTGTAAGAGCCAGCGGAAGCGAAAGCAAACCGCTATTACGGGATGTGAACTTTTCCGTCTACCCAGGGGAAATTGTAGCCTTGACTGGGCCAAGTGGATGCGGCAAAAGCCTGACCGCACACGCAATCGCGGGTATGCTGGACCCAGGTGTTGGTGTTACGCAAGGGTGCATCTACTATAACGGGGAAGACATTATCCCGTTCCATGAACAGCGCTGGCAAAGACTGCGCCGTGGGGAAATTGCCCTGCTCATTCAGCAATCGCTGAGCGGGCTGAATCCGATCCGTACCGTCCGTGCCCAGCTGACGGATACGCTTAGACTGAACGGGGGGCGCCTGATGCGCGCCCAGAAGGAGCTGGGGCAAGCTGATGCTGCCCCGTCCCACACTGCATCGCAGCCCCAGGGTGTGCTGTCACGGATGCGGCTGATGCTAAATCGTGTCACAGAGCTGGCTGGAGGCCGTACTATTCCAGGGCAGGAATCCTATTTGTGTTCTCTGCTCCGCAAGGTCGGTTTTGCCGATCCTGAGCATATTCTGTCATCATATCCTTTTGAACTAAGCGGAGGTATGTGCCAAAGGGTACTGCTGGCTGCAATGTTAAGCTCTGGTCCGCGCCTCTTTATTGCCGACGAGCCTACTACAGCGCTGGATGTTATTAACCGCGACAAGGTTCTGGCCTTGCTTCTACAGTTGAGGGAAGATTTCGATCTCACGATTTTGTTAATTTCACATGATCGTCAGGGGATAAGCCGCATAGCAGATCGGGTGCTGGAGATGACCCCGGAAGGAAGGATGCAACCGTGATACTGGAATTGAAGAACGTCACCAAAGCTTACCCTGTCCGCAGACGGAGAAAAGGCTGGTTCAACACGAGACAGAGTGAGCAGCAGGCTATACAGAAAGTGAGTCTGGAATTACGACAGGGAGAATGCCTTGGATTGGTTGGAGAAAGCGGAAGTGGCAAAAGTACGCTGGCACAGTGTATTCTGGGGCTGGAGTCGTTGACCTCGGGGGAAATCTGGCTGGATCACCGGCCCATACATACTAGAAGGATGAAGGATATTCATCTGTACAAACGAATCCAGTTGGTTGCGCAGGACTCGGCCTCTTCACTGCATCCCCGTATGACCATTCAAGATATTTTGATGGAGCCGATCCGTAACTATTTTCCTAAGCGAAAGGTAAGGGCGCTGGATATCTGCCTTTCCTTACTGGAATCGGTAGGGTTGGAGGCTGACAGTCTGGGAAAATACCCTGCACAGCTAAGCGGTGGACAAAAACAGCGGGTGTGCATTGCTCGGGCGTTGGCGGTTGAACCAGAAATCATCCTGTTCGATGAATCGGTCGCCAATCTGGATACGACAACCCAGTCTTCCGTGCTAGACATGCTCAAAAGAATGCAACTCGAACGCCAGCTGTCCTATCTTTTTATCACTCATGATCTTCAGTCCACCCGTACGTTCTGTGATCGTGTTGCCGTCATGGTTCAGGGAGAGATCGTGGAAATATTTGAGGATTGGGATGAAGAACTATTGAAGCATGAATACACGCGTGCCCTATTTCAAACATTGGCGGATTAATCCATAAATTCAATATTATAAAAATTCAAAATAAATAATAGCTCTGCTTGCCGAATATTGTTGACAAAATATAATGTGGTACCTATTCTAAATATGATTATGATAATCATTATCACATATATAGAAAAGGGGAAATACATTGATGTCCGTTCGACACCGCAAGACTGCCACCCTTATGTTGGTGACACTCCTCTTATTATCCGTTATTCTGGGCTGCGCGAAGCAGGAGAACACACCTGCATCCACCTCTACTAACGGAGCTGCCAATGAAAAGTCGATCACGCTATCGTGGCCACGGGATATTGGTACAATGAATCCTCACGTATACAACCCTTCCCAACTTTTTGCACAATCCATGATTTATGAGCCGTTAGTCAGCTACAAGCAAGGAGGCAAGCTGGAGCCTGCTTTGGCTGAATCTTGGACCATATCCAAGGACGGCAAAACATATACGTTTAAGCTGCGTAAAGGTGTGAAATTTTCCGATGGAACGCTATTTAATGCGGCGATTGTCAAAAAGAACTTTGACGCTATTATGAAAAATGAGAAAACGCATAGTTGGCTTGGTATAGTAGGCGTTCTCGACAAAACTGAAGCTGTAGATGACAGTACGTTCCGAATGACGCTCAAAGAGCCATACTACCCGGTTCTTCAGGATCTGTCTGTCGTTCGCCCGTTCCGGTTTTTGGGTGAAGCCGGGTTCCCGGATGATGGAGATACGTCCAAAGGAATTAAGAAACCTGTAGGTACAGGACCTTGGATGCTGGATGAATACAAGCAGGATGAGTATGCAACCTTTAAGCGTAATCCGAATTATTGGGGTACTGCACCGAAGGTGGACAAAATTACGGTCAAAATTATTCCCGATGGTGAAACACGTGTAATGGCCTTTGAAAAAGGCGACCTGGATCTGATTTATGGAGAGGGTGTTATTAGCCTGGATGCTTTCAAACAGCTTCGCGACACGAATCAGTATGTTACTACGCTGTCCGAGCCTGTTGGCACAAGAAGCCTGTTGCTCAACTCGTCCAATCCCAAGCTGGCAGACCTTCGGGTACGTCTGGCACTCCAGCATGGATTTAACAAGCAGGCGATGGTGGAAGGCGTAACCTCAGGGCTGGAGGAAACAGCGGATACGGTTTTATCCAAAAACTACCCATATACAAATGTGGACTTACAGCCAATAGGCTATGATGTGGAAAAATCCAAAGCATTGTTGGATGAGGCTGGCTGGAAGCTGCCCGCAGGCGGCACAGTACGGGAGAAAGACGGACAACAGCTGGATTTTGAGCTGATTTTCGACAAGACCGATCCGATCCAAAAGGCGATGGCTGAAACCATTCAGGCCGAATGGGGAGAGCTGGGTGTCAAAGTGAATCTGACCGGACTGGAGTTGACGGTTCAAATCAAGCGGCTTAGATCCAACCAGTTTGATCTGTATTTCTGGTACAACTATGGTGCGCCTTATGATCCGCATTCCTTTATTAATGTTATTGCCAAGAAGAGCTTCGGAATTTCTGAGGTGTTGAGCGCCCTTCCCATGAAGAAGGATCTGGATCAGCAAGTACACGAAGCACTTTCATCGACAGATAAAACCAAGCGTCAAGAACTGTATGCTTCGATTTTGAAGACGCTCCAAGAGCAATCTGCCATTGTGCCTATTTCGTATATTAAGAAAACGGCAGTGTATCAGAAAAAGATTACTAACTTTGTTTTCCCAGCTAATCGGGATGAAAATCCATTTGAGGGAATTGAAATTGGAAAGTAACTGAAACGGTGAGGTAACGTTAATTTACAGGATAGGAGGACAACTTATGATTAGCTATATCGGGAAGCGAATGGTAGCGGTCATTCCTATTGTTCTCTTTGCCACCCTCGTTACCTTTGCACTCATTCACATTTCACCGGTTGATCCCGCTGAAGCTTATTTGACGGCTGCTCATATTTATCCTACCCCGGAAGTTCTGGAGCAAAAAAGACATGAGTTCGGACTGGATCAGCCATTGCTGACACAGTATATGCATACAATTCAAAGAATCAGTCGGTTGGACTTTGGTACTTCGTATCTGACCAACAAGCCCGTGTGGGATGAGGTGAAGGCTCGATTGCCTGCCACTGTTGAGCTGGCATTAAGCAGCATGGCACTATCCATCGTTGTGAGCATCCCGTTAGGTGTATTGGCGGCGATGCGTAAAAATGGCTGGATCGACATGCTGAGTCAGGGGATTTCGTATTTCGGAGCGTCTATTCCCCAGTTCTGGCTGGGATATTTGTTAATCTTCTTTTTCTCTGTCCGATTGGACTGGCTACCTGTAGAGGGCCGGGGAACGTGGCAGCATCTGGTGTTACCGACGTTGACTCTGTCGCTGGTTCTGATTGCTTTATATACGCGTCTGTTGCGATCCAGTGTGCTGGAACAGCTTCAGGAAACGTATGTACAGTATGCCAGAACCAGAGGAATACGCGAGCGGGTGATTATGCTCAAGCACATACTCAAAATGGCTATGACTCCGCTAATAACAAGTATGGGCATGAATCTGGGCAAGTTGCTGACTGGAACGATTATTGTGGAGCAGGTGTTTTCATGGCCCGGGTTTGGCCGTTATTTTGTGGAAGCCATTTTTAACCGGGATATTCCCGTCATACAATGCTATGTGTTTCTGGCGGCATGCCTGTTCATCGTATGCAATTTGCTCGTTGATCTGGTGCAGTTGTATATGGACCCCCGAATTTCCTCGAAGGGACGAGCAGAGCAGTGATGATAAGGTTGCGTAAAATGTTCAAGGATCAAAAAGTAATCGTGGTTTGCTCAGTCGTGCTGGCAGCCCTTTTTATCATAATGGCGCTGGCTCCGTGGCTGGCTCCCCATGATCCCGTTAAGGTCAATTTACTGCACAAGCTGGAAGGCCCTTCAAAAGAGTATTGGCTGGGAACGGATCATCTGGGTCGGTGTAATCTATCCCGGCTGCTGTATGGAGCACGAATTTCGCTTGGCTTTGCGACATTAATTTTCCTGTCCTCGCTTAGCATCGGTGTTGTAATCGGATCAATTGCAGGTTATTTGGGCGGTTGGGTCGATAGTGTACTGATGCGGTTTTGCGAAGGCATTATGGCGTTTCCCAACTTGGTGCTTGTGCTCGGCATTGTCGGTATTTTTGGGCCGGGTCTCATGCAGGTGCTGTTTGCCTTGATGCTGGTGCAGTGGGTGTACTATGCCCGAATGTGCCGCAATATGGTCGTCAGTCTGAAAGAGCAGAATTTTATAGCGGCCGCAAGGATTAGCGGCTCCTCCTCAGGGGCCATTATCCGGCGGCACATCATTCCAAATGTGCTGCGGCCGATTATGGTCATTGGTACGCTGGAGATGGGCTGGGCGATTATGGACATCTCCGCGTTGTCATTCCTTGGTCTAGGTATCCAGCCGCCGACTCCTGAATGGGGAGCCATGATTCATGAGGGAACGGGATACATCCGCAGTCATCCGGAATTAATGATTTATCCGGGTATCATGATTCTGGTGGTAGTGATGGCCTTCAATATATTGGGGGAGACGCTGTCCGACCGATACGGGATTGCCAAACGTCAGTAAAACAGGAGTGGGGACAACGATGGATGACACGGCCAAGACGCAGGTGCTGGAGGTCAGCGGCTTGCAGGTAAAGCTCAAAACTGATGCAGGGGTGGTATCTCTACTAGAACCTACCCATTTTAAACTGAAAAAGGGGCAGGTTCTGGGTCTTGTCGGCGAGAGTGGGAGCGGCAAAACAGTAACCTGTAACGCGCTTCTCCAGTTACTGGATCGCCAGACGATGGATGTGGAAGGCAGTGTCCGTCTGAACGGTCGTGAGTTGAACGGAATGGCAACTGAGGAGATGCGCCGCATTCGGGGCAAGGAAATCGCTTTTATTATGCAAAATCCGATGAGAGCTTTTACGCCAGTATATACGATTGGGGATCAGTTTATGGAAACGATCCGCACGCATACCGGATTAACCAAACAACAGGCTCGCGATCTTGCCATAACGGCTCTGGAAAATATGAATCTGCCTGATCCAGCCAAGCTGATGAAACGTTATTCGTTTCAGTTGAGTGGCGGGATGCTGCAACGGGTCATGATCGCCATTTCCATGTGCCTGCGGCCAGCAGTGGTTATTGCGGATGAACCGACAACGGCACTCGATGTGGTTAATCAGCTACAGGTGCTGAGAGAGTTGGATCGCTTGCGTACGGAATATGACACGTCTATTTTGCTGATCTCGCATGATCTGGGTGTCATCTCCCAAATGGCGGATGAAGTGGCAGTGATGCAGCGGGGACGTATTGTTGAGCAGGCAGAGGTTTTTCAGTTGTTCGACCAGCCACAGCATGAATATACGAAAATGCTGCTGCAGGCCAGACCTAAGTTGTCCCTTCAGGGCATAAATCAGTAGGGCGATTAGTTGCCTATTGGATACTTTCAAAAGGGGAGCGAATGCGTGTGCTGCAAGTGAAGGAAGTAACTCATAGCTATAGAAAGCGCAAATGGCTGGGCCGCTCCGAATCACGTCTCCCTGTGCTCACTGATGTGTCGCTTACCATAGAGAGCGGATTTTGTCTGGGACTGCTGGGAACCAGCGGAGCGGGGAAGAGCACGCTGGGCAAGGTTATTCTGGGGCTGGAGAAGCCGCAGGAGGGTCAGGTACTATTTCAGGGGCAGGACATCTATAATGGAAGTCCTCAAGTACGCAGGGGATTGCGACGGGATATGCAGGTTGTATTCCAGGACTGCTATTCTGCTGTAAACCCTCGCATGACCGCCGGACAGATTGTCGGAGAGCCTTTGGATAATTACGAGCGGTTATCAGTGCAGGAACAAAAAAGAACGGTAGAAGGCCTGCTGGAGCGGGTGGGTCTCAAGCCGGAGGATCGGAATAAATATCCGCACCAATTCAGCGGTGGACAATTACAGCGGATTAATATTGCACGGGCGATTGCGCTCAGACCCAAGCTGATCGTGCTGGATGAGTCCGTCAGCAGTCTGGATATGGTTCATCAGATGCGCATTTTATCCCTGTTGGAAGAGCTGAAAACTTCATTTGGATTGTCATATCTGTTTATCACGCATGATATTCGAGCGGCTTACGCCGTCTGTGATGGCATTGCTGTGATGGAACAGGGGAGATTAATCGAGCACTGTGATAAGAAAGATCAGATTTTTGAATCTGCTCACCCGGCTGTGCAACGTTTAATTTCGTCCATTTTGCCGGAGCACCCTGCAGACCGTCTTCCACTTCATGAATAACAACTGACCCGCAAGGGTCTTTTTTTGTGCAATATCTGGTTAGATAATCGAAATGAAATTTGCTAGTTGTATTATTTGAATAACTCGTTATAATATAAAATCATAGTAAATTACTTGGATTTCAAAAGGGGATATCACTTATGAAGAAATCTGCTTTAGTAGCAGCGATTGGCCTATCTCTTGTGTTATTAACGGGTGCTTTGAGTGGATGTTCCTCGAAGGAAGCGGCATCAGGAGATAAGGTACTCTATGTGGGGACACAAAATGACTACCCGCCGTTTGCTTTTACGAATGATAAAAACGAGCTGACCGGATACGATGTGGAAGTAGTCAAGGAGATCGATAAGAAGCTGGACGGCTATAAGATTGAATTTGTACCTTCGGGCTGGGATGCGATATTCCTTGCGCTGGATGCGAATAAAGTTCAGATCATCGCAGATGAAGTTGCCAAAAATCCGGAGCGTGAGAAGAAGTATCTGTTCTCGGATGAGTCCTATTTCTCCGCTCAGTCGGTTATTATTGTGAAAAAGGGTAGAACGGATATCCATTCTCTCAAGGATTTGGAAGGCAAGAAGGTAGCCGCCTCGGTAGGGGATTCCTATACGCAGTTGCTAGAGCAGTATAATGCGAAGAACGGGAACAAAATTATTTTAAAATATAACGATACAGGCACTTCGTCCGATAACCTCCAAGACGTGCAAAATGGCCGAGTGGATGCTTATGTGAATGATCCAGTGATGGCCGCAGCAACGATCAAGAAGGAAGGCTTGCAGGTGGAAGCTGTGGGCGAGCCTGTGCAAAGCGATAATATCAATCTGGTGTTCAAAAAGGATAAGCAGGGTGAGGAGCTGAAAGCTAAAATCGACCCGATTATTAAAGAACTTAAAGCGGACGGAACACTGAAAAAATTGTCTGAACAGTGGACAGGCGGAGAATTTATTCCTCAGTAATAACAATGTAAAAAGTAGAGTGGGGTTCCTATGGAAAAGCTGTTTGATTTAGATTATATGCTGAAAAGCCTTCCCCAGATCGTGGAGTATCTCCCTGTTACATTATGGATTGCGTTTGTCTCCATGCTGCTGGGTGCGATCATCGGGTTGGCTACGGCCTTAATCCGGATATACAAGGTGCCTGTCTTGGCGCCCTTGTCTACGTTGTATGTCTCGTACATCCGGGGAACACCGCTCATTGTGCAGCTGTTTCTCGTATATTACGGAATACCCAAGTTTTTGTATTATTTTCAGAGCGAATATGGCTTCTTGCAGCAATTCAATGTCTATGTCATTCCGCCCGAGCTGTTTGCGTTGCTCTCATTTTCATTGAACCTTGGAGGATATTTGTCGGAGACATTCCGGGCAGCGATTCATTCAGTCGATCGGGGACAATTTGAAGCTGCCAATTCCATCGGCATGAGCCAAACACAGATTATGCTCAAAATTGTATTGCCGCAGGCGCTAACGGTGGCTTTGCCCAATTTGGGAAACACCCTGATCAGTACAGTGAAGGATACATCTTTTATTTTTATGATTGGTGTCGTCGATATGATGGGACAGGCCAAAATTATGGGCGCGCGAGCGTTGGCTTTTTTTGAGGTCTATGTTGCGGTGTCTTTGATCTACTGGCTGGTGTGCATCATTATTGAGCGCGGGCTTGTTGTGCTGGAGAAGCGTATCCGAAAATACGAAAGAAGTGAGTAAGGGCATGATTCGACTTCATCAAATTCATAAGCATTTTGGGCAGCATCATGTGTTAAAGGGCATAGACCTGACGGTAGGCAAGGGAGAAGTTGTGGTCATCCTGGGGCCAAGCGGATCGGGGAAGTCTACACTGCTGCGTAGCATTAATTTTTTGGAACAGCCGACCAGCGGTATCATTGAAATTGACGGTCTGAAGGTAGATGCGGCCAAGGCAGGAAAAAAGGATATTCTCGGATTGCGGATGGCAACGGCAATGGTATTTCAGCAATATCAGCTGTTTAAAAATTTGAATGCACTCCACAATGTGATGATTGGTCTGACCAGTGTGAAAAAGATGGATCGCAAGCAGGCAAGGGAGATCAGTGAAGGCATTTTGGAAAAGGTCGGGTTAAAGGATCGTATGACCTATTATCCTGCCCAGCTTTCGGGTGGACAGCAGCAGCGTGTTGCGATTGCCCGCGCTTTGGCGCTGAATCCGCAGGTGTTGTTGTTCGATGAGCCGACCTCCTCACTTGATCCTGAGCTGGTGGATGAAGTACTGTCCGTGATTCAAAAGGTGGCGAGTGAAGGCAATACGATGATTATTGTCACGCATGAGCTTGGTTTTGCGAGGGATGTAGCGGATCGGGTCGTGCTGATGGAGCATGGTGCGATCGTGGAACAGGGGCCGGTGGAACAGTTTTTCAATCATCCGAAGGAAGAACGGACACGACAATTCTTGGGCAAAGCTTTGGGGCAAAGAACGTTACAGGACCAGCCAGCATCGCCATAAAAGTACGTGAATGGGTTAAAGGTATGTGCAGTGCTGTAGATTCATTGCAACTATCGTAAAAAGCACGCTAAACAAGTCGCGGGAGGCAGGAAAGTCGGCGCTTGTTTTGCCGTGCTTTTTTAGATTACATTCGAAGTTATTTTCCGTTGCAAAGTAGCTAATCACCCTTATTCATGATAAATTCTAAGAACAATAAAGTGAAGTTGTAATCGGGAAGGAACATTGGCAAATGAAAAAGGTTCTGTTCATTAATACCGGAGGAACAATTTCTTCCTCCTATCAGGAAAACGGTCTGACTCCAACCCAATCGGCTGAAAATATTTTGGCTGAAATTCCGGAGCTTCAGGAAATTTGCGAGATTGATGCCTGCAATCTGATGAGCATTGATAGCACCAATACACAACCAGAGGATTGGGCTTCCATCGCTCGGATGGTACATCGTTCGCTCGATCAATACGACGGTATTGTTATTGCCCATGGCACGGATACGATGGCTTACACAGCTTCAGCCCTGAGCTTCATGTTGGGCACTGTAGACAAACCCGTCGTTGTGACAGGTTCGCAGGTATCCATATTGGCGGAGCACAGTGATTCCAAAAAAAATGTAATTGACTCATTCCTGACCGCATGTGGCGAGGTGGCAGGGGTTTTTGTCGTGTTTAATGGCAAAATTATCAACGGTAGTCGCAGCTCGAAAATCAGAACACGCAGCTATAACGCTTTTGAGAGTATTAACTATCCGTACATAGGTCTCGTGGAGAACGGCAAGGTGGTCTATACGGAGGGTGTATTTGCAAATCGTGATACCGTTCGTCACCCATACAATGACGGGTATGCTGCTGAAGTATTTCTGCTCAGGCTGATTCCAGGTACGAATCCCGCGATTTTTGATGCTATTCGGAGTTTGGGCTATAAAGGTATCGTCATTGAGGGCTTTGGTATGGGGGGCGTGCCTTTTAAAGAAAGAAGCCTCATTAGCAAAATTGAGGAGCTGATGAAGGACGGTATGAGTATTGTCGTCACAACTCAATGTCCTTATGAGGGCGGGGACCTGACGATTTATGAGGTAGGTCAGAAGGTACTGGAGAAGGGTGTTATTCCGGGCTATGACATGACAACGGAAGCGCTGGTGACGAAAATGATGTGGGCATTGGGACAGACGACAGACCCGGCCGGGGTAGCCAAGATTATGGCAACGAACTACGCGGACGAAGTGTCCTTGCCTGCGGATACAGCTTCCTGATAGGAAGCTGATTTCCGTAGGTGCCAGCTACATACCGGCTAACGCCGAGCCTGTTCCAGCCTGTTTTTAATCTCAATGGCCATTTCCAGTGCTTGTACGGCCGACTCCAGGGGAATGAGGCATTCCGCATGTCCGCCAAAGCATTCAAGTGCATGATCCCAACTTTTTTCGTATGGATTGGCAGATTCGAGGTTGATTTTTTGCTGTCCTGATGCGGTATACTCAAATAATGCGGTGGGTATAGGATCGTTTTCGTCACTCTCATGAAATACCAGTTTGGCTTTTTCAAAATAAGCCTCATAGGCCACCGTGAAAGGATAGCTTTTCGGCATATGGGAAGAAGCGATGACTTCTGTGAAGGCATCCCGATGTTGATAATAAGCCCGAACCTGTGCCTGTTCGGGATGGACTACCTCTGTGCCCCACACTGTATATGGATCACAGGGACCCCATAGCCAGGTGAATAAATCCAGTTCATGAATCATGAACTGCGTAGGGATGGAGCTTAGTCCAAGGTCTCCCCACAAGGGAGGGGTTTCTCTTTTCAAGGACAAGGAAATGAGTTTTCCGTATTTTTGTTGGCGATAAGCCTCGTACAGATAGGTATAGGCAGGATCAAACTTAATGAACTGGTTGACCAGAATTTTTTTGCCATATTGCTTCTCAGCTTGTTGCATAAGAAGGGCGTCTTCGAGATGAAAGCAAACCGGTGTTTCACAAAATACATGCTTCCCGTGCTTTAGCGCATCAATGGCATGTGACCTATGCAGGTGGGAGGGCAGGCATAGATCGACGATATCCACGTCCGGATCCAGCAGAATATCCTCTATATTTTGTGTAACTTCTACGTTTAGCTCCTCTTTCAATTTTTGCAGCTTGGTTTCGTTCCTTCCAAATACAATGAGTCTGTTTACCTTGGGATGGTTGTTTAACAGTGAGGCGTGATACGCGCCGAATCCCGTCCCCAAAATTCCAATATTCATCATCCATTACACCCCTTACTTCTATGATACACACCTATTGTTGCCAACAGGGTGTCAACAATCTTTGCATCATCTTTTCATTTCGGGTTAACCATCTATTGTGGAGGTATGATTGTGAGACTGCATCGTTTAATCGCGATTTTATTATGTATCGAATCTAGAGGGAGAATGAAGGCCAGGGAATTGGCGTTGGCATTGGAAACCTCTGTACGCTCCATTTACAGGGATATCGACCTTCTGGCTGAAGCCGGAGTTCCGATTGTTACCGCATCCGGCCCGAAGGGCGGAATTTATTTAATGGACGGTTATACGGCGAACCTGAAACAGTTGAATGGCGGGGATGTCATTCAGTTGTATTTAACGGGGATGGGCATTTATACGGGCGGGTCCACAGAATCGGGTTTGAAGTTAAAGAATACTTTGCTCAAACTGGAACAGACGATGCCGGCCCCATATCAGTCCGATATTAGGAAAGCCAAAGCGCGGTTTTATTTTGATGATACACCGTGGTGGACGGAACGTGTAACGATTCCTTGCCTGGAAGCCGTGAGAGCGGCAGTGTGGGGGTCCTATAAAGTAACTATTCAGTATGAGAAAGCTGACGGCTCTTGCTCTTCTCGCCATGTACATCCCTATGGACTTGTGGTGAAAAAGGGAGATTGGTATCTTATTGCCTTTTGTGAAGTCGGGCAGGAGATTCGGACCTTTAAGTGTGAGCGAATTATAGAGATTCAGCCGTCTGCCGAAGTCTTTGAGGTTCCTGGAGATTTCTCACTGGAACATTATTGGATGAGGCAAGAAAGCACGTTTAAGCAGCTTTGTAGAGAGAAAGAATACTATCCTGTTCTAATCCGAACGACTAAGAAGCAAGCTGGAATACTAGCGAAAAGGATGGAAATCATTCAGTCTGTGCAGGAGGGCAGTCACTTCCTTGTAACCGTTAACATGTATAGCTATGAAGCGGCTTGTCGCGATGCGATGGATTGGATCGGCCGGGTTGAAATCGTGGAGCCTGCAATACTCCGACAGTTTGTGAAGGAGGAAATTAGCCGACTCCAGAGGATCTACGGTTAAATCATCAAAAAAACATCTGCCGATAGCAGATGCTTTTGCTTGTTAAGTCCAGGCCCAGAGGAATGCATCACGATCCCAGGCGATTCGGCCACCATGTAGCTTGCGAAATGCCTTTTTGATTTCTTTTTCCAAAGAGACATGACCATGTTCGCTTATAAACACATACTGCTCTCCATATTCAGAGCGTACATATGCAATGGCATCTTCTTGTTTCAAAGTGCCCACTTCACGGATCTGCGCGACCATCCATTGTGCAATTTGTTGTTCTATAGTTGGGGTGTTGTCCATTTGTCGTATCCTTTCCTGCGACCGATTGGGTGTAGCTGTTCAGCTCGCCTCCTGTAGTATACGGCAATTCGGAGAATTATTGAATTTTTTGATATAAATGTACTTATGCAGTTGGCTAAGTGGGCTTTCTTTTGTATAATTAAGGGAATATTCACGGGAATTTTCTTTTTTTGTATTGAAATCATGCAAGTTATCCCTGGGGGTGCCTGATTTGAAGGAAACAACCACTATTCGCGCAGAGCTGGAGCAGTACATCAGACGAGAAGGAATTACGATTAGTAAGTTTGGGGAGAAGACAGGTATTAATGCAGGTACGATCAGTGCCATTATCAACGGTAACCGGCCAATTGCGATGCTGTTGCTGGATCGGATTGCTGCAGGCATGGGGCTTGAAGAAGGGAGCCTCTATGAGCTATACATTGATGAATTTATACGGAATACGGCACCGAATTGGCGACGGGTGCGTCCCTTTTTGCATCGCTGTGCAGAGCTGAATAAATTGGATTGTATTAAGCAAGTCGTGGAGTTTATGATGGACTATCTCATATACGCCCCGGCTTTATTTGAGACAGCGGAGGAATTGTTCAGCGAAGGTAGGTTTGAGGCTGCGGCCATTATTTATAAGAATGTCGCGGAAAGTGAGAAGTATCAACATTCGGAGCGGCTGGCGCTCTGCCAATACCGTTTATTTACGATTACCGTTGGCGATGATCAGGATGAGAATTTATGGGCAGCCACACATTTTGAAAGCTTTGTGGAGCGGTTGGGTGAGGCAGACCAATTGGATGCCCTAAGAGACTTGGCTAATACGTATGCCTCCTTGCGGCGTTGGGATAAAGTAGAATGGTTTGCTGAAAAAATGGCTCAAAAAGCCAAAGTACAATACGAGCAAAGATATGGAAATACCAAAAAATCAGAGCGTGGCAAGGAACCTAAGGGTCCTTTGTTTATGTATATCGTTTATTCTTACGTGCTACGTGCCGGGGTATGGGATGAGCGCGGGGATTACCAGAAGGCCCTGGAATATGTATCGCTATATTCTGATTTGAGCTGGGTGCAAGAGGATACGGAAGAAGCTCGGCGTCTGAAGGCTCTTTGTAGCAACTGGGCTGAGGCCAACGGGTATTTGTATCAGTTGATGTCCGGCAGCTTGGATGTAATTCCACAGTATGTAGATTATTTGGAAAAAAATGAAGGCGAAATTCTGGTCGGGTTACATAAAATAATGGTAGCGGCCAACCGTTATGATTTTAATGTAGATCATGTACTGCAACACTTTGAAAAACAAATTGAGGCATTTGCAGATCAGCATACCAACGTAGGCACTTATACAGAGCAAATGTCAGCAGATCTTTATGCACGATTTTTGGCAGAGATGGCTTGTTACGATCTCAACAAACATCGGTATTCCAAAGGTATGAAATTCTTGCTCGAAAGCCTTTCCTATTCCGTCGTGCTGAATGGTAATCCTGTCGCCATCAAATGTGTAGGACTATTTGAAAAGTATCGGCATACTGCCACTTCTGAGGACAAAGAGGAGTATAAAAACTTACTTGGAGAGGTAGAGTACATCCATGATAAAAAAGATCGTTTTTTCTCTGCTCGCATTTAATGTTTTTATCCTATTGAATCTTCCACCCGTTCCCCCTCCTGTGGAAGATTCTAGCAACGTCCACAGCCATGGGCTCGGGGGATGGGCAATGTCATCTCATGAACCATCGGCATAGAGAGTCTAGATAACACTTAAAAAAGGTATTCTCTTATGAAGAAGAGGATACCTTTTTTATTTGGAGGTGCATGTGAAGGTTGAAGGAGTGTCCTTGCCGTCAAGAGTGGGGAGCTGGAGGCTGGGTAGGTGGAAACCATACATGACGCAGATCCACCCAGCCCTGGCTGTTAAAGGATACGCCGCGTACAGTAGGAAGATATGCCGTTTGAACGGGCTTTTCATATAAGATATGCAGCTGGTGCTCATCCATGAGCCGAGTTTCGATATGTTCAAATTGCTGCGCTCTGACGGTATGATCAGCTTCCCGTGCAATTTCGCGCAGCAGTCTTTCGATATCCACGCGGCTATGCGGCTCCACATGTCCGGATACATTAAGATACAGATCAAACAGGCGCAATTGCTCATCACGGTCACGAAACAGAGAAAAGATGATTAAGTCTGACTCCATACGAATCGATGAACTTTTAAATTCATTCATGGATGCGGCCACGATGTTACAGGTATATCCACAGGATTCGAGCTGGGCCGCGACCCGTTCTGCATCCGCTCTATACTCAGGAATGGTGGCAATTTGCAACGCCGCCAGTGGTTCACATGAATCGTTAGCGTTAGATGAATCCACTGCTGAAGGAAGGGGGCGATGATCCAGACATGCTACAATCCGAGCACGTATTTCCGGGTTGCGCAGCGGTCCGTCCTTGTGTGTGTTACATGTGATAAATTTGCGCACGGAAGCTGCCGAGTGAATCTGGCTCCATGCGGTATCCGTGTCTCTTGCCAGGATAGGATTATGGATAATGTGAAAAGAGGAAGTGGTGTCTTCCGTATCCGACGATTCCAGCTTAGTTGCCCACGGGAGTTGTACGATTTCCACCCGATCTAGATGAGCACGACCTTGAAAATAAGGCGAAAAAGCCTCAAGTAGGCACAGGCTTTCGTTCATTTCCGTGACCTTGAAAGCCCCTGTACCGATAGGACGGACGCCAAATGCGGCTTCACCCACCTGATTAAGCTCACGCGGTACAATTGCAGCCCGGCTGGTACACAGGAAGGATAGAAATAGCTCGTTCGGCTCCTTTAGTACAAAGCGTACCATCGTCGGACTCAACGCCTGAACGTGCTGAATTTGCCGGACGATAAAATGGTAAAGTCTCCTTCCCGGCGCCCGGCTCAGTCGCTCAAAGGTATAAACGACGTCTTCCGCGGTCAGTATTTTGCCGTTATGAAACAGCACTTCTTTACGCAGGAAAAAAGTCCACTGCGTACGAGTAGTGTCCACTTCCCAAGCGTGCGCCAGTCCGGGCAAAATCTCGCCGCTCTCGTTCGCCCGGCGGGCCAGCCCGTCAAAAACATGGCTGGATACGAAGGACTCGGCGAGCCAGTTCAAGTACAACGGGTCCAGCGTATAGAGCTGCTGGCGAATAGGCAGACGCAGCGTGTCGATCTGCTGCTGATCACTGCGCACCTCTGCGTGATGCCCGAAATAATTCAGCAGCCAGCCTTGTAAATGCTCCTGCATGGTGGAGGAGCGTGAATGAGCTCGGATTTCATCCAGTGCGCGTTTGATATCATGGCGGTCTATGGCTTGCATCATGGATTGCACGGCAATGTCTTCCGGCTGAATGAGGAAGCGTAGACTGGAACGGCGGCCTCTGCCTCGGCGGGGAGTCCATTGTATCCAGTCGTGCTGCTCCATTTTCTGAATGATCATCAAGGCGTTGCGGTGGGTGCAGTCAAAAATAGCCGCCAGCTCATCCAGTGTAGTCTCTATGGTATAGTTCTCGTCCCTGTCGTCAGCTGCGTGGGAGTGAAGCCGTAAAAATTGGGCGTGAAGTTTCATTCAGGAATGCTCCGTTTCCCCTATGCTTGAGTAAAAGCGTAACTGCTTTTATAAAATAGGAAATTTTATTTCAATTAATTTCTCTTTATCTTCTTATTTTATCATCTACAATAAGGGTTATAAAGCATAGTTGTGGAGGTATTTACCATGCATGACAAGATGAGTGGATCGTCTTTGCCGAAAGCGTCGTTGTTGTCCGCCTTTGCTGGCGCCATTGTGTTGGCGCTGGTTCATCAATATCTGTTCTTCGGACATGGGCTGGGCGTGTCTATGCCTATTTTTGTTATTGTATTTTACGTGTATATGTATTCCTTTAATCGAGATCGTTGCCGGCCCGTTTCATGGATAGGACGTCTGCTGTTCGTGGTCATTATGATGCTGGCACTGACATATGTGCTGTTCGATAACCCGATCTTCTATGTGTTAAATGCCCTGGCTATAGCTGCTCTGATTAGCGTGCATATGGTGTTGCTGTTCGGGGAAAAAAGGCATGGTTGGTCGGAAATCGGTATTATTGGTCAGGCGCTAAGCCATTGGTTTTATCAAAATTTTCGCCATATCGTGACCCCGTTTCGGATGTTTAAGACGGCAGCCTTTCGGAATGTAAAGGATGAGCGTAAGCGTGTATTGGGTAAAGTGATAATCGGTCTACTTATTGCCTTGCCGTTGCTACTCATTATTATATCTCTGCTGGCTTCGGCAGACGGGATGTTCGAAAAGTTGTTATCTGGCATACCCGCATGGATTGGCACATTGACCTTTGGGAGTGGTTTGCCGCGGCTGATCTGGACCTGCTTTTTTACCTTCTGTTTTTTCTGTTACTTGTGGGGATTTGTACAGCCTGCTCCGCGGAATACGGAGAGAGAGGCTCAGCCAGTAGCAGCAGTACCTTACCACGAGCCGGTCGCGATCAAGTTTGATCCTGTCATTACCGCTACAGTGCTGATTGTCATGAATCTGGTGTATGTTGTGTTCGTCGTGCTGCAGTTCGGATATCTGTTTGGTGCATGGGAAGGAGCTTTGCCAGAAGGAACCTCGTATGCTGAATATGCGAGAAGAGGATTCGGGGAGCTGGTTATGGTAACAGGTATCAACTTTGTGCTGATGATCAGTGTATTGAAGTGGACTGAATTCGGCTCAGGTATAGTGCAAACATTGAACAGTGGCCTGCTGTACATACTCGTTGGTTGTTCGGGTGTGATGCTGTACTCGGGATATACCCGGCTGGTCATGTACGAAGAAGCATACGGCTATACGTATATCCGCTATCTGGTACACGCATTTATGATTTTTCTAGGCCTGTTGCTGCTCGTTGCAGCTGTGCGCATTCATGTCCGCCAGCTTCCACTGGCGAAATATTATATTGTACTCGCTCTAATCGCCTATGTCGTCGTGAATTATGTGGGCATTGATGTACGGATAGCTGAAAATAATCTCGAACGGTATCGTACAACATCGGTGATAGACAAGGAATATTTGAGTGAGCTGTCAGCGGACGCGATTCCACTGCTGATTGATTTTAGCCGTAAGGAACATGGAGCGCTGGATGAGTTTTTACAAACCCGCTTGATGAGCATGACGAGAGAAGAATCGAATTGGCCAGAATTCAATTGGGCTAAGTATCGAGCGCAACAGGAATTGCACGACTATATTTTGGAATGAGAGGTGTTTGGGAATGATCGGAACAGATACGACACAGGATATGGTATTGGAGCTACAGGATGAAATGTCACAGTATCAGTATCAATTTGGTGTAAGGCGGAATGATTTTCTCGTGGAGGCTATGTCCTACGGGATGAGTGAGGAGGAAGCCCGTGATTATGCTATCCAGCGTATTGGCCCGGTCGTTCCCGTCACCTGCATCCCTACGTTAGCTCTAGGCAAAGTGAGACCGCTCAGTCCAATGTTGGCAGCGCGGTACCAATATGCAGGGGATTGGAAGGACATCCATGAGCATCTGCTCCTTCCTGATGAAGTGCTGCGAATCGTAGGTACACAGCATTTTCGCAGCTGGATCAGCGATATGCGAAATTACTGGGTAGAATCGGCGCCTTACCGATTCGGGGATGATCGTCTTTCGCTGCTGTCGGTTGCAAGCGAGAAAGAAGGTCACTTTTCCATGCTTGTCTGGAGGGAACCTGGTGAAGAGCCAGAGGTATGGACGTATGCTTCCCAGCATGAATACCGATTCAGTCATTTGCTCCACTGGTTCAAGTGGCTGAACGGGCGCAGTGAAGAATGAGAGGTACAGGTGATGAAAAAGAATCGTAATTGGATCGTGCTGTTTATTGGCATTGCTGCAATGGTGGGAATTGCAGACTATTTTACACCCGCTAAGCCTGCGACTACTCCTGAGCTTATCGTTCCAACCGTAATCAGTGAAGAAAGTCTTCAACTAAGTGATGATTAATCAAGCAAAAGCCCTGGTTATCACTGTGAATGGAATCTGAATAGGAAATATAAAAAAAAGTTCATTTTCTGTGGTATTGCGTTGTTAAAGTAAGCCGGAAATCACCCTAATAGTTGAGAGGGAATTGAAGCCAACATCAATTGAATGTGGAGCCATTCAGATGTTCAAGCGACTCCGTCATTTCCTCTACAACTTATATTCAGGGGGAATTCCAATGGCTAGAAGTGCAACCACATACGCATCTGTAATCGATGGCTTTAAGGTAGAAACGAACAAAAAGTATTCACCAGTAGGTGGAACAAAATGTAATATTTTTGCGCAAGATGTGATGGCTGCGATGTCGGCTTCCTTGCCAGGTGGCTTAGCCAATCAAATGGCTGATGCTTTACTGAATAAAAAGGCGCCGGGCTGGTCCTCTGTAACTTTTCAGGATGCTCAAAAAAGAGCAAATCTCGGGTACCCTACCATCGGGATCAAAAAAGCGGACGGACATGGTCATGTCGTAGTCGTCAGACCGAAGGGATCATCGATCACGATCTTGAAGGAAGTACAGATCGCTCAGGCGGGGACCAAAAATTACAACAGTAATACTATTAATTATTCTTGGGTGGCAGCTGATCTGCCTGGCGTAAAATTCTATACACACGACTAAGTGGTTTTGAGATATTGGCAATCTAAACAACCCTGGAAGCAGATCCATTCGATCTGCCTCCAGGGTTGTTTTTTATTTTGAAACAGAATGTTTAGATACCATGAAGGCTTTGCCTGGCTTGATAAAAGCAACAGCATAACCATTAGAGAAGGAAGAAGATTCCGATCTGTATTCAAGCTTGGTCAGCAGTTGACCTTGGCGATTGATGTAACCGAATTTTCCGTCCGAAACGGATGAGTTTGCTTGTTTACCGACTAAAGCAATGCCTTCCTTGAATGGAGATGTAACGTCATATTTTTGTTGATATTTAATGACCAATGTTCCGGTTTTATCAATAAACCCAACTTCATTTTTCGCATTTTTCACACTGGCCAGACCCTCGCTAAAATCCTGTGCATCCGTAAATTTAAAGGGAATCACGACTTTTCCCTGTTTATTGATGAATCCCCATTTACCCTTGGCATTTTGTACTGGGGCCAATCCTTCCGAGAAGTCTCCGCCGGATTTGTATTGAGGTGGAATGACTTCTTTGCCTGCCGTATTGATATAACCGTATAGCCCCTTGCTATTTTGAACAATAGCCAAGCCATCCGAGAAACTACGGCTGTATTTATATTGATAAGGAATCGCTAGTTTACCGGAAGCATTCACAAAACCAATCTTCCCAGTGTTAGGGGCATAGGCAAGAGCCAGACCTTCTGTAAATACATATTCTGAATCCACATTTTCTTTAAAATGAGAAAGGATTTTTCCCGTTCGATCTATAATTGCATTTTCTTTGGTGTCTGCTATTGTGACCTTGGCTTTGCCTTCGGAAAAGACATTGGCTTCGGTATATTGGCAAGGAATAACCAGTGTCCCTTTGGTATTAATGTATCCATAGAGATTGGTTTTTGTATTTTTGACTACAGCTCGTTGCTCTTGAAAATCACCAATAGGTTTAAGCTCGGCGGGAAGAGAGAAAGCTTTTTGTCCTTTGGTATTGTAATACACAAGGTTTCCGGCAGATGTTTCAGCGGCCAATAAGCCATCATGGAAAGCACCATCGCTTGAAGGACGAGCAATGTTGTAATCTACAGCGGTTTTAGAGACTTCAATGGTTGTTGTACTGGATGCGGCCCAACCTGTTCCCATAACGGAGAGGCTAGTCACCAGAATCAATGCAGCTAATCCTAACTTTTTCAACATGCATAAGCTCCTTTGTGAGTTGATTTTAACTTCGGGCTTCAAAGAATTCTGCCCTCATACGTAAGGCCTTCCATAATATAGACGATAAAAATGTAGGAATGTTTCTTGATATTCAAATTTTTTCTAATTTTCAGTGTGTGAAAGCTCTAAACCTGACGGATGCTCAACAGAGAGTTGCCGTTACGCATAAACTCATACGGGACCTTGGCCTCCGTCACCCGTAAGCCTTCTGCCTCCAGCTCAAGAATCAAACGATCTAGCAGATCGTAACGAGTGCCTGTTAAATCGGTCAGAGGAAAAATGCGGACTTCCTCTGAAGCCACTCGTAGCAGTTCGTGTACCGTATTTTTATGAAAACTCATAGTCGAGTCGATCACTATACCTAAACAGAAACTGGGCAGACAAAACTGTTCATCCTCAAAGCGAAGCTCCGGTAGTACCGCAGCAACGTAGCGTTCTGGGTGCTTCCTCATATATCCTGCGTGCAATCCTGAAGTGCTTGATGCCGCTGCTCGCTAAGCCTCGCACATCTCTTATAGTGAGAAACGATTATTATTGAGAGATTTAAGATAATATCAGTTCATTTTTCAAAAAAAGAAGAAAATGTGTCATTTTAAAAAAAGTCTATACATATATGTTAAATGTATAGACAAATGCGAAAAGCGGATTTATAATTACGCTGTAAACGTTTTCTAGTAGTTATCATCCAATCAGACCTTGAAGGGAAGGAATAATCATGAAGAAAATTTTACTGGCGTGCAGCTCAGGTATGTCTACAAGTTTGCTGGTTACCAAGATGCAGGAATATGCTAAGTCCATTGGAGATGAGGCTGAAATTTGGGCAGTAGGTCAAGATCAGGCGGCAGAAGATATGGCTAAGGCTGACGCGGTATTGATTGGCCCGCAAATGAGTTTTCTTAAAGGACAACTGGAAAAGGAAGCATCTCAATATGGTATTCATGTAGAAGTGATCGACATGATGGCCTACGGAATGGTTGACGGTAAGAAAGCCTATGAACAGGCCGTAAAGCTGGTGGAACGCAAAAATGGATAAGATCAATATAGCTGAACTGACGGAAGAGCAAATTAGTTTCCAACTTATTCTTCACAGTGGAAGCGCTCGCAGTAAAGTAATTCAAGCGCTGACTGAATACCGAAATGAAAATGTAGAAGGTGCGGACGAACTGCTCAAAGAAGCCAAGCAAGATTTACGTGCTGCACATGATATCCATTTTCAAATGGTTAAGAAGGAAGCGGGAGGTACTCAAACTCCCTTTTCGCTCCTTCTGATGCATGCCGAGGATCATCTGATGTCCACGGTTACCATGAAGGATCTGGTTAAAGAACTACTGGAGCTGTTCAAATCCAGAAGTTTATAGCAGGACCTGTAAAATTGTGAATTTTGGGACATGAAATGCTTGCAACCCTATTGATGCAAGTCACTTCGCGGGGAGGAATAGGCTTTGTTTGAAAAATTAAGCCGGATACTGATACCTATTGCCGGTAAACTGAACAACAACCGCTATCTTACTGTACTGCGTGATGCATTTATGTTGTCATTTCCATTAACAGTTTTTGGCTCCATCATTGTCGTTATTATCAATCTGCCGTTTCTCAAAGGTTGGATGGGTGACGGTAATTATGCGACTTTTAACAGTCTGCTGAACATTGCGCCGAGTGCCACCCTGAACATCATGACCTTATTCGTAGTTGTCGGGATCGGCTATTATTTATCCCGAAGTTATAAGGTGGAGCCCATATTCGGCGGCATGATCGCGTTGGTCAGCTTCTTGATGCTCACCCCATTTGTGCTGACACAAGAAAGCGGTGCCACGATTGCTGGTGTCATTCCGTTGGATCGAATTGGGGCCAAAGGCATGTTCCTTGGCATGATCGTTGCTTTTATAGCTGCTGAAATTTATCGAAGAGTGACACAGCGGAACATTGTTATCAAAATGCCTCCAGGCGTTCCGCCAGCTGTTGCCAAATCGTTTGCCGCTTTGCTTCCGGCGTGTATCACATTGGGCATATTTTTGATCGTTAATGTTGTAGTTACACTGACTCTTCATAATAACTTGCATGATCTGATTTATCATGCTGTACAGGCACCTCTGGTGCATTTGGGCAGTGGTATTGTACCTACATTAATTGCTATTTTCTTTGTTCAGCTTTTATGGTTCTTTGGGCTTCATGGTCAGATTATTATCAACTCAGTCATGGAACCGATCTGGAATACGCTGGCACTTGAAAACTACGAAGCGTACTCCAAAGGAGCAGAACTGCCGCATATTATCACCAAGCAGTTTGTGGATATTTATACCGTAGGTATCGGTGGTACAGGTATGACATTGGCAGTCGTGCTCACGATTCTGATCTTCCTAAAGAGCAAGCAATTGAAGCAGGTCAGTAAGTTGGCCATTGGACCAGGTCTATTCAATGTCAATGAACCCGTCATTTTCGGTTTGCCGATTGTGATGAATCCGCTTATTTTTGTCCCATGGGTCATTGCTCCAATGATCGTTACGCTGATTACTTACTTCGCGATGTCCACCGGGCTTGTACCACCGCCTAACGGAATACAGGTCCCTTGGACGATGCCGTTGTTCTTTAGTGGAATGATGGCTACGGGATCTCTAATGGGAGGCGTACTGCAGTTGTTTAATATGGCTGTCGTTTTTGTCATTTGGTTCCCATTCCTGAAATTTATTGATCGAATGAACGTCCGTAAAGAGCAGGAAGAGGAGATTAACCAAGCAGCCATTGCAGGTAAGGATCAAACTGTTGGAATGTAGTGTGAATGAGCCTGAACTAGCGGCTTATTCATTGCAGAAGAGAGAGGAGTAGAGCTGTGAATCATACCGAAATGAAAGATACAGAGCAGCAAGCCATTCAATACTGTTTTCCATCCGACTTCTGGTGGGGGTCATCAGCCTCGGCGACCCAGACAGAAGGAACCGTGGAGGGAGACGGCAAAGGACCGAACATCTGGGATTATTGGTTTGAACAGGAGCCAAACCGTTTTTATGACGGGGTGGGACCTGGCGATACATCCCGCTTCTATACTCGTTACAAAGAAGATATTGCACTCATGAAAGAGCTTGGCCATAACTCCTTCCGGTTCTCCATTTCCTGGTCACGCCTGTTTCCGGCAGGAAGAGGTGAATTGAACCAGAAGGCGGTTCAATTCTATAATGCCGTCATTGCAGAGTTGCATAAGGCAGGGATTGAGCCGTTTGTGAATCTGTATCATTTTGATTTGCCGATGGCTTTACAGGAGAAAGGAGGCTGGGTAAACCGGGAGACGGTCGAAGCTTACGTGGATTACACTAACACTTGCTTTGAGCTATTCGGGGATCGTGTAGCCAAATGGTTTACACATAACGAGCCGATTGTCCCGGTGGAAGGCGGCTATCTGTACGATTTCCACTATCCAAATGAAGTGGATTTCGGGAAAGCTGTACAGGTGGGATATCATACCCTGCTATCGAGCGCGAGTGCCATTAAGGCTTACAGAGAAGGCGGTTACAAGGGCAAAATTGGTATTATTTTGAACCTGACGCCAACTTATCCGCGTAGCCAGCACCCGGCAGACGTGCAGGCTGCTGAAATATGCGACGCGTTCTTTAACCGTTCCTTTTTAGACCCATCTGTGACGGGAGAATTTAATCCTTTGCTCGTGGAGTTGTTACGCCAAGAGGGATTCGTACCAAACATGGAAGACGGAGACCGGGAGATTATACGTCAAGGCACTGTGGACCTGCTGGGGATTAACTATTATCAGCCGCGCAGAGTCAAGGCTCGCGAAAGTCTTCCGAATCCAGATGCGCCTTTTGTGCCGGAACGATTCTTCGATTATTACGCCATGCCTGGTCGTAAGATGAATGAGATGCGAGGCTGGGAGATTTATGAGAAGGGCATTTACGACATTCTGACCAACGTCAGGGAGAATTATGGAAACATTGAATGCTTCATTTCAGAAAACGGAATGGGTGTTCAAGGTGAAGAAAAATTCAGGGATGAAAACGGCATGATCCATGATGACTATCGCATTGATTTTATCCGTGAGCATCTCAAATGGGTCCAACGTGCCATCTCAGAAGGCTCCAAAGTAAAAGGTTATCACTTATGGACATTTATGGACAACTGGTCCTGGACGAACGCTTATAAAAATCGCTATGGCTTCGTATCTGTCGACCTTCAGAACGAAGGCAAAAGATCCGTTAAACAGAGTGGGCACTGGTTCAAGCAAGTGATCGAAAATAACGGATTCTAAGGTGGTGGGTGGTCCTCTGGACCACCTTTTTTTATCACCAAGCCGAGTTACCCTGTATACTGCTGGTGAGAAAGTATATTGTTCGGTATACTTACTTATACCATAATACCTCGATGTCCCCGCCTGCAGAACCAAAAGAACCAGCGCTACCGATGTTTTTGGTAAAATGCTGACATAAAACAAATTTTAGTACAGGTGGTAGACAGATGAATAAATACCAACGGATTGCACAAGAGGTCAAGAAGCGTATTATAGATAAGACCTATAGCAGTGATGATCCGATCCCCGATGAAATTTCACTGGCCAGTGAGTTCCGGGTAAGTCGGATGACGATTAAGAGGGCATTGGATACGTTGGTGTCGGAAGGGCTGTTGAATCGTAAAAGAGGACACGGAACCTTTATCGTCAAATCGGTCTACAATGGTCCGGTTAATGTCGTTGTGAATGAAATGCTGGGGCTGACCAACGTACTGCGCGGGAAAGAAATCAAAAGTAAAATCATAGCCTTTGACGTTCAATTTCCATCTGAAGAGGTAGCGGCGCATCTATTTATTGATGCCAATTCTCCTGTGTATCATGTAGTCCGTCTTCGTATTGTAGAAGGAGAGCCGTATGTGATAGAGCGCACATACATGCCTACCAAGCTGATCAGCGGTATTACCGAGCAGGTGTTGCACGGCTCAGTGTACAAACATATTAAGGAGGAGCTGGGCCTTAATATTGTCAGTTCACATCGTACCATCCGTGCGTCCAAGTCGACCGAGCTAGATTGGGAACATTTGGATTGCGGTGCGGATGATCCGGTTTTAGAAATTGAGCAGGTAGGTTATCTGGATACGGGTATACCGTTTGAATACTCATTCTCACGGCATCGGTATGATAAATTTGTGTTTACCACAGTAAATCGGATACGTTGAGCGAATGAGTACGAAACAGGTGGTAAAGCAAACATGGCAGAAGAAGCCTATCTAATATGGGATTCTCCTGCCTGTTCTTTTTTAATGAAGCAAGTTAATGACCAAGCAACCTGACTTCATGCACCGTTGGGGTGTACCAGTTGTTTGGATTATTAAATAACACCGCATTAACAAGATTGATGCGCACGTAACGGGCTTGGAAGTTAACTTTGTCACTGGTAAAGCCATATGTGGTATTGCTTGTGCGGTCAATGGTGGAATAATGAACACCATCCGTACTATACTCGATTTTATACTTGTAATATGCCTCAGATCCTTTGTACATAAACCATGAAATATTCACTTCGCTAATCGTCTTGGTACTGGCCAAATCGACCTGCCACCATGCAGGCCAGGATGCAGATGTAGCCTTCCATGAAGTTTGAGGGTTGCCATCGTTCGCCAGTGAAGCCGGAGAAGCGGAGGCGGCTGAGCTGGCAGTTGCTGTTTTGCCTTGCGCGTGATTCACAAGAGAAGGCAGGATGACCTTGCCTGTGGCAGCATCCAAATCCCAACTACTGTACCAATTGAGGGTTGCCGTTTTATTAGCATCATTCAAGGTCAGTGGCAACCAGATGAATTTGTGATCGCTCAGATTGAGCGGGTTCCAGCGGTCGCCCATATAGATGTAGCTGGTTCCAGTGCTGCCTGTAATTGTGGCGATGGAGTGGATTTGCGAGCCATAAGCCGCCGGATCGCCGAAAGGCGACAAAGCAGACCAGCTTCCAGTCATGGAGCTGGCGGTTGCATAAGCACCCTGATTCGGATACCAGCCGGATGCCTGTGAGGTAAACAGGTAGTAGGTGTTGTTCTTTTTCACAACAGCAGGCGCTTCACGATAACCATTTTCAAAAATCCAGCTAACGAACGACTGCACGCCTGTATAGTCGGCCGTCAGCTTGAAGATCGCCATCGTATCGTTGGCGCCGCCATTTTTACGGGAAGCTGTAATGAGGTAGCCGCTACCGTCAGTATCCGTAAATACCGTCATATCACGAGACTCATAATTCAGCGGGCGGAAGCTGCCTTGGTAGGTGAAATTCCCGTCGGGTGTATCGCTGGTGGCAACAGCTACGCGACCGAGTGAGTAGTCTGTGCCATTTTCATAATGTGCCCATAGTACATATTTTCCGGTGGATTTGTTGTAAATGACTTTGGGACGCTCAATTTTGCTTGAATTCAGCTCAGGGGCGGAATCTTTGGTGAGAATACTACTGCGGAAGGACCAATTTTTCAAATCGGTTGAGGTGTATACGTTCACTTTTTCAAATTTCCAGTTCTCAGCATGCTCGCCGTACCAATAATAAGTGGAGCCTACTTTTAGGATATTTCCGCTGTTTGCCTGAATCGGGTTACCTGCGGTGTCTTTCCAATCTGTTCCGTTCGTAATGGCTGTGCTTGCTATTGCACTCAAGGAAAGTTCTGCATTAGCGGCGTCTATACCATTCAGCGATGGGTTCATCTCGCTCCCATAGGTTGCTTGCGTAACGCCTGTAGTATTGGCATGTACCGCATCAGGTTGAAGACCTGCACCGACCACTGCGAGTATAATACAAATCCATGCGGCTAACGATTTGCTGTTGCTGATCCACTTCACGATATCATCTGCCTCCTTTAACACGGATAGGATGGGCCAGAAGGGCTTGTCCGGCACCTCATCTTTGATTCTATCTTAACAGGAAGCGTTTACAAGTGGAATAAATTGAAATCTTTCGAATCAGAAATTGGAATCGGTACTGAATGAAAATGGGAACGGCGGTCGGCTAAGTTTAAAAGGAGCGTCTCTTTTGCCTACTTGTGGATGTGCTATTATCTACACCGGAAATGTATATGATTGTGCGCTTTGTCATTGACACGATCATGAATTATTTCAAATTTAAAGTGACTGGAATCACATAAACGATTGCTTTATGTGGGTATACTTGCTTTAATTGAGGGTTAACAAAAGGGAACTATGTTAATACACTATTTTTCATCTTATTTTGGAGAGAAGAGGGATACTACGATGTTAAGTGAGCAAACCATTGCAACGATCAAATCGACTGTACCTGTTTTGGAGGTACACGGAACTACGATCACCAAGCGTTTTTACCAGATGATGTTCGAGGCCCATCCCGAGCTTCTCAATATATTTAATCACGCGAATCAGAAGCAAGGACGTCAACAAGGTGCGTTGGCCAATGCTGTATATGCGGCTGCACAGCACATTGACCGTCTGGAGGAAATTCTTCCGGTGGTACGTCAGATTGCACATAAGCATCGTAGTTTGGGGATTAAGCCAGAGCATTATCCTATCGTCGGGAAATATCTGCTCGCTGCGATCAAGGACGTGCTAGGGGATGCAGCAACAGATGAGATCATCAACGCATGGGCCGAAGCCTATGGTGTGATTGCGAATGTATTTATAGATGTGGAAGCTGAAATGTACAAGAACGCTGAACAGCAGCAGGGAGGCTGGTCAGACTTCAAGAACTTTGTTGTGCAGAAAAAGGTTAAGGAAAGCGACCAGATTACGTCCTTTTATCTGGTGCCGCAGGATGGACAGGTGCTGCCTGCATTCGAGCCTGGGCAATATATCAGTCTGCAGATGCAGATCCCGGGTGAACATAACACCCACATCCGTCAGTATAGCCTTTCCGATGCACCGGGCCAACCTTACTACCGGATATCCGTAAAACGCGAGGACGCCGTCGGGTCTCGCCCAGCGGGTAAAGTATCTGTGTATCTGCATGAGCAGGTGCAGGAGGGCGATGTGCTGCGGGTGTCTGCACCTGCGGGTGATTTTACGCTGGATCAGACAGATCGCAGACCTGTTGTATTGATTAGCGGTGGAGTCGGGCTAACCCCGATGGTCAGTATGTTGGCTTCCTTGGTGAAGTCTGCTCCAGATCGGCCCGTCACCTTTGTCCACGCAGCGGTCAACGGAGATAACCATGCTCTGCGTAATGAGGTGGAAAAGCTGGTCGCCACACATGCACAGGCGGCCGTTCGGTGGTGCTACAGCAGACCAACCGAGCAGGATCGTCTAGCCCAGGCTTTTCACAAGGAAGGACGTTTGGATCTGGCTTGGCTGCAATCCGTAATACCGGAACGTAATGCCCAATATTACTTTTGCGGCCCTGTGGGATTTATGCAATCGGTATACGGCCTGTTGAAGGAGTGGAATATCCCTGCATCGGATATCCACTATGAATTTTTTGGTCCTGCCAGTGCATGGGAAGCAGAAGCGCAGTGAGACATTAAAAAAGACGAAGGATCGTTGTCCTTCGTCTTTTTTGTGTTTATTACTGTGAGGAAATCCTACTCATTTGTCTCTACGCTTCTTCAGAGTGTGCCCATATTTTCATGACGTGGGCACACGCAAAAAATCCATATGCTGCGGCATATACTGACGTAAAGCTTCTGGAATGCGGATCGAACCGTCCTCTTGTTGGTGATGCTCTAGCAGCGGGATCAATATCCGAGGCGAAGCGACCGCTGTATTGTTGAGTGTGTAACAATATTGTAGCTTGCCGTCCGCGTTACGGTACCGGATGTTGGAACGACGCGCCTGAAAATCAAGCAGCTGGGACGACGAGTGTGTTTCGCCGTAAGACTGTCGACTAGGCATCCATGTCTCAATGTCCACCTGCTTGTAGGTTTTTTGCGACATGTCGCCTGTACAGACAGCCATCTTGCGGTAAGGCAGCTCCAACAGTTGAAGCAAATCTTCCGCATTATGCGTAATCTCCTGAAACATCTGCTCTGAAGCGTCCAGGCTCGCCTCACAGATGATGACCTGCTCCACTTTGGCAAACTGGTGCACACGATACAGTCCGTGCACGTCCCTTCCGGCCGAGCCGACCTCGTTGCGGAAGCATACGGATACCGCCGCCAGCCGAATCGGGTCTGTAACGTCCACAATCTCACCGCTGTAATACGAGACCAGCGGAACTTCCGAGGTGCCTACAAGCCATTGATCCTCCCCTGCGATGCGGTACGTCTGATCCAATCCAAGCGGGAAAAAGCCAGTGCTGCGCATTGCCTCGGAGCGTACCATTAATGGAACGTCCAGCAGCTGAAATCCTCGTTCGCTTAGCAGATCAACAGCAAGCTGCTGCACAGCCCGGTGCAACGCCACCCCAGCCCCCGTCAGATAGTAGTTACGGGTACCGGCTGTTTTGACACCGCGAGGCACGTCGATCAGGTTGTGAAGCTGGCCGAGCGTCATGTGATCCTTGGGTTCAAATCCAAAGTCAGGTATCGTCCCGACCCGCTCCAATTCTACATTATCTTCATCCGTTCTTCCCCATGGCGTATCTGGCGATACGATATTAGGCATCAGAAGCAAAAGCTGTTGAAACTGTTCCTCTACTTCCTGTTGCGGAACTTCCAGAAGATCTAGTCGTCCGTTAATTTCTTTAACCTGCCGCTTAGCCCGTTCCGCCTGTTCATTCTTTCCGGCATGAATCAGTGCCCCAATATCCTGACTGCACTGATTGCGTGTCTGACGAAGCTGTTCTACTTCCTGAAGCAACTGCTTTCTCCGATCATCCAGGGTTAACAGTTCTGCGACCGATACCTGTATTCCTTTGTCGTCTGCTGCTCTCTGAACTTGCTCTTGATGCTCTCTGATCCATTTGATATCCAACATGACACCGCACTCCTTCTTCGGATAAAAATACAAAAAGCGCCCTCATCCACATGGGACGAGGAGCGCTTTGATCTCGCGGTGCCACCCAAATTGACCGGACAGCATGACTGATGTCATGACTCTCCAATCCACTTTGCTCCGCTTTAACGGGCGGGTCCGGTTTACTTAGGAACATATCGCCATATCGTACACTAACGTATAATCCTTGGCGTAAACGCCTCCGAGTTGGATGCTCTTCATAGGCATAATGTCGTTTGCTTTTTTGTTAGTATACGGATTTTTGGCAAGTTAATCAAGGGCGTGAGTCTGTACATTGGATTACTTCCCTTTTTCAACATGATCTTTCCAAGAAAAATAAATACACAGTGTAAATAATTCGGATTTCATGTTTGCGAAGAGGAAAGGTAGGCTTTATTTCTTATGTATATCCATTCTACTTCATCTGCGATGATGAAACTGGAAGAATATTTAAGTAATAGCCTCAATTCAGCGTTCAAAATGGGCTATAGTCTCTATAATGCTATTTTAATTTCATGTAAAATGTATTGATTACCAAAACGAACAGCGATGGAGGAGAACATGGAGGATTTTAAAGATCGTTTACATACGATCCGCCAAGAACAGAATAAGCTGCTCAAGGAGTATCAAACATTAATTGCAGATTACGAAGCTTCAGATATCATTCTGGAGAATGAGGTGCTGCGAAAAAAGTTCGAGGATTATCAGGCTCGCTGCATTCATTTGGAAGAGCGGGTACGACATATTGAGCAGGAAAATGGAAAGCTGCGTACTGCGCTGACAGAGCAAATGCTGAGCGAAAAGGCGAATATGATTCGCATTTCGCGGGAAAAGCTGGAGACCTATTTTGCTTCCAGAACCGCAGAAGGGGAAAATCGGCTGACATCCATTGAGTATGGGGCTAAAAACCGGGTGGACCAGCTTATTCAGCAAACCACTCATGAGCTTAAAGAGGATCAGGATGAGATCGTCGCTAGACTGAGGCTATTCTCAGAGGAGATTCGTGACCGGATCATGGAGCAACGCAGGCGGTTTCAGGAGGCAGAGCGCAAATTGCTTCATCAGACGGCATACGAGCTCCATCAACTCGGGGAAGAAGAGATCAGCGAAGAAACGATGCAGAAGCGTATGAAGCAGAATCAGTTTGAAATGATGCTGGGATTGAACTGGATTAACAAGCTAGGAATTTTGCTTATTATCTTGGGTGTGGGAGCCGCTTTTAAATACTCATACTCAAACTGGTTTACAGGAAATATGAAGGGCGTTGCCTTCTTTTTGCTAGGAGCGCTAATGTTGGGCGGCGGCGAGTGGTTGTATCGCAAGCAGAAGCAGACCTTTGCGCTCGGTATTTTGGGCGGCGGTATTTCTGTACTGTACGGGTCCATATTTTATAGCTACTTTTTGCTAGAAATCATAGGAATGTATACAGGCATAGGCTTGTCCGTTCTAGTTACGGTGACCGCTGTGCTGTTGTCATTAAGATATGAGTCTCGAACGATATGTTCCTTCGGTTTAGTAGGAGGATATCTCCCGTTGTTTTCTTATATGGCTGCAAACGGGTTGGAAGGAAACGCCGTGTATATTGCGATGGGTTATCTATTCCTGCTGAACCTGTTGATCCTGCTCGTATCCTTCCGCAAACGGTGGGTCATCGTGCAATATATCAGCTTTCTACTCAATACCCCATTAATGGTTGTACTCACGTGGTTATCAGACAGCACCATAGCCAGCATGCTGTATGCAATCATTACATTTGCGATGTATCTCGGGATGACACTGTGGGTGCCGTTCCGATTCAAAACAAAACTATCATGGCTGGATTTCTCCCTGTTGGCTCTGAATACAGTCGTGAGCTGTTCCGTTCTGTATTCTCTGTTCGGTGATGCAGGCCTGGATGATTACAAAGGATTGCTGGCACTCGTCTTTTGCTTGGTGTATGGGGGCTTGGGCCAATGGGTTCGTCGATATATTCCAGAGGAGAAACAAACCAAAATACTATTTTATGCGACATCATTGACCTTTGCCATTCTCATGATTCCGTTCCAGTTTGGAGTCAGATGGTTGTCCATGGGCTGGTTAATCGAGGCAGTGCTCCTCACATTATATGGACATCGCTATCGCTTGAAGGAATTAGAGCGTGCAGGCTGGGGCATTCTAGGACTGTGTCTGGGCGCATTCTTTTTCATCGATTTCCCTATATATCTGTTATCAGGCTTTGAGACGGATTATTTTGGGCTCAAATATACGCTCATTACATTGGGAATGTTGATCGTTACTGTCTTTTATGCGATTGAATTTAGCCGTCCGAATGCTTTCAAAAACAATCGTTTGTACGAAATGCATATCATGCAAGGATTTAAGTATGTAGCTTTGGTGAACGTGTACCTCTATCTTTTGTATGAAGCTGGTCATTGGTATAACATCGTCGTATCCGATGAGTTTGCACATTACACCTTGTACAAGGTATTGTTGTTCACCTGCGTATCTCTGGTGTTAGCTTATTTCCTGCCTAAAGTGAAGCTACTGTACGATCGGGTGATTAAATACTATAGCTTGACATTGTACGTCATAGGCTACGCGCTGGCATTGGTGGTTACCGTAGCGATTCCAACCTTGCATGAGGATTACGCGCAGAATACGGCTGCTGATTACGTGGCGTTAATTGTACTGGCAGCCTTTAATGTACTGGTATTCTTCAGCAGCAGGGACTTCCTAAACGCACTGATGACTCGACAGTATAGAAGTAATGAGCTGTATCCGGTCATTATGGGAGTATATTTGTTGGGTATCATTACCGCCTTTCTCGGAGTTCAGTTCCGTCTGGGAGACGCAGGTCTTGTGTTCAGTCTGGTGTATCTGCTGCTGGCTATTTTGTATATTGTATACGGCTTCCTCAAACGAGTGGTCTACATCCGTCGATTTGGATTGGGTTTGACCCTGCTATCGACAGGTAAGCTGCTTTTGTACGATCTACATCTGTTAACGTCAGGAAGCACTATTGTAGCCTATTTCTCCTTTGGGGTTGTATTGCTGGCCATTTCGTATATTTACCAAAAAGTATCCAATCGTATGGGAGAGACCATTATTAAGAAGGATACTGAAGAAAAAATGTAGTTTTTTGTTGTATTGTGTAGATACCGAACATTATGAAAATAAATCCGGTAATAGTGAAAAATTATGCATGACCTTACATCCTACTTACGCTATAATGAGAAAAAATTATTTATGTACGCATGCTCAAGTTTATGCGTAAGTAGAGAGAATGAGGGGGATACCATGAATTTGGGCAAGGGGAAGAATAACCTGTCTGATAAGAATGAACGCTTCTCGTCGGCTGGATTCATTTTGGCAGCGATCGGGAGTGCGGCAGGACTAGGTAACATCTGGAAATTTCCGTATATTACCGGACAATATGGCGGAGCTGCATTTTTCTTGTTGTTTATTGTCTGCTTGTTGCTTGTTGGTTTGCCTGTGCTTTTAGCAGAGCTTGCGCTTGGTCGTGCAGGTCGAGGAAGTGCTGCCTCTGCAATGGTGAAAGTAGGCGGACATCCAATTTGGGGCAAGATGAGCATTATGTTTGTTATCGTGCCGTTTGTTATTTTGTCGTTCTATGCCATTGTAGGAGGATGGACACTGCATTATGCTGTAGAGGCATTTAGCGGAAGTCTGTTTTCTAATAATGATTTTGCTGGCCAGTTCGCTTCATTTTCTTCCGGCTATGCACCGTTGGTGTGGTTGTTAATTGTTTTTGCATTTACAGCAGTCGTGGTTACCCTAGGGGTATCGAACGGAATTGAAAAGTTCAATAAAATTCTGATTCCTGCTAAGGTTATCCTGTTGCTCGTGTTGATGATTAACGCTCTCATGTTGCCAGGTTCTGGTGCGGGTGTATCCTTCTTTTTGAATCCCGACTTTTCTAAGCTGAGTATTGAGTCTGCATTGGTTGCTTTGGGACATGCCTTCTTCTCCCTCTCACTGGGGATGGGGATCATGGTCACTTATGGTGCTTATGTGGATCGTCGACAATCGCTGGGTGGAGCCATGCTGGCAGTTGGTGGCGGGGATTTAATTTATGCGTTTATCGCAGGTATGATCATTTTCCCTACAACCTTTTCCTTTGGTATTAACCCTGCCCAAGGACCGTCTTTGGTCTTTATTGCTTTACCGGCTGCATTCTCTGCCATGCCTTTCGGAGCTTTCTTCGGTGGTTTGTTCTTCGTATTGCTGGCGGTTGCAGCATTAGGCTCTATGGTATCCCTGCTGGAGGTACCCGTAGCTTATGTTATGGAGCGATTCCGTTGGGGCCGGGTTCGCTCGGTTGTCATCGTATCGATCCTGTGTCTGTTGCTGGGTGTCCCTTCTGCATTGTCTATGGGGTTGGTTCCAGAGTTAAAGGTGGGCGACAAATCCTTCTTTGACTTTGTTGACTTCACAGCGTCCAACATCTTCTTGCCACTTGGTGGCTTACTGATTGTTATATTCACAGGGTACTACTGGAAAACTGCTGGCGAGCATGCCAATCTCAAGCCTATCTGGTTCCGTGTATGGTTGTTCGGCCTTCGCTATGTTGCACCGATCCTGATGTTGTTGGTATTCCTTCATACCTCAGGGATCATCAAATTTTAATAGATACGAATTTAAAAAAAAGGTATTTTCTTCCTAAGGGAAGGGATGCCTTTTTTTGTATATCTATCAGCAGTTACCTAACTGTGGAAAGGAATGATATAATAAAAACATTGTCATTAATTTTAACTTCAATGAAATCATTACGATTATGAAGTTTTATATAATGAATGAAAAGGCTACAGGGCACCGCACAGACGATGTGCAGGAGAGGGAAAGGGCAGAAGAGCATTGAAACAGACAGAGAGTTCGAATTTGCAAGAAGGACGGCGGCTGAAATGAAGTCTAACCGGTTGTCGTCACAACGTCGTTATATGCCAGGTTTGGATGGATTAAGAGCACTGGCGGTCATCGCAGTCATTGTGTATCATCTGAATCCGGATTGGTTGCCGGGTGGTTTGTTGGGTGTAGGCGTCTTTTTTACTTTGTCGGGGTATCTGATTACAGATATTCTAGTCAGTCAGTGGGATACATATCATAGTTTTAAAATGAAAGATTTCTGGGTGCGTCGTGCCAGAAGGTTGCTGCCTGCCATGCTGACGGTTGTGGCTGCCATTGTCCTGTGCTCGTTGCTTTTCGATCCGTCACGGCTTACGGCCTTGCGCGGAGATGTACCTGCCGCATTGGTGTATATGAGCAATTGGTGGTTTATTTTTCATCAGGTTTCGTATTTTGAAAGTTTCGGCCCTCCTTCTCCGCTTGGGCATCTGTGGTCGTTGGCGGTGGAGGAGCAGTTTTATATCCTGTGGCCTTTATTGCTGGCGCTTGGACTAAAGTACATGCCCAAGCGTATTGTACTGGCCGGATGGGTGATTTGTCTGGCGTTAATATCCGCGCTCCTCATGGCCGTGATTTACGTACCGGGAAGCGATCCGAGCCGGGTATATTATGGCACGGATACACGTGGCTTTGCTCTACTGATTGGTGCGGCGCTGGCCTTGGTATGGCCAAGCGGCAAGCTGAAAGAGCATGCTTCTGCGAAGGCGCGCCTGCTTCTCGATGGCATCGGTGCAATCAGCTTGCTGCTGCTTTTCCACTGGGCGTGGGCCTCGAATGAATATGATCCATCTCTGTACCGCGGCGGCTTGCTGGGGATTGCTGTGGTCACTGCTATTGTGGTCGCAGCGTTGGCACACCCAGTGAGCCATCTCGGTCGCCTGCTTGGATGCAAGCCGCTACGCTGGATAGGCGCCCGTTCCTACGGACTGTATCTATGGCATTTTCCAGTTATCACGCTAACTATACCTCAGGTGGACACCGATGGTGTGCATGTGATGCGTATCGTTATACAATTGCTAGCTACCATACTGCTGGCGTCTCTCTCGTTTAAATATGTCGAGGAACCGATTCGGCACGATGGATTCCGGCACTGGATTGCAGGAATTCGTTCAGCGGTTCGTCGACAGGTGCGGTGGAGATGGATCTCTACAACCGCAACAGCAATGTTTTGTATAGGTATTGGTGTGGGTACAGTTCACCTGTACGTGGTATCTCCTGACGCAACATTGCAGGCAGCATCTAGTGATGAGAAGCCAATTGCAAAGGCAAAGGCGATGCCGCCGCTTCACGGAACGGTGTCCGTAGCTTCCAAGGAGCCTACAGCCATCAAGCCACAAGGAGTCCAGGACAGTAAAGCTCCGTCTCAAGCCCAGACGCCTAAAAACACGACAGTCAAGGCTGGTACTGCGGATGGCGTTACGACGAAGACGGAACCTTCGACTACATCCAAACAGGCTAAGTCTATGACAGGCGATGGTTCGAGCGTGACCGCCATTGGAGACTCTGTCATGCTCGATGTACAGTCGTACATTGAGGAATACTTCCCGGGGGCCGTTGTGGATGGACGGATCGGCCGTCAAATGACGGAAGCGCCTGCTGTACTGGAGCAACTGAGACAGAACGGACAGCTGGGTAAGACGGTGATTATTGAACTGGGTACGAACGGCGCTTTTACCAAGGACCAGTTATCTGATCTGCTCGCCAGCCTGAAGGATACGAAGCGTATTATACTTGTGAATACCCGTGTACCACGGCCCTGGGAGAGCATTGTGAACAAGCATCTTGCCGAAGCTGCATCCCAAGATCCGCGAATTACAATGATTGACTGGTATGCAGCAAGCTCCGGTAAAAACTCATATTTTGAGCATGATGGAGTACATTTAAAACCTAAAGGCGCTAAAGCCTATGCATCTTTGCTGGCTGAGGCCCTGACGAAGCAATCTTAATGAGCAGAACCGCAATGATATTCATAAATTATGCAAATGCAAGATAAGAAACCACCGGGAGTAGGTTGTGCGTCCCCTGGTTGAAGTGCACCCTTAAACTTTCATTGGCTAAACTTCAGAGTTTTGCAATGTTCGTTGTAAGGTGCCCTTTCACCCTGCTCCGGTGGTTTTTCTTATTTTAGTGTGGAGGTACATAATCTAATGGAAAAGGGTTATTCACATAGTAGAACAAGTGAGCACCGTTTGAAGAGGAACAGAAGAAGGCTGATACTGATTGCTATTATATTATTTGTGGCAGGCTGTATTACTTTTATTGCGATAAAGGTTTCGGATAGCAAGCCACACGCGCCGACCCAGGAGCTTGCTAAAAAAACGGATTCCGGCTCATCAAATGTTAAAGCCAGCGCAGGGGCAAAGGGTAAAGCGGCCTCTCCAAAAAATGATCCCGATGTAGAAGACGGTGCCTTTGTCGAAAAATATTTAAATCAGCAAATGCTAGGGCAAATGCCCGATGGAGCTGATGGTAAAAAAGTGGCCTACTTATCCTTTGATGACGGACCATCCGTGACGGTCACACCTCAGATATTAGATATTCTGAAAAAGCAGAAGGTCAAGGCAACCTTTTTTATTGTAGGTAAAGAAGCCAATGAAAATGAGCACACCAGGAACCTTATCAAAAGAATTGTCAAAGAGGGTCACGCGATAGGAAACCATACGTACTCACATAATTATAAATATTTATATCCGAACAGACGAGTAAATACGGATCATGTTATGCAGGAGATCGAGAAGAACAATCAGGTTCTAAAAAGCATTCTGGGGCCAGAATTCTCCACCAGAATGATCCGCTTCCCTGGGGGCCACATGACATGGAACAGAAGAGATCCACAGGGAATGGCTGCTCTGGATAAGGTTTTGCGTCAAAAGGATTACCATCAGGTGGACTGGAATGTATTAACGAAGGATGCAGAGGGAAGATCCAAGAAAGCACCGGCACTAATCAACCAGTTTATAAGGTCAGTCAAAGGTCGAGAAAAAGCAATCATACTCATGCATGACACCTATGGTAAAGAAGAAACGGCCAAAGCATTGCCGCAAATCATAGAATATCTGAAGAAACAGGGATATGAATTTAAGGTAATGAAGTAAGTAAGATAGGCATAAATGAGGAAAGGACGGGGCTGATCGCCACCGTCCTTTGTGCTATCTAAGAGTATATAGTCCGCATCGTTTAGATGCGCTCCGCTTCTCCCATCGCCTGAATGAAAGCGCCAATACCTTTGGGATCGTTAGTTATAATCGGCTCACTGATATAGTAAGCGAAGGTACCATCCCGGCGATCCTTACCTCCCAGACCGCTTACTTGTACTGTTTTGTTCAGATTTACAAGTCCTTCTTCAGTAATCGTGATAAACTCATCAATAATACCTTTACGGATGATTTCCGCCTCTTGACGATAATGCTCTGGCAGATAGCCTTTGCGAACACCTTTGGCAATAGCATATAGAATCATGCAGGAAGCAGATGCTTCCAGATAGTTGCCTTTCACATGGCCCAGATTGAGCACCTGATAAAAGACGCCGCTTTCCTTATCACGCACTTTCAGCAAGGCCTCCAGTGTTTCGTTCAGCATATCGATCAAGACGGGACGATCTGCATGATCTTCTGGGATGTAGTCCAGCACGTCGACGAGTGCCATGACAAACCAGCCCATTGAGCGGCCCCAGAAATTTTTGGAACAGCCTGTTTCCGGGTTGCACCAAGGCTGCTCCAGCTTCTCATCCCAAGCGTGATAGAGCAGACCCGTTTCAGGATCACGCGTATGCTTGTAGCATAGCTTGAATTGCAGGGTCACATCGTCAAACTCTGATGGATCTCCGAATTCGCGAATAAACTCAGCATAGAACGGGGCACCCATGTACAAGCCGTCAAGCCAAATTTGATACGGATAAATTTGCTTATGCCAGAATGCGCCCTCGCTTGTGCGTGGATGTTTTTCCAGCTGACTGCGTAATTGGAAGGCTGCCTTTTTATAGCGTTCATCTCCTGTGGCACGATACAGAGTGAAGAGCAGCTTACCGTTATTTACGTGGTCAATATTGTACTCATCTACTTTATAGCGCTGAATCACGCCATTTTCGTCAACAAAGTGATCCATATGTTTTTTTATATATTCCATATACTTGGGATCACCTGTCAGTTCGCCAACCCATTCCAGACCTCTGTAAATCACGCCATGGTCATATTCCCATTTCTCATAACGTTCTGGACTCCGTTTAAGCACGGATTCGCTCATACGTACAGCCCAGGATTCTGTTTTTGTAGGATTGGTTGTTGGTTGCGAAGTTGAATTTGCCATGATACAGTCACCTCTTCAGTAAAGTTTAATCTGTAATTGTTATTGCTGATTACATAGACGGAGTGTGTGTCTTAGGGTCAACGGGTCTGCTCTTGAAGCCCACATTGTTGTTGCCCCAGCACCGCTCGTAGCTGAAGCCTGTCAGCTGTTCGAACACTTTGCGAGCCTCTGGCTTGGCTGATTTCATCGAGCCGCCGTTTTTGAGGCGGTCAATCTCGGCGATTAGCTTCTTGTGGCTGTCAATATCCAGCTTCATTACAACAGAAGCAATCATCCCGATGATCGCGAGAACGATCGTACCCACCACGAGTACATAAAAGATAGCGTGCTGAGCAGAGACTGGCTGACTTTCAGCTCCGGATACAAAGCCAAAGTGCTGTAACACCCAGCCGAGAATGAAAACGACAACGGCCCGCACCATTTTTCCGGCAAAAGTCATCATACCCGCATAAATACCTTCCCGGCGACGACCAGTTAACGCTTCATCCACATCGGCAAGGAACGTGTATTGATTCCAAGGGATGTAGTAGACGCCACCCGTACCAAGTCCCATGAACAGTGTGATGACATATAGCCACATCATTGTATTAGAGGCTCCCGTCATATAGAGCAGGCCATAACCTGCTACGCTAAAGCAAACGACGACGAGTGCGGCGATGAAAGGCATACGAAACCCTTTACGCACACAGAATTGGATGAAGAAATAGGTAGAAATTAATTGAATGACAGAGTTAAAGCTGTTCAGATTGGATACCATCTCCGAGCTTTGGAACAAGGAGAAGACAATAAAGTACGTAAAAGCTGAAGTAAACAGCCACTCGGCTGAAAATCCGCCCAGGTACATCCCGAGATGATGACGGAACGTCTTGACCCGAAAAGTGGAGGAAATGTCGATAAACAACTTTTTCATGGAATCTATAAAGGAAAGCGGAGCTTCACCTTCCAGTTCCTTTTGCAGTTCTTCACTTGGACGTTCCCAGGAGTTTTTGTACAAGAAAGCCATGGCAATCAGCAGAATTGCTGCAAAAACGAGACCGGTATACAAGAAAGGCAATGGAGAGTCTTTGCCGTAAGCAGCAATAAAGCGACCAGGGATAAAAGCGGCAGCAAAATTGGCGATTTTACCAAACATGGCCTTCCATCCAGTCAATCTGGAGCGTGCGCCGAAGTCTCGGGTCATCTCAGACGCTAGTGCTTCATACGGCACCATGACAGAGGTGTACACCAGTTCAAACAGCACGTACGTACTCAGGTAATACCAGAAGCCCAGCCCATCTATCCAAAGCATCGGATACACGAGCATCAGCGGGATACCCATCATGATGAAAAAACGGCGTCTGCCGAATTTACGGCCTAAGCGGGTTCGGTGAAAGTTATCGCTGATAAAGCCCATGATCGGATTGCTGACCGCATCTATGATGCTGGCAACAGAGAAAATGGCTGCGGCCTGAACAGGAGACAGTCCGCAAAAGGTTGTATAAAAGTACATTAACCATGCACCGCTAATAGCGAGTGCGCCACTTCCCAGCATGTTACCGCTTCCATAGGCAAGTGTATGTTTCAGTGTGATTTTTCGTTCCATGATCTGTTCACCTCATATTTTGTCTGGTTATGAGGACAATCACCGGTCGCTATATTATGCAGAATTGTCTAGGTTGGTAGATGGGCCAGGCGTCCTGATTAGGTAGGGCTTTTACCGTGCCCCTATATTTCCGCTCGGAGTACCCGAGCCAATCAGATCGCTTCCTTTGGCCAGCTTAAGGAAATCACCCAGCTGGATGGAACCGTCTGCGCCTCGAGTGATGGAAGGCACGAGACTGACAAAGTCGTCTGCACTGGCTGCGAGACCTTTGGCATTCGTCGTTTTTTTGTTTTTCCACCAAACGTTTGAGTTATCTTGATCTGTGCCACTTGTTTTATCACTTGCTGTTCCTTCAAAAGAGAGATTGTTAATGAACACGTGTTCACCCTTGTCAAAGGCGAAATTGCTTTGTCCATTGTCCCATGAAGTATTGTTGGTCAAAGTAATTGTGCCAGGGTTGCTATTGTAGGTGAATCCGTGTTTTTTGTTCTGGAAAGCAATACTGTTTTTTACAATATGGTTGACTTTGATTTTGTCTCCACCCAGCTTAAAGCCGTTGCCGTCACTGTTCGCAGTAGACGTTCCATCAGAGGTTTGCCCGTTGTGATGGGCCACACTGTTCAAAATGGTTACGGCACCGATCGGGCCTGTTTCCGTTTTGCTGTACAGATCCCAGCCATCGTCTACGTTGTACGCTGCCAAGCAGTTATCGAACACATTGCCTGATCCTACAGTCAGTTTGGCTGCGAAGCCATCGGCATCCTCACCATTATCGGGATCGGCATTATCGTGAGAGTAGGAATTCAAGATCAAATTGTTCGCAGGCCACTCACTGGTGGAAGCGTTAGGGGAGTAACGCCCGAGCTGAAGTCCGGTGTCCCGATTGTGGTGGGTTTCCACATTTTCAATTCGGTTATTACTGCCGCCGATATAGATACCGTTATCTCCGGCACCTTTGACTTCAAGACCTTTGACCAGCCAGAAGTCTCCGTTAAGCTGAAGTCCCCGATTGGCTGAACCAAAGGCCTGAGCAGAAAAATCAAGTACAGGCTTTTCGCTACCGTAAGCGACTAACCCTTTGAGTGAGCCGTTACTGCCGTTATTTCCACGCTGAATTGTAATCGTTGAAGAGTAGGCGTAGTTACCACCGCGCAGGTAGATGGTTTTACCAGGAGCAATTTGTGTCAGTGCTGCTTCGAGGGTGGTAGGACTAGATATCGTGCCTGGATTGGACACGTTACCATTAGGAGCTACATACAAATCACCTGCCGCTAACGTGGTGGAAACAGCTGCTGAATCGGTTGCGCTGACGGCCTCCTCTGTGAGTGTGGTAGAGGGGAGGTTGTTGGATGGAACATCTGCGTAAGCGGTTCCAATAAAGAAAGAAGAAGCAAAAACAAAAGAAACACCGAGTCTTAGAGCGTTAAAGCCGTTTTTTGAACGATCATTCCGTTTATACATGTAAATTCCTCCTTATCTGAGCTCATATTTTAAAAGAAGATAGCACATATAAAAGTGGATCATGCTGTCTTTCCATTAAAAAACAGGACACCTCCTGGGGGGACAGATTAATCTATCATAAGTCCAAGACGCTCTAAGAAGTATATGCACAGTGTAATATATGTTAACGTTTGCATCAACAGTTTTTTATTGTTTTTTTGATATTGTGAAAAAAAGTTCACACTTTTGTTTCAACTAAAAATATGGTTTTGCAAGGCTGGGAAAATTTGATTATACTTAAACATTATACATATAATAGAAATGAAAACTGTTGAAAAGGTGGGTTTAGCGCATGGAGAGCGGGAAGCATTTGACGAGTTCAACTTCCGAACCATTGCAGGAAAAGCGACCGCGAATGAACAATGAGATGATCGATTGGCTTAAGGCAATTATTGTTGCCGTTGTGCTCGTGTTCATTATACGTTGGCTGTTATTTGCACCATTTATTGTTGAGGGAGCATCCATGGAACCGAATTTCAAAACAGATGAACGAGTGGTCGTGAATAAGGTAATTTACGATTTTCGTGACCCCAAGGCAAGCGAGGTTGTTGTATTCCATGTAAAAAAGGAACAAAAGGACTTTATTAAGCGTGTTATTGGAGTGGCTGGAGATACCATTCAGTATCAAGGTGATCATCTTTATGTGAACGGTAAGAAAGTAGAGGAGCCATACATTCAAGGAGCTATCCAAGATGCTCACGCCAAGGGAGAATTATATAATAATGTGGACTTTCCAAATGGCACTATAACCGATTCCAAGGTTCCTGAGGGGTATATTTTTGTGATGGGTGACCACCGCAATAATAGTAGGGATAGCCGTGCTATTGGTTTTGTTTCCATCAAGGACATTGTTGGACGTGCGGATGTGATTTTTTGGCCGATGGATAGCGCGCAATGGGTTAAGCATAAATAATGTCAGAGTACGGGCATGGACATCACGAAGACAAGAGGACTTGCGTAAACTTTACGCAAGTCCTCTTTGGGTCATCTGTAATGATGTAATTGCCTCAGCCTTTGACGGCCCCGGCCACTACGCCCTTAACAATGTATTTTTGCAGAAAGATAAATACGATAATGGAGGGCAGCACAGCCATTACCATCGCGGTCATGGCATATTGCCAGTCTGATGTATATTGCCCAACGAAGGTATAGGCAGCCAGCGTAAGTGTTTTGGTGCTGGGTGAGCCGTTAACCATGAGAAGTGGAAGCAGAAAATCGTTCCATATCCACATCACGTCGATAATAACAATAGTGGCGGTGACCGATTTCAGCAACGGGAAGATGACGGAAAAGAAAAGCCGGAAGCCTGAGGCTCCGTCGATCTTGGCGCTTTCGTCAATCTCGACCGGAATGCCTTTCACAAAGCCGTGATAGATAAACACTGCCAACGGGGCTCCAAAACCCCAGTACAGCAGGCCAAGCCCCCAAGTGCTGTCTGCCAAATTCAAGTCTTTCGCCAGGCGCAAGACGGTCAGCATAATAGACTGAAATGGGATCAGCATCGGCATAATGCACAGCATGTAAATGGCGGAGCTCCACTTGCTTTTCGTCCGTGCCAGCTTATAGGCAGCGATGGAGGATATTAGCACAATGCCTGCCAGCCCGAGCACAGTAATAATCGTGTTATTCAGAAATAAGCGTGGATAGTCAATGAACTTCCATACATATACGTAGTTATCCAGCGAAAGCTGCTTAGGCAGCGCAATGACGTCGGTCATGACCTCAGCGAAGCTTTTGAACGAATTGTTAATGGCGAGAAACAGCGGATACAAGAATAACAGCGACAATACAATCATGCCCGCTTCCAGCAAAATACGTCCCGTACGGCTGCGTTGCATCAGGCTTCAACCTCCCTGCGTTTGAAAATAGACAATTGAATAATCGTAATGACCAGCACTGCAACGAATAAAATCAAGGCTTTGGCTGTTCCGTAGCCATACAGATTGTTTTGGAACGTATCTCGGTAAATATCATACGCAATGCTGTATGTCGTACCTCCTGGCCCACCGCCAGTCAGCGATAAAATGACGTCGAACACCTTGATCGAGTTGGTCAGTGCCATGAAGACCGAGATCGTAATCGAGGGTGCGAGCATCGGTAAAATAATACTGAAAAATCTCCGAATCGGCCCTGCTCCGTCAACGATGGCAGCCTCTTTTAGATCTTCAGGTACAGATTGCAGGCCTGCGATATAAATGACCATGTAAAAGCCAATCGATTGCCAGATGGATACCGCCAAAATGGAAATAAACGCGAGCCCTTCCTCGCCTAGCCAACTGAGCTGGAAGATGCCCCAGCCTGTACTGTGTCCCAGTGACTCAAAACCTTGCATAAAGATGAATTTCCATATAAAGCCGACAATGACGAGGCTGAGGATATAAGGAATGAAGAAAGCCGCGCGCAGCCAGGCCGAGCTTTTGAGCTTCATGTCGAGGACGAGCGCCAGCAAAATGGCTAGCACGTTTACCAGTACAATGTACAAAATGGCATATTTGATCGTAAACCAGGCTGCATGTGCAAAGTTAGCGTCTCCGAGCAGGATTTGCTTGAAGTTATCCAGACCTACGAATTTCGGATGTTTGGATATGCCGTTCCACTTAGTCAGGGAATAGCGTATCGTCATCAAAAACGGAATATAAAATGCAATTGTAATGCACAAAATTACGGGCAGTGTGAATAAACCAAATTCCAGCTTACTGCCCTTGTCGCCCCATGTTCCCCTTTTTTTCAGCATAACGCACCTCTTTTTCTCAGCATTTTCCGGTCTTTCGCTCCAAGCTGTTTAAGATATAATGAAAGTATAGGATAGCCCCTAGGGCCGGACCAATGGATTTAAGAAAACAGTTGAGGGTAAAAATGTGTACGCTTTCAAAAGGGGCGGTTATCATGATGTCAGGGCATGTAGGAACAATCCTTCGATCCATGTGGAGGCGGATTACGCAAAAATTAGTGAACAAGCTCATTCTGCTTTTTACCTCGGTGATTATTCTGGTGGTGGGCTCACTCACGATTATTTCCTATCAGATGATTGAAAAGGAGTCGGTTAATCATAGCATCGCCAGCACGACGAATAATCTGCTGCTGGTTAATCAGAATTTGGAGGATTACTTGGAGGGAATGCAGCAGTTGGCCCTTCCACAGCTTCGCTATAACGATATCATGAACGCGATTGCCAATGAGAACCGGGACTACGCTGCACGAATGGTCATTGAAAATTACTTGCGCAACATGTTCTATTCCCGCAATGATCTGGAAGCGATTTATCTGTATGTGGCGGACCGGCATCAATACTACGTGGTGACTAGGGAAACGTACAATATTACAGTACGCAAAGGAATAAACACGGATATTCCCAAGCTTCCCTGGTATAAAGAGGCGATGGACAGTACCGCTAACGAATCTTTTCAATCCTTTGTGGAGTCCCGCTCTGATATGGGCTATGTGGCGCCACAAGCCAGCTTTATGGCTTACCATCGAGTGCTGAGATCGATTGCATCCCGTCACCCGCAGGCAGTGTTGTCCTTTTATTACAACACGAGTGCCGTAGATGAAATCATGCGAAATATTCCACTGGGTAAAGGGGATCAACTGATGCTAATCAGCCCCAAGCGGGTTCCCTTTTATGTGAACAGCCTTCCGCTGTATGAACGAATGCGTGATTCTGGCGTATTGGCCCAGATCGGAGAGGGAGGAAGCGGACAAGTAACGTGGTCAGACAGCAACAGCAACCAGGAGTATTTAGTCGTGTATGATGCAGGTGAAAAGGACGGGTGGCAGCTCATCAAGCCGATTCCATATCGCCAAATTTATGAGGCAGCTACGACCACACGGAATTGGAGTTATGTCATCGGGGCTTTATTTTTAGGTGTGTCTATTATTTTGGTGACCTTGACCTCGAACGCCATTACCCGACCTTTACATAAGCTATCTACCCAGATGAAACGGTTCAGCACCGGAGATTTTGAGGCAAGGGCTCCTGTGAAGGGGCATGACGAGATTGCGTATTTGTCGCTGCACTTTAACGAAATGGTCCAAAGAACCGAAGAACTTATTAATGAGCGCTATCGCATGAAGCTGGTCGAAAAGAATGCCATACTCAAGGCACTGGAGGCTGAGATTAATCCCCATTTTCTGTACAATGCCTTACAAGCCATATCTACACAGGCATTAAAACGGAAGATGTTCGATATGGCGGATATGGTGGATGCATTGGCCCAAACTTTGCGGTATTCCATCAACGGCAAGGATATCGTAGCTGCCCGCGAGGAGCTCAAGCATATTGAACGATATATAGGTCTGCAAAAGGCAAGATTCGGGGCGAGACTTCAGGTCGAAGTGGTATGGGAGGACACGCTGATGGAGCTGCCAATTCCGAGATTATCCGTGCAAACGTTGGTAGAAAACTCTATCAAGCATGCACTAGAAAAAGTATCAAGTGACATTCTGATCGTCATTTCAGCCGAATCGGGTGCTACAGACGCTACAATTTCAGTCAGGGACAACGGACCTGGAATTTCAGAGGACAAGCTGAAAATAGTGTTGGATTCGTTCCACGAAAAATGGGAAGAGCGGGAGAGCGAGCATATTGGCTTGAAGAATTTGAACACACGGTTGAAGCTTTTGTATGGAGATCAGGCAGGATTATTCATACTTACGGATGAAACGGGAACGGAAATGAGAATGCAAATTCCCCGGGAAGGAGTCGACCATGTATAACGTATTGATTATTGACGATGAAGAACCGTTACGAGAAGCCATTCGTATTGTTGGAGACTGGGATCGTCTGGGTATCGAACATATTTATGAGGCGACAAATGGAAGGTTGGGGATGGAACTGCTCGGTCAGCACCCTATCGATGTGGTGATGGTGGATATGAAAATGCCGGAGATGAACGGCATTGAATTTCTTCGTGTGATCGAAAAGGCATATCCCCATCTGCTGACCATTGTCATTAGTGGCTACAACGACTTTGAATTTACGCGACAAGCGATTCAATCGCGGGTGGTAGATTATCTGCTCAAACCTATCAATCGCCAGGATCTGAATCAGGCACTGCGCAAGGCGGTGGACATTCTGGAAACCCGCAAGCAAAGCCAAGACGAGTTCATTAACCAAAACATTACGCTAAATATGTCTTTGCCGAAGCTGAAAGAGAAGCTGTATGTATCCATTTTGGATGGCAGCTTTAAAAGGCAGGCCAATACGGCGTTGCTTCCACTAATCGGAGCGGATCAGCTAGGGAACCGCTTTGGGGTGATTGTGCTGCGGCTGCTGAACAGGGATGAGATTCGTAGGACTCGTTTTCATGGCGATGTCGATCTGATGGATTTTGCCGTAACTAATGTATTAGCGCAGACATCAGATGAACGGTTGCGTTGTTTTAGCTTCCCCCATCCGCGAAGAGAGCGTGAGGTCGTTTCGATCTGTACCCTGGCCCCAGGACAAGAAGAACATATGTCCCTCCTACTGGCACAAGTGGCACAGAAGGCGGTTGCGAACCTGCATGGGCTGTTCAGTATGGTGGTAGCAGCCGGAGTGGGCAAGCTCTGTTCAGACGTAGTGGAGCTGGCTTCTGCGTATAGGGATGCCAAGAGGTTCATTCACAATACAGATGTGTTGAAGCTGGAAGGGGAATCTATTCTCCATACGGTACCGCGGCAAATGGGGACGTCAGAGGAAATGCCATGGACGGATCGGCTGTTGTCGATCCAAAAGGATGCTCAGACCGGTCAGGCCAACCGAGCAAAGGTACTCCTGGGCGATCTACTGAAACAATTGGCAACAGGTCCTATTTTCCGTTTACAGGATGCGGATCGATTGCTGCGGGAGTTTCATTTTTTACTGAGAGAAGCAGCGATTGAGTTGGGTACGCCTATGTCTGCGTCTAATCAGGAGGGAACTTTGGGGGAATTGGGTCGTGTGATTGAAGGCGAGCTATCTGCTGATTTTGTGAGCTTTGCCGACTACAGCCAGAGACTATACCAGATACTGGAGCTCTACATTGCCGGGGTCCAACATGCACAGGCGGGTAACCAACCCTTTGATATTACAGAGATCAAAAAATACATCGAGCGATACTATTTTGAAGATATCAAAATCTCGTTTTTTGCCGAAACCTATTTTTTGAGCCGGGAATATCTGATGAAGTTGTTCAAGCAGCAATTTGGTTACGGCATTCACGAATATGTACAGAAGGTCAGAATGGACAAGGCGAAGGAGCTACTGGGTGATTCCAGCCTGAAAATTCAGGAAATTTCCGATATGCTCGGTTACAAGGATAAAAACTATTTCAGCAAGGCTTTTCGCAATTATTATCAGGTGTCACCTTCAGAGTATCGCGTGAGCCTGCAATAAACCACTTTTTTACCCTTAACGCTTCACTAATCTGCCTTTTTAAATGAGGCAATATTTTTTAGAATGAGCGCATGAACGTTGATCACAAACAGATGGGGGAGTATCCATGTTAAAGAAGATGATGGCGTTATCCGGCAGTTTGCTTTTGACGGTCGGTTTGTTGAGCGGATGTGGAAGTAGTGGTGGCACAGATGCGGCTAAAGAAAGCACTGGCGGCAAAGATGATTTGAAAACGGTTACAATAAACATGTTTACAGCCTCACCGGAGTATACCGATGCCTTTAACGCGTATATTGAGGAGTATAAAAAGGTCAAGCCTAATGTAAAGATCAATCTGGAGATCATGCAGGCAGACTACAACACCATTCTCAAGTCAAAAATAGCTTCAGGCAGTACACCGGATGTGTTCCAGACCACGGCCGGAGGTGACATCGACACCTATGCTGATTATAGCGCTGATCTGACCAATGAACCGCTGGCAGCAGCCATGACGGATGCCGTCCGGGCCAATATGAGTTCCAGTGACGGCAAAGTGCTGGGATTACCAGTCAAGGGGAACCTGTTTGCTTTGATTTACAATAAAGATTTGCTTACCAAGGCTGGAATAACCTCTCCGCCGAAGACGATTGCCGAGATGCAGGATGCTGTTACCAAGCTAGAGGCGAAGGGCATTACTCCATTTGCTAATGCATATAAAGAGTGGTGGGTATGGAAGCATATCTTCCAACACTATGTAGATGCTGCTGCGCAGGATGCCGGGGTAGAGCCAAAGCAGCTCGTTGATGATTTTATTGCAGGTAAAGCAAAAATCAAGGACTATCCAGTGCTCTACAACAACTTCTTTAGCTTCATTGATCTGACAGTAAAACATGGCACAGATAAGCCGCTGGAACGGGACAGCAATGCGGGAGTAAGTGATTTTGCATCTGGAAAAGCTGCATTTATGACGGGTAAAGGTGCGTGGGATGAGGAAGCGATCAAGAAAATTAACCCTGATCTCAAGATTGGCATCATGGGATATCCGGTGAGTGACAAAGCGGACCAATCGGTCATCATTACCGGTGCGGATCAGGCGCTACGTATCAACAAGGACTCCGAAGTATCCAAAGAAACGATTGAATTCTTCAACTGGCTGTACACTTCGGAATACGGTAAGAACTGGTTCTCCCAGGTAGCGAAGGTGATTCCTCCAATTAAGGATGCACCGCTTCCTGATCTGGAAATGCCTAAGGAAATGGATAGCATTTTGAAAACATCCAAGTCCGGTGATCTGTCTGTCAACTACTCGCTGGATACATTCCACCAAAAATTTGGTGAGCTGATGCAGGCTTATATCAGTGGTAACATGAACAAGGATCAGGCGGTTGCAGAGATTGAGAAGGCATGGGTCCAATTAGGCTCAGCGCAATAAAACTGGTTTCGCAGAGGCGCCCGTAAGGGCGTCTTTTTGTGTTATGGCTAAGAGTCGGGAAAAATGTAGACAAAAAAATATTTAATAATATTTAAATATTTACTTGCAAAAAGTTATTAAGTTGTGGATAATAGATTGTGTGCAATATATCTATAATCTTACGATATACATAATGACTGCAAGGTGCAAATACGAAGGGATACCCCGGTTGGGGGAATCTCTTTGTTTCGTTTGGACTGTGCCGATTATGCTTATAATAGACCGTGTAATTTGGAACGCATTTTTAGTTATGTGGTAGAGATAAAAAGGAGATGAGCGTTTTGAAGACTTCGTTGTTTACACCGTACACACTCAAAGATTTGGAGTTAAAAAATCGTGTGGTCATGGCCCCAATGTGCCAATACTCGGTGACAGCCAAGGACGGAATTCCGAATGATTGGCATCATGTCCACTACCTAAGCCGGGCAATTGGAGGCACGGGTCTGATTATTATAGAAATGACGGACGTGGAACCGGATGGGCGGATTACGGATTACGATCTGGGGCTTTGGTCAGATGAACATATTCCGGCGTATAAGAAGCTGGTCGACGGTATTCATGCGCACGGGGCCAAGGTTGGCATACAGATTGCTCATGCAGGCCGTAAAGCTGAGGATGCAGCAGAGCCGGTGGCTCCTTCGGCCATTGCATACCCGGATGCAAATTATAAACAGCCGCGCGCACTGACCACAGAGGAAGTCCGTGGTATGGTACAAAAATTCGGAGACGCTGCCCGCCGGGCGGTTCAAGCAGGCGTGGATACAATCGAGCTTCACGGTGCACACGGTTACCTGATTCACCAATTCCACTCGCCAGTTACGAACAAACGGGATGACGAGTATGGTAAGGATTTATCCCGTTTCGGCGTAGAAGTCGTTCAGGCTGTGCGTAAGCAAATGCCTGCGGGTATGCCGTTAATCTTCCGCATCAGCGCGGTGGAATACGTAGATGGTGGATACGATGTGGATCATGCTATTGAGCTGTGCCGCGCATATCAGGCTGCAGGCGTAGATATGATCCATGTCAGCTCGGGCGGAGAAGGCCCGGCTGGAGCCAGAAAACCAGGCAACTACCCGGGCTATCAAGTGCCGTTTGCTCGCCAAATCCGCGAGGCGCTGAACATCCCAGTAATCGCCGTCGGCATACTGGATGACCCAGCCTTAGCGCAGTCTGTAATCGGCAATGAGGATGCCGATCTGGTCGCTGTAGGACGCGGATTGCTGCGCGACTCTTATTGGGCGATTCATGCAGCGGTGGCGCTGCGCGGCGAAAAGCCCTCCGTACCTGAACAATATCAACGTGGCTACTGAGGCCTAAGTATTCCCACGTTGTTTATATATAAACAGGCACCTGGAACGAAGTGTACGCTTCGTCGGGTGCCTGTTTTGTTTTTATGGGGATAATGATCGTAAATGAATAATAGTGATTACTTTTACATTTTGTGGATAGATAAATCTGTATAATAGTTGTATTTAGTGTGTATAGGAGGATGAAAGAAATGCAGTATGTTATTGAAACGAAGGAACTCCGCAAACAGTTTGGGATGTCGATAGCTGTAGACGATATTTCCTTACATGTAGAACGGGGCAGCATCTACGGTTTTCTAGGTGAAAATGGAGCTGGCAAAACAACGACCATCCGCATGCTGATGAGGCTGATTGAGCCTACAAGTGGGGAGGTTTTTTTATTTGGCGAGCGGTTGGAGAAAAACTACCCGTCCATCTTTTCCAAGATTGGCACAATTATTGAAACACCCGGTCTATATGAAAACTTGAGTGCACGCGATAATCTGAGAATCTGCTGTACGTACATGGGGGTACAGGATGATGGGAGAATTGAACGAACCCTAACTACGGTGGGGTTAGAGCATACTGGAAAAAAGAAGTTCAAAGATTTTTCCCTGGGAATGAAACAGCGATTAGGGATTGCCAGGGCCCTTGTTCATGATCCTGAGTTGCTTATATTAGATGAGCCAACGAACGGGTTAGACCCATCAGGAATTAAGGAAATTCGTCAGCTATTAAAGAAGTTGTGCGAGGAACAAGGGAAAACAATTCTTATTTCTAGCCATATTCTAAGCGAAATCCAACAATTAGCTACACACATCGGGATTATACATAATGGAAAACTGTTAGCGGAAGATCGACTGAGTCAGTTGGAGGAAGGTTTTGAACAATATACAGATCTAAAAGTAGACGATGCAGAAGTAGTACAGACATTTCTACAAGAGCACATGAAGCAGCTACAATCTCAGGTATTATCTCCACAACAACTAAGAATTTATAGTCCGATTGAAAATACATCTGCGTTAAATAAACAGTTAATAGATCATCAATTTTCCGTCTATGAGATACACACCTCAAAACAGACGCTAGAGGAGTACTTTTTGACTCTCATTTCAGGAGAGGATGGGCGACGTGATTAGAGCAGAACTTATTAAGCTTAAAGGCTCTAAAGCCTTCCTGTTAAGCTATATTATATTGCTGGCTGTTGTACTGCTGGAATTCGCTTTGAGCGCTATTTTTTATAGATATTCAATTGATAAACGGGGTTGGACCTACTATTTTGAAGGCATAGTCCTTTTCGTTAATGTTGCAGCCGGATTTGTCAGTTATTACATTTTAACGAGTCATATTTTTGCGAGAGAGTACCAGGAAAACACGCACATCTTTATGTTTACCACGCCTGTCACCAGGGCTAAATTTTATTTTAGTAAATTGATCATTATTTATGGGTTTATTATTGTGTCGCTATTTATCGTTCTGTTTCTGTCTGCAGTATTAGGCATGTTCATTACAAATCGGCCTTTAACGATGGCTATCTGGGTATATCAAATCCAGATATTTGCCAAAATGTGCGTGATGCATGCGATGCTCATCCCGGTCGCCTCTTTTTTTGCTATACGCTGGAAAAGCATTATGGTGGTTGTACTCGTAGTTTGTACTGTTATATTTTTGAATTTTATATACAAAAGTGAATGGTATCCGTGGATTGTACCCTATCTTTTGTCTCCCAATGAAGGAAGTGCGATCATATACGTCAATACTCTCATAGCGTGGTTGAGTTTATCCATAACTTTTCTTCTTGGATTGTTTTTATCCTTATGGGCATATCAAAGAAGAAATTAGAGGGAGAGTATTTTTCAAAGGAGGTTTATTATGCTTGCCCTGTTCAAAGTAGAGTGCTTGAAACTGAAAGGTACTAAAATTCTTTGGTTAAGCATTATTATTTTAGCATTAACCATTGCTTTGGAATTCTATAGTTATACGGGAAGTACCAAATATTCCATTGACCGTGATGGTTGGAATGACTACTTTATGAGTGTTGTTATTCTTATTAACTTTTTGACTGGGTATATGAGCTACTATATTTTGACTTGCTATATCTATGCGAGGGAGTATCAAGAGAGGACCCATATGGCCTTGTTCACAAGCCCGGTTCGTCGGAGTCGTCTTTACTTCAGCAAGCTGCTTGTTATTTATATGTACATCGCTGTCAGTCTTCTGTTGGCATTTGGGCTATCTGCGCTGTTGGGTATGTTAATTACGACCAGACCGCTAACCTTTGAAATCGTTATGTATCAGCTGGGAATCTTCACTAAAATGATTATTATGCATGCTATGCTCATTCCGACCATCACGTTCTTCGCCATTCGCTGGAAAAAATTTGTGCCTGCTATTATGGGAATGTGTACGGTTATGTGTTTAAACTTTGTTTTGGTTAATACACCTGGAAATACCTTTTATCCCTGGACTGTACCCGTATTGTTTTCTCCGCATGGCACACTGGGCAGAACATTTACGAATGTTCCTGGAGGAATCATCAGTATTTGTTTCATTTTTGTACTAGGGCTTTTATTGGCGTTAAGAAGCTATACCCGTATAGAGACACAGTAGAATATGTAAGCAGCAAAGGACGATGAGTGTCCATATAAGATTGGCTGGATGGGGCTGTAAAATGTTGTCGCTTAAGGGCGGATTTACGTGCTATAATTCCAGTAACAACAGAATGGCTTAGGTGGGCGGTCGGCTAAGTCTCCCGGAAGGGAGGTGATGCCTGTGGAGGTTAAGGATGCTCTGACATTAATGATGATGTTCGGCACGCTACTAGTAGCGTTGATCGGATTAATCGTTACCATTGTTATTGCGCTGAACCAAAACAAAAAGAAATAGACCGCCCTGCTCAAGGGGAAAACGGTCTATTTCTGTAGATCGCCTTTGAACAGCCGACCGCTCTTCAAAGCGGCTGTTGCCAAGAGTAGGGATGTTACCAGCATCCTTGCTCTTTTTTTAGTATATCCTTCTATCATTTATTTTAGCACATCTGAATAACCAATGTAACTGAATAACGCTGTTTACTTGGTGAAGATTTTAACTTCCTTCGGAGCAAGAGTCACAGTGATCGAACCGTTGTTAATCTGAACGGAGTCGTTGCTCAGCTGGTTAGTCAGGCGGGTTCCGTTGGACAGATTATCGAAGTTGCCAATCGTGCGGGTTTGACTATTCCAGGAGTTGTTGATAAATACGATGGCCTCGTCGCCATTTTTAGAGCGCTGAAAACTGTAAAAGGAGTCGTCGACCCATTTTTCCTTTTGGCTGCCGTTTTGTAGAGCAGGGTGGTTGTTGCGCACAGAGTTCAGCTTAGCGATGTACTGATACAGGTCATGGTTGGCGTTGAAATTCATATTCTCCCGATTGGCAGGATCATCTCCACCACTATAGCCTTGCTCTGTGCCTTGGTAGATAATTGGAATTCCGCGTGACGTCAGAGTAAAGCCCAAAGCAGTTTTGAGCTGTGGCCATTTGTCATAGTTAGCACCCGGCTTGCCGGAGGCGTCATTCAGGAAACGTTTTACATCATGATTGTCGATAAATACACCGTTGGTCTGAGCATCGCGATAGTAACGATCATCGGAGTAGCGATCCTTGATTTTTCTCATGGATTGATCGTGTCCGAACACGTCCTTGATTGTATAATACATCGGAAAATCTAATGCGGCATCGAGATATCGGGTATAATCCCCCACATAAGCAGGGTCGCCATGGAAAATTTCACCCATGGTGAAGGTATTGGCGGCTTGGTCAAAATCTTTTAGAAAACCCTTCGGTACATGCTTGGCGGTATCCAACCGCAGTCCGTCAATGCCTGTCTCATTAAGCAGCCATTTGATCCAGTTTTTAAGCTCATTTGCGGTAGCGGGGTTTTCATGATTTAGGTCATCCAGTCCAGCCACATCACCGTTTTCAATTTTCCATTGGTTGTTGGAGTTGTAGTCCCCCCCTGTAATGTCACCATTGTGATGGTACCAATCTGCTTTGTCAAAAGGAGCCTTGGCGAACCCGTTCCCCGGCTGAAAATCACCTGTGTGATTCACTACTACGTCTAGCATCACAGCAATATTTTTGTCATGTGCCTTGCGAACCAGCTCTTGGAACTTGTCCATTGTTCCGAGATGCCCGTCAACCGCATAAAAATCATACGTATGATAGCCGTGGTAAGCGTATTCACTCTTTTGCATCGTTACCGGGGTAATCCAGATTGCGGTAAACCCCATATTTTTAATGTAATCGAGTTTATCAATGATACCTTGAAAATCGCCACCGTGCCACTTGCGTTGATCGTTGTTGTTGGAATTGAAGCCACCGTAGTTATCGTTGGATGTATCTCCGTTGCTGAAACGGTCTGTCATGATAAAATAAATGCTCTGTTTGCTCCAGTCTGTGCCAAGGGGAGTTGGCTTGGAGAGGGTACCCGGATCTATAGAGGTGAAGGCGCTCGAAAGCGCCTCCGTTTGAGCAGTTACTTCAACTCCGTTAACATTGGGTGTGTAGGTAGAAGTGCTTACGTTTAAGGATACACCCGAAAGTTTTTCGGTTTGGATAGGTCCTGCCACTTCGTTGAGGTCGGTTGCGTAGGTGGAAGTCACTACGCTGACGGCACTTCCTGAAGGTGCCCCCGTTCGGATAGATCCTGCAGCTCCGTTCAAGCCGGGTGTGTAGGTAGAAGTTCCAGTGCTGAAAAGGTAGTTTTTAGTATTGTTGCTGTCCCAGTTGTTATTGCCGTCATTAAAAGCAGCTTCCAATTGGGAGGCAGAACCGATATCGACGGTAATTTTAGCATAGCCGCTAATTTCGGCATCCTGCATTTTCACACCAGGTGCAGCAGTCCAGCTACCACCAGCCGGACGGTAGTGAATGTAAGGTGAGTTGAAGCCTTTTTTGTAGTATACCGTTACTTTGTTAGTTGTACCGCCGCCATCCCCGGGATTCGCACCCGATGGAGCGCCTGGAGTGATCATTCCTGCATTGCCACTATTACCGGGCGTGTACGTAGAAGTGCCCGTGCTGAAGGAGTAGTTTTTGGTGTTGTTGCTGTCCCAGTTGTTATTGCCGTCGTTAAAAGCGGCTTCCAATTGGGAGGCAGAACCGATATCGACGGTAATTTTAGCATAGCCGCTAATTTCGGCATCCTGCATTTTCACACCAGGTGCAGCAGTCCAGCTACCACCAGCCGGACGGTAGTGAATGTAAGGCGAGTTGAAGCCTTTTTTATAGTATATCGTTACTTTGTTGCCTGTACCGCCATTATTGTCAGGCTTGGCTTTGCTGATGATATATTGTTTGAATCCACTCAACTCACCGGTTGGTGAGCCATCATTGTTGACGAGATTGTTAATGCGCAATAACGTAAATCCGTGATAACCGAACTTTGTGATTTTCTCCTCGATTTTTTGGAAGCCACTTCCACCCGTCGGGAGTGCATTTTCACCATTCAGGCGAACACCCTTGGCATTCGCGATAGAGGAGACGGTATCAACCAGGGTGGACGGCAGCGAATAATTCGGTGCTGTGCCACTGTCACTCATCTCCAGGCAAGTAAATGTCAAGTCTAGATCGGCATCCTTGAATTTCTGAATGAGACGGTTGTAATCATAATATCCACCCGCTTGTTCTGTGCCGTGCGGCATGGCAGGATTGTTCATTTGCCAGTGCAGACCAGAAATTTTGGCCCCGATCCGGACACCAAACACAGAATTGAAGTTTTTGTGGGCAGCTGCCCCGATGACACCTAGATGCTTCTCAAGCACACTTTGGTACCACGACAGAAAATCCTTTCCATACGTGGAATTATATCCACCATTCGTGTAAAATCCGTCCCCGTCGGTCGGTGGATTGATTTGGCTAAGGCTGGTAAGCTTGGTGCCCCAAGCAGCATTAATCTTGTCCAATGATCCGTACTTATCATTCATAGCTGTGCGGAATGCATTTTTGGCTGTTTCAGTATAAGCTTGGAACTTGCCTCGTCCCGGGTAGCTCCATCCTGCTGCTGGATAGTAGGACGGATAGCGCAATTCCCCGGAAGGACCGCCGCTCAAATAAATTTTGGGAATGATACTTTTATACCCGGCAAAGTTTTCAGCGAATGAGGCATACAGCTCGTCATATTGTTTACCGGTTCCGCTCCACAATGGGGAAAGGGCTTCACTATTGGCATAGCCGCTTTCGTCCTTGAACTGCATTTCATCTGCACTGCCCTTGCTCGACAGCCAGCTTGGCAGTGGGATGTTGCAGTCATCTCCCACATTTCCTCCACATTTATGCGTTGAGATGATAGGGACCCACTTCAGTCCCGCTTCTTTCACGGCATTTGCATAGGTTTTGTAGTAACTCCAATCGAACTGGTTATCTCCTGCGCTCTCCACATAGCCCCACCAGACGTCGGTAGTGATGGCATATACGCCATTGTTTTTCAACGTTTGTAGCTGCTTTTTAAAGGAACCCCAGTCATTGATTTTCGCCAGCGGTCCCATAACGGAAGCTTGAAAATCATCTGCAACCGCAGCGCTCGCCGTATTAGAGGGTGAGCCAATGAAGGCGGTCAGAGACAGCACAAGGCTTAATAGAAGCATACACCCTTTTTTCCATAGACTTCGATACAAGGTCAAACCGATCATCCTCCCCAAAGCATAGTCTAATTCGACAACATTTTGTAAACGTCTACAAAAATAGTATAAAGCAAGCGGTTGCATAAAAAAGAAGAATTTATTGCACACTCAGGGTGGACAAATATGACATTTTACGTTAGCAACCGTATGCATAAATTAGACCATGCAAAAAAAGACACAGGTCTGAGTAAGACATGTGTCTTTTATCGCTATTCCCGTGAAAGGGGAGGCAAAACCCAGTGTGTATGCAAGCAACGCATGAGGCTATCTGCTTAATAGATAGGGCGATTTTTTTCGTCGGGAATACCACTTTTGCGATAAAAATACGTATTGATCCGATCCCGCCATTCCTTGGCGTGCTCAGTCTGATGCTCCAGCCGTGTCAGCACCTGTTCATAGATCAATTCATTTAGATGCTCCCGCAGACTAATCCATGTTGCTTGGAGATGGGCCGCACGTTCGGTACCTTCAAAATGAGTATCATAAATATGCTGTATGACCGTTTGGCCGGAGTGGAGCACGTGCGTATAAGGAACATGGTGAAAGAATAAGAGCAGCTCATCTGGACAGGTGTCTGTAGATTCGTAGATTTCGGCAACAGGAGGAAAATATTGTCCTGCATAGCCCGTTCCAGTTGCAGTCGTCCGATCTACCCCGATCCCCCAGCAATCGGCAAAATGGTAGGTGCCCCACATCGAATATTCATATCCATCAACATCCGGCCCATAGTGGTGATTGGGACTGACCATCCAGCCGACCCCCAGAGGGGCGGTATAGGACTCATAGATATTCCAAGAATCGAGCAGCATTTGCTTAATAGTAGGAATCAACTCAGGATCGCCGTAGTCCTTGCCTTGATTGCTAAATGTTAGCCGAACCCATTCATCTGCGATTTCATCTGCGGATAGATCCGGGTTCCATGCCAACCGGCCGTAGCCGTAAAGATTGGACTGGGCGAGCAAATGTCCGGTCCAATTGGTGTCTGCACCAATATTGGAAACAGCGGCTATTCCAAAGTTGGTGGGCTTGGGAACATGATTCGTTGGCCCCTCCTGGAAACTGCCGCTGCCTGCATGGACAGTAGCCTTCCTACGACGAGAATCAGATTCGCTGTTGCTATGCAAAACACCACTTACGATGCGCTTGATGGTGGAGCCTTTCCCCTGTGCGTAGGTGTCAAAATCAAGCACTTCCTTCCATTGCGGGACCAGGTAACATAGATGCTTTTGTTGTCCGGTATACTCCTGTGCAATTTGGAATTCCAGCAGTACCTGAGTGGCTTCCAGCGCGCCGAACAGAGGGGAGACAGGCTCTCGCACCTGAAAATCCATAGGGCCATTTTTAATCTGTAAAATGACATTATCCCGGAACAGTCCATCCAGCGGTTTAAAATGGTCAAAGGCCGCGCGAGCCCGATCCGTCTTGCGGTCACGCCAGTCCTGTTTGCAGTCGTAGACAAAGCAACGCCAAATCACACGTCCGCCATAGGGCCGTAGTGCATCCGCCAGCATATTGGCTCCATCGGCGTGGTGGCGTCCATAGCTGAAGGGTCCGGGCCGATTTTCAGAATCGGCCTTGACCACAAAACCACCCAGATCGGGAACGGCTGCGTAAACCTCCTGTGCTTTGGTCTTCCACCATTCAGCGACATCGGGGTCTAGAGGATCGGCTGTAGTTAATCCACCGAGCTGAATCGGGCTGGCATAGTTAATGCTCAAGTAGATTTGGATACCATAGGCGCGAAAGATGGCAGCTACTTTGGCTACATCCGGTAAAAAACGATCTGTTATCAGCTCGGTTTCTACCTGATGGACATTCACATTGTTAATGGATATCGCCTGAATGCCTACAGAAGCAAGTAGACGGGCATAGTCTCGAAGGCGCTCCATATTTGTAGTAAAGGCATTGTTGTTGTAGAAAATAGATGCGCCGGCATATCCACGTTCAACACTACCATCCATGTTATCCCAGTGATTGATCATGCGTATCGGATTAGCTGGATTGGACAATAGGTCTAAACTGGGAGCATGCAATGATTCCTTGGCAGTGGGCTTCAGCTTGCCGTCTAGTCCTCCTTGCAGGTAGCGCAGCAAGTGAAAGACTCCATATAATACCCCTTTGGAGGTCTGACCCGCAATTATAACGCACTGTCCTTTGATATCATCGTGATCTTGACCAGTTGAATCAGCCAGTTTCTTAGCCTCTACCCCGCGAATTCGATAGCCTTCTGCGCTCACTTCTGCCTGTTCCTCTGCACTAAATCGTTCTGCAATACATGAATGGTCTTGGAACGTACCCAGCGCAACGAATGGTACATGGACAGGAATGGTACTCATCTTTGGCTGCTGTCCAAACATAGAGGCCAATCCTTGCTGAAGCTCACTCGCAGCTGTCTGAAGCACTTCATCATCTGTGTCATGAACCACGATGACCCTGCACCAAGCAGGCATTTTTTCTATAAGACGAGCGCGGTGGTAGTGTAGCCAAGCGTCATAGCCGCTCCCTTTGGGCATATCCATACGCTTGCTCATATTATTTGAACCTCCTTTGGGCGAGTGAGGGTTCGTTCGTCTTAGACATGCTGCTTCTCATCTTGGCTCATATGCTGAGGGAGGGTCAGCCGATTCCCTTTGCCTTCATACAGCCACAAAATAGCGGTAACCCCGCGTGGGTAATATTTACTGCCGTGGGCAATGCCGGAGAGCATTTGGTCGCTCCAGCACCAATAGGATTCTTCAGGATGGAGGAGCCATGAAACATGGGCTGCGTCAGCCGCCTGCCCAGTTTCCTGCCAAGGCAGTTCCAGCAGCTCACGGGCAATAAACTGAGACAGATAGATTTTGCTCAACCAGGAGTTGTTACTGGTCGAGGATAGCTTCCAGCCTCCATCTTCAAATAGACAAACTCCTGGTACCAGTACGGTTTGCAAATGGCGTCGAAGTGCTTGGATATATTCACCGAACCGCCCATCAGGCTCAAGCGCATCCTCGCATCCTGTAAAATAGGGGAAGATCAGCCCTTCAATGGCAGGAATAATCTGTGAGTCGTTGCCTTCCTTAATGACTGCAGGGATATAGCCCTTGTCTGTCATGTGAGCGGTGATCGATGCTGCGCATTTGTCTGCCTGTGAGCCAGCTTCCTGTGAAAGGGAGTTAAGCCCCTTTGAGGCAAATATCTTTTCCAGCGCAACATATACCGCCCAGCATTTGCTGCCTAAATAAATGTTATTGCGGGACTGACCCAAGGATACATCTAGACTATCGTAAGTCGTAATTTCTGCGCCCCCCTGGGTTCTTGAGCTATCCAGGCCCATTAAGCCGTTTCGTTGTGCCGGATCTGGATGATCCCGCCGCAGCATGCTTTCGAAGCAGTCGCACAAGACAGGCAGCATACGTGTCGTAAATAACTGATCCTGTGTCTGCTCGATATATACCGTGGCGCAGCAAAGCCAGTTCACCAGTTCTTCGTGGCTCATGTAAGAGAAGCAGTCGTCAATCCCTGCCAGTTCATAACAGGAGTACCCCTGCCGGGAGAACACATTGGCCACGCCCATATCATGCGTAAACGTGATCCCCCCCGGATAGGATTGTTCCTCTCCCGGGAAGCGAACCTCATCCCGATAGCTATACCTTTGGACAAACCATTCTAGTTCGTTGCGTACCGTCCATGGATTCAAAATCAATTCATAATAAAGCTGATCCGCCGTCAGATCGAGTGTATTCATCATCCGGTACTCGCCTTCGTTCACAATCCAGATCGGTTCGCCATCCTCTTGCTGACTGAGCAATTGGGTGCTGCCGTAATAGCTGTGAATCGCCTGAGCGAGCATAAATTCCTGATCCGGACTCAAGTTCGCCGATTCGATCCAGTCATTCCCCTGAATACAAGCTGCAGTCAGGTCGGTAAAATGCTTCAACGCATAGCTTCCCACGTCTTCAATATCCTTGAACAGCCGGGTATAGTAATACGATGCTTCGATGCCTGTTGTCACAATGCCGCCGCGATAAAAGCATATGGCGAAGGAATACGTGCGCTTCTCTCCTGCGGGAACGTCCATCAGGAGCGCACCCGTTGTGCCCAGGCCAAAGGATAAGTTATCGGCCATGGTCTCCCCGAGCAGCTTCTCCATTGCAAATCCGCTGGCAGGTATGGCTTCACTGCTGTTGGTCACAATAGCTGTACTTCGTCCTTGACCGATGCCTGTGAGTCTTCCCTCCAATTGAGGAGAATCCATAATGTCCCTGCGTGGATCTTCCCCTATAATACGTATGCCGCTATACGGATCACTGCCCTGATAGCCGAAAAAGGCTCTCCGTGCAGCAGCACCCTCTGTATTATCGATCGTCAGCTCGGCAAATACAGCCGGAACTAACGCTGCCCGCAGCTCATCTATGCCGGCAATTCCCGGCTCGGGCACCGGGCGAACGGGAGAGTACAGCCGGAACGTCAAATCGCCTGCCTGCCATGTATCTGTTCCTGCTTTTAACTCACGGGTGATGTCCTGATCGGCAAAGGCAACGAGCAGAGGCTCCGTTTTTTTATCCTTTTTCTCCACATCGTAGCGGGTACTTTCGTCCTGTGTGGATGCGAAAAAGGGAAGCGCCTCATAGGATCCGCCATCCCTGGATTGCAGTCCGATGTATACATTTTCATCGGCAGGCTTGCCCAGCTCCAGGCCGAGTCCGCCGCGATTACCCTTAAACCCAAGTGTAAAGCTTGAAAATGAACCGATAGGTGCATGCTGCGTGTTATAAAATATATTTTTCGACATATATTGAAACCCCTTTCATGATAAAATGTAACGTTGACTAACTTCAATTAGAGCCTAGCATGACATGTGCCGAGGAACCATTGTCAAATCGCTCCACTATTTATCCAAATCGCGCTGAAAACGATATACTGGAGGATATCGATGTAAATGAGCCAGGAGGGAGAATATGTCGTCACCACGTTTACCGAAGAGTCCCCATGATCCAGACCTTACGGTCGCCGGAGAGGAATTCTTTTTTCCCGATGTGCGAACTACGGTCAATCTATTTGCCATTCATACACGAAGTGTCGGAAGAGACTGGAGTTATCCACCACATGAACATCCGCAATATGAAATTAACATCGTGCTTGCGGGAGAACAGATCATGGTTGTGGATGGTCGCAGCTATATTCAGCGACAGGGTGATCTGATGCTTTTGCGCCCGGGAATTGTGCACTCCAGCTGTAGTAACGGGAAGGGATTTACGTATTTTTGCATGCATTTCGACATTGATGATAAATTGTTTCTATCGCTACTGAGCCGTTTGGAGCAAGTGCTTTTTCCTGCGGATGGCACGGTGGCAAGGCAGATGGAGCCAGCGCTGGGCAAGCTGCTTGATCTTTCTGCCCTGGATGACATGGGGATAAATGGTGACTCGGTGGCAAAACGTATGCGGATTCAATCTGCTGTATTTGAACTGTTCGCAACGTTGTGGGAGGCTGTATCCAGTGAAGCTGCTCATCTGCCGGGACGTGGATATGTGCAGGCAGAGCTTGCTCATCAAATTGCCAGTCGTCTTCAGGGCAGAGTCAATCTGCCTTATAGACAGGCCGGCTCGTTGGAAAAACAGGATGGGATCGAGGGGATTTCATCCGAGCTGGGTATTAGCGTGTCCCATTGTAATCGCGTATTCCGTAGTGTTTTTGGCGTATCTCCGCGTGTGTATCTATCCAAGCTTGTCTTGCATGAGGCCAAGCTGCTGCTGGCTGATCCGCAATGGTCGGTGCAGCAAATAGCCGATCTGCTAGGCTATGGGGATATTGCACATTTTAGTAGGCAATTTAAGCGCTGGTCTGGCCAGTCGCCGACATCCTACCGCAAGAGCATAGCCCCTGAAAGCTCATCCGAATAAAAATATATATGATTATAAAATAGTTGTGATATGGCGAGTGGGGTATAATGAGGAAATCGCAATACTGTGTTGTACCTGATGACTAACAAGTTCACCACCGAAAGCATGCTGTTCCCAGATGGCGGTTATACGCTGATCTAATTGCTGGAAGCTGACGTGTGCATATCCACCAGTCCAATACACACTTACAATGTGTTGGACTGGTTTTCTTTTTACAGGAGATGTATCGGGATGCAAAAAAATCATCGTATTTATCGGAATAATACTCCAGCAAAGGTCGCATTTCGTTTTACAATTTGTGTTGAAAAAACTTTAGGAGGAAACAGCATGTTGGGAATCGATACTAAAAAAGGAGAGTAATAATTTAGTTATTACTTGGCAGTTATCTAGGATAGAAGTATCTCTTGAGGATATTGAAGATGTTTCGTTCGATAATACTTATGCTGGACAAGAGAAAGATGCAATAAGAATAGGTACTCCTTATGCAACAACGGACAGAATTGTAATTAAAACCAATTCAAAGACATATATTTTGTTTACTACAAATGGTCAAAATATTCTTAAAAAAATACAGTCCTATCTTTAATTAGATCCATAAAGATACAGCATGATGTACACGGAGAATGATATTGCATTACTTCATGGACATATATGATCTGTATTGTACCCCATTGCTCAAAATAAGGAATGAGGTATGTACCGTGTTTGTACAGCTTATTTATTTTTAGCGAGTTTCAATTTTCTAATCAAACGATCGATAACATATCCTATGAGATACCAGAAACCTATTGTAGTGAAGTAAACAAGCGCTATGGGGATATGGGTTTTTCGCACAAATTGAAAAGATTCATACACCCAAACCAACGGGCTAATCATAGCCAAAAGTATATTATAGTCGTCATACCCCGTAAGATTTACAGCAATAACTATACATGAGACTAGGACCAACCAAAAGCGAAAGGACTTCATTGCCTATACCTCCATTCCATTTTCAAAAGAGAAGCCGCGAGACGATTAATAGCATTCTGATCGCAGCGGCTTCTTGGGATTCTTCTGCTCTACACTTTTTTCACAGGGCGCAACACCGCGTAGCCGTATCCCTCAGGGAAATGGCGTTGATAATCCTGCTTCGTTTCCTCATCCCATTCATACCCCAGGCTGCTAGGATCAAAGTTCCAAGCTTTCTCCTCCACCGTTCTCATAACGTCTCCGTTGTTTTTTAAATAATTGAAGGGTGGGTGGAAAAAAACCAGGTAATCTGATTCGGGGATGTCCCGGCACTTCATTCCTGCGGGAATCTCTCCGGCGTAGTCAACAGCAACCGGTATTCCATAGAGGTAGCCCTTCTGACCATTCTGATAGAACCAGCCTGCCGTTTGGCCCAATTGTCCGGGAAGCTTGAGGTGAGACATGCTTTCCAGGGTTCCGCAAATTTCATCACAATTATGACCATTTCTCCAGAAATCGCCGTAATTTCGAGAAGAAATATCCCAGAGACCAATAAATTTGTGTGCTGGTATATGCTCAATTTTGACTTCGGCTTCTTGCAAATGCTCTTTAACCATCTTATCCCGCTCCTTCAAATGGTAATGGTAAGGAGAGAACACCTCAGCGTGAATGGCTAATGGAATAGGCCGGGGGTTCTTCCGGTATACAGCCGGGGATACCTCGAACGCTTTTACAAATGCTCGTGTAAAAGCTTCCTGTGAAGAAAACCCATACTTTACGGCCACATCGAGGATGCGGACATCGCTATCCCGGAGTTCAAGAGCTGCCCGGCTAATCCTGCGCATCCACACATAATCCCTTAATGTCATTCCTGTCAGAGAATGAAATTGCTTTGTACAGTAATAAGGGGAATAGCCCAACTGGTCGGACATTCTCAACAACGATGGCGCTGAGGTCAGATTATTATCAATCCAATCAATCATAAGCTGGACCATTTCGTTCCATTCGTACACGAGGGTTCCCTCCTTTCGACTCCATCTTAACAGCCGGAATGCAGGAATATTTGATTTGAGTTGCATCCTATTAGTCTGTTACATGGTGCTCAATTCAAGGGCTGCGTTATTTGTTTTGTTCGCAATAAGTAAGATGACATGAGAAAAGAAACAAACTAATCCATTCTTTCATTTGTAATAAAATATGTATGATGGTTATTCACCCTGTATATGTATATTGTATGACGTATGTTCGGATGATGAAAGTAGCCTTTTGATGAAAGTAACTTTCACACAAAAAGCCTACCTACCGGAACACCGGCAGATAGGCTTCTATAACTTAAACATTCACTTACTTCGTATTCTATGCAGTCGGTGCCTTTACATTGCAAAAGCATCGACAACGTATCCTGATCTATCGTTAGTTATTTTTACGCTGACGGGCGCGGGCCTCGCCGCCTTTGCGGCCTGCTTCTTCTCTGCTCATTTTCCCGTCGCTATCACTTTGGTCTGAATTGCCACGGGCTTCACCGCCCTTGCGACCGATTTCCTGATAGAACTCCTTGCCATGGTTTTTGGAAGTGGCTTCGCCGCCTTTTTCACCAATCTCCTGATAGAAGTCCTTGCCATGACTTTTGGAGGTGGCCTCGCCACCTTTTTCGCCGATCTCTTGGTAAAATTCTTTGTCGTGATTTTTAGCAGTAGCTTCTCCACCTAAACGTCCTGCCTCTTCGCGACTCATTTTGCCATTTTGGTTGTTGTTAGCCATGTTCAATCACTCCTCATCGAATTTTAGTAAAGCGTCTACGTGTATCTATTAACCCTCGTGTCAGGAATTAAACATGTCTATTTAATTTTGATAAATGGAAAATGGTTGGTAAATAACTGGGTATACCCGTCTCTATCAGACTTCCCAGGACTCTGTACGCAGTTGTTGCTGGCGGGTAAATAATGTCGGGTAAATGAACAGGCTGAGCAGCACGCTGGTCAAAATGGCAGAGGTCATGGTAGTGAATACGATGAGCAATTGCAAACGCACGGCGACAATTGGATTGGCGCCTGCAATGATTTGTCCGGTCATCATGCCGGGAAGCTGGACAAGCCCGAGTGTTTTCTGCCCCTCAATGGTTGGAATCATACTGGAACGTATACAATTCTTCAGTATAGGGAAGATGGCTTGTCTCGGTGTTCCTCCCAACGCAAGAATAAGCATGATTTCAGGCTTGCGCAGCAGGACTTCCGACTTGAGCCGCGATACCAGCAGACTGGACAAAATCATGGAGCTGCCAATGATCATGCCGCTAATCGGAATCATGTACCGGGCTGTCGCCGGAATGATATGCAGGCCAATTAGAAATGCCTGTGTAACGATTTCCACACACAGCAACGTCAGAAATGACTTCCACATAAGCTGGGGAATAAAACGTCCTTTGCGCGCAACATTTTGAGAAGCTACAGTGATCATGAGCAGAATGAATAACACAATAAATCCGTAGCTTTGCATCCCAAAAATCAAATGCAATACATATCCAATCACCAGTAGCTGAACGGATGCTCTGATCGTGGCAATAATAATATCTCGGTCCAGACCGAGTTTGAAGGACTTGGACATGACGATGGCGATAAATACAAAACCAAGAGAGAGAATCAAGGCAACAATCGTCATACCCATTCTCCTGCTACAAACTTGCGGGTTTCACTATGTTGTGGAGCGTTAAAAAATGTTTCCGTATCCGCTTGTTCTACCAGTCTTCCGTCGATCATCAGCCATGTTTCGTGGCCTACCCTGCGGGCTTGTTCCATATGGTGCGTAATCCAGATCATCGTTGTTCCCTCTTCTTTGTTCATTTGAAGCAGCAGTTCCTCGACCTCTTTGACTGAGGCGGGGTCCAGTGCAGAAGTAATCTCATCCAGTAGTAAAATATCCGGACGGTTCGCGAGCGTCCGCGCCAGGGCCAAGCGCTGTCTTTGTCCGCCGGACAGCTCCTGCGCCTTTTGCTCCAGCAGGTCACGGGTAAGTCCTACGCGCTCTAACAGGCCAACCGGATCTTCCAGTACCTTGCCATGCAGCCGCTCTACAGTCTGGAGATTGTAGAGGACCGTCCCCTGTAGCATGGGGGCATCTTGAAAAACCAATGCTACCTTCCGTCTTAGTTCAGGGATTTCCCACTCGGTTATAGGCTTGCCGAGGACGTTGATTTCTCCTTCATCCGATGCTAGCAAAAGATTGCATAGTGAAAGCAGTGTGCTTTTACCAGATCCTGACGGACCGACCAGTGTCGTGATTTTTCCGCGCGGGACCTTTGCCGTAACTCCGTTCAGGACAGCACGTTGTTGTCCCGACCCGGTGAAATATTTAGTGACACGATTAAACTCAATAGCTGGAAGTGGATTGGGTTCCATAGATATAGCTAGCTCCTTTGCAGGGAATCGGAAAAGATATCGAATCTGCTCTATAATCTCTTTGTATTATAGCAGTAATATCCTAACGGCTCTTCTTCTAAAAAAGAGTTAGTGTATGGAGCTGTTGCAAACGGTACTTTCTTTGTATAAACTAACGGGATTAGTTAAGATGAAATAAGAATTTAGTCTGTATATGTATACGAAATTAACCTTACATAGGAATTTAACGAAAGGGGACCGGATGATGTCACCTAGAAATGGAGTAAAGCTACAAGATATCCTGGAGGCTGCCGAGGATGTTGCCAATGAACGAGGGATGGGAGAGGTCACGCTCACTACATTGGCGCAAAAGCTACATATTCGCCCTCCATCTTTGTACAACCATGTGGACGGATTGAACGGATTGCGTCAAGCGCTGGCATTACATAGCCTCGAAAAGCTAGAGGAAGCATTGATGAGCGCAGCCGTAGGCAGAGCAGGCGAAGAGGCGCTGATTGCTATGGGGAGAGCGTATATGCAGTATGCGCGCGAGCGGCCTGGTTTGTATGAAGCGATGCTGTATGCAACCGACCGAAATGATACCGAGCTGAGACACGCAGCGGATCGAGTAGCGGAACTTATCATTACCGTGCTATCCAGTGGCTACGGCTTCAACGAAGCAGATTGCATTCATGCAGCGAGGGGATTCCGCAGTCTTCTTCATGGTTTTGCCTCACTTGAACAAAAGGGTGGCTTTGGTTTACCTGTGGATGTGGATCAGAGTATTGAAGTGATGATGGACACCTTTTGCGCAGGTCTTCGCGTGTTACAGCAAAAGCGAGAGGGAGAGCATTCAGATAAAAACTGAGTTCAATCTGATATAGCCCATATGATTGCGTCCTGGACTCAAAGGGTAAAATATATTCAGTATACTGTAAGCGAGAGACCGTGAATACAGGAGGGGATATGAGTGAACGTACTGGTGATTGGTGCCAATGGAAAAGTAGGCAGACATCTCGTTCGCCTACTAGGGCAACATGAGTCGCATCGCGTAAAGGCACTGATCCGCAAACCGGATCAGGCCGAAGCGCTTGAACGTTTGGGAGCAGAAACGGTAGTAGCTGACCTTGAAGGGACGGTAGGTGAAATTGCCGCAGCTATACAAGGCAGCGACGCTGTCGTGTTTACGGCAGGCTCCGGTGGCAACACAGGAGCGGATAAAACGCTGCTCATCGACCTTGATGGAGCAGTCAAGGCGATGGAAGCCGCTGAACAAGCGGGTATCCGGCGCTTCATTATGGTCAGCGCTCTATATGCGGAGAACCGGGAGCAATGGCCTGAATCGATTAAGCCATATTACGTGGCAAAGCATTATGCAGATCGCTTGCTGGAAGCGAGCAATCTGGATTACACGATTCTTCGTCCGGGCGGGTTGACAGATGATGCGGGTACTGGCAAGGTTGCTACCGGTGAAGATCTCACCAGCCATACTATCTCACGTGAAGATGTAGCGGCAACGGTGGTAGCAGCACTAGAGGAAAAGCAGACGTATCATCGAGCGATTGATTTGGTGTCCGGCAGTACGCCTATTGCTGAGGCCATCCGGTAGAGCTGATGAATTGAAAGACATATGCATAAATATGGATAAAGGCAGACCCAGAGGCAGGATTCCGGGTCTGCTTTTTGCTTTTTGTATAACGTTCCGACAGGTATTTACGAAAAAATTTGCTTAAAACTAATTATATTATTTATAATACTAACATAATTAGTTTATGATCAAGACAAGGAGATGAGATAAAATGCGTATCGTTCAGGTGCAGCATGTGTATCAATTAACGTTTATGCCCCGGCTGTTCCCAGTGAACTGTTATTTGGTGGAGGAGAAAGAGGGGCTTACCCTGATCGATGCCGGATTGCCATACAGTGCTCAGCGTATTGAACAGGCTGCGGCGCGGATTGGGCAGCCGATTATACGAATTGTACTTACCCATGCGCATGGAGATCATGTGGGTGCGTTGGATAAGCTGAAGGCAAAGTATCCTGAGGCGCAAGTATTCATTTCAAGGCGGGATGCTCGGCTACTGAAGGGTGATGTATCGTTGGAGGCAGGCGAACCAGACACTCCTATTCGGGGCAGCGTGCCGAAGAATATCCTTACCCAGCCTGACGTTTTACTGGAGGATGGAGATAACGTGGGTTCGCTGCTGGCGATCAGCGCATCGGGACATACGCCGGGCTCGATGGGATTTTTGGATACCCGTACCCATGCATTGATTGCAGGCGATGCCTTCCAGACTCGGGGTGGTGTTGCGGTAGCGGGAAGGCTCAAGCCACTGTTTCCTTTTCCAGCACTAGCTACATGGAACAAGGAAATTTCGCTGCAAAGCGCCAAAAAACTGGCATCTTACAATCCGTCTCTATTAGCAGCCGGTCATGGCAATATGCTGAAGCATCCACAATCTCAGCTAGAAAGGGCGATTATGGAGATGGAGCAGCAATGTTCAGTGCGATGATTCTGTATTCAGCCAACATTCAGCCAGAACTCACAAAGTCCTAAGCTAAGGCAGATACAATATGAGGAAAATAGAAACAGAGAGAGGTGCATCGGATTTGAACGTTTGGAAAGCGAACGGTCTGAAATATATACTTCTATTTAGTCTCATATTGTGTGCTGCCGTTAGTATCGTTTCGTTATGGAGTTATTCAGGTAGTTCCGCGTCTCAGTCTGCGGCTGTTAGGCAGGGGCCATCCGGCGGGTTCGGAGGGGGAGCAGGCGGAGGCATGGGAGGGCCGGGGCAACGTCCCTCTGACGGTCAGACCGCAGGGAACCTGGGAACAGGAAGTGTAGGACAAGATCAGCAGAATTCTCTCCCAACATCTACGGATGCGGCGAGCAGCTCTGACAGCAAGAATCAGGGGACGACGGGCCAGACGACCAACTCCTCTAGTGAGAATTCGTCGACATCGGGTGACAAAGGTACAACGGCCGGGAATGATACGTCTGCATCGGGCGGCAGTGGTGTTGCTAGAGACGGACAGCACAGAGGCCCCGGTGGCATGTCTGGTAACGGATCTGGAATGGGCATGGGCGGTCCTGGCGGTGGTATGGGTGGGGGAAGAAATGGAAATTCTTCATCTGCTTATGCTACTCCGATGGCGTTTTTCGCTGCTTTGTTCTTCGGTGCGTTCGTGTTTATTGCGTATCGTTTTCGGGCTCAAGAATGGAAGCTCGGGGAACGTAACCGGGGACTGATGCTGTGGACTGTGCTGGGTGTGGGATTCTTTTTAAGAATGGCGATCGCCCCATGGATCTCGGGCCACATGGATTTAATGCTATTCCGAAACTGGGCTACGACAGCAGCGGATAGCTTGTCAGGCTTTTACACGAATGGTTCCAGTGATTATCCACCGTTCTATATTTATATTTTATATGTAATCGGTAAAATCGGCTCTACGGATGCTTTCAGTCCTTATATGTCCGTATTGCTGCGGCTTCCGAATATTTTAGCTGATATCGTGACAGCGTACATGCTGTACCGGTTGGCAAGCAAACGGGTCGGCTATGGAGTGAGCCTCGGATTGGCTATATTCTATGTGTTTAACCCAGCTGTATTTATTAATTCAACCTTCTGGGGGCAGGTAGATTCATTTTTTACCATGCTGATTGTGGGCATGATTGTGCTGCTGGTGGAAAACCGGATCGGCTGGTCCGCTGTACTGTTTACGATAGCGGTATTGATGAAGCCACAGGGGATTATTTATGGGCCGGTTCTGTTCTTCGAGCTGCTGAGACAGCGCAAAATACAGCCTTGGCTGTTGTCCGTTGGTGGTGCCGTTGTGACAACCATTCTGGTCATATTGCCATTTTCATGGGGGCAGGAGCCGTTATGGCTGCTTGATTTATACAAGGGGACAGTTGGCGAATATCCATATGCTTCGGTGAACGCGTATAACTTCTTCGCACTAATTGGTGGCAATTATACGCAGGACACTACAACGCTGTTCCTGTTCAGTTACCATACATGGGGGATGATCTGCATTGTGCTAGTGACTCTGTTTACATGGTGGATGTATATCCGTAGTCGGAAACCACAATTTGCAGCAGCAGCTGCACTGGTACTCATTGCAGGTGTATTTACCTTCGCTTCCAGCATGCATGAACGGTATCTGTTCCCTGCGGCGGCGTTAGCTGTACTGGCGTACCTGTATTTGAAAGATCGCAGATTTTTGTGGCTTGCGGGTGGATTCAGTCTTACGATTTTCCTGAACACCTTTGATATTTTCTATAGCTCCAATTCTCAGGATCATTACGGTATTATTTTGTGTGTGACATCATTGCTCAATGTTTTGTTGTTTGGGTATTTGGTCAAAGTAGTGTGGGATTGCTCCAGGCCGGCTACAATTCAGGCTGCGCTTCCCAAGGCCACCAATATAGCTCCTTTATCCGCAGAATGAGTGATGGGCGGTCACCACACAGGTGATCGCCCATCTTCCAGCGATGAAGGCACGTTCTCAATACGGCGCGCCAATACCTTTTCATTTCACTGCGGCAAGGAAATGTTTCTCTCCACCATAAGAGGGATCAATTTGCGGAATGCTATCGTGCTTGCAGCCTGTTCATCCCTTTGATAGGCTTCATAATCTTTCCTGAAGGTGTTCTGCATTTCCTCCGATAAATGACGGATATATCGGTGCGCACATTCGGTTACCTGTACCGGCGATCCGAAATCAACCACCAGATCCAAAACGTCCAGCACATAGAATTCCATGGGATTCGACTGTGGCAAAAACCATCCGGTCAAGATGGCTTGTTCAAGCACCTCGTCGAGATTAGCACCATACTTGTCCACCAAAGGAACGACCTTGTCTCGAATCAATGTGATAATTTCCGCCAATTCCTTCTCCCGAGACGTTTCCTTGGCCAGATTCCATACCTTGCCTTTGTTCCGGAAGCTGCTCAAGCTGATAGCCCAATATACTTTTCCGCTTTGCGTATTCATGATTTGGCAATTTACATTAAACTCCAAATAGCTGCCGGCCACATTGAAAGCATTACTCGAAAAACGCACCTCGGCCGTAAAGGGGTCCACGTGCTTGACCATGCTTCGCCTGGATTTATAGTATTTGAATCCGCAAGGCTCACAGGCTGCAGCAATCCTAGAGCAACATTCTCGAAAAATATCCTTGCTGGTTTGATGATCCGCCATATCTATTCCTCCCCATTTTGCTTATTTTATAAAGAGTATGAAGACACAGAAATCTTGGCTTGATTTCAGGCTTATAAACTTTGTATTACTACGCAAAAACAGGCCTACGGTTTCTATTGTTATTTTACAGAATAGCTAATGGCCAAATGCACAGAATAAAAGAAACCGCCCTTTAACAACATGGAAGTGGTTGATGAATCAACTACAATCCATAAGTTAAAGAAGCGGTTTTCTTGTCCTCATGCCAGAGCAACCTGGTATCCATGTGTCTCAATCCATATATTCGTTCAGTTTCTGTACATCGCAGATGGTAATCTCACGTGTACCTTTGATATGAATAATCCCCAGCTGTTCAAATTTTCCGAATTTTCGGCTGATCGTTTCACGAGTGACACCCACATAATTAGCCATCTCTTCGCGTGAAAGGGGGAGATTTATTTTAATATAGGAGCCGTCCGGCTTGCCGTATTTGTGTCCGAGTTCGAGAATCATGTAGGCGATACGGATTTCCGGGTCTTTGGTAGCCAGGCTTTGAGCCAGGTTTTCGGTATGTGCCAAGCGTTTGGTAATCGTTTTGAGCAGCCTCAAAGAGATATCGGGATTGTTGCGGATCAACTCCTCCATATCATCTTTGGTAAGCATACAAATATCAGTATCCTTTAAGGCGTACGCACTAAAATTGCTCAACTCGTCGTTATTAAATATATTCAACTCACCAAAAAAATCGCCAGTTGTCAGAATGTGCAGAATTTGTTCTTTGCCCTGAGGTGTCATCTTCAGCAGCTTAACATGCCCGCTTTTAATAATGTACAGCGTATCGGAAGCCTGTTCCTCGACAATCAAGGCCTCGCCTTTCTGATATTTTCGGTGCCGGATCATAGAGCTAACCTTACACAAATCTTCGCAGGACAAAGAGGAAAAGATAGGCACTTTGCGGGCACAGGGCTCCTGTTCGCACTGGCAGGGGCAGGACATCTCATTCACATTCATTCACTCCATTCATCAACCGGAAACTAAAAAGTATAGCGTGTTCTTGTTATTCTGTATCATCTATAGGGGCAAAATGGCTTTGATCCTCACCGCAGACTGGACAAACCCAGTCTTCCGGAAGGTCTTCGAACGCTGTACCTGGCATAACGTCTTCATCAGGGTCACCCATAGCAGGATCATAAACGTATCCACAGGGCTGACATACATATTTTTTCATCTTTAGTTCTCCTTGTCATCCAAAATTTTTGTAAGCTCTGGTGCATCCGGACTGAGTCCTTGGATAATGGCTGCTTTATATGGAAGTGAAGCGAGAGCATCCCCAAAGCCGATCACACCGCAGATAGAGCCGTTTTGTATGAACATACGTGTATAAGAAACTTGATTTTCACGGGTCAGGCTGGTGTCACAGACTTGTTCGTCTACCAGACCGATGGAAAACAAGGGGCTTTCATAGCTGTTGGACAGGGTGACAGGAAGAGGACGCTGGTAAGCTGTGGAGGTACCCGCCATATTAGTGCCTGCTACTTTCCCTTGCTCCATAGCACTTTCCCATAATCCATCTACTCTATTGTGGAACTCGGCTACATCACCTGCCGCATATATATGGGCAGAGCTGGTCTCCATCTGCGCATTCACCAGAATGCCTTGTCCAATATCAAGGCCGATTTGGCGAGCAAGCTCCGTATTAGGTACAATTCCGATAGAGTACACGACATGTTCGCAGGGAATAACAGTGCCGTCCTGCAGTTCTACGCCCTCTACATGATCTGTGCCTGTAATACGCTTTACGCCTTGCCCAAGGCACACCTGGGTACCCTGTTCGATAACTCGGCGGGTCAAAATAGCGGATGCCTTTTCATCTAGCTGGCGAGGCATAAGCCGTTGCGAAGCTTCCAGAATGGTAACGGTATATCCGGCTTGCTGGAAGGACCAGGCGGTTTCTACACCCTGAATACCACCGCCGATGATACATATCCGGTCTCCTTGTCGCAATTCCGTTTTAAGTCTGTCTGCATCTTGTCGAAACCGAATATTGTGAACGTTCCTTAGTGAAGCTCCGTCCAGCACAAGCTTACGGTTGTGGGCTCCTGTACACAGCAGCAGCTTGTCATAAGCAACGGTTTGCCCGTTGGCTGTTTCGATGGTGCAGTCCTCTGCGTGTATCGCCGTGATCTTTACGCCGGAATACACATGAATCCGTTGACTGGCAAACCACTTTTCCTTTTTGATCAGGATTTTGTCGCTGTGCAAGTCAGTGAATAGTGCCTTCGAAAGCTTGACTCTGTTATATGGAAGGGAGGACTCTTCCCCGTAAATAGAAATTTCTGCTAGCTCATCATGATCTCTAATCGCTTTTGCCGCGTTGACAGCGGCCACGCCCCCTCCGATGATAACGTAATGTTGGTTATCCATTCGGCATCTCTCCTATTCCCTCTAAGCTTCCTGTGCTCAAATAACACTAAGCAGCAGATCTGAGACAAATTCAGCGGCATTTTTAATTTTTTTCACTTTTTCAACTTCTGTAGGAGAGAAGCGAATGCGTACTGGGAATTCCACATGCGTCATACCCGTTGACTTGATTACATCTGAAGTGCTTTGGACTTTCATATTAGTACCGTTCAAGTAATCCTGTACGACTTCAATGGCTTCACCGCTCCAGCCGTAGGAACCAAAGGCGGCAGCAAGCTTACCTTCCAAATTCATCTTTTGCATTTTTTGCAGCAGATCTTCCAATTTGCCTGTCATGTCGGCATATTTGGTAGAGCTGCCGACGAAAACAGCATCCGCTGAGGTAATACTATTTAATATCTCGGTTTCATCCGCTTTATCTACATCCCATAACTCCACCTTAATTTGGTTCTCCAAAAAGCAATCTCTCAGGATGTTTGCCACTTTTTTAGTATTATTTTTTAAGGTGGCATAAATAATCGCTACTTTTTTATCATCCTTGGTTTCGGTGCTCATCGATGCGTACAAATCAATAAATTTGGCAATATCATGTCGGATCGCGAAGCCGTGGGAAGGAGCAATCATCTCAATATCCAAGTCAGATACAGCTTCGATTAATGTACGCACATATCTGCGATGAGGATGAATAATAGCCTGATAATATCCGATAAAATCCTCGGTGATATCAAAGCCGGCCTCATCGGCAAATAGATGTTCTACAGCCACGTGTGTGCTGAAAATATCGCAAGGGAACAAGATTTTGTCTTCGATGCAATACGTAATCATAGTTTCTTCTGTATGGAGATAAGGTGTTTCCTTGAACAGCAGTGTCTTGCCTCCAATATCCAGTTGATCCCCGTCCTTGATGACGAGGAAATTCCGATGCTGGAGCTTGTACATCTGCTGAATTTCCGGAACGGCAATCTCCGTGCAGACAATTGTGGCGTTTGCTGCCTTGGAAGCAAGTGCCGCTAACCCGCCGGAGTGATCCGGTTCCGTATGATTGACGATTATATATTGAATATCCAACGGGTCGATTAATTCCGCTACAGCTTCTGCAAATTCTCTGCCGAACGCCATATCTACGGTATCTACAATAGTTGGTTTTCCTGTTTTCAGCAGATATGCATTATATGTTGTACCCTTTGATAGTAGAAGACGATGAAAGGGGACCTCACGATTATCAATTTTTCCTACCCAATAAATATCCTTTGCCAGCTTAAATCCTGGTTTCATAGGAATAACCTCCTGCTTTTTTGGTTTGTCTGATACAATTCGATTTTAGTTGGATGTGATGATGAAAAAGATGATTGAAATCAAATTTTTGAATATTTCAAAGTATTTATGACTTAAATTTATGTTTGTGATCGCAATCACAAGACGAGCGTAATAATCAAATACAATAAGACTATATAGGCCCAATCCAATTACAAACAGGAGAGTGAATCTACATGAAAAAATCAAACCTCATTCAATTTCAGGAATATAAAGAAGCTGCATTTACAAAACGAATTGTGCATAAGGAAGCCGACAATGTCATTTTTATTCTCAACTTCACCCCTAATGCTGAGCTACCAACACATAATCATCCAGGAGCGAATGTATATTTGCTTGTTCTGGAAGGAAGCGGTACTGTAACTGTAAATGGTGAAGAAACGGAAGTTGTCCAAGGGGATATGATCCATATTACCGGAGATGAGCACTTTTCCTATCGTGGTAGTGCGGAAGCGAATTCCAGCCTGCATGTGGTGTTGACCAAAACGCCAAGTGAAAGCTATGCACAAAATATATAAAGTATAGAAATTGCAAGAAGAGGAGCTGCAGTCCAAACATACAAAAGCCGCTTGGTCATTTAGACCAGGCGGCTTTTGTATTGGAGAGTCACACCCCGGAATACGCTATAAACCGGCTGTCTAGCGGGATTACTGTACCTGTGACAGCGCTGAATGTCTAAGCCACAGTAGGTCACGGTTGTGTTCAGTGAGGAAGAAGCTGGGGGCAATAGTTTTCACGCTTTGGAGCGACCTTATGATGAAATCCCGTCTGTACAAATGGCTTCCGAAGTGCCACAATACGTTTTAAAGGCCATTTTTCTCCAGCTGGAATATCGTGCAAGGCTCGTGAAGTAGTTAACCCCAATAAAATGACGTTTCATCGAAAGGAGGAAGCAGGTTATGAAGCTGCATCGAGCCATTGTAGTGGATGATGAAATTTTCACCCGCAAAGGGCTGATTCAACTTGTCGATTGGGAAATCTGTGGCTTTGAAATCGTGGGTGAAGCTGATAACGGTGAGGATGCGCTGGAGCTAATCAGTCGTCTTCATCCAGACCTGATCATTACCGATATTCGTATGCCTGTGCTGGATGGATTAGAGCTGATTCGATCTGTACTCGAACGGAGTACCCAACATCCTGCTTTTATTATCATGAGCGGCTACAGTGATTTTGCTTATGCGCAGCAGGCACTCCGCTATGGAGTTCATGATTTTATACTTAAGCCGGTTGATGATGAGGACTTTTCGGCTACACTGCGCAAGCTGAGTGAAAGATTGCACCGAGAACAACAGAACGCGCAGCGATATCAGAACCACCTTATAGGCGGGCTGCTAGAGACGATGATGATGAACCCAGTGGATGATGCAGTGGTGACACATTGGGAGCAACAGTTGCGGCTTGGAGAAGCCACGTATATGTACTATGTACTCGTCGAGCTGAACGATCAGCATCCTTGGCACTCCGGTGACGATGGCGTCATGCTATCACTTTTCCAGTTCAGGGAGCTTATAGAGCAAGCGCTTCATCGTTTAATGGACGGCAAGTACCCTCTCTATGTCCATGAGCATCGTAACCGGATTGGTCTTATCGTACCGGACTTCTTTTTAGAGTGTTTTGAAGCCAAGGTGGAAGTTTTTATGAAAGCGCTACAACAGGAGATAGAGGGGATGGAGTCACTAAAAGACCGGTTGGGAAGTCGGGTGTTCGTTTATGCGGGAAGTCCTGTGAATCAGTTGCGAGATATCCAGCAGTCCTATGCCAGTGCAAAAGAAGCAGTGCTCCATAAATACATTCATGACCATAGTGGTATTGTTGTCTATCTGCCGGGGGAAATGCCACCCCTCCACTATAGGACCATTCGTCAGGACGTACTGGATGGCTTGACAGAGCAGGTCGAGGAACTCCAATTGGAAGAGCTGCGTGCGACCGTAGATTATTTATTTAGCAGCTTTCGGGAAGAGCATTATGCCCCTGAGGCTATGAAAATGAACCTGCATCAATGCGTTCTTAGTATCGTGCGGGTCATTCAAAACATGCAGGGAAATGAGCGCTCAATTCAGTCACTGGAACCGATGATCAACTGGCAGGATATGAATCTGTCGCTGGGTGAACTCCAGCGATTGTTTACAGCCTTTGCCGAGGAAAGTGGAAAATATATTGGGATGCTGCGCAAGGAATGTCAGCAGGGAGGAATCCAGCATATCCGTGCTTACATTGAGCAGCATGCTGACGAGAATATAAGTCTGAAAAGTATTGCGGCCCGCTTTTACATGAATCCGGTATACCTCGGTCAATTGTTCAGAAAAACATACGGGGTGTACTTTAACGAATTCCTGCTGAAATTACGCATTCAGGAGGCGAAACGCCTGCTACGGCAGACGGATCTGCGTATATATGAAATTGCGGAGCGCGTGGGCTTCGGCAGTTCAGACTATTTTGTGACTCAGTTTGAAAAGCTGGCGCACGTCACGCCAAGTGAATACCGCAATAGCCTGAGTGTTGGGTACGAGCCAGAGAGGTCCGGCGAATGAAGAGGCTGAGAACTATCCTGGATCATATACGGCTGCGAGATAAAATGCTGCTGCTTTATTTCCTCTGTGTTTTTACACCTATAGTGCTGACCAATCTGATCTTTTACCATGTTACCTCGCAAAATGTGAAGGAACAGCGTATTCAGGATATTACGCGCGCACTGGAACAAATTAAAATTGAATTTCACCGGGAATTTGAAGATGCGATGGAAATCTCGTCTATCTTTTATACCGATTATCGACTCAATGAGGTGTTGGAAGAAACATATCCCCACCCTGCTGACTATATTGCTGTTTATGACTCTTATTTACGTCGTATCTTAAACAATACGTACAGCCCTGTGTACCAATCCGTAGGTGGAATTACGATCTACACTGATAATTCAACGCTGCTGAATTCCGGGGGAATCAGCTTTATAGATGAGAGGGTCAAAAGCTTCCCCTGGTATACCCAAATCCCGCCTGGACGCCAGTCCAAGCCTATATTTGTCCGTACCGACGACAGTACCGACGAGCAGACACACCCCTTCAGCCTGATTCGACGGATGAACTACTTTTATTCCCCAAGTGGTCGTGAAAAAATACTAAAAATAGAGCTGCGAATGTCGTCCATTCGGGAGATTTTCAATAACCTGAATTTACAGGGGAGTCTCTTCCTGCTTAACGAACGGGGAGAAATTGAATACACAAATGATCCCAAGGTGGATATAAACCATAAAAGCGTGGCCTATAGTACCCTCAAGCTGCCCGAGAACACCATGGAGTTCAAGACTAGTTATGTGCTTACGAATAATCTGAACGGCTGGAGCATTGTGGCCGCAGTATCAAGGGATGAAGTGCTGTATGAAATGCAGGAACCTCGCAATTTTGCGCTCTTGTTAACCTGTGTGAATATGCTGCTGCCCACCTTGATCATTATTTGGATTACACGTTCGCTGAACGTGCGGCTTCATCGCATTTTGAAACATGTGAAAAAGGTGAAAAATCAGCATTTTGAACTCATTCCAGGTATGGAGTCGAGTGATGAAATCGGACAGCTAACAGGTGAATTTAATCGGATGACGCTGAGAATCAAACGACTGATTAACGATGTTTATATGGCCGATATTCAGCGAAAAAATCTGGAGATTCAGCGTAGACATGCCCAGCTGAATGCACTTCACAGCCAGATCAACCCCCATTTTCTGTTCAATGCGCTGGAGACGATTCGCATGCGAAGCCTGATGAAGCATGAGGATGAGACAGCCCGCATTATTCATAACATGGCACGGATTTTCCGCAATTCGCTGGTGTGGAACAAGGATCGAGTTACTTTGCGGGACGAGTTGGAGTTGATCCGTTGTTTTCTGGAAATCCAACAATATCGCTTTGGTGAGCGAATACAGTACGATGTACAGGCGCGCTCTGAAGACTTGGACAATCTGATTCCCAAAATGGTCGTACTGACGCTGGTTGAAAATGCAAGTATCCACGGCATTGAGCCGCTAAAGCATGGGGGACGCATTGAGATTCTTTTTGAGCATGAGGAAGGACGACTGATTCTAACGGTTCGGGATGATGGGGTTGGCATGTCTGTGGAACAGGTGCAGCGCTTATATGGTTACATGCAAAGGCAGGAAGAAATGGGTGAGCGTATAGGTCTGCAAAATGTCATCTATCGTCTAAAACTTTACTACGGGAAACGCTTTGAGCTCGCCATTCGCAGTGCACCCGGCGAAGGTACGGAGATTCGCATAATGATTCCTGCGGATCGGGACCTATAGTTTCCTAAGTAACACCTTTAGATTGACAGGTGAACAAACTGAACGGCATTTTATAAAATGAAAGTGCTTACAATTTAGGGTGCGCGGGATTCTCGTTGTTCAAGGGGCGTGCGCATGATATTCACACACAATCGACAAAAGAGGCCGAAAGGGGAAGGTCTGGCATGACAAGCAAAAGGTTCGGAATCATCAGTCTGGTAATGGTTATGATGGCATCTATGATCACTGCTTGCTCAGGGAGCTCGGATAAGGAGCCTGCGTCGGGAGATAGCAAGGAGAAGGTCACGTTCACGTATTTTAATGCCACGGCGGGAAGAGACATTAATACCAATGAAACGCGGATCGGAAAAGTTTTGGAAGATCAGACCGGCGTGAACTGGAAGCTGGAGCATTTGGTAGGGGATTCGAATACGAAGATTGGCACGTTTATTGCAAGCAACGATTACCCGGACGTAATTGTACCGGATGGGACGATTGATAAACTGCTGGATGCCGGGGCTTTTATTCCCCTGAATGATTTGATCGACAAATATGGGCCAAATATCAAGCGTGTATACGGACCCTACTACAACCTGATGAAAGCGGAGGATGGGAATATCTATTTCCTGCCGTTTAGCGCGGTGGTCGGCGATTATTTGTCTGCTCCTAACATAGAGCAGGGAGCTTTTTGGATACAGCGCAGAGTGTTGAAGGAGGCGGGATATCCAAAAATAAAAACGTTAGATGAGTACTTGGATCTGATTCGGAACTATACGAAAAAGCATGCAGACGAGGGATTAACCGGGTACTTGGCGCTAACCACGCAGGATAGGTTTTATGCGCTTACGAATGCGCCGATGCATCTGGCAGGCTATCCCAACGATGGCGGCACAATTATTGATATGAAAACACACCAGGCGACGGATTATGGAGATAAGGACATCACTAAACGGTACCTGAAAGAGCTAAATCAGCTTAACGCAGAGGGCCTGTTCGATAAATCGTCCTTTGTGGACAATTACGATCAATATTTGGCGAAGCTGACCTCGGGCAAGGTGCTGGGCTTTTTCGATTACCGCTGGCAGGCAGGGCAGGCTCTAAATAACCTGCAGGAGGCTTCCAAGCGATCGGGTAATGATGATCTGGAATATGTAGGGCTGCCTGTTGTATACGACCGGAATATAAAGGATCAGTATCTTGATCCGTCGTCATTTGTTAATAACCGAGGCATTGGAATTACAGTCAGTGCCAAGGACCCGGTACGTATTATCAAATTTTTCAACAATCTGCTGACCGACGAAAACCAAGTGTTATCCAACTGGGGGATCAAAGGTGAAACCTATGATGTAGATAAAAATGGGCGCTTTTATCGGACCAAGGAGCAAATTAAAAAGACGGGTGAGGATGCGTTCCGTGACTCATTTGGGTTCAAATATTTTGAATACAGCTGGCCGCGATACGGTAACGGTTCTTCCTTGCCCGACGGCAACTCGGCTAGCCCCGGACGGCAGCCTGAGGTTGCGCGTATGTCGTATACCGAAGGTGATAAAAAGCTGCTAAAAGCAAACGGTGTAGAGTCCTTCTCGCAGATGTTTTCCGCACCTGACGAACGTCCATGGTTCCCAGCCTGGAGCATTCAGGTTGCCCAAGGCTCACCAGCGCAGATCTTTCAGCAAAAAAAAGGAGACCTGCAGCGCAAATATTTCCCGCGCTTGGTGCTGTCTGCACCGGCACAGTTTGATGCCATTTGGAATGAATACACCACCGAGTTTAACAAGCTGGATGTGAAGGCTTTTGAGGAACTGATCACGAAGGAGGTTGCCAAAAAAGTCAAGACGGTCGGGAAAAAATAAAGGAGGAAGCAGCTATGAGCTACACGTCACCGCCACCTGTTACGACCTCCTCGGGTCGTTTGCCGTCCTCACGGCGAACCGGCTTTAGGGGATTTATACACAAGCTGAACCAGCAGCGTGCACTCGTATGGATGTCCGTCCCTTTTTTAATCTGGCTGTTTATATTTAAATATTTACCTCTGTGGGGCTGGACGATTGCTTTCCAGGATTTTAAGCCTGCCCGCAAGCTGCTTGACCAGCATTGGGTCGGGTTGAAGCATTTCCGTTTTCTGTTTCAGGATGAACACTTTCTGCGGGTGATGCGCAATACGCTGGCGATGAGCTTTATTAACCTGGTGCTGGGCTTTGTCACCGCTATAGCATTGGCGATTTTGCTGAATGAGCTTCGCCAGCTCGTATTTAAACGGGTGGTTCAGACGATCAGCTATTTGCCACACTTTATTTCTTGGGTGGTCGCGGCCAGCATCATTAGTACTGCACTGTCTGCGGACGGCGGTATCATCAATGAGGTGCTGATGTGGCTTGGGCTGATTAAGGAACCTATTCTGTGGTTAGGTGAGGGAAGCTACTTTTGGGGTATTCTCGGTGCGTCGGAGGTATGGAAAAATGTCGGCTGGAATACCATCATTTATTTGGCCGCGATGACCATGATTGATCCCTCGCAGTATGAAGCGGCCGAGATAGACGGAGCAGGACGGTTTCAGCGGATTTGGCATGTGACATTACCAGGATTAAAGCCTGTATTTATCATCCTGCTCATTATGAACATTGGCAACCTGCTCGAATCAGGCTTTGAACCTCAATATTTACTGGGCAACGGCATGAACGTGGATTACTCGGAAAATTTGGATATTTTCGTACTGAAATATGGTATCCAGATGGGGAACTTTTCGCTTTCCATTGCTGCCGGAATGTTCAAAACGGTGGTTAGCTTCATACTGTTGTTTAGCGCCAATTATATTGCGAAGCGGTTAGGGGAGGAGAGGTTGTTCTAAAAAAAGAGTGAGTTTCTGGGGAGGGCTCGTTGTCGCTTCGCGTGCAGATTGTTCTTCTGAACGCTCCGCTTCTTCAGAACAATTCCGCCCGCTCCGCTACTACCCGCCGTAAAGTCACTTTTTTTAAGAACTGAGGGTAGTGGCAGGGAAGAGCTTAAGAAAGGCGCGTGACTCGCGCCTCCTTGTAATAACTGCGTCATGATGGTTGGCTCAGCTTCGCTATCGCCATTAGAGGATGTCTTTGGGAATGGGCTATTCGAGGCGATAGCAGGAGTGCGTGCTTATGCATACTACAGGTGCAAGTCTGTGGATTTTTAACAGGCCGCTTCGCGGACCTCATCAAGACCTTAAGTGCTGGGCTAGGCGATGTTTTAGAAAGGAGAGGAAGTCATGGGCAAAGGGAAGGCCGTACATGGGCGATTTCGGGCGCCCTCGGATCGGATTTTTGATGCGTGCAATGTTGTGTTTATGCTGTGCCTAATGGTGTTCACGCTGTATCCATTTTTAAATACGTTGGCGGTTTCATTAAATGAAGCGAATGACTCCATTCGGGGTGGGATTTATTTGTGGCCGCGTGAATTCACGTGGAGTAATTATGAATTTGTATTCAAGGAAGCGACGATTTTCCATGCTACGTTGATTTCTGTATTACGTACGGTCGCGGGTACAGTGACCTCGGTGTTTTGCTGCGCGATGGTGGCGTATACGATCAGCCGGCCGGAATATGTGCTGCGCAAATTTGTTTCGATTGCCTTTATTTTGACGATGTATTTTAGCGGTGGTTTGATCCCCAATTTTCTCTTAATTCGTGAGCTTGGGATGCTGGGAACCTTTTGGGTGTACATCGTACCGGGGTTAATCGGGGTGTTTAATGTCATAGTCATTCGCTCCTTTATTGAGGGCTTGCCAGAGGGGATTTTGGAGTCGGCGCGTATTGACGGTGCTGGGGAGTTTGCTACTTTTATGCGTATCGTTTTGCCACTGTGTGTGCCGGTGCTGGCAACGGTGTCGTTGTTCACGGCGGTCTCGCAATGGAATTCATGGTTCGATGTATTTTTGTACAATTCGTCGTATGAGCAGTGGAGCACACTCCAATATGAGCTGATGAAAATTTTGCAAAATTCCAATACGTCCGTTAACGCTCAGGATTATGCCAGCCAGTTTTCAGGGTCAGAAAATCTGGCGAAGGCGGTTACGCCTACCTCTATTCGTGCCACGATGACGATTGTCGCCTCAGTTCCTATTATTTTAGTCTATCCGTTTTTACAAAAATACTTTGTGAAGGGTATGACCTTGGGAGGCGTGAAAGGATAGTAGATATTTTACATTTATTCTAGGAGCCACTTTTAATCCGCAAGTAACTGAAATCCATGGGTGCCAAATACGAATTCAAAAATTTGAGTGCAGGAGGGATTGCTTTGCGGTCAGGTTGGTATACGCCTTTTTGTCTGGTGCTGGCTGGAGTGCTGTTGTTATCGCCTATCGGATGGTGGGGAATATCTGTAGCGAAAGCAGCTCCATCTGTGGAACATTCTCCGTCGGTTTCGAACACGGTGCTATCGGCAGGGAAGATCATTGGAGCGTATGGATTTGAGCAAGGAAACAGTGACGGCTGGAAGCCACGGGGAGCTTATACCCAAATTGCATCCGTCACGGAAGTGGCATATGGCGGTACGCACAGTCTGAAGGCAACCGCTCGTACGGCGGCTTGGAATGGAGCAGAGTTAGATGTGAAGCCACTGTTGCTGCCGGATGTGGAGTATGAAATTAGCGGATATGTGAAACTGGACGGCAATGCTGCAATTCCAAGCGTGCTTAAGTTTACGATGGAGCAGCAGCCGACAGGCGGGACTACAGCATGGAAGACCCTAGCTCAGACGGAGACAACAGATACATCGTGGATCAAACTCCAGGGGAGATATACGTTTACCGGGGAGATGAATGCATTGAAGCTGTATGTGGAGAACTCGAATTCTGCTCAGGCTTACTACGTGGATGAGGTGGAAATCAGGCAGGTTTCAGTAACACCAACAAATCCTACAAGTGGGATCGTATCCGGATTCGAAGACGGTACAGCCCAAGGATGGGTATCCCGCTTGGGAGACGAGACCGTGCAGGTCTCGAATGCCGATGCACGGACCGGCTCATACAGTCTGCTGACAACGGGCAGACAAAAGGCATATGCCGGACCCAAGCTGGACGTGACTGCCATAATGCAAAAAGGCAACCGATATACGGTCAGTGCCTGGGTGAAGCTGGCTCCGGGTGAGCAACCTGCTAAGGTGAGGCTCAGTGCACAGCGTGATTACCAAGGTCAAAGTGCATATGAAACGGTTGTAGGCAATACGGCTGTCACGACAGGGGGATGGGTGTATTTGTCTGGTACGTATACGCTCGCACATGATGCAGATACCGTTTCTATGTACCTGGAATCGCCAGAAGGGACGTCTTCCTTTTATATGGATGATTTCGAATTGTCGCTGGTGCCGCCGCTGGCGATTGAAAAGGACATACCTGCTTTGCATGGATTATATCAGGGACAGTTCAGCATCGGCACAGCGATTGAGGCTTTCCAGACCAAAGGGGCTTACGGAGAACTGGTACAGAAGCATTTTAACAGCGTCGTTGCAGGGAATGCGATGAAGCCTGTCTCCTTGCAACCATCTGAGGGACAGTTTCATTGGGAGGAAGCAGACCAAATTGTGCAATTTTCCAGACAGCACGGATTGGAAATCCGTTTCCATACCTTAGTGTGGCATAACCAGACCGGAGATTGGATGTTTAAGGACAAAAATGGACAGCCGATGACGCCGACTGCTGAGAATAAAAAGCTTTTGCTGGACCGCCTGGAGACGCATATTCGCGCCGTTGCGGCCCGGTATAAAAATGTCATTACCGATTGGGATGTGGTAAATGAGGTCATTGATCCTGATCAGCCGGACGGCATGCGCCGCAGCAAGTGGTATCAGATTACAGGAACCGATTATATTGAAAAAGCGTTCCGTGTCACGAGGGAGGTGGCAGGGCCGAACGCGCGATTGTTCATTAACGATTACAATACCCATGAACCGAAGAAACGCGATTTTCTGTACAATCTGGTGCGTGATTTGCTTGCCAAAGGCGTACCTATTGACGGCGTAGGTCACCAATCGCATATCCGCTTGGAGTTTCCTACCATAGCCGAAATTGAGCAATCCATCGAAAAGTTTGCTTCACTTGGGCTGGATAATCAGATCACGGAGCTGGATATGGGCCTTTACTCTAATGATACGGATCGCTACGAAACGATCCCTGAAGCCATGCTGATTCGGCAGGCTCATCGTTATCAGGCGCTGTTCGATATGTTTACACGACAGCAGGACCATATCAGCAATGTGACCATTTGGGGGACAGATGATGGCAATACGTGGCTCAGTACGTTCCCGATTGCCCGGTTGGATAAGCCGCTGCTGTTCGATGAACGGTTAAAGGCCAAATATGCATATTGGGCGCTGGTGGATCCATCCAAAGTGCCGCCGCTACCAGCAGGGAGTAACGAATAAATGATTTGAGACAGAGGAGTAGAGCTGTTCAAAAGGAGAGCTGAAGCTATGGCTACCTTGCGCTATACGAATCCGGTTGTCCCCGGATTTTATCCTGATCCGAGCGTGGTACGTGTCGGAGAGGATTATTACATGGCGACAAGCTCATTTGAATACATGCCGGGGTTGCCGATTTTTCATAGCCGAAACCTGACCGATTGGCGGCAGATCGGGCATGCATTAAATCGGCGCAGTCAAATTGATTTGTCCACACGGAAGAGCTCAGAAGGTATATATGCGCCCACATTGCGCTATCATCAGGGTGTATTCTACCTGATTACGACAGATGTGATGGGGATAGGCAATTTTTATATTACGTCTGTGAACCCTGTGGGACCTTGGTCTGATCCGATCCGTATTCCTTACGGAAATATAGATCCGTCCCTGCTATTTGATGACGACGGGAAAGTGTATGTTACCGTACAATCCGGGGCAGATGCCGAGTCGCATATTATTCAGTACGAACTGGATATTGCTACAGGCCAGGCATTGACCGAGCCTGTGGCTATTGCTCATGGAGATGGCGGCGTATGGACCGAAGGGCCGCATCTGTATCACATCGGTAGTCGTTATTACCTGCTGTGCGCCTGTGGCGGCACGGGGCGTGATCATCGTACGCTCGTGTATCGGGCCAATAGCCCGTATGGTCCGTTTGAACGGATGAAAGAGCCCATGCTCACGCATAACGCTCTCCCTGCGCATCCGATTCAGAACACAGGCCATGCCGAACTGGTTGAGGACACTCGGGGGGACTGGTGGGCTTTTTTCCTGGGCGTCCGTCCGGTGGTGGATGCCCGGCCTGTGGATGATCGCATAGAGGTCATGCTTCAGACCGAAACAGCTGCTCAGTCGTATAGCGTGCTCGGACGCGAAACCTTTCTGGCACCTGTCCGCTGGACAACGGACGGGTGGCCTATGGCTGACAACAATGCAGGCATGGTGCAATTGCACATGTCTGTAGACCGTCAGCCGTTCGGTCTGGCGGAGCAGGCTTGCTCGCCTGCTTCTACGCTGCTCGCGTCTGCCAAGCGTCATAGCTGGCGCGATGACTTTGATGGTCAGCGGCTGGACTGCCGCTGGGCTGCTCCGCGCAGGCTGTGCGAAGCCTGCATCAGCTTGGAGGCACGTCCCGGCTGGCTGATGCTCGCCGGCAATCGCCATACGCTGCTGGACGAGGCGCCGAGCGTCTTCCTCGGTACCCGGCTGCGGCATCATCAGGTCGCCGTCCGCAGTCGGCTTTATTTTCAACCACAGCAGAAAGATGAAGAAGCCGGCCTTGCAGTACGGCTTAATGAGCGCGGTCACTTTACGCTGGGTATTCGCCGGGCTGGCGAAGGCGATTTGCTTGCTGTAGTGGTCTCGGTCGCAGATCAGGGGAAATCAACTGAATGGGCCTCCGTGCCTCTGTTGGCAGCTCCAGATATACAAAGCGGTGAAGGTGTGGAGCTTCGAATCCTATCCGATACGTATCATTTTGCCTTATCCTATGCAGCACGTCCCGGCAATTGGGTATCACTCGCCAGGATTCCGGCCTATGTGGTTTCACCTGAACGCAATGGCGGATTTACTGGAGCTTTGGTCGGCATGTATGCTACATCGAATGGGGCCGTGAAGGAAGCAGCATCCTTTGCCGCGACTCCCGCATACTTTCAATATTTCTGCTACGATGGCCTATAAGCCGAACTTGAAGAATAAATATCCAAACTTGTGCAGACAAGAGAATCACCTCATTTAATACAAAAAAAAGCAGGCTGCTTACATGCTCGGACATGTAAGCAGCCTGCCTTGTTATCGCAAAGGAAAAAGCAGTTTTATTCCAAGTTGGCGTGTTGACCATACATGGATTCGGAGGTCAGTTTGCGCAGCTTCATCGTTCTGAGCACCAACGCATCGCCATACAGCAGCAGAGTTTGCTCAAACAGTGAGCCCATGGGCTGAATGGTCTGGTAATCCTTGTTGGAAGGGTCCTTGGGCGCGCCGGGCAGCTTGACGATGATATCGGCCAGTTTGCCGATGGTAGACTCGGGGGAAGTGGTAAGCACCGCCAGTGAGGCCCCGAGTTTCTTCGCTTTGTCTGCCATGGAGACTAAGCTTTTGGTTTCACCAGAGCCTGAACCGATAATCAGCAGATCTCCCTCGCTCAAGCCAGGGGTTACGGTTTCCCCAACTACGTAAGCTTGAACCCCCATATGCATCAACCGCATGGCCAGCGAGCGAATCATGAACCCTGAGCGCCCCGCTCCTGCTACGAATACCTTATTCGCAGCAGCGATGGAGTGGATCAACTGTTCTGATTCGGTATCGCTGATTAGCTGTGGAACGAATTGCAGCTCCTTGATGACCTCAGATAAATATTGAGAGGTTTCCATTGGATTAACCTTGTTTGATGAGCTGCTGCATTTGCGAAGCTACAGCCTTTTTGTCGTCTTCGCCAGTGATACCGCCGCCTACGATAACCAGATCCGGTTGAGCTTTTACCACTTCAGCCAATGTACTCAGCTTGATGCCGCCAGCTACGGCTGTTTTGGAGTTTTTTACGACTTTTTTGACGGTTTGCAGTGCTTCGAACGGACTTTGACCTTCCGCTTGCAGATCGTAGCCTGTATGCACACAGATGTAGTCAACGCCTAAAGCGTCGATTTCTTTCGCACGTTGCTCCAGGTTTTTAACACCGATCATGTCCACCAGGATTTTTTTTCCGCCTTGTTTCTTAGCTTCTTCTACAGCACCTTTGATCGTTGCATCTTCAGCTACAGCCAAAATCGTCACGATATCTGCACCAGCCTCGGAAGCTTTTAGCACTTCATAGCCCCCTGCGTCCATAACTTTCAGGTCAGCCAGTACTTTTAGATTGGGAAATGCTTCTTTCATTGCTTTTACAGCATGAAGTCCTTCATTGATGACAATCGGCGTACCGATTTCTACGATATCAATATACGATTCTACTTCTTTTACCAGTGCGATACCTTGCGGGATATCTACCAAGTCTAAAGCCAATTGAAGTTCCATGTTATTAACTTCACTCCTTAAGTGAATTTGTATTTTGGTGAATAGGTACATGCTTTGTTGAGTCGTACTTATACTTTGTTTTCATGCACAGGTTTGATTGTAAGGCCCCGGTATTCGGTTGAAAAGTACGCACTAATTCGTAACGTAGTTACCCTGACGATACTATAGACCATGAAAACCACCCATATGAGAGCCAATATTTTGTCTTCTTTAGCATTATTTCGATAATGAAAATCATCTATTCGTAACCAGTAAAATATACACATCCATGTCAGGTTGCAAAAGTATGAATGTACCGATAATTGAATTGACTTCAAGTTAGGTTTTGACTATATTTGTAATATACTGGTATGCAAAAAAAGGGAGTCTAACAGCATAACTACCCTGAAGAATAGCCACTAGGCTAGGGGTGACTTTAATTTTCAGGATAGGGAGGCGGGGTTTAGTGGAAGAGGTCCTGAACCAAAGGGAAGCTATTTATTTGTTGTCGGACAGCCACGCGCTCGATAAAGCTTGCGAGTTGTTTAGAATCAGCTATACGTGTAATGATTGGGATGAAGCGAACAAGGTTGCGGATTATCTGCATTCGTTGGCTGAAAGCCTGTATCACACCCAACTGAGAAATGCTGCAGACGGCAAGTACGAGACATTGAACGCCAAACACCCGCTGGTGTTTTATTATGCTTACAGCTATCTAGCGAAATCGATTTATTATCAGAATATGGGCCAGTATGAGGAAGCCAGAGATTATATTATGAAGTATAGCGAAATGGGTTGGTTTATGGGGCTGGATCAAAGCGGTCACGAAGAAGTAGAGAGATTCCGTTTTCTCGCCAAGGCCAATTTATATACGATTGATTTACTTTCGGGGAAGAAGGAACTTTTACCAGAATATGTTCAGTTTCTTCACGACAATGACGAGGAGCTACTCCCGGGATTGGTTGGTATTGCTGAAGCAGCTAACTTGAACAATTGGGATATTGACGACCTGCTGAACGAGTTTGCCGATGATATTGAGATATTTGAAGGTTATGAAGATAGAGCCAACCGCGTATATTATTTAAAACTGGTCAACCAATTAGCTATTTACCAGTTGAAAAAGAAACAGTACATCGTTGCCTTGAATTATATCCTTGTTTCTCTGCAATTCTCTATTGGTGTAGAAGCCAATACTGATTTTAGGACACTGGTTGCACTGTTCGAGACTTATCGAGATTTGGCAACCCTGTCGCAGCAAGAGCAATACCAAACCATTTTATTAAGGGGGCTTCATAATGAAAAAGGCATTAATCTCGATAACTATGGTCTTAGCGTTTCTTAGTGTTGCTCTTCCGGTAGGAAATACATTGGGGCAGTTAGACCCCGTGTATCCTTCGAATCATGGTGTTTTTTCTTATACTGCTTGAGTTTAGATTTGGATTGTTAGACCCAGTAGGGATTTTGTAAATAAGGGGAACGCACTTTTACGCCATTTGCGGATCAGTGCGCTCCCCTTTCTCATGCCAATAAACAATATTAATTATTTTACAATATAGGAAGTCAGGTTATCGGCCAGATGTTGCATCGTTTCGCTCGCCTTTCGCATACGCTCCATGACTTCGGTGAAAGAGCCTACCAGAGTCGCCTGCTCTTGAGAAGAAGCAACAATTTGCTCTATTTCCTGCTCCATCTGACGAATGGAGTTCTGTACATCCTTAAGGGCTCCCTCAATATCGACTGTCGCTTTTTTGGACTCTACAGATAGCTTGCGTACTTCTTGAGCAACGACACCAAAGCCTGCTCCTGCTTCTCCGACACGTGCGGCTTCAATCGCGGCATTCAATCCAAGCAGGTTGGTTTGGTCGGAAATTTCCTTGATAAATACAGCGACCTGATTAATTTTACCCGAGTTTTGTACGGCAAATTGGGTGTTCTTTAAAATGTGTTCACTGGTAGCTTGTAGCTCCTCTGAATGTGCTGTTACATGCTGCACCATTTCAATGAGCTGCTCGGTAATGGAGTGGTTTTCAGATACGATTTGATCCAGCTGATTTCTGTTGGTCAAATTATAGGAAGCGGCAAACGCTGCAATGACGTTCCCATTATCATCAAACACAGGAATACTGATCATATCGAGAGGATATCCCAGCAATTCAGCCGGAATGTGGGTCAAGCTGGCCTCGCATCCATTTTTAAGCATGGCGAAATTTTTGTAGTCCTCAAGCAGCTCCGAGCCGGTTTCAAAGCCGAGATCCATACCCTCCGATTGAGTGTAAGCTAGAACGTGAGTACGGTCGAAGAGAGCAAGGGTTACTTTCTCACGCATAATCTGTTGTATGTAGGGAATGGCTGCAATTAATGCATCTATTGTATTCAAGTGGATTGCCTACCTTTCTTTACTAAATATATTTTTTATAGTCCTATATAATTGTCGGTCTAAAGACGGATAAAAGTTATAAAAGTATTGAGAATTTAAAGAAAATTCAGAAAAAAAGGCATATCGTTTCGTAATAGAAACGATATGCCTTCGGATTTAATTTGAACGTGTCAGTGCTGTGTATAAGCGGCTTACTTGCCACGCTGCTCGAACAATTGTGCAATCCCCACAATAACCTTGGTTGCAAGCACCATGTTATCCACCGACACATATTCGTACTTACCGTGGTAGTTCTCCCCGCCTGTGAAAATATTCGGTGTAGGCAGTCCCATGTAAGACAGCTGTGAACCGTCTGTGCCTCCACGAATCGGCTTGATAATGGGTTCAATATTCAGCTTCGTCATTGCTTCATGAGCGATATCGACGATATGCTTGACAGGCTCAATTTTCTCTTTCATGTTGTAATACTGGTCTCTCAGCTCCAGCGTAATACGGTTGTCTCCATAGGCAGCCTGGAGCTCTTTTACGATATTTGTCAAATAAGCTTTCCGGTTCTCAAAGCTCTCACGATCAAAATCGCGGATAATATAGTAGAGTTTGGCTTGTTCTGCTGTGCCAGTAGACTCCAACAGATGATAGAAGCCATCGTACCCATCTGTATATTCCGGGGCTTCATTCACAGGTAATCTACTGTGCAGCTCCATAGCGATTTTGGCAGCGTGGATCATTTTGTTTTTAGCCGTACCGGGATGTACATTTACACCATGAATGGTAATATGAGCAGCCGCGGCGTTGAAGCTCTCATACTCCAGCTCTCCGAGCGGTCCGCCGTCTACCGTATAAGCATATTCAGCGCCAAAGGCGGCTACATCAAAGCGCTCAGGTCCTCTTCCAATCTCTTCATCCGGTGTAAAAGCAACACGAATTTTGCCATGTTGAATTTCTGGATGATCAATCAGATAGTGAATCGCTGTCATGATTTCTGCGATACCGGCTTTGTTGTCTGCACCGAGCAGGGTGGTGCCATCTGTTGTGATCAGGGTGTGGCCTTTATATTGAGTCAATTCGGGAAACTCACGTGGAGAAAGGACTACACCAAGTGAGGCATTCAGCGTGATATCGCCTCCATCATAGTTCTCCGTCAACTGTGGCTTTACTCCTGCGCCAGTTAGCTCAGTAGCCGTATCGAGGTGTGCCAGAAAACCAATGACGGGCACTTCTTTATCCGTATTGGAGGGAAGGGTTGCCATCACATAACCATGATCATCAATGGTTACGTCTGTCATACCGATGGCTTTCAGTTCGTCTACCAGGAGGTTGCCCAATGTGAGCTGTCCGGGTGTGGTGGGGCATGTGTGGCTGCTTTCGTCGGATTGGGTATCTACCTGTACATATGTAGTCAGGCGGTCAATCAGTTCCTGTTTCATGTGGTTATCCTCCTTGGGTCTTTTTCATTATGGTACGTATTTTATCATGATTAGGCTTACGATATGAAAAAAATGGTTTAACCTTTCAGAATGACAGGTTGTTTTTAGCACATATAGAGAAATGTTAATCTATGAGTCTTTTAAATTGTGTCTTATTACTGAGTCACTTAACGTTACGTTCATAGATTGGAAGCATAGAATACACTATCAAACGCAAGGGAGGTGAATTCTATGGCGATCCTTTTACCTTCGCAAATTTACAATCTTGCTGCTGGTGTAGGTAAGTCCTTTTTTGAAAACCTGAGAGGCGGTAGTAATGCTACAATTACCGTTAATAATTTCGGTGCCAATCCAGTGGATCTTGTGGTTACCCGTGTCAATGCTCCTGTGATCACTTATACTATTCCGGCGGGCAATAGTCTGACGTTAGAAGTTGCCTTGCTGCTGGTAGCTGCTCTCCAAGCTACTCCAGTTGGAGCAGTAACAGGTAGCATCCAAATTGCTACTGCTGATTTTTAATCTGTAACGACTTGACCCTCTAACTCTAGCTTTGCTGAAAAGCAAGGTTAGAGTTTTTTTATTGTTTGAAATTTTCTGAAACTTTTTTCAGGTTGTACCGATATATACATATGACATCGTAAATAACACATCGAAAAGGAGTACCCTGTATGAGCTTTAGCAATCCGGTTTTACGTGATGACATTTTTTTGCGTGAAGATGAAAGAGAAGCTAGCGAACAACGTATGACCATCGGAGGAACGGTGAACAAAACGTTGCTTCTGCTGGTCTTGCTCATCGTCTCTGGCAGTATTACCTGGTATATGACCTTCCAAGGAACCGTAGAGGTGCTATCGTTGCTGACATCAGGCTTTATTGGGATGGCAGGCATAGCGCTTGCGATATCCTTTTTTCCCAAAACGGCTCCATTACTCTCACCTGTATATGCGATTCTGAGTGGTTTTGCTTTGGGTGGCGTTTCCGTGTTTATGGAATATGAGTACCCTGGAATTGTGGTTAATGCTATTTTGCTGACTGTGGGTATCTTGTTCTTGATGCTCTTTATGTATACACAACGAATCATCAAAGTGACACGCGGCTTTATCTCGTTTGTTGTCCTATGTACGATGGCGATTTTTCTGGTGACGCTGGTTGATTTTATTTTGAATTTTTTCGGTATGAATGTTCCATATATCCATGAAACGGGCTGGGTGGGTATTGGCATTAGTTTATTTATCGTCATCATTGCTGCTTTGAATCTGCTCGTAGATTTTAATTTCATTGAGGAACAAGCTGATCAAGGTGCACCCAAATATATGGAATGGTATGGCGCCTTTGCATTGCTGGTAACGTTAGTGTGGCTATATGTACGAATATTGGATTTGTTAGCTAAGCTTAGCAATAGGGACTAAGGTCTGCGACTATTTCATATGGTTCAAGTAGGACGAAAAGAAGGACGGCTGAATGTCGTCCTTCTTTGTATGAAAGAGGCGGTTTAAAAAATGCATTTTACGTTAAATACATAGAAGTTGGGTAAAACATAGAGGATAGATAGGTGAGGAGTGAGGTATATGTATCAAGTGGTGTTGGTGAGGCATGGAGAAAGCGTGTATAACCGACAAAACTTGTTCACAGGCTGGACGGATGTCGATCTGACTGAACAGGGAACTCGTGAGGCTATTGAGGCAGGACGTATCCTCAAGGAGGCTGGGTATACGTTTGATTTGGCATTTGCTTCTGTGCTAAAACGTTCTATCCGCACGTTGTATCATATCTTGGATGAGCTGGATCATCTGTGGATACCCGTGCAGAAGTCATGGAAGCTGAATGAACGCCACTATGGTGCGCTTCAGGGGCTCAGCAAGCTGGATTCCGCCGTGCAATACGGCGAGGAACAGGTTCATATTTGGCGGCGTAGCTTGACGGTGCGACCTCCTATGTTGGATGCGCAGGATGAACGGAGTCCACATCGGGAAGAGCGTTATCGCCATATTAAGCCAGAGGAGCTACCGCTTGGGGAGAGTCTGGAAGACACGGTGCATCGGGTTGGTGGGTTTTGGAAGCAGCGGATCGTGCCGTTGATTCTTAAAAAGGACCGGGTTATCATTTCAGCACACGGTAATACCTTAAGGGCCCTGATCAAGTATATGGAAAATTTGGATGAAGCTACTCTGCTGGATTTAAACATTCCGACAGGCATTCCACTGGTGTATGAGCTGGATGAGCATATCGATCCTATTCGGCGCTTCTATCTTGGTGATCCGAGTCATGTAGAGGCAAAGAAACAGGCTGTGGCCAACCAAAGCAAGGTGACGGAATGACTTTCCATACAACAAAGAGGACAGGGCGCCTTCTTGCATCCTGTCCTCTTTGTGTTAATATACATCAAGCGCTCGCGGTATCCTCTGTTTCCAGGCTGTCTTCCTCGGTAGGAAGTGCCCATACCGATACACTGCCGGCACGAACGGGAAATATGCCATAGCCATCCTGTTCGATCTTTATGGTATGATCGTGATGCCCGGTCAAATCGGTCCATTTTTCTCCTGCACGTTGTTTACCCACGAACATGCGCTTTTCCCCGTCATTTGCGTTAGTGATCACCACAGCACATCCAGAGCCGTGTAGCTCAGGAATGCCCTGACGAACCCATCCAATCGTATGGGGATCATCAAAATAATCTTTTTGCTCACCATAAGCTTTGTGGTATCGGGCATATAGGAGCGGGTCTAGCTCAGCCTGCTTGCCTTCCACAGGCGTTTGTCCCTGGATACCGTAGTAATCACCGTAGAATACGCAGGGATAACCATCTTTCCGCAGTAGGATGAGTGCATAGGCACTGGGTTTAAACCAGTCCTCTACCCAAGATTCGAGCGCTTCGTGCGGCTGGGAATCATGATTATCGACAAAAGTAACCGAGTTCAGGGGATGGGTATGAACCAGCGTATCCTCGAAAATGGTGCTTAAATCGAAATCCTTACCACCCAAGGAAGCGCTATGTAGTTTGTAGTGGAGGGATACGTCAAACAGGTCGATTTTATAATCGATGGTATCCAGAAACTTTTGGCAAGATTCTAGATCTGGTTTCCAAAATTCTCCTACCATATAAAAATCCTGCCCACGCTTTTTAATCATTTCTGTAGCAAACTCTCGTACAAATTCATGATTAATATGCTTGATCGCATCCAGACGGAATCCGTTGCATTGTAGAGTATCCACCAGCCATTTGCCCCAGCGGATCATTTCCTTGCGCACATCCTGATGATTATAGTCAATATTGGCGAACATTAAATAATCATAATTGCCGAATTCATCATCTACATTATCGCTCCAGTTTTTGTTTTTACCTAAAATACGATAGATTCCTGTCCGGTCCTGACTTGCATCGTAATCCGTTCCATTAAAATGTTCGAAGTTCCATTGAAATGTGGAATACTTACCTTGTCGGCCGGGGAATGTAAATTTAGTCCAGCCTTCGATATCAAAGGGCTCGGAAATGACCTCATTACGATTATCCGGGTTGACCTCGACGACTTTAAATACTTCGGTTTCATCCGCACCAGCTTTATGGTTCATGACCAGATCGACATAGACGGCTACGCCGTGGCGAACGCAGGATGCGACAGCTTCCAGCAGGTCTTCCCTGGTTCCGTATTTGGTGCGCACTGCACCTTTTTGGTCAAATTCGCCCAGATCGTAAAGGTCATAGACGCCGTAACCCGTATCCTCAGGAGATTGGCCTTTGGTGACAGGTGGAATCCATATCGCGTCAATTCCTTTGGCCTTCAGTTCCGGTGCCAGGCGGGCAAGCTTTTTCCAGTGGGAACCGTCAGCTTTGACATTCCACTCGAAAAATTGCATCATCGTATGGTTCCTTTTCATGTGCGTCCCTCCTTCATATATAACAAGTTACCCACCAAGTGAGGGGGGCTAAACGTCTGATGGCCAATATGATGTTGATGAAGAACATGGATCGCTGTATAACGTATGCTAAATCATTAAAATTTGTTATACATTGAGTGATCACAACGACTCGATGGCTAGAAAAGGAAACGTGAAAACGGTAAAATGAATCTAACTTAGCAATAGTTCGGATTTCGGGCAAACCATAAGCTCGACCAAGAGAGGGAAGGAGGGATGAACGTGACAGACCCGCAGCAGGATAAGGATGAAGCGAGAGAACCGCTGATGAAAAAATGTACGTATTGTCAGGAGACAAAACCATTAACGGACTTTCAGCGCAGAACCGGTCGCCGGGCAGGGCCTTATTCCCGGCGTGGTCCCTGCCGTTCCTGCCGGGGGTTAGCCCCGCAAGAACGGGCGGTTACGTCCGATCCTTCCCATGAGGAAACGAAGCCCTTGGCTGCTCCTGTGGAGCGGCATGGCTCCGAAGCAGATACGGCTGCGTATCGTCTGGAAGCGTCCGCGCAGCCTTCTAATGATTCTCAACGCCCCCGTAGGAAGCCCGTCACGGACAAAGCGCGTGAGCGCCATCGGCAACGGGTTCGCCATTTGCTTAGCAGGCTGAAGCCTGCGGATACCCGTGCGTTGCGGCTTAATCGCAATGGCATGATTCGGCTAAGAGGCAAAACCGACCAAGGGAGACGCTGGCATCAGGAGATTGAACTTGATTTGGCGATGACTCTGGTCAGAGAACGCATGGCGGTGATTGTAAATCCGTACACGGTCCGCAGACTTTATAGCAACAAGGAATTCCGCCAATATGTGCTTAAACGTGACCGCTATACCTGCTTTTTTTGCGGTGGCTATGGTGACACGATTGATCATTTACTTCCTCGGGCTAAAGGTGGACACACCACGCCAGTAAATTGTGTATGCGCCTGCAATGAGTGCAATCAAGTTAAAGCTGCCCGTGATGTAGAGGAATTCATCGAGTCTGGTGTGCCATTGCCGATTCCGAATGATTTTGAGCCTCCCGATACTTCTGAGGACACCTTACGTACCTAGGACGATCTGGGGAATCGGCAACATTCCCTTAGTACAGTTCTACTTCAAAGCCGGATTCCTTCCAGGCTGTTGTACCGCCTTCGATAAAGGCCACATCGGTAAAGCCCATCTGTTGGAGTATATAAGCTGCCAGTGCGGCTTGTCCGCCTGCTCCGCAGGTGGTGATAATCGGGCGGTTACGGTCACGTAAGCGTTCATCACGCAAATCTTGTGGAACGCCCAGGTCAGCGCGGATGGGCAGCATGCCTAGTGAAATATTGGCACTTCCGCGAATTAGGCCGCAAGCACCTGCATCATGAGAATCCTGTACGTCGATAACGAATGTATCCGGATTTGATTCAATTCGCTGACGTGCCTCCTGTGAAGTAATGCCCTGAACATGCTGCCTCGCTTCTTGAACCATATCTGCAAATGTTTTAGCCATCGTTCAACCCTCCGTAGGAATACGTTTTGTATTGGTTTTCATATTAATGAACAGAAACTCACTCTCTCTATTACCCATCTCTAGTATAAAATGCCCCTTTTTTAAGGTAAACTTAGACAAAAATCGTGCTTATTCTAGTTTTTATCTAAAATAACAATAAAAAATTTGCAGAAATTTGTGCAAATTTAAAATTTCTTCGACGATTGGGTTGTGAAAGGTGTAATATAGAGGTATAGGGTTCCGTTTCGTCCTGTTGTAGTCACGAGGGAGCGCTTCGTGAGATATTCCGCAGCAGTAACAACAACAGAATAACGTCCAAGCAATATACAATTGGCATCTGCGATCATCAGTCTTGCCCTTTAGGGTATAGGCCGGTTTAAGCTGTGCTTCTTGCATGTTTAAGGGCGAATTCATTGAACGTTTTATTGCTAGAGTTTATGATACAGGTTACGAGAAAGGAATGGACTTCTATTTTCACAGTAAAGGAGGACGTTCACGCATGTCTGAAAACCAACAAGAGGTGGCCGTAACACAAGAAGCTACCAAAGAGTCTCGGGATGTATTGGACCAATTGATGAAACCGGAGGTTCAGCAATCGCTGACCGTACTGGTAGAGAATCTGCCAAAGTTGACTGAGATGGTTACTTTTATGACCGATGCTTATGATGTAGCACGCAGTCTGGCAACTGACCCTGTCTTTATCGGAGATATGAAAAACTCCATGGGAGAGTTTGTGAAGCCTGTTACAGATTCGGCTAAAGGATTGGCTTCTGCTGCAATTGAAGCAAATGACCGTGTACAAACTACGGACGGCAGTGTAGGTCTGTTTGGCCTGCTCAAAATGCTTAAAGATCCTAATGTACAAAAAACGCTGCGTTTCAGCCAGGCTTTCCTGGATATTCTGAATGAGCGCCAACGCGAAAGCAAATAATTACCTGATCGAGAACGGAGGATGGACATGTCGAAGCAAATTTTGATCTTGGGCGGCGGATACGGCGGATTGCTGGCCGCTCTTACAGCACGCCAGCATATGGACGCTAGCCAAGCAACCATTACAGTGGTAAACCGCTTTGCGTCGCACCAAATTATTACGGAACTGCACCGTTTGGCGGCAGGTACTATTGCCGAAAAAGCTGTGGCGCTTCCTTTGGAAAAACTGCTGCGCAACAAAGATATTATCCTGAAAGTGGATACAGTTTCCGAAATCAAGCCGGACGATAAGAAAGTAACCTTGGCCAGTGGTGCTACGTTGAGCTATGACGCTCTCGTTATTTCCCTGGGCAGTGAAACGGCATACTTTGGTATTCCAGGGCTGCAAGAGCATAGCTTCACGCTGAAATCAGTAGCAGAAGCTAATCGCATCCGCGCACATGTGGAAGCTCGTCTGGATGCTTACAAGCAATCCGGTAACAAAGCGGACGCTACAATCGTTATCGGTGGTGGCGGTCTGACTGGTGTTGAGCTGGTGGGCGAATATGCTGACAAACTGCCTGCAGTTTGCCGTGAAAAAGGCATCAACTACGAAGATATCAACTTGTATTGCGTAGAAGCTGGACCATCTATTTTGGCAGGCTTTCCTCAACCATTGGTTGATCGTGCAGTAACAAGCCTTGAAAAACGTGGCGTTCAAATCGTAGCGGGTGTTCCGATTACAGAAATGAAAGCTGACGAAGTTCTCCTGAAAGACGGACGTTCGATCAAAACGAACACACTGATCTGGACAGGCGGCGTACAAGGTAATGCACTGGTTGGCGCATCCGGTATCGAAGTAAACCGTGGTCGCGCAACTGTGAATGGCGCACTGCAATCGACTTCCCACGAAGACATCTTCCTCGCTGGCGACAGCGCAGTAGTGTTCCCAGGTGAAGGCGAGCGTCCATACCCTCCAACTGCACAGTTGGCTTGGCAAATGGGCGAATTAGTTGGTTACAACATCTTCGCTTATTTCAACGGAGCGAAAATGGAACGCTTTACGCCAGTGTTCTCCGGTACACTGGGCAGCTTGGGAAGAACAGACGCGATCGGTACTGTAGGCGCGAATGGCACCCAACTGAAAGGCGCTGTAGCTACTTTGATGAAAGAAGGCAGTAACATCCGTTACTTGTCCCATATCAAAGGACTTTTTGCATTGGCCTACTAATATTTATTGGTTTATTAAAAGAGAGCGCTGTTCAGCGCTCTCTTTTTTCATTCTTTGACACTAGTGATGCTCACCATTCACAGATAGTTTTAATTCACTTCATCTGGGCTAACTCTTCCACCTGTGCAGGAGGGAGCGCGCCTTCAAAAATACTCAGCTCATCCATAGAACCTTTGAATGCAGGGTCCCACCAGTTGACCCCTAAGCTGAATGTTCCAGATTTAGAGGTAAAGACATCCGGAAACCCTGACCCGGTAAACTGAATTTTCCCATTCACATACACCTCTAGCACTCCATGATCTACAGTAAAGGCAAGGTGTGTCCATTCATTGGCTTTGATCTTCAGGCCAGTACTGCCGGTATACCAAGTTGAGCTGCCGGACCAGACCATGGTGTTATCCTTCTCAGGTCCTCTGGGCAGAAGGCTAACCCAGTGGTTGCTATCCATAGCTCCAAAAAAAGTTGGTGTATGCACAGTCAATTCGCTAGGTTTCACCCACAGTGACACAGAATAGGCTGAACTGGATATGAGTCCTTCAGGCAGAGCAATACCTGACTGTCCATCAAGGACTACAGCTTGGCCTCTTACGCCTTCAGCGTAGGATATACTTCCTCCCTGACGATCGATTCGGTCACCAATAACCTTACCATTGGCAAAAGCATCATTCTGATCCTTTAGATTATTTTCAAATGGGTATGAAGCAGTCAATGTTGCCTTCTCATAAGGAGCTACCGTAATGTTAAAAGCTTTGTCCCGACTGCTGTCCCCTTTGGTAATGGTAGCTGTCAAAGTGGCGGATACAGCCTTTTCTCCGATCCCGGGGCGCTTGATTTCACCAGTATCGGAAATGACGCCTGGGTCTGAAGTTTTCCAGGTAATGGACGATTGCCGACTGCCTTCCTTCGGAAGCGTCAGATTAGCCGTCATCCGGCTCGTATTGCCAAGATCTAATTCACGATATACACTGTCAACGACTGTCGTATCCGTCATATCAGGGAGCTTACTGCCCCAGGCCATTTCACCTTTATTCGATAGAACTGTAAACGCAAGGATGTATTGATTTGTAACCTGGTCCCATTGTCTCAGGAATACTCCATCATATACAGCACCATCCAGTGTTAGTTGGACATTCGCATCCCCCGACTTGCGCCATGTTCCTTGCACATCGCCTTTAATCGTATGGTCTGCTCTCAGCTGAATGAACTGTGTATTTTTGACCGTCGCCGAGGAATCACTGCCATGGTTAATATATTGATAATCACCAATGAATTGTTTCTCATCCAGCTTTGTAAGCGTCTCGCCGCCGTAACGGTAAGGAGCTACAACAGGCCAGTCATCCTGGTTCATGAACATTTGGTGTACACGCAGCTCATGAGTCTCCCCTTGCTGAGGGAATCGGGTATGAAAGACAACAAACATTTGTCCGGTAGCAGGATCGGTGTATACCGAGTTATGCCCAGGAGATACATAGCCGTAGCCCACACCTGTACCTGGATCGCCTATTTTGCTATCGAACAAGAAGTTACCCATTAGTTTGTTGCCATAGGCTACATTTTTGGTGTTTGCTGGAAGCACGGCATTCTGTCCTTTGGCATCCTTATAAGGTCCTGCCGGACTCTTGGAACGGAATAACCTCATGTTATACCCACCGTCCGCTGCAAGTCCGCCATAGGTTACATACAGATAGTAGTAACCTGTCTTTGAGTTGTATTCAATATATGGACCTTCCCCGGACTCACCGTATCCACCTGCGATCTTGGTGCCAAAATAGCGATCAATCAGACGGCCATCCTCTGTAGTTCCATCTTGGCCTGGATAGATCGGTTTGCCAGTTGCTTTATCCAGCTCCAGTAGAAATATTCCTCCGGACCATGACCCGTACGTCATCCATAAGCGCCCGTCTGTATCATAAAAGACTGCTGCATCAATTGCATTCGGGAACACCCGATTCGCATAAGAACCATCGGCGTTAAACCATCCTGCTCTAGGCCTCTTCAGCTTGCCTTCATTAATGAGTTGAGAAATCGGCGTATTGGTCCACTTTTTATCCACTTTGCTATCTTTATCGAATGCAGTCTCCTTTGTAAAACCAGTGTTCACAATGGTATCCACATATTGATAGGGGCCTTCAATGTTGGGTGCAACGGCAATACCGATCGCGGAACGTATATAGGTGGAGGAGGCACTATAATAAATCATATAGGCCCCTTTTGAGCCATCCTTATTGACATAATGCTCATTCCAAAATACATCCGGCGCCCATACTGAGAATCCTCCCTTGCTATCCGCATCATTCTCGCCCGCCCAAGCGAAAGATCCGGCCAGATTCTTCGATAAATCCCCGTAAAGGGTATTCCCAGGCGTTGTGTAACCGTTTGCAAAAGAAGTCCAGTTTGTGAGATCTTTGGACTTTGCTGCGGAGATATGCGACCCAAACACATAATAAGTATCACCGTCTTTGACAATCGAAGGATCATGAACCGATACATTAGAGAAGGTCGGCACATTCTGCTTATTATTCTGGTTCGGATCCGCTGTGGCGGCGTCCATTGTACCTGAAGGTACGGCTGCAATTGCCAATAATAAAGTCATTGTTAATGCAATGCTCGACCTGACTCTACGTTTAACAAAACTTCTCATCGTATACATTTACCCCTTTCTAAATTGGAATACAGTGATACATTCTGCTTTCATCGCTAAAATACCTTTATGTTTATAAATATTATTAATGTATTTATGAATTAAATGACTGTAGAGAAGGTGCCATATTCTATAATTAGGTAGAGATTATAAATTATGGTTGACTATATGTATTGGTGGAGGTACGTTATATATGAAAAAAACAGTTATATTTGTGAGCTGTTTATCAATAAAGGAGGGTATTATGAAAATCAGGTTGCTAGTATGCCTTATAATTTTATTTAGTGTTGCTACTGTACACTCGAATTCGACATCAGCCCAAGCTCAGACCCCTATACACCTGAAGGTAAATAATCATTACGTTTTATACACCTATCCTGCATCACCTTTTATGGATACGAAGGGCAGACTGCTTATACCGCTTCAAGCTGCTGAAGATATACTGGGCGGCAAAGTAACTTATAATGCAGCGAACAAAACGGCTTCTGTTGATTTGCTAGGCCGTAATGTAACGGCTACGATCGGATCACCCGAAATATCGGTTAACGGTGAGCCGGTGACAATGGACACAGTCTCCATCATGAAAAGCAACGCGATGTTTTTATCAGTTTCCATTTTGTTGAAAGATACAGATGCGCAGATGGAGTGGGATTCCAAGCGTGGCTTATTGAAGCTAAGACATGATAGCTTTACGGAAAGTCCAGTTCTTATGAGGTTTAAGGGACAAGACTTGGCCCAAGTCATTGATGCAAATGCATTTGATCTTACTTCTTTTAACTGGGATCAAAAGCAGGGTGTATTGAATATTCATGCTACGTATAAGAGCGACTTATCGCCCGTCTTCAAGCAAATTGACTTTAATCCTATGATTGTGTACAGCAAAGGGACCTATAGTGTAGATCCTTATTCTAAACCCGGTTCATTTCACAAAGTCAAAATAACCAGCGCAGGTCATTTGGTTTATACAAAAAATATCGGTACAACTAATGCGGATAGTGATTATATAAAATACATTACTTCTGTAGGCAGAATGATTCAATAATTGAATGTAGGATGTTTGTACATCATAAAAAAAGCGACAAGGGCTAAAAGCCTTTGTCGCTTTTGTATACTTAGAAGTTAGTAATTAGGTTGCGGTTGTCCTTGTTGCGTACAGTTCCATTGATTCTGTCAATGGACTCTCTGTTTTTAAGGAAATCAATAACGCCATCTGTCAGGTTGCTTCTTTGCAAACTTGAGAGTTTATTCCAGTCATCCAAACCTACATAAACATCCACGTCAGCTGTACTACTGTCGCCTCTTACACTGAAATCAAAGCCGACTCCGGCGTAGTTGCTATATCTGTTGAACAAATCACGTTGGATCGTGTTTGCATCGAAGGATGAAGCTACATCCCTCAAAGAAACCTTGCCTCTGCTGTTGATTGTAAAGGTTGCCATTTTATCTCTATTACTAGAGTTTTTAACCGTACCCTCTATATCGGCATCTTTATACTCTTTCAAAATATCTTCACCGATGTCTTCAAGGAAGGTTTCCTTTCTGCTGCTGGTTAGGTCAGTCCATCTGGATTTCGTCATTTCGATGGTCACTGAAATATCCTTTTTGTTACCATCCAGCATGATATCCGAGTTGGTGTTGTAGTCATCCCGGTGATCATCATTCAGCTTACGTTGGAGATCTTTCAAAGAGTCTGAACTATTTTTGCTCGCTTCATCTTTCAGCGTCTGATTGTCTTTTTGCAATTGAGCAATGGTAGCATCTTTCGTAGTGTTCGCTGCTTTAGCTGTGTTCAGTTCTTGAGTCAGCGTTGTAATCTGATTGTTCAGTGCTGTAACTGTAGATTGATCAATAGGAACGCCGTTGTCAGCAATGACTACGCGTTTGTTTGTGCCATCCCATGTTACTTTTTTATCCAAAGCTGTACCTGCCAGCTTCAGCGGGATATACGTCACGCCATCCAGCAGAAATGGTTCTGTTTTAGCATCAGCAGGAACCTCGGTTCCGTTGTAGATAATTTTAATATTGTTATATACTGCTTGGATCGGCTTAGTTACTTGTGCAGCATATGTAGATTGGCTGAACAGAGCCCCGGAGATGGCCAAGGCCGACACGGCAGTGATGATGACTGGTTTCTTCATGGACTTCAATGATTTCATTCGTTGGTCTACCCCTTTATTTAAGAATTATAGCTTGATACATAGACTAGAGTAACATTAATACATACAAAATCCAACAGGTTGGAAGGGTTGTTATTGGTTGTGCTTATATTAGTTAGACGCAAAAGCGACTGTAAAAGTTGCCCTGTTTGCGTAAATATTTTTCCAAAAGTAACCGAACAAAATAAAACAGTCCGCTGTACAAGACAGCGGACTTGTTTGGAGTACAGTGCGTTAGGGTATCAAAAGTTGGATTATTTGTGGTCCTTCAGTTTGCCTGCTGTTTCCTGAAGATGGCCTTTGGCTTTATCCAATTTACCTTCGGCTTGAAGTGACTTATTATCTGTAGCGTTCCCGATTTGATCCTTGATTTCGCCTTTAGCTTTATTTACATTACCTTTGATTTTATCGCTAATTCCGTTATCCTTCATGGTATAGCCCTCCTCATATAATCAAACTTTCTTTCAGCATGCTGTAGTTACTCATTACCCGAGCGAGGGTAATACGAAACGTAAGGCTGTAGATCACAGTCAGGGGCATAATGTTAGATATGGGTTAACTAGATCGTGAAATAAGGAGTGAGCGTATGCTCAAAATTTTATTGTTTATTCTCGTTATTCAACTTATTTATGTATCGGCGTATACACTACGTATGATTTTGACGCTGAAAGGACAGAAGTACATTGCTGCACTCATTAGCACCGTGGAAGTTACGGTCTATGTGTTGGGCTTGAATGTCGTGCTTAGATATCTGGATCAAGTGGCAAGTCTTGCGGTATACGCCATCGGCTACGCAGTAGGTATTCTTATTGGAGCATGGATTGAGGAAAAGATAGCGCTCGGTTATGTCACTGTGAAGGTGATCAGTAATGAGATCAATGGAGGAATTGCCAATGCACTGCGAGACAAAGGCTACGGCGTTACAGCCTGGCTGGGCAGTGGACGTGATGGAGAACGTTTGGTGATGGAGATATTGGCCAAGCGAAAAAACCAGAATAAGTTGTATCAATCCATTCTGGAGCTGGACCCCAAGGCTTTTGTCATTACAGTGGAGCCAAAGCAATTTCACGGCGGTTTCTGGACCAAGGCTATCCGCAAATAAGGATTTTGGTAAAATACGCATATTTTCCGTAGGTTGGAGCATATTAATACCCGCACAGGAGGGAATTAACAGTATGCCGACAGGGGATGTTCCCCTATAACAACCAAGGGGGGATATAGATGTACAGACGCCAGGCCCCGGAAATCATTCCAGAGGAAAATACGGCTATTTGGTCGTGTACCAACGAGGGTTGCAACGGATGGATGAGAACGGATTTTACCTTTTTGAGCGAGCCAGCTTGTCCACTCTGCCAAGCCACGATGGGACAGGAAATGCGAATGCTGCCGATTCTCAATCGGACGGGCAATTCCTTTGTCGCCCAGCGTTCTTAATTGAAGGTAAGCCTATGGTTACGCTGCAAAGATTATAACGTCAAAAGCCGCTCCAGCGACATGCTGAGCGGCTTTTGGTTGTGGAATATTCACTGATCATGATCTCTCAAGGGGCTGCACGGAATCACGATATACAATATGACCCTGTACAAGGACTCGACCAAAACGACTGCCGGGATGGCTTATTTTTTTCATCATTGAATCTACCGCGGTACGTGCCATTTGCTCAATGTCTACTCCGACCGTGGTCAGTTGCGGAACAATAAGCGTGGCGTATACATCGTTATCAAAGCCGACTACAGAGCAATCCTCGGGTACGCGGTATCCCAGACCAATCAGCTGGTGCACCAGATTGTGAGCAACCTGATCGCAGTTGCATACAAAGGCGGTCGGTAGTGGCTGAGGTAGCTCCATTTCAACATAGGACCCTTCGTCGTCCCGGTCACTGAGTACCCACTCGTTACGGAGGGGCAACCTGTGCTCCAGCAAGGATTTATAGTAGCCGAGGAAACGATCCTGAATACTACTGGTGGAATAGATATTTCCCACATAAGCAATATCCCGATGCCCCTGGGCGATCAAGTAGTTGGTCAGCTCATAGGCTCCGTAAAAATTATCCGTCACCACAGAGTCGATATCGGCATGCTCATCATAAAAGTCGAGAAACATTTTAGGTTGGTCCATGGTTTGTACCAGCTCAATATATGGCTTGCTCACCTGGCCCAGAAGAATGAAGCCGTCCACCTTACGGTCGTAATAGATACGTGGCAGATTAAGCTGTTCTTCGTCCTCGCGATGGAGGATGTGAAGGATCCCGTAGTAGCCGTATGGCTCCAGTGCTCGTGAAATTTGCTGGTAAATATGCAGATAAAACGATTGGCCAGGACCGGTAAAACGTTCAGGGATGACAACACCAATGTTATAGGTGAGCCCTTCCTTCATGGACTTGGCAACGGTATTGAAACGATAACCCATTTCGCCCGCGAGCGTTTTAATACGTTCTTTTAGCTCTTCGCTAACCCCATCCTTGTCATTGAGCGCCTTCGACACGGTCACGCTGCTTATTCCCAGCTTATCTGCAATATCCCGCATCGTTACGTTGCTCTTCATTCCTGTTCCGCCTTCCAATTTTAAAAAGATAAGCATTTTGCCTACATCCAGATAAGAGTTGCAAAATGCTGGGGTGAATATGATAGCTTATCCGCTTGTAGAAATTCAATTAGCTTAGCGGTGCAGCTGCTCTGTAAAGATACAAGGACTGGCAGCCATAGCTGCCCATAGAACAACAATTAGCCTGCGGGTAACAGTTGTTCTATGGATAGTATACATGGTTCCGCAAGCAGGATAAAGCTTACGGCTTAGATCTGCTGGGAAGGACGGTTGCTTGCTTGCAATAGCGCTTCATTGCGATGGATCAGCTCACGGCGGATAGCGGCGCTGCCGAGAGAACGCAATGGGTCGGACGGTGTATTGAAGGTGTAGTCTTCTAGACGGGCAATGGTGGTCGTCGCTACGTGGATACGGGTATCACTGGACGCGTAGTATATGAAGACTTCATCTCGTTCATTAACGACTGCCCCATTGCAGAAAATAACATTCGAAACATCACCCACGCGTTCCTCATCATAAGGAGCCAGAAAATGCCCGCCAGGCTTGGCAATGACGCGCGTAGGGTCTTCCAGACTGGTGGCAAAGGTATACAGCACATATCGCAGCCCGGCGGCTGTATTGCGTACCCCGTGAGCGATATGAATCCAGCCACGACTCGTTTTGATCGGAGCAGGACCTTGCCCGTTCTTGACTTCGTATACCGTATGATAGTAGCGCTCGTCAATGACTGTCTCATGTTCAATCACGGGCTGCGTAATATCTTTGCAGAGACCGAACGCAATGCCTCCGCCTGAGCCGGTGGAAATAAACCCATCTTGGGGACGAGTATAGAAGGCATATTGACCGTCCACAAATTCGGGGTGCAGGACAACGTTACGTTGCTGCGGGGACTGGGTAGTGATGTTGGGAAGCCGGGTCCATGTGCGGAGATCACGAGTGCGGACCAGTCCAGCCTGAGCGACAGCGCTGGAGGTATCGTGGGCTGGCGCGTCAGGGTCCTTTTTCTCCGAGCAATAAATACCGTAAATCCAGCCGTCCTCATGCTTCACCAGCCGCATATCGTACATATTGGTTTCATCCGGGTCGATATCATTCCATACTAAGGGAGCATCAATGAACCGAAACTGATCAATACCGTTATCGCTCTCTGCCAAGGCAAAAAACGACTTTCGATCCAGTCCCTCGGTGCGTGAAACAAGGATGTATTTTCCTTCATGATAGATCGCTCCAGGATTCAATGCCGCATTCACGCCCAGTCGTTCCATGAAAAAGGGGTTGGTTTGTGCATCCAGGTCAAACCGCCAGTGAATGGGAACATGATGGCGTGTGAGCACCGGATAGAGGTAGCGTTCATAGATACCATTGTAAAAGGAGGTTTTAACCTCATTGGGGCGCGTAATCAGTTCTTCTTGCTGCAACAGCAGCTCATTGTATTTGCTATGAATCATTGTTTTTCCATCCTTTCCAGCATTTCAATGCAAAATCGGCTGTTATGATATGGGCACTTCCAAGGGCCTGCAATCTCTCTCGCATCAGGCCTACCGTCGGCTTGAACTGACCAGAACCATTCGCCTCCGGCGCGCGGATCGATGATATATTGCCGGGTATAGGTCCATAGATTTCGCACAATGTGCAAAAATCGTTCATCCTGTGTCCGCTGAAATGCGTTGTAAAAGCCAACCATTGCTTCGGCCTGTACCCACCAGATACGTGAAGTGTCTACCCGCTCTCCCTCACGCTCGTTGATGAGCGATCCGTCTGGTTGAATAGCCCGCTCAGCTACCGCACTGGCAATATCCACCACCATGTTCACATACTCGGATGGATGATAACCCAGTACATTCATTGCGTCCTCCATCAACCAGCTGGCTTCGATGTCGTGACCATATGAGGTCAGATCGAGCAGTGAACGCCATTCGCGGTCGAAGAAGACTCCCAAACGCCGGGCGGAAGCATCGTAAACACGGTGGTGTAAAATGTCCAGCACGTTCTTCAGTGCGTCCCGAACTTCTTCGTTTGGGTAGGCACGTAGCAATTGGGTATACGCTTCCAAAACATGAATATGCGTATTCATGGTAATATGCGCGGTAACTCCATTTTCGCTGAGTAGCTCATTAGGCTGCGCGTTCCACGAACGATCATATTGTTCACCGTATGCCTGTAGAGCAGGATCATATCCTTTTTGCTCCACAAGGTGAAACAGTTCCATTGCCAGTGGTAATGCATTCGGGTCATCCGTAGCTCGTGCATATTCTGCCAACGCATAGATGGCAAATGCCTGCGCATATACATGCTTGCACGTATCCACAGGCTGCCCGGTGTAGTTCACCATCCAGTACATTCCTCCATGTAACGGGTCAAGCAGGTGATCTTGCAGAAATGTAAAGGCATGTCGTGCCGCGTCTGCATAGGCGCGTTCCCCAGTTACACGGGCTGCTGCTGAGAAAGACCAAAGTAGTCGCGCAGTGGCGATGCCACCTTTGTCCGCTTGTTTATGGATGTGCAGATCCACGTCTACCTCTCCATAAAATCCGCCATGCGCTTCATCTTTCAAGCCTAACCAGAATGGGAGTATGTGTTCCTTCCATTCCTGTCTAATTTCGTGTACTAGTGTTTCCAAGAGACAAAGCCTCCTCCGGAAAATTATTTATTAGTTTATCGTTAACCTTACAGAAGTATCATATCTAGGTGTTTATAAACTGTCAACCATGCTAGATTCGTGTTTTTTACAAGAAGAGGACCACGATACTTTACAAAAAAATATTGTAATTGACACAGTAAGCGCTAACATAATAAAATGATTTTGTTAGTTTAACGATAACCTTATTAAAAACAACAGGAGGGGTCGTCTCATGAAGTTGTCCAAGGTTTTGATGTCATTACTATCCGTGCTTTTGATAGCGGGACTGTTTACTGGCTGTAGCTCAAAGAAGGATGCGCCAGCTGCCGGTTCTGATCCGAAGGGTCCGGAAGGGGAAATTACGGTGATCACACAGCGGACAGATATTGTGGATACCGTATTTCAGGATTACGCCAAGGAATTTAACAAACTTTATCCGAACGTGAAGGTCAATTTTCAGGCATTGGCCGATTATGATGGTCAAATTAAAATTCGGATGGGAACCCGGGATTACGGAGATGTGTTGCTGATTCCTGGCAGCATTCCGATTGAGGAGCTTCCTAATTTTTTTGAGCCACTAGGTACTTATGACGAGATGAAAAACAAGTATACCGGCATTGAAGAACGTACAGTGGATGGTAACAGCTACGGTATTCCGATTGCGATGGTTTACTCTGGCGTGATTTATAACAAAAAAGTGTTCAAGGAAGCAGGGATCACACAAATTCCTAAAACACCGGATCAATTCCTGAAAGCGTTACAGCAAATTAAGGACAAAACCAAGGCAGTGCCGCTGTTTACGAACTATGCCTCTGGTTGGGCACTGACCCAGTGGGAGTCTAGCCTGGCGACAGTAGCGGGTACGAAGGAATACGTGAATGTGACACAACCGAATTCGGATGATAATTTCACGAAGGGCCAGCCCCACTATGAGCTGTACAAGGTCCTGTACGATGCGGCTAAAAATGGTCTGATTGAAAAAGATCCAACGACTACGGATTGGGAGACCTCCAAGGCGGATCTTGCACAAGGCAAAATCGGTACGATGGTGCTTGGCTCTTGGGCGATTGATCAGATCAAAAGCGTAGCTTCTAACAAGGATGATATCGGTTTTATGCCTTTCCCGACGAATGCCTCCAAGGTACTTGTACCGCTGGCAGGTGACTTTAACCTCGCTATTAACGTAAACAGTGAAAATAAAGAGGCGGCCCGTGCCTGGGTGGATTGGTTTACCGAAAAGTCCAACTATGCCGTAGAGCAGGCAGGCAGCATTAGTCCGCTGAAGGGTGCCGCAATGCCTGCCATTTTGAAGCAGTACGAGAATGAGGGCGTTGCTTTTGAAGCGCTGACTCCGTCTCCGAAGGGGCAGGAAGGAATTGTCGATAAAATCGATAAAATGGGAGAAATCGGCTTGTGGCAGCCTGATTTCAAGAAACGCATTATTGAGGCAGCGGTGGGTAATCGCCCGGAATCGTACGACACCATTATGAAGGATCTCAACGATGCATGGGTGAAGGCGCGTGCTGAAGTGGCAGCCAAGGAAGCAAAATAGCCATCTGAACTGACCATAAGAAGAGATTGACGTGGCAGTTGATGGACGGATAGCCAGGAGGTGCAGCATGTTTAAATTTTCGAATCTCAGCTACTCCAAACAAAGATTAGCGATTATTGTTGCCTTTTCATTTATTCCGCTGGCGCTGCTGGTCACTTTTGCATACTTGCCGGTGATCAATATGTTTAAATACAGCTTTTCGGACTGGAACGGCTATAGTAAGCGTCTGGAATATGTGGGCTTTGAAAACTATATCAAAATCTTTACCGACCCCGAATATTTCTCGGTGTTTAAGGTCAGTCTGTATTACTTTGTAGCCACGTTTGTACAGATGGGTTTGGCCCTTTATTTTGCAACCATTCTCAGCTTTCAAACCTGGTTTAAAAATTTCTTTAAAGGCATTTTGTTCTTTCCTTCCCTGATGAACGGGGTGGCGATTGGTTTTATTTTTCTATTCTTTTTTAAACCGGATGGTACCCTCGATACTCTGCTTCAGGCAGTGGGGCTGGGTTCGTATGTCAAGCTGTGGCTGGGCAACCCGGAGATTATTAATATTTCGCTGGCTGGTACGTCGATCTGGAGATACATGGGCTTTAACTTTATTGTGTTTCTAGGTGCGATTTCTTCTATATCCAGTGATCTGTATGAAGCAGCCGATATCGACGGAGCCAACCGCTGGCATCAGTTCCGCTCTATAATTTTGCCGACTATCAAGCGAATTTTGCAGCTGAACCTGATCCTGGCAATTAGCGGTGCGATCAGTGCATTCGATATTCCTTACATTATGACCGGTGGCTCCAACGGTAGTAAAACGTTCGTCATTCAGACGATTGATGTGGCATTCAAATACAGCAAGGTTGGTTTGGCCTCGGCGATGGCGGTTGTTCTGCTGTTGATCGTAATTGCTGTTACGTTGCTTCAGCGGTTGCTGATTCGGGGGGAGGAGGACTAATCATGTATAAGCTAAAAAGATTGCTGGCAAACAGCATCAAGTATGCCGCGCTATTGCTAGGTGCGTTCATTGCTCTACTGCCGATTGTTGTGATTTTGTTTGCATCTTTGAAGACGAAGGCTGAATATGCGGCAAGCAGTCCTCTGACTCCCCCGGTGAACTGGCTGAACTGGGCGAACTACGCCAAAGCCTTTGTGGATGGAAATATGCTAACTGGATTTTTGAACACAGCCTTTATTTTGCTGATCTCCATCATCGGGGCTACGTTGACCGGTTCCATGATCGCGTATATTTTGAACCGTTTTAAATTTAAAGGTAAAAGTCTCATGCTGGGTGCGTTCTTGCTCGCCACGCTCATTCCGGGGGTGACGACACAGGTATCGACATTCCAGATCATTAACAAACTGGAACTGTTTAACACACCTTGGGCAGCTATTTTACTGTATTTGGGAACCGATATTATTGCGGTGTATATTTTCCTTCAGTTTCTGGATTCCATCGCAGTGGCGCTGGATGAGTCGGCCATGTTGGATGGGGCTTCCTATCTGACCATCTACTGGCGCATTATTTTGCCGCTGCTGAAGCCTGCCATTGTGACGGTAATCATCATCAAGGGGGTTAATATTTACAATGATTTTTACACCCCGTTCCTGTATATGCCCAAAACAAGTCTTCAGGTTATATCGACGGCACTGTTTAAGTTTAAAGGGCCATACGGATCGCAATGGGAGGTCATTAGTGCAGGCATCATCATTGCGATTATTCCGACGCTGGTTGCGTTTTTATCATTACAAAAGTATATCTATAACGGATTTGCACAGGGTTCAGTCAAATAGAAAGATCAAAAAAATAAAGTGTTTAGGTGAGAGGAGAGTCAAGTATGAGTAAATTGAATGTGGATTTGGATGTAGGTAACGTACGAATTGTAGGAGATAGCCTGTCGAAAATGCCGTGGCAGGATAAGCCCGTAGGTAGCGAGGCTCCGGTGTGGAGGCATACTGAAAACCCGGTCATTGGACGGAATCCGGTACCCGGCATTGCCCGTATTTTCAACAGTGCAGTAGCTCCGTATGAAGGACGGTTTGTAGGAATATTTCGTGCTGAAACGATTAATGGACGTCCGCATTTGCATCTCGGCTGGAGTGACGATGGGCTGGCTTGGGACATTGAGACAGAGCGTCTGCATTTAGTCGATGAGGAAGGGAATGAGTATCAGCCTAATTATGCTTACGATCCGCGTCTGGTTCGAGTGGAAGATACGTATTATATCATCTGGTGCACAGATTTTTATGGAGCAGCGCTGGGGATCGCACAAACGAAGGATTTCAAAAGCTTTGTGCGATTGGAAAATCCGTTCTTGCCGTTTAATCGCAACGGAGTGCTGTTACCTCGCAAGCTAAATGGAAACTTTATGTTGCTATCCCGTCCGAGCGACAGTGGTCATACGCCATTTGGGGATATTTTCCTTAGCGAAAGTCCTGACTTGGTCTATTGGGGCAAGCACCGTCATGTAATGAGCAAGGGCGGTCAGGGCTGGTGGCAATCGGTGAAGATTGGCGGCGGACCGGCACCGATTGAGACGACAGAGGGCTGGCTGATGTTCTACCACGGGGTGACAGGCACGTGCAATGGACTGGTATACAGCATGGGAGTAGCTGTTCTTGATCTGGATGATCCGTCCAAAGTTAAATATCGTTCCTCCAATTTCGTGTTGACCCCGGAGGAATGGTACGAAGAGCGTGGCTTTGTTCCGAATGTGGTGTTCCCGTGTGCTACACTGCATGATGCGGACACCGGAAGAATTGCAATTTATTATGGAGCCGCTGATACGTATGTAGGTATCGCATACACGACAGTATCTGACATTATGAAGTATGTCATCGCAACGGATGAAGTAGTCGCAGATGACCGTGAGTCCGGCCGGATGTAGGAGGAAATTTACATGCCGGAGGATATGTCTTTACAGCAGCTACATTCCTATAAGGGAAGTAATCCGAAGCCGCAGGATTTTGATAAGTATTGGGAACGGGCACTGCAAGAACTGGAACGACAGCCACTGGAATATACACTGGAGCCTGCTGACTTTGTCTCTCCGCTGGTGGAGTGTTACCATCTGTATTTTACTGGAGTGGGCGGGGCAAGGGTACATGGGAAGCTGGCTCGTCCCAAGCATCTTACGGAACAAGGTCCAGCCTTGGCGATGTTCCATGGGTATTCCTGCGATAGTGGCGACTGGTTCGACAAGGTGAGCTATGCGGCACACGGATTCACTGTGCTGGCTATGGATTGCCGAGGGCAAGGCGGACTGTCCGAGGACAATTTGCAGGTTCAGGGAACGACGGTTCGCGGCCATATTATCCGCGGGATTGACGACCCGGACCCGGATCGGTTGTATTACCGCAACGTATTTTTGGATACGGTACAGACGGTGCGCATTCTAATGTCTATGGAGCAGGTTGACCCTGAACGGATCGGTGCATTTGGCTGCTCCCAAGGCGGGGCACTAACGGTTGCCTGCGCTGCATTGGAGCCGCGTGTCCGTGTGGCGGTACCGGTATATCCGTTCCTGTCGGATTATAAAAGAGCTTGGGCGCTGGATGCAACGACATCGGCCTATGAGGAACTGGTTTATTATTTTCGCTGGTTTGATCCCAATCATGTACGTGAGAGCGAAGTGTTTCACCGCTTAGGCTACATCGACATTCAACATTTAGCAGACCGTATTCGAGGACGGGTGCTATTCGTGACAGGGCTATCTGATGTGATTTGCCCACCTTCCACACAGTTCGCAGTGTACAATAAAATCGTATCGGACAAGGAATTGCTTGTGTATCACGAATATGGTCATGAGTATTTACCCTATCTGTCGGATCGTGCCATGAGCGAATTTTTGCGGCTCTAGGGGTTGAACTTAGCTAAAGGCTCCTTTATAGTAATAGCTATAACCTTCGTGAAGCGTAATAAATGAATGCCCCATTTGTATAACCTCAATAATATGGTTTGAGGGTCTCTACCAGGAACCGATAAATCCTGATTACAAAAAGTGTACGTCTTGTACATTTCTTGTGGTCAGGATTTTTTTGCGTGTTACGAGGGATTTACATGAAAGCAAAGGAGCTAATGTAATGAACTTCAAAGTAGTTATTTTAACCATTGCGACCTTTACGGTAGGTCTGGTGGAGTTGATTATTGGTGGTGTGCTGCCCCAGATTGCACAGGATTTGAATGTCTCTGTGAGCACGGCAGGACAGCTTATCATGATCTATGCGCTTGTGTACGCTATTGCCGGGCCGACTTTGTTGGCGTTGACCGCCAAAATTGAACGAAAACGACTGTATTTGTGGTCGATGTTTATCTTTATCCTGGGAAGTCTGCTGGCTTTCTGGAGTCCGAACTATGCTGTGTTGTTTATATCTCGTATCGTTACTGCTGCAAGTGGGTCGTTGATCGTGACATTGTCACTAACCATTGCGGTTAAAGTGGTGTCCAAAGCTTATCAGGCCCGCGTTCTCGGTGTGATCTCCATGGGGGTCAGCTCCTCTATCGTGCTAGGCATCCCAGCCGGGGTGCTGATTGGAAATGCGTTTGGCTGGCGGGTGCTATTTCTGATTATTGCCTTGTTGACCGTAGTTTCTATGATCATTATGAACTTGTTTATGGAACGGATTCCGACAGAGCATGTTGTGCCTATGCGTGAGCAATTGAAGTCCTTGAAAAATGTTAAAGTGATCAGTGCCCATCTGGTCACTACGCTGACACTGGCGGGACACTACACGTTGTATGCGTATTTCACACCGTTTTTGGAAAACCTGATGGGTTTGAACGCCTCGTGGGTGAGTGTCGCCTATTTTGTCTTTGGATTGGCGGCAGTGAGCGGCGGCTTTATTGGCGGCTCTTTGGCCGACCGATTCGGTACAGCGAAAAGTATTCTCATTGTCGTAGGTGTGTTTATCGCTGTGATGTTCCTGCTGCCGTTCTCGATTCACTCGATGTATGTGTTTGTGCCGCTTCTGATCATCTGGGGAATCCTGAGCTGGGCCTTGTCGCCCCCAATGCAAAGTTATCTTATTGAAAATGCGCCCGAATCGGGTAGTATTCAGCAAAGTTTTAATTTCTCCGCACTCCAGGTCGGGATCGCTCTCGGTTCTGCCTTAGGTGGGGTAGTGATTGAGAATAGCGCTTCTGTTGCCACGAACGCTTGGGTGGGCGGGGCATTTGTGATTGTTGCTTTTGTCTGCGGCGTATTTTCGATTACCAGAGCCGGGACATCACAGGCTGTCAGAGGGCAACACTCCGTTTCATAGTGCGATAGGCCATTACCCCTCTTTTATAATACGAGAAAACATGCTATACTACACACAATTATGAAGAAGGAGGTGAGGTAGGTGAATCACGAGATGCTGAACAACCGTATTAGCCAGCTGCCGATTGCTATGGCTGGCATTGTTCATGCTTTTCCATACAACGGGAGAAGTCTGTCCAATTTTAATCATACGGTTGTAAACATCGCGAGAAGACGCCTACCTTAACTCGAACGGATTGTTACATCTTCCGAAGAGTCGCGGGGTTGCTCCTGCGGCTCTTTTTGTGTTACCTGGGTAAGGGTCTTCCTAAATAAAGGAGAGCCTGAACATGTACATTGTAAATGGTCAACAATTGAAAAAATACCACGCTGCCAATCTGGTTTTAGATGGAGCAACGTTTGATATCCATAAGGGAGAAAAGGTGGGGCTCATCGGCCGCAACGGAAGCGGTAAAACCACCCTTTTACGCCTGATTGCACACTTGTCCCGCCCGGATGAAGGGCAGCTTGTCATTGCCAAAGATACGAAAATCGGCTACTTGCCGCAAATCCCGGCGGAGTTTGAAAACTTCACCGTATACGAAACGCTGGCTTACGCCTATCGTGAGCTGAAGGATTGCCGTAATCAGATGAGCACGCTCGAACGGGAAATGTCAGATCCGATTGTGGCAGCGAACCCGGGGATGTTGGAAAAGCTACTGCAAATGTATGCTTCTCTCCAAGAGCGGTTTGAGCGTAACGGCGGCTATGAAATGGATGCCAATATAGATCAGGTAGCGGATGGGCTGCGTATTCCGAAAGCTATGTATACGCGCAACTTCGGTTCACTCTCGGGCGGAGAGAAAACCAAAATAGCGCTGGCATCACAGCTCATTGGACGGCCAGATTTGTTGCTGCTGGATGAGCCAACCAACCATCTGGATTTGAAAGGGCTGGAATGGCTAGAGCAATTTTTGCAGAGCTACACCGGGGCCTGTGTGGTTGTATCCCATGACCGCTATTTTCTGGATCGAGTTGCTGGCAAGATGATCGAACTGGAGGATGGCGAGGCCTTTACGTACTATACGAATTACAGCGGCTACGTTAAGGAAAAGGAAGAACGTTTGCTGCTGCAATTTGAGGATTATAAGGAACAGCAAAAGCGAATCAAAAAGATGAAGGAAGCCATTCGGCGTTTGGAAGAGTGGGGGCGCAATGGCGACAACGAAAAGTTCTTCAAAAAGGCAGCCTCAATCCGCAAGGCGCTGGAGCGCATGGAACTGGTGAAGCGGCCTGTACTGGACCCGCAGGGAGCAGAGTTTAACTTAAAACTGGAGGATCGTTCCGGTCGCCGGGTGCTTCAGTTTGAAGAAATCGCCAAAGCCTATGGAGAACGTCAGATCTTAAACGGGGCTACAGGGAGCCTAGAATTCGGTGAAAAGGTAGCTTTGTTAGGCGATAACGGCGCAGGTAAAACGACGCTGCTCAAGCTGTTGCTTGGTCAGGAAAGCGCAGATACAGGCACGGTCCAATGGGGCGCGCGCGTCGAGTACGGATATTTGGCGCAACAAGAGAGAGAACGGGATAGCCGGGCAACGGTGCTTGCTTATTTCAAGGAGGAAGCAGGACTGGAAGAAGGCGAGGCGCGCGGGCAGCTGGCGAAGTATTTATTTTACGGCGCCGATGTGTTTAAGCCTGTGAGCATGCTGTCCGGTGGAGAGTGGTCCCGCTTAAGGCTGGCGCTGCTGGTCATGAAAAAGCCGAATTTGCTGGTGCTGGATGAGCCGACGAACCATTTGGACATCGACTCTCGCGAGGCCTTGGAGGAAGCGCTGGACACCTACACGGGAACGGTGCTGGCAATTTCCCATGACCGCTACTTTGTGAACAAGCTGGCTGGGCGCGTGTGGGAGCTGGAGAACGGGAAGCTGTCCTTTTATCTGGGCGGCTTCGATGAATACCGCGCGAAGAAGCGGGAGCTGGAAAACGCTCGCTTGCAACGTGGGGCGGATGCAGGGGGACGATCGGCATCTGCAAGTAGAGCCGCATCTGGTGGCGGCTCAGGCTCGGGCCTGGCTACGCCTGCTGGCGCAGCAAGCAATGATGCGGGAACGGCTTCGCGGACAGGAGCGACCACCGGAGCCGATGCGAGCCGTGCTCGCTCCGGGTCGGCAGGTCGCTTGGGGGCGCCCGATGCCCGGGGTGGGGCACGCGGAGCGAAGGCAGCGAAGCCATCCCGCTCGCCCGCTGCGTCCCGCGAGCGCTTGGAGCGGGCGATTGCCGCCAAGGAAGCAGAATTGGCGGCGACAGATGCCGAGCTGGAGCTGCTCGGTACTGGTAGTGACACGGCACGCATGGCGGAGCTATGGAATGCCCGCGAGCAGCTGCAAGCGGAGCTGGACACGTTGCTCGGCGAGTGGATTGAACTAGAGTAAGTGATAGGCTGGTTGCTGAAGATAGGCAAACGTATATTTTATAAAGGATAGCCCTGAGGTAGTACGCCTACTGAGGGGCTATTTTTGTATGGTAAAGAGAATGAGAGATTGGAAAAAGAATAACCATATATTAAAATAAATTGGTATTAATGATTTTTTATATTTTTATTTTACATATAAAGTAATTCGTTTACATTTCGCAACATATGATACTTTCTAATTTGTGCACGCGATGTTAACCAATATTAAATGGGCTTATCCATATTAATATCATGCCTATCAATTATACGATGGAGGGAACGATATGTCGGACTTCTTGCTGGAGGTCAATCAGGTAACAAAAAAAATGGGGAAAAGAAATTTATTAAATAATATTTCATTCAAGCTTCAGAAAGGGAAGATTTATGGATTCATCGGACCCAATGGAGCGGGCAAAACAACAATGATGCGTATTATGACTGGATTAATGAAGCCAACCAGCGGCTCTGTACAGATAGCTTCATATAATGTACATACGGACCGGGAAAAAGCGCTGTCCAAGGTGGGGGCCATTATTGAATCTCCAGTCTTTTTTGATTATATGACAGGCAGGCAGGTTTTACGTAATTTATCACGGCTGCACTCTGAAATTGCATCCTCAGATCGGGAGGCACATATCGAAGAGTTGCTTACAAAGGTGAGATTAGAAACGCGGGGCGACGACAAGGTAAAAACCTATTCGCTTGGAATGAAGCAAAGACTAGGTATTGCACAGTCCATGCTGGGTACTCCGGAGCTTTTGTTGTTGGATGAACCGTCTAATGGTCTTGATCCCATGGGGATGAGAGAACTGCGTGATATTGTGCTTGGTTTGCGTAACTCGGCCAATTATGCCTTTTTTATCTCCAGTCATCTGCTGGACGAATTGCAACAGATGTGCGATGAACTTATCGTAATTAAAGAGGGCAGGCTAGTTTGGCAGGGGCCTACTGATCAGCTGATAAAGGAAGGCCAACGTCTGGAGGATGCCTTTATGGGGTTAATGGGATTATGAAGCGATTGATACACAGTGAATTCGAACGATTGTGGAAGCGAAAGTGGTTCTGGCTTATGGTTTTATGCACACCTGTGCTAGCCTATTCGACAGGATTATACTATTTGCGTACTCGGAATGTTCCAATAGAGGTGCTACACCAGAATTTTATCGTCACCAGTCTGCAGGAGAATTTATATTTATTTTGCAACAGTGCTGTGGCTGCTTTAGCTGCTGCTGTGTTTACTGAGGAATTTCAAAGTGGACGGCTGCGGCTATTATTCATGCGTCGATTTACCCGTGGTCAGATTTTTTGGAGCAAGCTGCTGGTTTTGAATGTTTCTATCTTACTTCTTCTCATTATATATGCCTTATCCTCACAGGTGATCGCTGAAGTATGGAAATTTTCATATGATTTAAGTGATATAGGTCTGTCTGGAGTTCGATTGCTGCGCATCCTTGAATACTATGGCTGGGCATTTGCTTCTCTATTAGCTATAAGTTCCTTGTATTGCTTTTTTGCTATGTATAGCAAGAGTGTTACATATGCTATTGGTATTTGCATGGTATACAATTTGGCTTCTCTGTTATTTGATCCGCTGTATCTAAAATTGGCATCCTTTGTTTCTCATGTTCCATACCTATATGATGTGGTCACATTTATGATTATTCCATATCTGCAGCATACGGGATTGAATAATTCTTTAATCGGAAGTTTATCTGTGAACGGGGCCATCATTACCGTTGTAAGTGTATATCTTGTCTTGTTTACATGGGGGGCATATCGCCGCTTTGTAGCCGATGATTATTTGTGTTAGGGGGATTGCTTGATGCTGGGAATTTGGCACAGTGAAATGGAACGAATTTGGAAGCGGAAGTCCACTTATTCGTTGTACGTAGCCTATATATTAATAATTGTAGCGATTATATGGAGTTATAAAATGACGGGAACAAAGATCTTCCGTTTTGGTGAAGGAACCATGCTCGTCAACAATTTAAACCTGCCATGGCTGATGATGAGTGAGGTTGCTTTATTTCTAACTCTGGCGATGTTGCCTATCCTGTATGTGGATCAGTTGAGTGGTGATCTTTATTCAGGGGCGTATAGGCTCTACATGTTGCGCCCGTACCGTCGTTTGCAGTTTTGGCTTGCCAAGATGCTCGCACTATCGGTCACGACGGTCATTTTCGTTGGGACAGGTTTGTTTATAAGCGTGATTGCAGGATGGTTTCTTTTCCCGCATAGCTCTACTTTCTTAAAATATGGTGCATCAACACCTTCTACCTCATCTGATGCCATAACCTACATACTTGCATTTTATCTCATACTGTTTATCGTTTGTTTGGTGAAGCTCATGTTGAGCAGTGCCGTATGCTTATTTATATCTCGACCCCTGTTTGCTTATTTATCAATTCTGGTTTTATCTGCATTTCTCTTTAAATTGTCTAGACCGCTCATTATGTTAATGGACCCGTTTCGGGAAATATTACTTGCTCTAAGGGTCCAAAATTCATTTGAATTTTGGGTGTGTACAGGGGGAATGTCGGTGGTGTGCATTATTATTAGTTGTGTACGGTGGCAAAAACGAATTTTTTAACATAGATTTTGCAGTTGACACTATACAATTAGAAAAGATCCAAGCGACCGTTTGAAGGTTAGCTGGATCTTTTTTTATACGAGCGGTGTTGGACTTCGTGGCGGTAATTGCTTCCACTATATCGTTTCTTTTCTGCAAGGGACGGGTATTAATTGTCTAGTCCCGCATAGATTGACATAGGGGAAAAGGAGGTATGAGCATGTGGAATGGGGTCAAAAGACTGTCTACACTAGCGGCGATCCTGCTGCTAGCGATCATTGTAAGCGCATGCAATAGGAGTGACAATTCAGGCAAGGTGCAAATTGAGTTTTTCCAAAACAAGCCGGAGGCCAAGGGTTCGTTTGATAAGCTGATCGCTCAATTCAATCAGGAACATCCCGGTATTGAAGTGACACAGGTCAATCCGCCAGAGGCAGAAACGGTGCTATTGACCCGGGTTGTCAAAAACGATGTACCTGACATTGTGGGTCTTGGCGCCACAGATACCTACTCCATTTTGGCGCAGAGCGGTATTTTTACGGACCTGGCAAATTCAGAATTGCCACGTACGGTGGACCCGATTTACCTCAAAATGCTTAAGGATGTGACCGGGGTCGATCCCGTGTATGGAATTCCTTATGCTGCGAATGCGAATGGTGTGATGTATAACAAGACACTTTTTAAGGAAATGGGATTACAGGTGCCCAAAACGTGGGATGAACTGATTGCAACGGCGCAAAAAATCAAGGCTGCTGGTAAAATCCCATTTTATTTTACATATAAAGATGATTGGCAAACGAACCTTCCTTTTAATGCACTGGGTCCGAATTTGGTGGGCATTGATTTTTTCCTGCAACGGCGTGAGAATCAGGTCACCTTTCAGGACAAGTACCGCGAGGTTGCGGAAAAGCAGCTGGAGCTACTGAAATACGGACATAGTGATAATTTTGGCAAAAACTATGCTGACGGTAATCGTGCTTTCGCTAACGGGCAGGGACTGATGTACATTCAGGGCTCGTGGGCTATATCTGAAATTCGCAAAGCTAACCCGAAAGTGGAACTCGGATTTTTCCCGTTACCCTCAGGGAATGACGCAAAGGCGGTCAAGCTGGTGTCTGGTATAGATACGCTTTTAGCTGTTTCGGAAAGCACGCCGCATAAAAAGGAGGCGGAGGAGTTCATTGCCTTCTTATTAAAACCGGAGAACAGCAAGCAATACATTACGGAACAAACGTTGTTTTCAGCGGTGAAGGGAGTCACGCAGGATGACCCGAGTGTGGCAGAGCTGCTGCCGTATTTTAAATCAGGCCGTGTCATTGATTTTGCCGATCATTATATTCCCAAAGCGGTCCAATTGAATTCAATTGTACAGGCGTTCCTGCAAAACGGAGACATCGATGCCTATCTAGCCAAGCTCGACCGGGAGTGGAATAAGGTAGCTAACCGCCGATAGGGGAGGAGGACGAGACATGAATAAGCGACTAACGACTTTTTACTGGATGACGGTGCCGGCGGTGCTATTGTTTTTTATATTTTTGACCTTACCTGCCTTGCAGGGATTTTATTACTCGCTTACCAATTGGAATGGATTTGGCCATCAGTATCACTTTGTCGGGTTTAAGAACTATATTAATTTGTTTCAGGACGACAATGTGGGCAATGCTTACTGGTTTACTTTCAAATTTGCGATTGTGGTTACCATTGCGATTAATATTCTCAGCTTGCTGATTGCCATGGGGCTGAACGCTAAAATACGTTTCCGTAATTTCTTTCGCGGGATTTATTTCTTACCTAATATTTTAAGCGTGTTGATCGTAGGTTACATATTCAATTACCTGTTCTCGAACGTGTTTACGATCTGGGGACAGAACTTAGGCATCAGTTCATTATCGACAAACATCTTAGGCAGTGAGCAGTTGGCTTGGGTAGGAGTGGTCATCGTAGCCGTATGGCAGGGCATTGCCTTTAATACGATTCTCTATCTGGCAGGGCTACAAACGATTCCGACCAGTCTGTATGAGGCATCCAATCTGGACGGTGCAGGTAAATGGCGTGAATTCTGGAGCATTACCTTTCCGTTGATTGCTCCGTTTTTTACGATCAATATGGTATTGGCGATGAAAAATTCCCTGATGGTATTTGATCAGATCGTGGCCTTGACGAACGGAGGACCGGGACGGGCCACGCAGTCGATTTCCCATCTGATATACACCGGGGGCTTTAGAGGTGGGGAATTTGCATATCAGTCGGCTAACTCTGTGATTTACTTTATTGTGATCGCGATCATTTCCATCTTACAGCTGCGATTCCTCCAGAGAAGGGAGATGGACAACTGATGAAAACAAGCAGACGTACCAACTGGCCTGTGCTGATTCTGGTAGCGTTGGGGACAATATTTATCCTGTTTCCCCTCTATATGACGGTGACGATTGCACTTAAAAATCCCGAGCAGATGGCGCATTCCGCCTTTGCCTTTCCGACGGAGCTGCATTGGGAAAATTTTAGTCGTGCAGTGGAAATGACCAACTTTTTCAGTGCTTTTCAGAATAGTGTGATGGTGACAACATCGACAGTCATCCTCACTTTGCTAACCAATTCCATGGTTGCTTATGCCATTGCTCGTAATATGCAGCGGCGTTTCTTCAAGGGGTTATATTTTTACTTTGTGAGCGCCATGTTTATTCCGTTCCCGATCATCATGCTGCCGATTGTGAAGCTGGCCTCGGGCCTCCATATGACCAATCTGTTGGGTCTTATCGTGCTGCATACGGTATATGGCTTGGCGTTTAATGTCTTCGTGTATGTTGGTTATATTCGCTCGATTCCAGTGGCATTGGAAGAGGCAGCTACGGTAGATGGCGCGACGACATGGGGGACATTTTGGCGCATTATATTTCCGCTGATGGCGCCGATTAGTGCTACGGTGGGGATCCTCACTTGTCTGTCCACATATAATGACTTTTTACTGCCGCTCATTATTATCAGCGATGCGGAGCAATATACACTGCCGCTCGTTCAGTATGTATTTCAGGGACAGTTCAATACGGATTTTAATCTGGCCTTTGCCTCGTACCTGATGGCCTTGCTGCCGATGATTATTGTCTACCTGATTGCACAAAAATGGATTATCAATGGTGTTACGCAAGGTTCTGTGAAGTAAAGCGGAGTTACAACAGCTTCACGCAGACTGTGCCTTGTTAGACAAATAAAAAAGGGGGTTCCTATACTGTGAATCACACAGGTATAGAGAACCCTCTTTTTATAGCATTGTTATTTAGATACTTTGCTGTTGCTTGTCAGTGGCTGCAAGGGTACGGTCGTCTCTGCTTCCGGGTCGTCTGTTGTATAGTAGAACATATAAATAGAAGCTTCCTTTCCCTTGAAGTTCTTGTAGACATCCACTGCCTTATTATTGCCATCTCCGGCGAAGTTGGCCGTGATCGGCTTGCCAATAATCCTTTCTTTCCCCAGGCCAATATGCGTCTGGTTAATCCCCCCAAAGTGAGTATCCTCACTTTCGGTTTCTACGAACAAGTCCGAGCCTTGCTTGTAGTAGGTCCACTTCACAGGATAGCCACCGATTTGCGTCGTTAGCGTCTGTTTTTGCTCAGAAATATCAGCTAAACGCTGTGGCGTTTTGTCATCCGAATGGGTCGTAACCTTGTATTTGCCTGTAAAAGTAATGGGAGTATCCCGGGTAATCACAAGATTGGCTGGTCGTTCAAAACGGATCGTGTTCAGATCGTGTTCCTGATCAGGTGAAGACCAACGGCTACCCTCTAACGTTGTACCGTTCACAGAAAGAAAATATTTTTGATAAGGTAACATGGCGAATTTCTCCTTGCTTCTGATCGTGACACGGATTTGTGTCGGTGTGACAATCATTTGTTCCAGCATAAAATTCGGATTGCCGTTCTCTAATGGGGTATTCAGCACGCTTTTTATTGTACCGCTCTCCATTTTCTTCTTGCTTAACTGCAGGTCAAAATTTAGGGGCTCATGTATACTTTTCTCGGTTTGTGTATATTGCAGTTTAAAAGTAGTTTGCCCTTCTGGTATATCCTCTTTAGTAAAATACTGCTGGGCTGTGTATTCTCCGTTCTCACCGGGTGTACCAAATGTCCCTCCAGATTGAGGATTCACAGGCTTCCCATCTTTATAGGCAATAATTTGTGGATTGTCCCATTCCTTTGGTATGGACGAATCGAAGGTAATTGCTGAGGACAGCATCAGCTTGTCCTTACCTTGTTCAAATACTTGTACCTTCATATTTTGTAAGCCGTTACGATCCAGTTTGAAAGTCTGCGTCTGAGGTGATTTGATATCGAGCGGCAAATCCAGTTCCTGAACGCTGGTGAGCTCTATATGATCTACGGCCAGCCGCGCGTTCTCTGTTTCTTGCTGCGGTGTCCAATCACTTTCAAAGTAACCGTTATAGCGTTGATTTTTCTCGTCCCATTGCTGAAAGCTATACTCCCCTTCGCTGCTTTTCCCCGCAGCATTTTTAAGTGATACGCCTTTGACATTCCAAAACTCGTTGTCTGCCCGTTTTCCGACCTCCAAGCTGTACAGAATCACGGTCCGGTTCTCATCGACAATAGCGGTATGCAACGTCAGCTTTATCCCGTCTCTGGTGACAGACTGTTCTAAAGGCTGTCCAAGGTTTTGAGCTAAAGCCGTCTCAATTCCACTTCTTCCGTGCAGCAGATTGTCCCAGTTATAATGGATGGCGGCATAGACGGGAACGGCAACGAGAAGTGCGCTCAGGGAAGCAGCGATAGCTATTTTGCGCCAATTTCTATGTCGGTGCGGAGTGAATGAATCGAAAGTGTCGGTTAGCGTAGGGGCAGTATGCCCTGTCTGTTCCATCCGGTTCCACATCTCATCGAAGTCAGGATAGGCCATTTTCGAATCATCATTTAACTTGTGCTTCAATGCCTTTTCTACGTTGTTCATAGTTCTCTCCTTCCAGCTCGGGAATCTGTGCGCCAGCCTCCCGCAGTATTTGTTCCATTAACTTTAGCCCTTTGTGTGTCCTGGATTTGACGGTTCCCAGCGGAATTTCCAGCAGTTTGGATATTTCTGCCAGCGTGAAATCATGCATATAGCGAAGTGTCAGCACAGCGCGGATTTTGGCCGGTAGGCGATTCATATAAACAGCCCATTCCTCAGCCGACTCGCGTTCCTCCACCTGCCTGTCCACAGGCTTGTTTTCTGTTCCAGTAAAAAGATGGGGATTGGCCGATACTTTCAGATGCAGGCTTTTTCGGCGTTTAAGATGGTTCAGACAATGATTGACCGTAACTTTCATAATCCAGGCTTTTAGTTGCTCGATGTGCTCACGATTGCTGCGAAACAAGGTTATAAACACTTCCTGTGTTAAATCCTCTGCATCCGAGGCGTTATGGACCATGTAGTAGCAGGTTCGGTACACATCCCGTTGATACAGATCAAACAACTCTCGATTACTTTGCAATGATGGCTCTCCTTTCTCGTGCAGTTTATCTATACAACAATTGGAGTTCACAAAAGGTTCATTTGGTTATGAAAATAAATCGTCCGCTTCGAATGTGTCCACTTTTTCTCCAATGTACCACACAAAAAAAGAAGCCTGTAAATCTCAAAACTGCAGATTTACAGGCTTCTTATATGTTTCATTGCTACGACCCTACGGGATGAACACACCTTCGCGCAAAAACCCGTCAACGGATAGCTTGTGGACAACCTTCCGCTTAATCAGCCAGCCGTACAATCGTTCTACCCTGTGAGCGGGCTGCCAGGATGTCTTCGAGCGCGCTTGGCAGGTCAGCCAAGCCAATTTCGCGCTCAACGAGCTGTTCTAGCTGTTCCGGCTTCCAATCACTGCCGATGTGCTTCCAGATCGCTACGCGGGTGTCATAGGGGCAGAAGACAGAGTCTATGCCCAGTAGATTTACGCCGCGCAAAATAAACGGCAGCACCGTCGTAGGCAGCTTGGTGCCTGCCGTCAGGCCGCTCACGGCAACAGAGCCGTTGTAGGCGATCTGGCTGAGCAGCGAAGCGAGCGGCTTTCCGCCTACAGGGTCTACAGCCGCTTGCCAAAGCTGCTTGGCTAACGGTCGAATGCTCTCGGCACCGTCGTAAACCTCCTCACGCGAAATAACATCGGCTGCTCCGAGCGCCTTGAGGTAATCATGGGATTCGACTTTGCCACTGCTGGCTACGACATGGTAGCCCCTCTTGTGCAGCAAGGAAATGGCTGCACCGCCTACGCCACCCGTCGCACCGGTGACGAGCACCTTACCCTTCTCCGGCGCAACGTCGTTTTGCTCCAGCCGATATAACGACAGGGCTGCGGTGAATCCGGCTGTCCCAAAAATCATCGCCTCTCTCAGCGTGAGTCCGTCGGGAAGTGGAACCACCCAGTCCGCAGGCACGCGCGCATATTGGCTGAATCCTCCGAATTGAGACACACCCAGCCCGTACCCGGTAACGAGTACCGCTTGTCCTTCGCTAAAACGGCTATCCTCGGAAGAAACGACGGTTCCCGAACAATCTATGCCGGGTACGAACGGATAGGATTTGACAATATTGCCATCCTTGCGGGCGGCAAGCCCGTCTTTATAATTGATGCTGGAATAAGCGACACGAATCAATACTTCTCCAGCAGGTAAACTGTCAGTTTCCAAAGAACGTACTTCTGCTTGAACCTCTCCGTCCTGCGTCTGATCGACGACAAGGGCTTGAAATGATTGAGTCATCTGTAAAAGCCTCCTTTATTACCGTTTAAGTCTATGAATGACCTATATAATCCATTTCTAAATTACAAATTATGCTTGGGAAGCATACAACAATCTGCACGTCCTGTCAGCGGCAATGCTCACAAGCTCTTAATCTATTATACCCTTTAGCTCATCAAGACATCGAGCGGACCGGATTATGGCTATATTCTTGCAACAGCTTGTTTCAATAAAGTTCGATAATCAAATATAAAGAAGGTGATAAATGAACTCTTACGTATTTTTCAAATCATTTTACGTAAACGGGATGTATTTTCAGAATGACTGTGCTAACATACCCTTTGATCATTAAATATTCTATGAAGAAAGGTGAATGAATGACAACCAGAGCACTAAAAAATGGTTCGGTATTGTCCGAAGCCAAGGAACTGAATTTGTTCCGTTTGACATGGCCTATTTTCCTTGAATTGTTCCTGTTTATGCTAATGGGAAGCGTCGATACATTCATGCTCAGTTCTGTATCTGATAATGCAGTGTCGGGTGTGGGCGCGTCCAATCAAATTATTTCAATCGCTATCCTTGTACTGGAGGTTATCGGCAACGGCGCTGCTATCGTCGTAGCTCAATATATCGGTTCTAAGAAACTTGTCGAAGCGGCTCAGGTGACGGGTACGGCCATTACTCTGAATTTAATGGTAGGTCTTTTGCTAAGCGTGATTTTTCTTGTGTTTGGTACTCATATGTTGCAATGGCTGAATGTCCAGGGGGATATTCTGACTTACGCGGAATCCTATATGAGTATCGTCGGGGGGGCCATTTTCCTTCAGGCATTGATTAACTCGCTGGCGGCGACCATTCGTACGCACGGTTTTACCAAAGAAACGATGTATGTATCGGTTTTTATGAACGTGATCCACGTGGTCGGCAACTATGTTTTGATTTTGGGGCATTGGGGAATGCCTGCACTCGGTGTAGAAGGTGCTGCTATTTCTACAGTAGGTAGCCGCTTTATTTGTCTCTTGATCTTCTTCTGGCTGATGTACCGGGTAACTGAGGTCCGTGTCGAGTGGAAATATTACGTCCATTTATCCAGAAAATTTATCACAAAAATATTGCGTATTGGTGTACCATCCGCGCTGGAGTCCATCATGTATCAGTCTTGTCAGCTCATATTTACACTGTATGTGACTTATCTGGGCGCTGAAGCGATGGCGACACGTCAATATGCCAATAATATTTCGAGCTATATTTATTTGTTCAGTATGGCAGTTGGTATGGGAACGGCTATTGTAGTGGGGAGGCTCGTGGGAGCCAGGGAGAAGGATACGGCTTATAAACGTGTATTGAGCAGTGTGAAATGGGCGCTGCTCGTGACTGTGATCATTGATGCCATAGTTATCTTTTTCCGTGTACCCCTGCTCGGTTTGTTTACGGAAAACCCTGAGATTATTCGTTTGGGTGCACAGGTTATTTTACTTAGCATTCTGCTGGAAACTGGCCGGACGACGAATATCGTCATTATTAACTCGTTGCGTGCTGCTGGAGATGCCAAGTTCCCAGTCTTTATGGGCCTGATCTCCATGGTCTGCATGAGCTTGCCGCTGGGTTATCTGCTGGTATTCAAGCTGGATATGGGACTCGCTGGTGTGTGGCTGGCGATTGCTGCTGATGAATGGACTCGTGCTGTCATCATGTATGCCCGCTGGAGAAGCCGGTTATGGGAAAAGCATTCGCTGGTCGAGCACGATACACCGGATCAACCTGCAACGCCTGTTCCGGCACACTAATCCAAGTAGTTATTCGGGTTAACTGGAACCTAGCTTTTTGATAGAGTTGTATACGTGGAGGTAGTTCAAGAGAACATCTTGAACTACCTCTTTTTCCTGCATAGAGTGGAAATAGCAGTGAGCCAAAAGTTGTATATGAAAATGGAGTTGGCGAAGTGGCACCACAGGTAAGTTTTAAGCTCAAAATATATCATAATGGCATTCATAAATAGAAGTATGGTAAATTTACTAAAAGAAAGATATACTTTTGTTGCACTAACGCAGTACATGAAAGACAAGGAGTGTACCGATGAAGAAGCCAACGATTGAAGATGTTGCCCAGAAGGCGGGAGTGTCTAAAAGCACGGTCTCGCAATTTCTGAACAAACGATATAAATATATGAGCGACCAAACCAAGGACCGGATCGCCGAGGTTATTCAAGAGCTGAACTATCAGCCTAACGGGCTGGCCCGCAGCTTGAAGCAAAACCGGACGTTTATGGTGGGAGTTATTGTGGCCAACATTGATTATACGCTGTCGATTCAGTCTATCCGTGCGATTGAGGAGGAATTGCAGCGCTTTGGCATTCAGGTGATCATTTGCAACGCCGATGAAAACCCTGACAAGGAAAGTCAGTATATTGAGATGCTCAAGGCCCGCCAAGTGGACGGCTTAATCATCTTCCCGACAGGAAAGCATGCGGACATTTACAACCAGCTCATTCGGGAAAAATATCCATTGGTGTTTTTGGACCGCCTGGTGGACGGTGTCAATACACGCAGCCTGCTGCTGGATAACGAAATGGCGATTAAGCTGGCGATTCAGGAACTTGTGGCTCACAAGCATGAACGAATTGCGTTGATTACCTTGCCCCTTGGCTTGAATCGGATTACTCCACGAGTGGAGCGGCTCAGCGGATATAAGAAGGCGCTGGAGGAGCATGGCTTGCCATTTCGTGAAGAGTATATGCACAGTGTGCCGAGAGAAGAAATCCAGCAGACACTGAAGGAACTGTTCCAACTGACGGAGCCGCCGACTGCACTGTTGGCCGGGAATGATATTGTGTTGGCTGAGGTGTTGAAGTATGTGAATGCCCGCCGTATACGTATTCCGGCAGAATTGTCCATTATCGGAATTGACGATGCGGAGTTTGCCCATATTTACAATCCGCCCATTACGACCATTACACAACCGATTGCGGATATGGGGAAGCAGGCGGCAAAAACGCTGCTGTCCAGCATTGAGGAAGGCGGCGAGTCGGTTCCGATTATTTACCGATTTGTGCCGGATATCCATCGAGGAGAATCCGTCAAAACGCTGTAAACGAGTATATGTCATATATATAAAAATAGCCCGTATTCCTTTGTACGACCTGAGTATGCGTATGCTGCTCAGGTCGTACAAATGCGAATACGGGCTATTGGAAGTTAAGGCTGACTTAGGATTCGGCCTTGTTGAGCTTGCGCTCATAGCGGTGAAGGTTATGCGGGGAATGAACCCAAACTAATTGGTGCTGGCGCTGAGCAAAAAAGATTCCAATTCGGCTCGCGTCGGATAGCCGTCCATGTCTCCGGCTGACATGACAGCCAGCGCACCAAGTGCATTACCGCGCTTGACTGCTTCAGCCAGGGGTAATCCTTCCAGCAGTGCGCTGATAACACCTGCGGCAAAGCCGTCACCTGCGCCGACGGTATCCACGACATGATCTACGCGGAAACGCTTGACATATCCCTCTGCATCTGCGGATTTGTAATAGGCGCCTTCGGTTCCCAACTTGATGATCACCAGCGAGGTGCCGCGATCGAGGTAGAACGAAGCGATATCTTCAGGCGAAGTATAGCCTGTTAGTATTTTACCTTCATGAATGCCTGGCAGCAGCCAGTCGCAACCCTCGGACGCTTCGTTAATCGCCTCCACCATCGTTTGTGTGTCAGGCCATAACTTGGGTCTGAGGTTGGGATCGAAGGATACGGTTTTGCCTGCCTTTTTCATAAACTGCTTCGCATGTCGGGCGAAGTCGCGGCATTCAGGGGAAAGTGCGACAGAAATACCTGTAAAGTGCAGGTGGCGAGCCCCGGCAAAGTAAGCTTCGTTAAAATCAGCAATGCTCAGTGTGGAAGCGGCGGAATGCCTGCGAAAATATTCGACCTCAGGATCGCCGCTGGTAACTTTGGATTTAATCAGCATCCCGGTAGAGTGGTCTTTGGTAAACATGACATTTTGGGTGTCAATCTTCTCCTGACGCAGTGCATCGGCAATGAACTTGCCGAACGTATCCTCGCCGAGTTTGGTCACGAGTCCGGCTCGTAGTCCCAAACGCGACAAACCGGCCGAAACATTCGTCTCCGCTCCGGCCAGCGCTTTGGTGAATGAACGCACCTCATCCAGAGAGCCTGCTTCATTGGCGTAAAACATGGCCATGGGTTCTCCGAAGGTAACAGCATCCAATGTTGCGGTCATTTGAATTCCTCCTTATGTTTAGTAAACTAAATCTGTAAGCGTATGCACCACTTGAATAAAATGAAATTATCACATAAATCGGTTTTTCACAATGAGTAAGTTGATATATTTGCTAAAAACTTTTTGGGTAATATAGATAAAAAAATATGTTCTTGTTTATCAAAAGGTAAAAAGTATGTAAAAATTCGCGAATATTAAGGCTTTTTCTAGGAATGATGAAGTTTTGGGTTGACACCCTCTTAGATAATTATTACAATTCTAGCTAAGAAGTAGAGTTAGAAACCGCTTTTATAACAATTCCGTTGATAAAAAAGTTTATCTAAACAGGAGGAATGTTTTTATGGAAATGCGTTATTCAACTCATCCCGAACATGCCAAGCATTTTACGACTGAAGAGTTGCGTCAGCACTATCTGATTCAGGAGCTTTTTGTACCTGAGGAAGTAAAGCTGGTCTATACGCATGAAGATCGTGTCATTATCGGGGGCATTCACCCCGTGAATAAATCTGTTGCACTGGAAGGTAACGATCAAATCAAAGCGGAAACTTTCCTGGAGCGCCGTGAACTGGGTGTTTTTAATGTCGGCGGCAGTGGTACGGTCAAGGTGGATGGTGAAACTTACGAGCTGGCCACAAAAGACTGTCTTTACGTAGGTAAAGGTGCCAAGGAGTTGATCTTTGAAAGCGATTCCAGCGAAAAACCTGCGAAGTTTTATATCGTTTCAGCCTTGGCTCATACCACGTATCCGACGACGAAGCAGTCTTTTGCCGATGTGCCGTCTGAAAGTTTGGGTTCGCAGGAAACAGCCAATAACCGCACGTTACGTCGCTTTATCCATGATGAAGGCATTCAAAGTTGCCAACTGGTTATGGGTATGACCACATTAGAGAACGGCAGTGTGTGGAACTCTATGCCAACACATGTTCATGACCGTCGCATGGAAGTGTATTTCTATTTTGAGCTGGATGAGAACGCCAGAATGTTCCACCTGATGGGTGAGCCGAACGAAACGCGCCATCTGGTCATGAAAAATGATGAAGCCGTTATTTCCCCACCTTGGTCTATCCACTGCGGTGCGGCTACGGGTAGCTATACCTTCATTTGGGGCATGGCCGGTGAAAATAAAACATACAAGGACATGGATCAGGTAGCCATGAGCGAGCTGCGTTAATCCGGTCATTGCATTGGAGCGTAGACCTGCAAGCGGCTGAGGAACCATGGTCATCTCATTCGTGGAAAGGATCAGGAACATGACGAAAAAGAAAGTTTTGGAACATATCACTTCGGTTGGTGTTGTCGCAGTCATTCGGGGAAACACAGCGGAGGAAGCGTATCAAATGTCCAAAGCCTGTATTGAAGGCGGCTTGGATAATATTGAGCTTACGTTTACCACACCGGATGCGGATCAGGTCATTCGAAGATTGAGAGACGAATTTAAGGACCGGGCCGTTATTGGTGCAGGAACTGTACTGGAGTCACTGACGGCGAGAATTGCTATTCTGGCCGGAGCAGAATTTGTTGTGAGTCCTTCTTTTGAAGAAGAAACAGCGAAGCTATGCAATTTGTACGCGATTCCTTATATGCCTGGCTGTATGACGCTGAATGAGATCAAGGAAGCCATGAAATTGGGCAGTGATGTCGTGAAGTTGTTCCCGGGCAATACGATGGGGGCGGACTTTGTTAAGGCCGTGAGAGGACCAATGCCTCACGTGCAGATTATGCCAACGGGTGGCGTTGATCTGGATAATATGGAAACCTGGCTGCGTAACGGATGTGTGGCTGTGGGAATTGGAGGCAATTTGACGGCTCCAGCCAAGGAAGGTCGCTACGACTTGATCACAGAAAATGCAGCGCGTTATGTAGCTAAATATAAAGAAGTACGTGCAGCGTTGTAGGCTTCAGGAAATATAGGTTTTTATACTAATTTGTGATGGAGGCGTAGGCATGGGTCTGGACAATTTTTCATTGGATTTTTTCAGTCTGAAAGGTAAAACGGCGATTGTAACAGGGGGCAACAGTGGACTAGGTCAAGGATATTCCGTGGCTTTGGCCAAAGCAGGCGCAAACCTGTTCATTGTAGCTAACAATGATGATTATGAAGAAACAAGACTTCTGCTGGAGCCAACGGGTGTAAAGTTTGCCTTTTACCAGGCTGACCTGACTGAAAAAGCATCCATTAAAAAACTTGTAGAAGAGTGCGTCAAGGAATTTGGCAAAATTGATATCCTTGTCAATAATGCGGGTACGATCCGCCGCGCTCCTTTGCTGGAGTATAAAGATGAAGATTGGGACGCTGTTATGGAAATCAATCTGAATGCTGTATACCATTTGAGCCAGGAAGTGGCGAAGATAATGGTAGAGCAAAAAAGCGGAAAGATTATTAATGTCGCTTCTATGCTTGCTTTCCAAGGCGGCAAGTTCGTTCCGCCGTATACAGCAAGTAAGCATGCAGTGGCTGGCTTGACCAAGGCATTTGCAAACGAGCTGGCGGTTCATAACGTTCAGATTAATGCGATTGCCCCTGGTTATATTGCTACGGCGAACACAGCTCCAATTCGTGCGGATGAAAATCGCAATCAAGAAATATTGTCGCGTATTCCTGCTGGTCGTTGGGGTGATCCGTCTGATCTGATGGGAGTTGTTGTTTTCCTCGCCAGTCAGGGTTCGGACTACATGAACGGTCATATCTTGGCGGTGGATGGCGGCTGGCTGGTACGTTAAGCAGCGCTACTCACATCGAAGTCATGAACTGAAAGCTGCCTCAAAAGGAATTCATCCTTTCAGGCAGCTTTTTTGTATGATGAAGCGATAAGCTGAACATGAAGATTTGGGACGCTGTGTCGATTCCGTCCTATGCATGTGACACGAATGCCTTTATAATTTAATGAGATAAAAATTGCCTAGGCTCCAGCCGTTACACTTGGTTGGAGCCTTTGAGCATAATACAGAATGGATTGGAGAATGGAGAGATGAGTTCACAGCAACACCAACGAGCTTTGGTATACAAATCTTTGTGGCATGCAGGTCCTTGGGTGCTTGCCGCAGGGATCATCCTGGTGGGTGCCAATCTGCGCGCCTCGATTACTTCGGTAGGACCCCTTATCGGTTTGATTAAGGATTCTTTGCATATTTCGAATACACTAAGTGGTCTGTTAACGACATTACCGCTGCTTGCTTTTGCACTGTTGTCGCCTTTTGTAGCCAAACTGTCGCGCCGCTTCGGGTCTTCCCTTATTATTTTTGCAGCCTTGCTGCTGTTGACCGCAGGTATTGTGGTGCGCTCGACGCTAGGAGTGACTGCGTTATTTGTCGGGACTGCGATGCTGGGACTGGCTATTGCTGTATGCAATGTTTTGCTGCCCAGCCTAATCAAAGAGGAGTTCCCCCGCAATAGTGGACTAATGACCGGCGTATATTCCGTATCCATGAATGTGGTCGCTGCAACAGCATCCGGTCTGAGTATACCGCTGGCACTGAACGGAGGAATGGGCTGGCGCGGTGCTTTGGGAATTTGGGCGATTGTCGGTGTCGTAGGTATTTTACTCTGGGTGCCCCAGCTTCTTAAGGCGCGCCGAACGGCTAATCAAGCGGCAGTGTCTGCCCGAACGGTGAATGTGTATAAATCGTCTTTGGCTTGGAAGGTAACGCTGTTTATGGGGCTGCAATCTGCCCTGTTCTATGTTCCTGCTGCCTGGTTTCCCGAAATGATGAGCGGACAGGGAATGGATTCAGAGACTGCGGGATGGATGCTGTCTGTGATGCAATTTTCACAAATGCCATTTACTTTTATTGTGCCTATTTGGGCGGCGCGAGTGAAGGATCAGCGGCTATTGGTTCTGATTATGGCAGTGCTGTATTTTATCGGTCTGGGTGGATTTCTGCTCGGGGCTACACAGTGGAGTGTGGTTTGGGTTATTTGTATTGGAATAGCAGGTGGTTTTGCTTTCCCGCTAGTCATGATGTTCTTTAATTTGCGGACCCGGACACCGCAGCAGGCCGCAGAGCTGTCAGGTATGGCGCAATCCTTTGGTTATTTGCTGGCAGCGACAGGACCGACACTATTCGGTTATTTGCATGATGCGACACAAGGCTGGACAATTCCGCTACTTTTACTCTTGTGCCTGAGTGTGCTGCTCATGTTTACAGGCCTGGGTGCAGCCAAGAAACGATATGTCGGAGGCGAGGTGGATGATCAGGCTGCAATTTGATGCAGATGGCTATAGCGTGGTCTATAATGCAGATCGTGTTATGTTGTTGGCTAAAGAGTTTGCGTTGTTGCGCTTTCTATACGATAACCGGAATCAGGTGTTCACCCGGGAACAACTGCTGGATCGTGTGTGGCCGTTGGAATATCCAGTGGAGCGTACCGTGGATGATCATATCTACAGATTGCGCAAAAAACTTAAGGCATGGACTGGGCTTCGTATTCATACGGTTAGAGGGTATGGCTACAGCTTGACCCTGACTGACGTGCAGCCGCAGAACCATCCGTCCTTGCACGATCAGGAGGTGCAAGACGCCGTACATGGACTATTCCGCAAATACCAGCTGTTGGGACAGGGAAATTCCATCGTAGCACTGGCTGCCCAGCAGGAGCAGATGGGTTTTCAAATGTCCTCCTTTTATCAAATGTATACCCGTTTTGTACAGGCAGATGTGGCTTGGTTCTTGAAGCAGGAGGATTTTGCACCCGCGGACCGTTTGTATTGGATGCTGCTGCTATATACGGGCACAGCAGGGGTAACGGATGAGGGGCTTGCTCTATGTGAGCGTGCGCTTGTCAGTGGATTGCTGTCCAGTGACCAAGAGCGCGAATTACGCATCCTCAATATCCTGGAGGCTTATGTGGAAAATGGACAACCTGAACGCGCACAGGAAGGTCTACCACTGACTTTAATGGTCATGGAGCGGGATGATCTCGATAAATTTGTGATGCCGGTTGCGCTCATGGAGATGTACATGCATCTGGTTGCCAATCACATGGAAAAGGCTGCTGAACTTTCTGATCGTCTGGAAGGCATGCTGTCGAAAGCTCCGTATTTGCGTGAACTGGGTCGTTATCGCATGATGCGCGGACTTATGCTGTTGCGTACTGGAGATGTGGACAACGCCGAGCGGCTCATGGATGAGGGGCTAGTTACCCTTGATATGGCGAAACAGGAACTGCTAAAAATCAAGGCGGTTTGCCAAATTCGCGGTTTTTTGAAGCTCTGCGGCTCTTATCCCATGTTGGAAGAGAAATACGCGGCTCAATATAATCGGCTTGATCGGGACAATAATTTAACATTGCATCGTCCGGCGCTAAGACGCTGGCTGGAGCAGATCCTTTCTGGGGTCTGATTTTTTTAGCTGTCTGATTTTCCTCTGATATAGGCCCGCTAGAATGTTCTTATTGCTAAAGAAGCAGAAAATGAGAGCAGGGTGAGTAGAAATGAAGGAAAATAAAGAATTGCAATCCACGCTCAGCATTTGGCGTAACGGTCGTTTTCGGCGGATGTTTGCGGCCCATACGGCTGCTTCCTTTGGCGATTGGTTTGATGCTATCGCCATTCAGGTGCTTGTTGCTTACCGCTGGGAAGCCGATCCCATGCTGATTGCGCTGATTCCGGTAGTCATGGCACTACCGGGTCTACTACTCGGTTCCATTGCAGGCACGTTAGCCGATCGGGTGCATAAGGCCCGACTGATGATCATCTGCGATGCAGCTATCGCCTTATTGACGCTGGCGATTCTCGCCGTCCCAGGTCCGGCGTGGCTGTTGCCTTTGCTTGGTTTGCGCGCGGCGGCTGGCGTATTCCAAATGCCTTCACAGCAAGGCTTGACCCGTACAGTAGTCGCCAGTGGCGACCTGTTCCGTGCAACCTCACTGAATGGGCTGGTCAATCAGGCCTCCAAAGTGGCGGGGCCCTTGCTGGGCGCCATGACTCTGACTGTGCTGTCCCCGCAAGCATGCATTATCCTGAATGCACTGCTGCGTCTCTGCTCTGGCCTGCTGCTCTGGCCGCTGCGTGGCATCGGCCCGACGCTGGCTGCCACAGACCAGCAAGCGGTTGCTGGTGCTGACGCGCAGCTAAGGAAGTCGGCATCGCTTACAGCGGATGAGGCAGATGATGCCAAGATGCAGGGAGGGCCTGCTCACGCATCCCGTTTTTTCAGCCAGTGGCGGGAGGGTTGGGCGTTCCTCTGGCGCAGTCGAATGCTTTTGCATACGCTCATATTCGGCCTGTTCGGTTTGATCGCCATTCTTATGATCGACTACCAGTTCCCTACATTGCTGCGAGTGCTCGCTCCGGGCAACGAATCGCTGCTCGGTTGGCTGGTTTCAGCTATAGGTGCTGGCGCCGTCGGCTGCATGCTTGTGCTTAATCGCTTGAATCGTATAAGCGCAGGCTGGGGGCTCGGTGGAGGGTATGTGCTGGTTGGCGGAGCTATTGCCGCTTTGGGCTGGGCGCAACCCGGGACAGGACTCCCTGTTCTGCTTACGATCGGGGCCATGCTAGGTGTGGGGAACGGCCTGTACATTATCACCCAGAATTACATATTACAAGCCAAAACCCCTGCTGATATGGTGGGGCGCGTCTTTGGTATCCAAAGTACCGTGATTGGAGCGATCATGGTCATTTCGCCGCTTGCTGGGGGAGTATTGATCCGAATAGCAGGGGCGGGGACGGCTTTTGTCTGGATCGGAATGACTGTAGGAATCCTAGGTTTGGCAGGACTACTGCTTCAATCCGTAATTTGGCGCGAGTCTCTCGCTAATCCTACCCCTTCTACTGAACAAAATGTTGATCTAGCGTAATCGTTTGCTTCCATTCTAGCAATTTATATTTTTAGCATAGGAGAGATCATGTTGATTCAAAATTCTTCATCTACAACGCCAGTGGCACGACTACTTGAAGGCTCGCGGGTGTACTTGCGTCCCATTAACGTGGAGGACACCGAGCTATACTATAATACATTGTTCCATCGGGAAGTGCGGAGACTGACGGGCACACAGCGAAGCTTTACCAAAGAGCAAATTGCCCGTTACATTGAAGGTAAAGGGCAGGATTCCTCAAGCTTGCTGCTTCTCATTGCACTTCAGGAGGATGATCGTGTCATCGGCGATATTGCATTACAGGATATGGATAGCCTGAATCGCAGCGCCAACATCCGTATTGCGATCAATGAGCAGGGGGATCAAGGCAAAGGCTACGGCACCGAAGCGCTTGTGTTAATGCTGGACTATGGGTTCGGCATTTGTAACCTGCATCGGATTGAGCTGAATGTATTTGATTTTAATGAAAAGGCCATCCGCTGCTATGAAAAAGTAGGCTTTAAGCGTGAAGGTGTGCAGCGGGATGCTTTATTTTACAATCACCAATACCACGATTCGATTTTGATGAGTATGCTGCAGCATGAATATCGCAACAGATATGTGTAACAAGCAGAAAATTGATTCAATACGTTTACACGGGTTTGCAGAAGAGATATAATTAAAAGATAAAGTTACTTGTTTGCGCAAGGATAACCGACAACATCAAATGAATATATGAATTACCGGAGGAGCCTGTCACCAAGGCTCCTTTATGTCTTTTTAGGGGAACCTGTGCTGTATGTCGGGTTTCCCTTTTTATTTTGTGAGTTGTTGGTCTGTTTAAGGTCAGACACATATTTTGGACGATTGTTCTGCATTTTATAATTATCCGTTTTCTTCAATAAGAGTTATGCACAAACAAGTTCGAGGATAGACAAAAGGATGCAATTTATATTGTATCTTCTGTAGATTCTGTTGTTTACAAAAAAGCCGGTCATCTATCGGTTAAGCTCGGTCAACCTGCAGTATTAGGAAAGCTGATCGCTGGTATTGTACTGGGGTGGGTAAACCTCGTGGGGACTTCTTGTTGGCAAGAAGTTGATCTTCTTCGTGGGGGCTATTCTGGGTGGCTGGTTCGTTGTTCCATGGATTATGAAAATACTTGCCCCCCTCAAAGTGACAGAACCCTTCGGGATCATTTTCCAAGCAGGATGGAAAGTGACCGAAGGGTCTTTTTATGTTGGAATGTTCGGTTCAGCTGCAGAATTAGGACTCGGATACGACAGTGAAGCGTTGATTTAGATGTTGTGGTTTTTCAATTTCGTCTACTACGGCAACAGCATAATCCTCATAGCTGACATAGCTTGCACCTTTGGAATTAACCAGCAGGGTGTTTTTACCCACTTGGTAAGAGCCTGTACGTTTGCCGAGAGCAAATTCTGCAGAAGGACTAATGAAAGTCCAGTTTAGGTCACTGGTACCGCGTAGAATTTCCAGGTTTTTTCCTTGGTTATGAGCTGTTGGATATACAAAATCAGGGAAGTCAGGAGTATCCTTTACCAAGAGTGTCTCGGATTCATCCGTAAACAAGCTACCTGCACCACCTACAACAATCAGGCGAGTACCGGATACATTGCGGAGAGCCTCAATCAGTACATTACCTGCATCTACATGCAGATGCTCTTGTCCAAACGGAGCGGCAAAAGCATTAACAACGACGTCAAAACCTTTCAGATCATCTGTTTTCAGATCAAAAACGTCTTTTTGTACTACAGCAGCACGATTGTCCGTTACTTTAGCCGGGTCACGCACGATGGCGGTTACTTCATGCCCTCTGTCTAATGCTTCTTTTACGATATTACTTCCTGCTTTACCGCCTGCACCAATAACTGCAATTTTCATAATAGAATAGCCTCCTAAAAAATAATTTGGATGATTTATTTGCTTGATTCATGCGTTGCATGATGTTCATACTTGAACTTTAATATGTAACTATTATAGTTACAATATGAATTAAAAGTCAAGCTCTTCTGTTGGACAAGATAGAGTCCTCCGATTGGAAAGAGAGGAACTCGTTTAAATATAAGATGATACTGAATAAGTAAATGTAAACCATATTAAATACATGTAGACCGCAGATCAGAAAGGAAGAGTGAAACGATATGAGTAAAAAAGTACAGCTGGAGCCCGCAGCGCAAAAATTTGCAGACGATAATGCCAAGCCTCCGTTTCTGTATGATTTGGGTCCTGAAAAAGGACGTGAAACGGTCAATGAAGTTCAATCCGGTCCAGCAGATAAACCTGCCGCAGACCTGCAGGACCTGTCGATTCCAGGTGGCCCTGGCGGTGAGGTGAAGGTCAAAATTGTTCGTCCACAACAGGTGACAGGCGATCTCCCGGTCATTGTATATATCCACGGGGCAGGCTGGGTATTCGGTAATGCTCATACGCATGACCGTCTGATTCGTGAACTGGCGGTAGGCTCACAGGCAGCCGTTGTATTCCCGGAATACAGCTTGTCGCCTGAAGCCAAATATCCGACGGCGATTGAGGAAATTTACGCGGTCGTTCAATGGGTGGCACAGCATGGGCGCGAGCATGGGCTGAAGCCCGATACGCTGACGATCGCCGGAGATAGTGTCGGTGGTAACATGACTGCAGCTGTAACTCTGCTGGCCAAAGAACGCAGTGGTCCTACCATTCGGCAGCAGTTGCTGTTCTATCCAGTGACGGACGCTTCTTTTGATACGGAGTCGTACCATGAGTTCGCCACAGGATATTTCCTGAGCCGCGAAGGGATGCAATGGTTCTGGGATCAATATACGACAGATCCTAACGAACGAGCGCAGATCACGGCGTCTCCGTTACGTGCCACCACTGACCAGCTCAAAGGGCTACCGCGTGCGCTGGTTATTACAGGCGAGGCCGATGTGTTGCGTGATGAAGGGGAGGCCTATGCGAACAAGTTGCGTGAAGCTGGGGTAGATGTAACCGCTGCGCGCTTTCAGGGCATCATACACGACTTTGTGATGCTGAACCCATTGTCGGAAACCGCGGCCAAGCGCGGTGCAATAATGCTGGCTACCTCGTGGCTGCGCCAAGGGTTTGAGGGCTAGTTTTATAGACGAGTGAAGGAATACACAGTTAGTATGTAAGGAAGCACCTCCCAGCTCATGGCTGGGAGGCTTCTTTTGGTTCTGTTTATATCATTCTATTTGCGTTTACCATATAGTGGTTTTCTAGTCTTGCCTAGTTTACCTACTTTTCCAGGTGTTTTTATAAAGCTGAACTTCCCTAATTTAAAATTGGTTTTTCTTTTTTTCGCTACTAGAGTACGTCTTGACTTAGATGCACCTTGGGTACTATCTACAAGGTTTAGTGTGTAGTTTTCGAAATTGCCAACATTGATCTCATCGAACCCCACATTTCTACAGCCCTGGCCTTGGCAACCTGCTATCCAGCATCTTGTGAAAGCCTCTCTAGGAACATCTGTGTAGAAATCACCACCCCACCAATTACCGAAACTGTCATGTCCGTAGACATAAAACGTTTGGTTTGCGGCTGACCCAGCTACAAGAAATGCGCGTCTACCGGGTTCTATACGGTACCAGCCTCTCTTAGCATAGGTGATAGGACTACAACCAGAATCATAGTATCCAACAGCAACCGAAATAGGATTAGGCGTACTGTTACGAACATAAAAACCCATTCTATTCACTCCATTCTTTGAAAGATTAATATCAATCTATGCGAATTTTTTGAAAAAGTAATAGATATATGGATGATCAAAAAGTACAAAAAAAGAACGCAATATCTCAATGTTTTTGTGGTAGGGAAGTAAAAGAGGTGGGAGTAGTCGAGCGCACAATTGGCATATGGGGAGTTCGCGGTTCATAAATAAGAGACCGCTTCACGTTCGTCGAACAGAGTGATAATATAAAATTTGAACGAGTTTGACCGACTTCGGCCTAAGGGGGATATCCATGCCATTTCAGGGACAACGCATTTTACCTGCAGCTAAGCACATGAAGCAGTTGGAGGATATTTTGGACAGCTCTTATGAGTATGCTGTTTTTCTGGATACGCATGTAGCGCAGTTGCGCAACCTATATCAGATGGCAAGGAGCCGCAATAAGCAGATGCTTCTGCATGCCGACCTGGTGCAAGGTTTGAAGAATGACGAGTATGCCGCTGAGTATTTATGTCAGGAAATTAAGCCATTTGGGATTATCTCGACCCGTTCCGGGGTGATTGCAACTGCTAAAAAAAAGGGGATTCTTGCTGTACAGCGAGTGTTCCTGCTGGATACGATTGCGCTGGAAAAAAGCTACGCACTGGTGGAAAAAACGCGCCCCGATTATATTGAGGTGCTGCCGGGTGTTGTGCCGCCGATGATTGCGGAGGTCAGTGAACGCACGGGTATTCCTATTTTGGCTGGCGGACTTATTCGTACCCCGGAGGATGTGGAAGCGGCGTTGGCAGCGGGAGCTGCAGCGGTTACGACCTCCAATAAACAACTGTTTGAGCACTATAAGCGATAGCCTTTCTTGAATCAAGTGGGCAACCTACATAATAGCAAGGAGCGCGGCCTTTGGCTTGGCGCGGGGAACGACCTGCTGTAAATGCAGGCAGATTCCTCTTTTCATCGTGTACTGTGTGTGCTACGATATAGATAAGTTAATACTCGTCAGGAGACTTGGAGAGACCATGAACCGCTCGGCATCCGCCGCAGCGATGTTCGTGGTCTTTTTTTGTACCTTTGATGATTCGGTGTCACATTGATAGCAGACATGTACAAAGTTGGAGGGATAGATGATGGGAGAACAGGGATTTGCTGCACAGGAGAGAACGGCCGTTTTGGAGCGTATGGGGCGTGAGCATTTTGATATTTTAATTATTGGCGGCGGCATTACAGGGGCGGGAATTGCACTGGACGCAGCGGATCGTGGTTTGAAAACGGCTTTGGTGGAAATGCAGGATTTTGCAGCAGGTACATCCAGTCGTTCTACCAAGCTAGTGCATGGTGGTCTTCGTTATTTGAAGCAATTTGAGGTTAAAATGGTAGCCGAGGTCGGGAAGGAACGAGCCATCGTATTCGAAAATGGTCCTCATGTGACCATTCCGGAGCGTATGCTGCTTCCTTTTCACCAGGGTGGCACATTTAATGCTTTCACCACTTCTATCGGGCTACTGGTGTATGATTTCCTCGCTGGCGTGAAGCGTAGTGAGCGCCGCCGCATGCTGGACATTCAGACTACGCTGGAGCGCGAGCCTTTGCTGAAGAGAGAAGGACTGAGGGGAAGCGGTAGTTATGTGGAGTACCGCACAGACGATGCTCGCCTGACGATTGAGGTGATGAAGGAAGCTGTTACACGAGGGGCGCTGGCCGTGAACTATGCCAAGGCTGACAAGCTGCTGTATGACAGCGGACGAATAAGCGGCGCCAGTGTAACCGATCGGGTAACGGGAAAGCCATACGAAATCAGGGCTTCGCTGGTCATTAACGCAGCCGGACCATGGGTAGATACGTTGCGGGAAATGGATCGCTCCAAAGAGGGTAAGGTGCTTCGCCTGACGAAGGGTATCCACTTGGTATTCGATGCTGGGCGCTTCCCGCTTCAACAGGCAGTGTACTTCGATACACCGGATGGACGCATGGTATTCGCCATCCCGCGTGACGGCAAAACCTATGCAGGTACGACCGATACGGTGTATGAGGGGGATACGGCGCATCCCCGGATGACCGCCGAAGACCGGGCGTATGTGCTTCAAGCGATCAACGGGATGTTCCCGGATGTGAAGCTGACGGTTACAGACGTGGAATCCAGTTGGGCAGGGGTACGGCCGCTCATTTATGAAGACGGTAAAAGCCCTTCAGAAATCTCACGTAAGGACGAAATCTGGGAATCCCGTTCAGGTCTGATCACGATCGCAGGCGGCAAGCTGACAGGTTACCGGAAAATGTCCGAACTCGTCGTGGATCGTGCGGTACGTGAATTAGGCCGCTTGCATGGGCAGAGCTTTCGGGCATGCCGCACAAGGCATATCCCCATTTCGGGCGGCAGTGTAGGCGGCTCGGCGGGCTGGGACACTTTCGTGAGCAAGCAAGCCATAGCGGGCGCTGCGCTCGGTCTACCGCCGGAGACCGCCAGAGCATGGGCTGTTCGCTATGGTTCAAATGTGGAGCGACTGTTTGCTATAGCGACACAGAGCATGAAGAACGCCACCGAGACGGAAGCGGCGCTACCTGTGGAAGTGCGTGTTCCGCTTCTGTACGCGATGGAACAGGAAATGACGGTGACACCGTCTGATTTTTTCATACGTCACACTGGAGCATTGTTCTTCCAAATTGACGAGGTGAAGCGCTGGAAACAGGCTGTCATTGCATGGATGTCCGAGCATGCAGGCTGGAGCGCCGAGCAAGAACGCCAATATACGACTGAGCTGGATGCTTACTTGTATGAAGCTGTGACACCTGTAGAGATAGAAGCCGAACTCGGCGCCATTAAAGTCATCTGATATAGCTTAAGGATGCGTATCCTTGACCGCTCCGCTTCTCTACAATTGTTTCGTTCGCATCACTGCTTTCAGCGAAAAAGGGGCCTACAAAACAAAAGCAGCGATCCTCTATTCATAAGAGAATCGCTGCTTCTTTGTATACAGATGGCTTACAGCATCAAGTGGAACAGGAAGGGCGCAGCCGCCAAGGTAAAGAGAGCGGCGAGCACCATCGAGATGCTGGAAATCGTGCCTGTCAGCGAACTGAATTCGAATGCTTTGGAAGTACCCGTACCATGAGCACCGGTACCGAGCAATACCCCGCGTGAAACTTCATTTTCGATACGGAACAGTTTGACGATCATCGGGCCGATAATAAGACCGCTCAATCCGGTCAGAATAACGAATACCGCCGTGACCGTCGGGTTACCGCCAATCGTTTGCGATACATTCATCGCAATAGGTGTCGTAATCGAGCGAGGAATCAGGCTGCTCAGCAGCGAGGAGTCCAGGTGCATCCATTTGGCGAGCGCCATGGAGGACAGCACGGCTACGACAGATCCAGATAGCACGCTAAGCACGATTTGGGCCGCGTGTTTTTTTAACACAGGGAAATATCGGTACAAAGGGACAGCAAATGCAATCGTAGCTGGCTGTAGCAGCATGGATAGAAAATGAGCGCCTGAATTATAAGAACGGTAGTTCACACCCGTCAGCGTCAAAATCAAAATGATAACCACAGGTGTAATGAGCAATGGGGACAAATACACCTTGGGCAATGTGCGGTACATGCGTTTGGCCATCCAGTAAATAGCAAGTGTTAATACAATACATAGAAGACCGGTCATGATGATTTATGCTCCTTTCGTTTACCAAGCAGACTGGCGATCATACCTGTGCAGGCCATCACCAGAAAGGTGCCGAGCAGCACGACCAGCATAATGCTCATGCCATCGTGTTCCAGCATCGGCCAATAATTCATAACGCCAACAGCGGAGGGAATAAAGAATAATAGCAACTCGGCCAGCAACCAGTTTGCGCCAACCTCGATCCAGCTTAGTCGGACCACACGGGTTTGCAGCAGAATAAAGAGAATTAGCATACCGACGATACTACCGGGTATAGGCAGGTGGAGCCAGGAGACCACCGCGTTCAGGATGAGCGAAAAGGCCATCAGGACGGCGATCTGAAGGACACCGCGTATGAAGCTTTTCATATATAAAGTCTCCTATCTTTGAGATCCGTTATTTTCAAACTGTAATGAAATTTTACATCACAAGCTTTCATGAGTAAAATGCATATAAAGAATGAAGTCTATTCCGTTTGTCTATGGAAGAAGGTGTAGCTTTGGATATCCGACATTTGCAATATTTTCTGGAAGTCGCGCGGTTACGCAGCTTTACGAAGGCAGCACAGAGCATGTTTATTACTCAGCCGACGATTAGTAAGACGATTAAAAGCCTGGAAGAAGAACTGGGAGTTACTTTGTTCGATCGTATTGGCAAAAGAATCGAACTGACGGATGCGGGCAAGGTCATTGAGCTTCAAGCACAAGCGATTGTGAAGTCCTTTCAGAGCCTGTCCTCGGAGCTGAGTGATTTGATGAACCTGAAAAAAGGACATATCCGCATTGGTCTGCCTCCTATGGTCGGATCGAGCTTTTTTCCGCGTGTCATTGGAGAGTTCCACAAGGCCTTTCCCGATGTGACCATTCAATTGTTCGAGGATGGAGCGAAGAAAGTGGAGCAGGACGTAGAAGCTGGGGCACTGGATATCGGGGTGATTGTGCTGCCTCCGGTTGGAGATATGTTTGAGACATTTCTATTTGTGGAGGAAAAGCTGAATTTGCTCGTTCATCCCACGCATGCATTGGCCGACTGCAAGGAGGTGCCGCTATCTTCGTTAGCAGAGGAGGCGTTTGTGCTGTTCCGTGAGGATTTTACGCTACACGACCGTATCATTGCCGAATGTGTTCGTGCTGGCTTTCAGCCGCGTGTAGTCTATGAAAGCTCTCAATGGGATTTGATCAGCGAAATGGTTGCTGCCAACCTGGGAGTAGCGTTATTGCCGGAGGCGATATGCCGGGATTTGGATTCCGAACGCTTGCGTGTTCTTCCATTGGTAGACCCAGTCATTCCTTGGCATTTGGGGATGATCTGGCGGAACGATCGTTATCTGTCCTTTGCTGCCAGAGAGTGGATATCTTTCACACAGCGATTGTTGCGGACAGAATATGGCGGAAGTCGTCGGTGAGAAGGACGGATGTGGCTTACATCATAAAAAAGCTGCCCTGAGGGGCAGCGAAGTAGCTTGCTTCTATGAGTGTGTTTGGTTTATTGCGCGCTTGGTGTGAAGGTACTTGTCCATAATACGGTCAAGCCTGGAGGATTTGTCCAATACACGTTCATCTTTTAATCCGTGTAAGTCAGCCATGCGATTCAGTTCACGGCGTTCTTTTTCCATGAGTTTTTCCAATTGTTCGAGGTTCACAAAGCCCACCCCCCATGTCGATTGTAAGGCATGTCTCCACTAGCGGCAGCAGTTTTTTTGATAACGATGTTATTTCCATTTTACCACTTTTTATTAACATTAATCCAGCTTTCCTGACATTTAGCGACTAATAATTATGGTTTTGCCAACTCTACCCGATTGCGCCCTGAACGTTTAGCTTCATATAATGCTTCGTCTGCTTTTTCCAATAAAAACCTCGATGCAATAACAGGAGAGCTGCCTGCTCCGATGGATACGGTTAAGGAGATTATGGTTCCGTCATTCAAGAGAAAACATTCATTTTCCACAGCTTTTCGAATCTTCTCGGCAAAGCTTGCCGCCTTTTCGGTATCACAATCTCCGAGTAGAATGGCAAATTCCTCTCCGCCTTTACGGGAGGGGTATGCTCTCGTTGTAGATTCCCGATTTAACAAAATTCCCAGTTGGCTTAAGACGGCGTCTCCGTTCAAATGGCCATACGTATCATTAATTTTTTTAAAGTGGTCAATATCTAGCATCACAAGTCCAAAGGGTTTTTTTGTAGCCTTGGAAGCATGAAGTACCTCTTCGAACAGCGCATCAAAAGCACGCGGACTGTATAGCCCGGTTAAATGATCTCGATTTGCAGCTTCTTCCAGTAGATGAATGGCCCGCTCAGTTTTTTTGATATGATGCATCATAAAATAGGCGAACAAGCCGCCAAGTGTCTTAATGGTTGTGAATATAATAATAGATCCATAATGGGGATGACTAGCCACATAAAAAGTGGCTAACAGCGACACAACTGTAGATCCAAGCACGGCTGACATCCATTTGCTGAGTTTTAGGATTTTTTCTCGAATAAAGGTAAGGGAAACGGCTAGTGTCATGATGCCATTGACCGTAGCAATCAGGGAAACCTCTGTCCAACTGCCAGTGATGTAAATACGGTACAGGATAATGATCAGGGTGGTTAGCAGACCGGATACCGATCCTCCCATATAAACAGATACGATAATCGCCAATTGGCGCAGATCGACCACAAAATTCCCGGGGATCCATAAACCGGCCATCATTAAAAGAATACCAAACAAGCCCAACATTAAGCCGTTTATTACCCGATGTATATATCTATGTTTTTCCAGGTAACGTTCGTATTTTCGTAAAAGCAAATTTCCAAAGAATAAGAAGCTTGTTAATAAAGCAAAATTGTTAATTAATTCTTTTAACATGTCCCTGTCCTTTATGCTGTAATGTGAGTTGTAGTATCTTGGAATAAAGTAAGACCTCGTTTCTATATTTCGGTAAAAAGTAGATATGAATGAATACCAATCGACCACAAACGATTCTTATGTCCCTTACGTTTCGTTGATCTACGTGGTACAGTGTAAGGACTATGACCGGAACGGGTGATCGCATGAAGGAACCAATTCACATTTCGGTGCGTCCACTTGTGGAATATGTGCATCGGAGTGGCAGCATTCAGAGCGGTTTTCGCTCGAATAGCAGTATGCAGGAAGGAAGTCGCGTGCATCAGGTTATCCAGAAAGGTTATAAGGAGCATGACCGTAAAGAGGTACATTTACGTACAGAAATTTCATATGAGGGCAAATTGTTTATCATCGAAGGCCGCTGTGACGGACTGATTGAGCTGGATGGCGTATGGACGGTTGATGAAATTAAATCGATCTCTCAGCCCCTCGAAGATATTCAGGGGGACGGCCACCCCGTGCACTGGGCACAAGCATTTCTGTATGCCTATATGATTGCTCGTGAGGAGCAGCATCATTCCATGCAGGTTCAACTTACTTATGTACAATCACACAGTGAAGACATTCGTCGCTTCAGACGGATGCTATCTTTTGCAGAGCTGGAAGCTTTCGCCCAGGAGATGATTGCTGGTTATGCACCGTATGCATTCCTGCTGAGAGCACATGCGGCGAAGAGGGATGCCAGTATTGCTATGTTGGAGTTTCCTTTTGACACGTATCGTTCAGGTCAGCGAACTTTAGCGGGTTCAGTGTACAAGACGATTGCTGAAGGAGTCAACCTGTTTGCCAAAGCGCCCACAGGTATCGGTAAAACGGTATCCACCTTATTTCCTGCAATTAAGGCGATTGGCGAAAGGCTGGCTAGGCGAGTATATTATGTAACGGCTCGTACCACGACTCGCGCAGCAGCTGAAGAGGCTTATGCCCGAATGCAGGCCCAGGGGCTGCACATGCATGTGGTAACGCTGACGGCGAAGGATAAAATTTGCTTCAAGGATGAACATGATTGTGATGCTGGATCATGCAGCATGTGCGAGGGCTACTACGACCGGATCAACGGTGCAGTATCCGATATTTTGGCGAATGAGACGTTAATGACGAGGGCGGTGATTGAGCATTATGCGCGCAAGCATAAGGTATGTCCCTTTGAATTTTCACTAGATGTGGCGTATGCCTCGGATGGTATAATCAGTGATTATAATTATGTTTTTGATCCACGGATTTCTTTGAAGAGATTGCTGGAAGAGCACAAGCGAAAAGGTGTTGTGCTGGTGGATGAGGCGCATAATCTGGTGGAACGCGGTCGGGACATGTTTTCGGCGGAAATCCTGAAATCTTCTTTTTTGGAACTGAAAAGAGAATTTAAGTTGCTAAGCCCGGAGGTTGCTACGACTGCGAGTGCAGTGAACGCACATATGATTACGCTACGCAAGCTGCATGCAGATACAGGAAAAGCAGTGGAAACAGCAGCACCGCAAGAGGTGCTGGAGTTGTTGGTGCCTTTTGTGGAGGCCGCTGAACGTGAACTGGTGACGGGGAACAGTACAAGTCGCGCAAGCAGTGAAAGTACGGCCTACGCATTGCTTTTGGATACGTATTTTACCGCCCAAAATATGCTGCGAATCGCTGCTTTATACGATGAACGTTACGTTACTTATATTGAAGCAGGGCGCAGTGAGGTGAGGATCAAACTGTTCTGCCTCGACCCTTCGCACTTGCTGGGACAGGCTGTAAAGAACTATCGCTCGACTATTTATTTTTCGGCGACGTTGACACCGCTTGCTTATTACCGGGACATGCTTGGAGCAAGCGAGGAAGACTATACGTTACAGGTCCCTTCCCCTTTCCATCAGGAGCAATGGGATGTACGTCTGCTGCCGCTCTCCATCCGTTATCGGGATCGTGAGCGTTCTAAAGGGGCGATTGCGGATATGCTGGCTGGATTGGTTGCGGAGCGGAAAGGGAACGTCCTCGTGTTTTTCCCGTCTTATCCGTATCTGCGAGAGGTATACGAGGAGTTCATGCTTCGGGACGTGTCTGCAGATACATTGGTACAAAGTCCGGGTATGACCGAACCGGAGCGTGATCGGTTCCTAGAGGCCTTCCAACCTGGGCAAGAGCGCACCCTGTTCGGCTTTGCCGTACTAGGTGGTGTCTTTGCTGAAGGTGTCGATTTACCTGGGGATCGCTTGAACGGGGTAGTGGTCGTCGGCGTCGGCTTGCCGCAAATTGGAGCGGAGCGGGATGTGCTGCGGGATTATTTCTCGGAACAGGGCCGAAATGGTTTCAACTATGCGTATGTATATCCGGGGATGAACAAGGTTCTTCAGGCAGGTGGCAGACTTATTCGCACAGAGCATGACGAGGGGCTGCTGGTCCTGGTAGATGATCGTTTTGCCAAGGAGCCATATGCCTCTTTGCTGCCAGATGAGTGGAAAAGCTACCGTTTGACGGAACAAGCGGGATTAAGGAAGGAATGGATGGACTATGAATTTTAATTTTCATAATGATTCCATACGCGGGGTGCTGCGTAGCTTTGGACATGAGGATGCCGAAGTAGATAATATAGAGACATTTGTGACATTTGCGCGCTTGGCTAACGGTATTTTCAGAGAAATGGATACAGATTTGACCAAACTCGGGGCTTCTCAGGGCCGGATTATCGTTCTTAGCTTGTTGCATTGCCATGCGCCGCATCGCATGACACCATCGGAGTTAGCGGAAAAAGCGGATGTCACGCGTGGGACCATGACAGGACTGATCGACGGTTTGGAGCGAGATGGAATGATAGAACGTGTGGCTCACGAGAGTGACGGACGGATGGTGACTGTCGGATTAAAAGAGGCAGGACGAGAACTGTTAAGCAAAATAGTCCCTTATTATACGAAGCTGATTCGGTCATGCATGTCTGAGTTTACGCCGCAGGATCATAAGATGATGAAGGGTTTACTGGGGAAAATGAAAGGCGGTTTTGAGCGGTCCTTGCCGAAAAGCTGAATCCCTGATGTCGGGAATAAGGAATAGGAGAGGGAAATATGTTCTTTTATACAGATGAGGTCTATGAAGGCCGTGATTTTGGCTCAATGGATGCCAGAGAAGGCGAGTGGAGAAATTGCGAGTTTACCCGATGTCGTTTTCGGGGTGTGGAGATGAATGAGTCCCTTGTGGAAGACTGTACTTTTGTGGACTGTGATTTTACCGGAGCCATTCTGAATGCATCTCACTACAAGGAGTCCGCTTTTACCAATTGTCTATTCACCAGCGCGAATCTGTTTGTAGTCCGGTTTGATAACTGTAAGCTGGTAGGTTCAGACTTTGCGGGGGCGAATATGGATGGTATCACGATTACGGGCGGAGACTGGTCTTATACGAATTTGCGTCATGCAGATTTAAGAAAACAGGATTTGCGAAAAATACGATTCAAGGAAGCTGATTTATCCGAATGCCATCTGGAAAAGGCAGATTTGCGCGAGGCGGATCTTACCCGGGTAAGGCTGCACAAAGCCCACCTTCAAGGAACCGACCTGCGCGGTGCGAAGATGGATGGCGTGAATTTTAAAGATCTGGACATTACCGGAGCCAAGTTGGATATCGAACTGGCAGTAGCAGTGGCCCGCTCTTATGGTGCCAAGATAGATGGTTAAAAGCACGGAGATACAGGAGCTGTCTCGACCTGTGTTACCCCGTGCTGGAGAATTGGAGGAATACTAAATCTGAAAGATTAATCTTTATGGGATGCTGGCAGTAGCGGAATTGCTGCTTCTGGATTCTGATTTGGTAACTTATCGACACCTACAGGATCTAGAGGTTGCTGTGGTACCGTCCAGTTGCGTGCCGTATCTGCGGCAGTTTGCTGCTCCAGCAGGCGTTTAGCCACTTCGTAGCACTCATCGATATGCCGATTGCCAATGGTCCGCATCGCAGTAAAGCCAATCGCTGCGGCTAGTCCTTGCCCCAGTAGAGGGACAAACTTGCTAACCTGCTTGGTGGCGATGCGAATGCCCATTTTCTGCAAAATCTTCACGATGGCTTCTCGGGTGATGAGTCGCCCGATCAGCTTGCTGCCAATTGAAGTGATAAAGCCATACACCATCGACTTGGTTTCTGCATCCAGACCATCTAGCTGCTGCTCAGATAATCCGAATTTTTCATTAATGGCAGGCAGCAGCTGCATCAAAATGCCGACATCAGCAAGAACGTCAGCCCCCGGAATCGGGACCAATACAGCTCCTCCCGAAGCTGCAGCCCTTCTCGTTACCATGGATTTGCACTCTTTGCGGATCTGCTCCAACTCTTCTATGGTTCGGGCTGTCATATGCATCTCTCCTTCCTACGCTTCCGATTAGGACCCATGATTCTACCCTGTTATTACACACATTTCTACCTTGATTAAGCACGGAGCAAACAAAAAAATCCCTCATTCAGGCGCTATCGCACATTTACTCCTGTGAAGCGATCAGGCATAATGAAGGATGGTTGCTGATAAGAACAAGCCTGTTTTACGGGGATAAAGGAAGGAAGAGACAGATGAGTCAGACAAACGTTTATTTTAATCATGATGGTGGCGTGGATGATTTAGTATCCCTGTTTATGCTGCTTCAGATGGAGCAAGTTCATTTGACCGGAGTATCGGTTATTCCAGCAGATGGTTACCTGGAGCCGGCGACGGATGCCAGCCGAAAAATTATTGATCGTTTTGGACAAAATAAAGGGCCTGTTGAAGTCGCCAAGTCTAATTCACGCGGTAAAAATCCGTTCCCTGCCGCTTGGCGTTTACATTCATTCTATGTAGATGCATTACCTGTGCTGAATGAATCGGGACGAATGGAAGCGCCGCTTTCATCTCTGCCAGCTCATCAGCATTTGATCGAAAAGGTACGCGGAGCTGAAGGTAAAACGCTGTTGCTATTCACTGGACCGCTAACCGATCTGGCACGGGCGCTGGATGAAGCACCGGATATTGAAGCCAAGATTGAAAAGCTGGTATGGATGGGCGGCACCTTTGAAAAAGGGAATGTGGAGGAGCCGGAGCATGACGGTACCGCAGAGTGGAATGTGTTCTGGGACCCGGAAGCGGCCTATCGGGTGTGGCAAAGCGGCATCACGATTGATCTGGTGGCGCTGGAAAGCACAAGCAAAGTGCCGTTAACTCCAGCCGTACGCAATCGTTGGGCTGCCGAGCGCCGTTATGAAGGCGTTGATTTCCTAGGCAATTGCTACGCTGGATGTCCTCCGCTCGTGTACAGCGAGACGAACTCTACCTACTACCTGTGGGATGTACTGACCACTGCATCCGTAGGACGCCCGGACATTGTCAAGAAAAAGACGGTGCATTGCAGCGTTATTGCAGAAGGCCCAAGTCAGGGCAGAACGGTGGAACAGGCGGATGGACGCCCTGTGAATCTGGTATATGATACAGACCCGGAAGCTTTCTTTACGTATATGGCGGATTTGGCCAAGCAGGCTGCTCCCAAACGTTACTAAACCCAACTGTGTACAAATGTGTGGCATAAAGTGATCACACTGCCTAGGGCGTATTCATAGCAAAACCCGTGACGTTATCCGTCACGGGTTTTGCTACTGGAATTGGCCCCACATGATTGCAAGCCTACCGTTTATTCAGGCTGACTCCTGATATGTTTTTAGGGTAAATTGGAGCGTTATCTCCGTCCCGTTACCAGGTTCGCTAACCCCTGTCATTGTACCATTCATTCGTTTCAACAGCTGTTTGGTAATCTGCCAACCCAAGCCGGGATTGCCATAGGAGGGAGAGGGCCCGAGGTCATGCTCAAGCCACATTTTTAGTTTATTTGGAGATATACCGATTCCGGTATCCTTTACCCTTACTTCCAATTCAGCCTGAGGCGCATCGGTCACGGACTGGGTATTTGCAGATAAGGTGACTGATCCTGTGCTTGTAAATTTCACTGCATTATCTACCAAATTAATCAGCATACGCCGAATTTTGGCCTCATCCCCGATAAAAATAGGAGAACTGGCAAGATTCCAATCCAGCCTCAATTCCAGATTCCGTTGCGCAGCTACCTCTGTGTACAAGCTCAACACATTTTCCATCATCGTTCTCAGATCAAATGGATCTTCAATGTCATCGATTTGCCCGGATTCAATTTTGCTGTAATCCAGAATATTATTCAACAGCATCATAAGCGAGCGACTGCTAGCTTCCATAATACTCATATATTGCTGTTGTTCCTCTGTTAACTCCGTGGTCATCATTAGATCCGTAGCTCCCCATATTTCAGTGAGCGAAAAACGAATTTTGTTACTCAGGGAAGAAATCAAATCCAGCTTGCTCATGGAAGAAGCTTCTGCATCGATCTTGTCTTTTTCCAGTTCAACCACATAACCCAGAAATACAGCCATAGCCTTGAGAGCCTTCATTTCTGTTTCAGTCAATTGTGCAGATGGCGCATCCAAAATACAAATGGTTCCATACCCCTGGCCATTTTTCATACGTATGGGTATTCCCGTAAATGAGTGATTTCCAATGGTTTTAGTCACATCTAAATCACGTGTTTGCGGATGAGTAGACGTTTCCGAAATGGTGAGGTGATCCGCGGAATGGTTCAGCACCAGACTGCAATAGCTAAGCTCAAAAGGAAGCTCCTCTCCATTACGAACCAGCACTTCTTCCCGGTTAAATGAATCTACAATTACATTGGTAACCCCGTCATTAGCGGCAATAAAAATGGTATTAACATGTAGAATATCACTCAACACATCAATGACATGTGCGGTAGCCTCTTGAATACTATTATAAAAACCTGTAGGTGAAGTAGTCATATGTCTCCAATCCTGATGCAAAGTGGTGGTGATCAAAACTCTAATAGTTTGTGTACCCCATTCCTGTTCCTCTGAATGTATTTTTGGAGCGTATCCTTAATTATACATCATTATTTCGTTATAAACCTGAGTCTAACTACTTCCAATTACCTATTCGTTTGCACAAAACTTCATGTCGTAGGCCGAATGCTAGCCTTTCTGGGAAGGTTTTTGTTTGTAATATTACACATTCACGAAAAAGTATGATTATTTTCATTCTTTTTTCATAAGTTCATATGTAATCTCATGATATGAAAATTGTGTAATAAAATAGGAGAATGGAACCAGTAATATCATGTAAATATTCTATATAATAGGTTCAGAGGTGGGATTATGAATAGACGGGAAGCCCTAGAACACTTCCATAAGACCTATGCAGAAGATATGTTGCATGAGAAATTATATCAGGTAGCGGTCTTGTATGAGCATAGAAAAGAGGAACTTATCTTCTCTTTTATCCAATCTTTTCAATCGATTTGCTTACAAGCCATTTCTGCAGAAGCGGACAAGACAACAATTGGATACATTACCTATTCTATGAGGCGTACGTATCTAAGGGAGCGCATTTATAACTATGTCATTGAGGTCTATGGTGCGAACTGGTACTTTGATCCTCTACCTTATCGTGGAACCTATGATGCAGGCTGGGCGTTCGGACTGTTGGCAGAACTGGAGGATGAATTGAGTCAGCTTCGAAAACCTTATATGAATAAGGTTATTCAGCCGGATGTCGAGCGATATGTGCTTCAGGCTGCGTGGGAATTTCATCACTACATTTTGAAATTAGCCAAGGACGCTATGCAGCAGGCTGTACAACTGCCTGAGTTCAAGGCGTTGAAATGCGAGGATGATTTGGAAATAAGAATAGGAGAGCACAAAGGGATCAGTGAGGCGGTGTATTCAACGGCTTATGGAGTATTACATGATTCAACACGATAATCGAATCACAGAGTATATGTTTCCAGTGGAGATACATCGTGGACAATTACGGGAATGGGCCGAAGGCTCACTATATACTGATGAAGAGTCTGTTTTGCAATGCTATGTATCGGGCGATGCAGACTATATTGATTTTATAGAGCAACCGGTAGCCATTGTTTCTGAACAACTAAAGGAAATCTTTGATATATATCAAGCCGGATTAAGCTGGAGGCTGATTGTTTTTGCCGATATGCAGCGTATGCAGCAAACGAGGTATTGGCTGGCTCATCCGCCTAGTCTGATGTGTTTATCACCACTTACTGAATATCATAGAGACGGTACACTGAAGAAAATCATTTTAGATGAATATGCAGTGGAGAATCATAAGATATTCAGGGTTCAGCATGGCAGTCAGCATATCATTGTGGATCTAGATGTGGCTGAATGTATTTTGAAGTTTAATCTGGCTGGCTTGAAATTACAAAAGGTCGATACGGAGAGGCCGTCTATATAAAGGAGAGTCCGATCATGAGTGAGAGCTATGTAGTGGATGGGGCGCAGATACACTGTACCTATGGAAGTCATTCGGGCAGGTTTAGTGTTTCAGCTAACAGGGGGATTAGTATTGGTGATAAATTGCAGGGAAATATTCAGGATTTTCACCCGCAGACGCATATCCCATCTTTCGGCATGTGCCGTAGTATGCACAATCCTGCAGTTTCTTCTGCTAGCAAGGGCAATTCTGGGAGAATCATTCCGCAGCCCTGCAAACCGAGCGTATCTATGCCTTGGTTGAATGGAAAGAAGGATGTATACGTAGATCAGTCTCCGGCTCTGATGAGCTGCTCTACGAATCTATGCATGTGGTGCGGGAAAATTTCATTCACGTCAGACGGGCAGGAATAGCTACTCATTGTAGAAACATCACATGTTAAGACAAATGGGGGGAGTAAGATGGGACTGGCAGGAACTGTGTTGACTTATGGAAATATTAGAGTAAATGCACCGTATGAAATCGTCCGGCTACTGGATATTAAATTGACACAGAAGGTAAATGAGCACGGCAAAGTGTACATCACTGCTCTCATACCGGATGAGGACCATGCTAAGTATGATGGTTTAGCGCATGATGAAGATGTGCTAGAGGTATACGAGATAGATGAAGATCAAGGGACAGTGAGCATTTTTAAAGGAATCGTCACCAATATTAGCATTGGATTCAAAAATGGTGTATATCACATGTACATAGAGGCGGCCTCTTTTACATATATACTGGATCGACAACGGAAAAATCGTTCTTTTCAAAACGGGAACTTGACGTATTATCAATTGTTCCGGGAACTTATAGATACCTATCCACATGGCGATTTTATTGACCTGACAGACAGCGATCAAAAGCTCGGCGGCTTTACTATTCAGTATGGGGAGAGTGATTGGGAGTTTCTGAAAAGAATGGCCTCTCATCTACACTCCGGATTGATTGCCGAGATTACATCCGTGTTCCCGAGATTATGGTTAGGTACCTCGAAAGAACAGGTGAAAGGTGAACTACGCAGCATTAACTTTTCCCTCCAAAAAACAAAGTTAGGCCCCCGGTATACATATGCTGAAGTGGAGGATACGAAACGTTTTGAACTTGGAGATGTGGTCTCGTTTCGACGAAAGCATTGGGTTATTGATCAGGTTCATGCAGAGATGAAGCAAGGTATTATGACCTATGACTATGTTCTCGTTCCTGAAGAGGGTAATCCGAGGGAGGTTATACATAATCAGTTTATTAAAGGTACCTCTATTGAAGGGAAAGTTATTGATTTAAATAGTGAAAACGAATCCGTTAAACTTCACTTGTCCGTGGATTCTATGCAGTCCAAAGTCGAAGGGTGCTGGTTTTCTTATCCCACCATGTATACCGGTGATGGGATCGGTTGGCATTGTATGCCTGAGTTGGGGGGATCATGTCCATTTGTATTTTCCATCCAACAATGAAAAGGAAGCCCGTGTAGTTCAATCCCTACGTAAGAGAGACTACAAAGGAGATGAAATCAGCCAGCCGTCAAGAAAGCTGTTTCATACCAAAACACAAAAAGTGGCGAGATTCGATGATAAGGAATTAGCCCTCTCCACCCAGAAAGACAAGATACTTGTACGCTTAAATCCTGCTTCCGGTATTCACGTGTACAGCCATCATGATCTCACCTTTCACGCCGATACAGACTTGGTGCTGCATGGCAAAAAGGTACAGATGAACGCTACTCGCGAAATATCCCTGACGTGCAAAACAAGCTATATTCGAACCGATGGAGTACTTCATATCAAGGCTAGTAAGTTCATGAAAAGTCAGGTGTCTGATGCCGAACTGAAAGCCTATAAATCCCTGGTTCAAGAATTGAAGGGAAAAGGGTATCCGCAATGGGTGCAGAATTTGCTTTTGCAATATAAAACGGACTACTACAAAGCCGTGGCAGCAGGGGATAAAAAGGGAGCCAAGGAAGCAGCAACCAAAGCCAAGCAATTGCGCCAACAGGTGGCAGAAATAGATCGTATGCCTGCCTGGGCCAGAGCGCAAATGCACGAATACACGTCCCAGTGGTGGGAAGCACATGGCGCCAACGATAAAGCCAAGCAAAAGCAGATGCATCTTCTCGCCAACCAACTGCGTGACAACGTGCTAATCAACGAGCTGATTCGTGGGCATTCAGACAAATCCTATCTGGATGCCAATCGGCTAGAGGAGCTGTCCGGACAATACGCAGATGCGGCCCATAAGTTGACCATCGCCGATCAAAAGGCTATGGCTAAGGAAGCGGCGGCCCTGCGGAGTAAGTATGGCGTGAACAGTCAGCTTGCCAGAGAGAACTTGAACAAGCTTGCCAAGAAGTATCCGGACAGCTTCTCGTACAAGCTACCAACTACGGGCGATTGGGATCAGGAGCTTAACGCCGCACTGCATGATTTTGCGAAAAAATACGGCTTGGAGAATAAAGGGTATGGTCGTGACGTGCTCGCAGTGTACCTGCATCAAGTAGCCAATGGTATTCTTCCATGGCCTAAGGTTAGCAAGCCTGCAACACCAACAGTTTCAACAACCACGACAACAACGAAAACGCAACCGGACAAGAAGCCGCCGACTACTCCTGAAAAGCCGCCGAAGGAGGAACCGAAGCCACTTGATCCTAATGATTATAAAGATGGATTGGTAGCGGTGAAAAAGATTGAAAGCTATATAAGTAGTAAAGGCATAAAAGGTAATCAAGCCCGGGCTCTGTACAGAGTAAACGATTATACCAATAATAGTATCATTCAGAAGAAGCTGTCCTCGAATCGTAAAGCACCGCTTGTGTTTTTCTTTGAAGGAGATGGTTCTTATAGTTATAAACAAGAAGACCACCCGGAAGGTCGATATGGAGCAATGGCAATTGTGGTGATAGATGGCGAGATTAAGTATACAAGCAAAAATGCCAGCACACTTCCTGATTATGAGAGCAAGTATAAAACGGTTAAAGATGGAGTATATGAGTTTGTAGGCGGGTTGCATTTGAGTACTTATCCTGCTTTGCGTATTCGGAATGGTGCACCAGTTCCAGCAACCAAAGGAAGTCAAAAAAGGGAGTGCACAGCAGAAGGTGTAAATATACACCAGGGCTATAATGCTGATAAAAAGCCTAAACCAACTTCGACAGCTTGTATAACGGTTCATAAAGACGAGTATGTCAGATTTCTGAGTTCAGTAGGCGTGGTGAAGAACTCATTAAATGAAAAAGCTAATCCTGTAGAAGGATTAGCTATTATTGATCGGAAGGATAGAACAAAGTGAAGATAATCAGAAGCCTATTAGTCATTCTTTTTTTAATTATGTTGTCAGCATGTAATGCTTCTCCAAAAGACCCCACTTCCTTTTCTTCGAAAACAGTAGGTGTGACTTCAGAAGTGATGGCATCATCTAATAAAAATGATAAAACGGAGCTTGTTAAAGAGAAAAATAAGAAAGAGTGGGCTGTAACGATAGAAGAAGGCAAAGAAGATCCTGAAACCTATTTAGTTCAGCTGGAAGGGACAAAAGTCGAACGGTTCTTAAATGCCAAGAAACTGATTAGTCTCCTACAGCCGAAGGAGGATAAAGAGAAATATCGAGATTCATATGTGGATGTAGGAAGAGTTCAAGAAGATGGGAGTCAAGTCGCATTCGTATTAGATTTATTTAATGAAGCGAAATTAATAGTACAGATTTATGATTTGGATTCGGGTAACAAAGTCAATGAATTTAAGCTACCATATAACCGTCCGGTAATTTCTCCTGATTTAACCAAGTATTTATATGAAGATAAAGATAGAACATATATATATGATACGGTAACAAAACAATCAACAGCTATTCATTTAAATGGAAGTTCTATAGATATAGATGACATTCATCAAGGACAATTTTCACCAGATAGTACCCAGTTTTGTTTTACCGACAGCCAGCAGAATCTTGTCATATTTGATGTATCAGATTATAGAATCCTTAAGAAAATCCATATAGATTCTGGTATGGCGATAGTCAACCAATGGGCTCAGAAGAATCAATTAATCTACTCTATTGACTCCATGTCTATAAATAAAACGTACTTGTTAAATTTAAATAGTGGAGAGCGGCGCCTTTTAGGCAAGGGGATGGAACAGCCCTTAATGTCTCGAGAAGGCTCGGAGGTATGGTTTGAAAAGTTAGATTCGCCATCCAACTATAAACTGAATATAAATACAGGTTTAGAAAGTAAAGTCGCATCTATCACTATAATTAATGAAAATATGGCGACACCTGTGCAGTGGTTTTACACCGCTAATGACTTTTCTAAGTATGAAAGTGAGATAAAAGTGCATCAAATTAAAGCTTCCTCGACTCTGTCAAGTAAAGGCATGCAAACTTATGATGCCAAAAATTTGGTAGATAGAGATTCATCTACTGCATGGTGTGAAGGCGTGAGCGGCAACGGGGAAGGAGAAACAATAGTATTAGACCTGGGCTCTTTACAAAAGGTAAATGGCATCCAAATTATTAATGGATATGCTAAATCTGAAAAAAGTTATCGGGAGAATAACAGAGTTCAACAACTAAAGCTGGAATTCTCGGATGGTTCCTCTCTAGAAATGAATGATTTTAACACACGTAAAAAATTTAAGGAGCCTATTCATACCTCATTTACCAAACTTACGATTTTATCAGTTGAACGTGGAACAAAATATCAGGATACATGCATTTCTGATATACGGCTTTTCTAGCATTCTTACAAAAGGGAGATAGCCTATGAAATGGAAAGAGCCAACGTTTGGTGCAACCCCTATGTTGAAAGATTTAACAACCGCTAATGCACACAGAAAAGCACAGGCTTTTGATCTGGTGGCAGAACAGAAGAAACAGAAACTTAATTATCCCGACTGGGCCCAGTCCTGGCTGCGTAAATACAAAGAGGACTGGTACATCGCTCAAGCCAACGGTGATGAGGTTGGCATGCGTAAAGCGCAAAAGCTGGCAGAGGGGCTGCGAAGCAAATTACGTGAAATGGCCACATTTCCCAAGTGGGCTCAAGAGGAAATGAAAAAAGAAACAATCCGCTGGATGGCTGCAGAGGAAAGTGGGGATATCAGGGAAAAGCTGGCTGCTGAGAAGGCGGGACGAGCTATACGAGAGAAGCTGGGTTTGATCGTTACCAGTATTAAAGAACCACCAAAAGAACCAGTTACCAATAAATCGAAGGATGGTTCTAAAACTGAACAAGCACCTCCTGATAAATCAGGAAATGATAGCTTTGAAGCTGAACTTGCTAAATTCCCGGAGTCATACAGACCTGCGCTGTTGAAATTACACAAGCAGCATCCTTCTTGGCGTTTTATAGCGGAAGAAACGAATGTAGATTTTAATAGTTTTCTTAAGGCAGAAATGAAAAATGGACTGGTGTGTACGGAAGTAGACAAATATGGATATTCACCATCTTGGAGAGACCCTAAGTTCAAATATGATAGAGGATATAACGCTGCTTCTCCTAAGGCAGTTTCATATTTTTTAGACCCGCGTAATTTTTTGACTGAGTCTCGTGTATTTCAATTTTTGTCGGAAAAGTATGATAAGAACACCCAAAATAAAGAAGCTGTTAATAAAGTGCTAAGCAAGAGCTTGGCTAATAAAGGGGATGTATTCTTAAAGGCAGGTGGCAATGAAGCGAGTGCAGTATTTTTAGCAGCAAAAGCTATGGTTGAATCAGGAGGCGGAACTTCAACTTTAGGTAAGGGACAGGTTCCGGGATATATCGGATGGTACAATATGTATGGCATTGGCGCAAACGATGGGAGTGCACTTAAAAATGGTGCAAAAAAAGCTAAGTCAGAGAACTGGAATTCTGTCGATAGTGCAATAATCGGCGGGGGTAAATGGATTTATAGAAATTATATTCAAACAGGGCAAGATACGCTTTATAGCTTAAAGTGGAATGTAAATTCCTTTAGGAATAACGGAACTGTTAGTAAGCAGTATGCCACGAATATTATGGATGCTTATGTAAAATCGGATCGTTTTTCCAAGGGTCTTAAAACCGTAGATGCACCTCTTACTTTTAGAATACCCGTATATAAGAATATGTCTGCAACGGCTTGTCCTGAACCTACAGAGTCTTCCTCAAGGTAATCAAGCTAGTATAAAATAAGCATTTTGAAAGAAGGGAAAGTGTGATTAGTGATAAGTTATTTGCACTCATTTTAGTTGTTTTAGTTCTTAGTGGCTGTGGTGTGAATAAAGAGGCCGAAGTAAAAAGTATCGCTCCTAAACCATCTACACCAACTGTTGTTAGTCCTGAGATAACGGAAGGTACTAGTAAAGTTACTGTGGAGGATACTGAAAAAACTAATGTACAAGATTCTAGCACCTTAGATCAGTTTATAAAAAAAATCCAACCCCAAAATGAGCAGCTTCAAAAAGTATTAAAAGAAGATTTGGACCGTGATGGAAAGCCGGAATATGTGCTTGCTTTTGGATTAGAAAAAGAGGAGATTTACAACATATTTGTAGTCCGGGAGAATGATGATGGCTATCACATCATTGATAAACTAGAGGACCCGGTTATAGTTGTGCATCTAAATACAGATGTGAAAATCATGAAGCTGGATCAAACAGATCAAAAATTTATTGTTGTATATTCTATAGGCGACGGAGGAGCTTACTCAGAAGGATTCTCCATATATGCCTTGGAAAATAATCATATCAAGAGCATAAATTCTGATTTTCCTAATGCTACTGGACAAGGAATTCGAACGTTAAAAGATACCGATCATGACGGTGTCTTTGAAAGTGTAGATTATTACGAGTTTAGCGACACTCAGGAGCATACCATCGTGGTCTATCAAAAATATGATGGGACAGGACCAGAAAAAAAGGAGATTTTGTATACAAATAAAAGTAAAAAATTTGTATATCCAACCGATCCTAAGGCTGTGATATTGAACTACTTGGAAGTTGATTATCTTATGAAGTGGTTTGATTTACCTTTTCCTGAAATGGACCAGCTCACCGATCCGGCAGCAAGGCAAACATATGATTTTGAGGATGCCATCGATTTATCCGGTTTAGCATATTTATCTTACCCGGTGTTGGAACTGAGTATTAATGAGGTTAGTAGCGATGATAACCGAAAAATATTTTTGGTAAAAGATGATTCATTAGAAGAAAGAGCGAAAAAGGAAATTACGTTTACGTTAGAAAAGCAGTCAGGCAAGTGGAAGATTATGAGTATAGAGATGAACGATAAATTGTAGAAAGCGTGATCTCCAGCATGAGTTACTTGAAGTATGCGCGAATTTGTTACGTGCTGTTATTACTTATTTCCTGTGTAGTGCTGAATGGATGCATGAAGGGACAGGATTCTCCAGCAACAGAAACAAATCATACACTTTCTCTCCAAAATGACGATAAAACGACTTCTTATTCGAAAAAGCTGGACACGCTTGTGAAAAAACTCCATATAGTCAACGATGAAAATAAGGATTATGATACCAGACAAAATAAGCTTGAGGAGTTCACACAGGAACTTAATTTGTTGTTAAACGAGCCAGAAAGTGTAGAGATGAAGGATGAAGAATTAGTAGAAAAGTTCGATAACAATCTCACTATCTTAACAAAATCGTTTCAGTTAAAAAGTGGGCAGCTAAACGTTAGGGTTATGAATTATAGAGCACCTAAAACGGTGACAGGTACGATCGGAGATAAATACACATTTATTCAGTGGTGGAGTTCGAAGCAACTTGTACACGCCCAGATGATTGAGGATGGCGGGTCAGAATTGACTACAGACTTTGTGGTTCGAGATTCAGACCAAGGAATACAGTTGTGTTTAGGGGGACATGTTTCCATATATCATCCAGACCCCGTATTTGTTGATTTATGGGAGTTGTCTGGACAAAAGTGGATGCAGAAAAGTATAGATGTAGGTAAGATGAAGCTCCCGGATGCGTGGGAACTGAACAAGGATATGAATGAGCCTATTATTATCGAGAATCGACAACATGATAGCATGAGTATCGAGGTTTTAGACCACGGCGATGGTTTCTTAATAAACAGTGATGATTCTGAACAAAACCATATCATTGAGTTCTCCAAAAGTGGAGAAGTCCGTATTGATTCCGAATATAGCATCGCCTCGAATACTCATGGTGAACCGCAAAGCTATGAGCTCACTCGAGAGAAGTATTCAAAAAATGGGATCGTGATTAAATACCCTCAAATTACAAAACTCAAGGATATTGCAAAGCAAAAATCTTTAAACCAAATTCTTAAGACCGAAGCTTTAGGAGGATTACACGACTATGCGGATTCCAATGCTGGAGTCCATGTCGAAATTGATTATGAGATCAAACGACAAAGTGAACGATTCTTGAGCGTTCAATATATGGGTATTCGTTATGTGAAGGACGCAGCCTATCCTACTCATATGTTTTATACGACGAACCTGGATATGAAGCAGGCTTCAAGAATAAGATTGAGGGATCTGGTAAAGGTCGAGAACCCTTTTATTGAGCTTATAAAAAGCGGGAAGATTACAGCTGTTCAGCCGGAGCAACAAGGATTAATCGGTGATTTCACAAAAGATGATTTGATTCAATTGTTAGCAAACGCGGATGTAACCAAAGGTTCGCTTGCGGAAGTAGAAATGGAATCGTTTAGTTATTTCACAAATGATTCGTTGGGGATGAGTGTACCTATGGCTCATGTAGTAGGGGACCATGCGGAGTATGAAATTCATTTTGCACAAATTCCAGAGAATATCAGGCAGAATGAGAAACTATGGAGTGAGCTAAGTTCTGTTGAGGATCAGTCTGTTTCCACAGTTGGCGGTGAAAAATTGGATACCGACCAATATGAAATTGAAGAGTCGCAGTCTTTTCAAACTACTCTCGAAGGCTTTGGAAAAGTACGTTTTGTATCCACATATGGGTATCCAGAAGGTTTTCGTAAATTCTTTTTCTTCCTACTGGATTACCAAGGACATATTCTATATCCATTCCCCAATTTCTACGGGAACCGTGAGTGGGTTGCACGTTACGGAGGAGTAGAAGCAGTGGCCTTCAAGGATGTGAATAAGGATGGATTGAAGGATATTATCATCATTGCCGATGTTGACAACGGGATTCATGGGCCTGGTAGAGTTGATGAATTCCCTATAGCGGACATTTATTTTCAGAAAAAAAATAAAACTTTTACCACAATCCCTGCATTAGATGAGACTCTTAACGATCAGGGACATAATCGAACCATTAAAGATGTCATTCAATACGTAAGCAAACAACGGATAAACGTAAACTAACCGACATAGAGGAGCGGTAACATGGGATATCCAATCATCAAATATAACGGAACGGTTTTATCTCTTAAAAACCCGAAAGTTAAGGTTGTACAGAAAATGAATGAACATGTGAAGGTCTTTTTGACAGGTGTGTTAACGGGTACTCAAATGGAAGAGTATACAGATCATATGGAGGCAGGGGCGAAGTTAGTTGTTTCTTATGTGAATGATGATCATAAACAGATTGTATTATTTCGAGGGTTAGTCGCGCAATTTAGAATCAAGTTGGTGTCCAATGTAGCCCATTTGGTCGTCGAAGCTCTATCCTATACAAGCCAGCTGGATGAAGTGCTTCATAAACAAACTTTTCAAAATGTAAAGATGAAGCTGCAAGTATTGCTCGAACATGTGCTCAAATCCTATCCCAAAGCCAATTGTACGAGCCGCTTAAAAGATCAGCTTTTACAGGAATTTACGATGCAATTCGACGAAACAGACTGGTCGTTTTTGAAACGTATAGCGTCTCGGCTCGGTTGGGGACTAATACCTGATCCGATTGGTGAAAAACCTCAGTTTTATTTTGGATTACCGGATGGTGTCAATCAGGGTGACCTCAGGCAGTATAACTACTCCATGACCAGAAAAACCAAACCAGGGGCCAGCAAGGATGACAACCTTTTGTATTATAAAGTGCAGACGACAGGGGCCAAAGATGTCCTGCTACAAATTGGGGCTGAGGTTAAATTTAAAGGGAAAGCTTTGTACGTCCTGCAGTCTGTTGCGTTTATACGACATAGTGCTTTGTGGCATGAATATGTGCTGACTACAGCAGATGGAATGAAGCAGGATTTGATTGTAAATGAAAGCATTCGTGGTATCTCGTTAAAATCGAAGGTTATTGGAATTGAGCAGGACCACGTGAAGGTTTTCTTTTATGAAATGGATAAGGTCAAGCCGAATGTCAAGGAAACCTACGCTTTCCCAACGGCTACATTTTATACATCGGAAGGGAATACAGGATGGTACTGCATGCCGGAGCTGTTTGACTTTGTAGACATTTACTTCCCGACCGCTAAGGAAAAAGACGCCATTGTAACTCACTCGGTCCGTAAGAGATCCAAAGGGGGCGACTTTATTAAGGACCCGTCCACGAAGATCTTTATGACCAAGTACCGCAAAGCTATTATTTTTGAGAAAAATGAAATTTTAATCACGGGGAACGACGATGAAGTGGTGATTCGACTGCTAGATGACCACGGCATCGAATTGCGGAGTAAAAAGGACATCCGTGTTAAGGCTGATGGAAACCTAGTACTCAATGCGGGTAACACAATACAAGTCACAGCCAAAGATGCCATCGGTTTAAAATGTAAAACGAGTTTGGTTGAAATGGACGGAAACATTAAAATGACTGGAGAAAAGATAAAGACGCAGTAAATAAAACCACCAAGAGAGGGGGGGGGGGAGCATGGCTAAAGTAACTACAGGAGCAATCGTGAATGAGAAACCGTCGACCCAGGAAGATATGGTCCAAGAATGGAAACGTAAAATAAGCAAAGGCGAATATCCTTTTATTCATATAAATCAGCCTCGCACCCAAAGTGAAAAACGGTAAATGTGTCAGGCAACGAGGGAATAAGGCTCCTAAGGAGCCTTATTTGTTCATCTATGCAATTTTCTCCTAACATACAGTTACAAAGACCTATTCCGCCTAAGCTATGTACTATGACCAGAAATACTGAATCCAATGACTTTATACTTATTTTTCCTCCCGGCTATATCGCTCGTAAATAGGATGCACTATAATTATACTACTTCTTAATTTGGGAAAAATTAGACGTTGAAATTTATAATAGCCCTTCTCAGGAAGAAGGGGTCTTGTATTTGGGAACTTCGCTGTCGATAAACCAATCTGGCCCAGAGACGTCGATTACTTCTTTGGTTTTATAACTGTAATAAATGGTAATCTTGCTGTCTTCGTGACCTTTAATGTACCCATACAGATATATTCTTGAGTGGACAGCAGGATCATCCACAGTATAATCCTTTAGTATAAAATCGGCATTATAGTGTTCTTTAATAAACTCCACTCCGATGGGAGTAGCGACGTCTACTAATTCTTTCTTCTCTTTGTCGGACAAGCTGGAACAACCTCCTAAATACATAACAATTAAAATAAGTGCCAGAATCAGTGGGATTTTTCTGTTCAAGTTACAATTCTCCTTTTCTGGTAATCACCTTTTTCATAACTCTATAATATATTTACACAATAGACAAGGTGGGAATAACTTGACCTACATTAACGACAAAACATATTGGACCATTGCAGATAGAGTTTATGACCGGGAGTTGACTGCTAAAGATTCTAAAAGCAGAATCCTTCCTGATTGGAAGATTGTTGAACCCGAAGGAGCTATGTTGCATGACACGAACGGTTCGGGATTCGATGCGACCGTATTCCATAACGAAAAAACCAATCAGGTGATCATCGGTTATAGAGGTACAGAACCTCCGGATCGGCCCAAGTGGAGCGTGGCGATGGACTGGGGAACGGATTTTAGCGATGTCGTCGGAGGACGCGCGAAAACGTTGGAAGAAGTCCATCAATATTATGAAAATAATAAGGAAGAGGTGGCCAAACTCCCACCACAAGTGCAAACTGCATTTCTTCAATATGAGGAAAAGTATCAGAATAATCAATTTACACAAGCTCAAAATTTATATGATGTTGTAAGAAAAGAGTATCCCTCTGCTGAAATAACGACCACAGGCCATTCTCTGGGAGGAGCGGAGGCAGAATATGTGGCGGTGCGGAACGGACTGTCATCCGTCAGTTATAATCCACCAAGCATTGTACATCTATTGCCGGATGATCTTCAAAAGAAGGTGGAAAATGGCGATTTTCGAAAGACGAATGTCGCTTATGTCAATCCGAAAGATACTATTGGTTCGGGAGTTAATGATGCACAGCCACATGTGGGTGCAACCTACTTTATAGACAATGATTATAAGACAGCTAATGAAGCCAAAATCACTGTTCCTGTTTCATTACCAGTCAAAAGGGAAAATAAGTGGGCTGACTTTTTTTTGGGACCCAAATGGTCTCCCATTGTCTATGTCCCAATTACGTTGCCTATGATGCAGCAAGATCCGATTACGAAGTTCTATAATTCAGTATTTGGAGAAGCAACGCATAGCATGGAGCATTTCACATTTGATGAGAACGGCAATATCAGCAATCCGCTGTACACTATGGACGGACAATTGGTAGAAGGTAATCCGCGGGTGCAGGCGTACGAGCAAATGCTGGCCGCACAGGCAGAGCTTAAGCAAGTCATGGGCGATTTGGTCGAACGCTACGGGGGACAATTAGGTGCCTTCGGGCAGTTTGCTGCTAATGCACTCGGTGTGAATTTGATGGGAGCAGGCCAGAATGACCGCGCTAATGGTGGAGCTTATTTTGTAGGCAACAAAAATGGGGGCACAATTCAATTAACACCCGAAGAGCTAAAGCATGCGGCAAATCAGATGCGTTCTAGCTTACATGGATTTTCCAGTGATACCCGTGCGTCCATTCAGTTATTTCAGGCTCATATCGGGACAAGTGAAAGTCAGTCTTTGACCCCGCTTGCGCATAGTGCTACGGCGACACTGGATCGAATTAATCGCTGGTATCAGGAGTCGATCACAGAGATAGCAGAGTATATCGATCGTAAGGGCCAGGAATTTACGATGGTGGATCAATAAGAATGAGCAGCTGGAAGAACACAACAGGAGGCGAAAGAGATGAGCAGAATATCTTTGAGCCTGGGGGATCTGCGGAGAGCTGTACAGCAGTGCGAGCAGCTAAGGCAAAGACTTCAGCATCAGGAGCAGCAGATGAAAAATATATATAGTCGTCTGCAAGACTGGCGAGGCGAATCGGCTGCTGAATTAACACGCAAAATGGAGGCGTTTCTCCAAGGAACCACATTACGGATCCACGAGTTGGATGAGCATAAAGAGCAGTTGAAACGTTATATTCGCAAAATGGAAGAAGCTGATCGGCGGGAAGAAAAGCGTAAACGAGCAGCGCAATGGTGACAGGCGTATATCATAGCTAACTTTATGCTGTTGTGGCCAGCTACATAACTTACAAGAACCGTACTATCGCTAGGAGACTTCTGCGGGGTACGGTTTAATTGTGTGTACATAAAAACTACATATATACTACATATATAGTAGAAGGAAAAAAATATCTCACGGAATGCGGCGATAGTAATCTTGAAGTCTGCATCTTAAGGTTGTTGTTATTTTGGAGCATTGTTGTACGAGCTACAGTTAATGTAAGTTTCATCTGATCAATGGAAATAGTAAATTGTTTCCTTTCGTTGTTATCGGCCCTTTGGTAGGATGGATCTAAACCGAGATTTTTGAGATCAGTAAGTATAAAAATGTCGCAAAGCTACAAACTTCGACATATTGTTCGCTTTTTCGCGATATCCGTTATTGAATCAGGGATTTTTGTTTGCTATTTAGCGTATATTTATGTATAATCTATCGTGTTAAAAGATTGATTGTACGTAATATGCTGATGAGGGTGGGTTCATGACGCTGCTCGACAGTAACGAAAGCAAAAAGCGGATGTGCCAGATTTACAATGAAGTTTCAAAGGAACTGTTCGGCTTCGGGACCACGCTGTTGCGGGCCACCGTTGAGAACAACATTGTTACCTTTGTAGCGAAGCACCGGCGTTCTCCACGCTCGGCGGCATTGGAAGTGGAAGCCCCTGGCTTGAAGCTGGAAGTGGATTTCCGAATGTCCATGCTGTATAAGAAGAGACTTCGCGAGAAGCTGATTGAGGATATGGAGCTCGATATAGAAGCTCTACTGCGCGACTATGATTCAGCAACGCAGTGGGCCATTACGAACATCATACTGAAAGAGTCCTAATAAAATTGGATATTCGGCTTTTCGCTTCGGATCTATCTGAGGGGAGAACCTGTTATAACGCGCAGCGGGATCAACTTATTCTTTGTTTACGAAGAAAAGTATTCTTGTTTTACAAGAGTACTTTTCTTTTTTGTGTCATAAGGTGTGCAGAATAAAAAAACAGGGGGAGTTTCATATGAAAAAGTGGTTTAAAGGATTTATGGCTGTGACCTTGGCATCTGTGGTACTGGCAGGTTGCGGCAGCAATGCTACTAGTGGTCAGACAGATGGCAAAGATGGCTCAGCTGATGGGAAAAAGAAACTAGTTATTTCCACATGGGGCTTCTCCGAGGACTTTTTTAATAAAGAAGTGTACGAGCCTTTTGAAAAGGAACATAACGTTGATATTGTTGTAGAAATCGGAAATAATGCGGAACGATTGAACAAAATCAGTCAAGGCAGCACTGATGTCGATCTGATTTATCTGTCTGATTATTATGCCCAACAGGGAATTCAACAAGGGCTATTCGAGAAGTTGGATCGCAGTAAAGTGCCAAACTTGAACCAAATTTATGATATTGCCAAAGCACCGCTGGGTGAGGAATATGGTCCTGCTTATACAGTTGGACGCCTTGGTATTGCCTATAATCCAGAGCTGGTGAAAAAAGATGTGACCTCCTGGGCCGACCTGTGGGGCACTGAATTCAAAGGAAACGTGACTCTGCCGAATATTACGGCAACGGCTGGCCCGATGATGGTAGACGCGGCTTCCAAGGTAGCGGGTAGCAAGGAATTTAATGAAGACCAAGCCTTTGGGAAGCTGAAGGAACTGAGTCCGAATATTGTTAAGTTTTATAGTAAAACGTCCGAGTTCGTAAACATGTTTAGCCAGCAGGAAATTGCGGGCGGTCCGATTATGGAAATGTATTTCAAAGATTTGCAGGCTGCCGTGCCAGGTGCGAAATTTGTAGCTCCTAGTGAGGGTGCTTATGCAGTCATGAACACGATTAATGTAGTGAAAGGCTCCGACCAGAAGGAGCTGGCTGAGGAATTTATCAACTGGCAGCTGAGCAAGGAAGTTCAAGAAAAATCCGCCAAGGCAAAGGTTGATTCTCCGGTGAACACACAGGTAGTACTATCCGGTGCAGACACTCAAGGGATTACGTATGGTGCAGATGTAGTGAATAAGCTGACCAAGCTGGATATGAAATTCGTTAACGACCATATCAAGGCATGGACAGATCGCTGGAACCGGGAAGTTACACAATAATGAAAAAGATCATATTAGATGTAGATACAGGCATTGATGATGCGTTGGGTATTTTACTTGCGGCCAAAAGTGGTCAGCTGGATATCCAAGCGATTACTACGGTATGCGGGAATGTTTCACTTAAACAAGCAACACTGAATACATGCAAAATCCTCAACCTGCTGGAAAGACCGGATATTCCGGTCTTCCGGGGGGCAGAGGCTCCATTAATACGAAAAGGCCTGCACGAGCACCGTGTTCATGGAGAAGACGGCATCGGAGGTGCATTGAGTGGAATAGTCCCAGCCATCTCTGCATCTGAAGGTTTTGCACCGGATATCATCATTGAGACCGTGATGGCTCACTCGGGGGAAGTAACGCTGGTTTGCACCGGACCGCTCACCAATCTGGCGTTGGCGTTGCTGAAGTGTCCCGATCTGACGGATCACGTTCATGAGGTCATTTTTATGGGCGGTGTTATTCACGGGTGCGGCAATATTACACCTGTAGCGGAGTATAACATGTATGCTGATCCTGAAGCCGCACGGATCGTATTTCACGCTGGATTTAGTCGATTGATACAGGTTGGTCTGGATGTAACACGCAAGGCACTGCTGACTGCGGATCATGTTGCTCGTCTGACCCGTCCAGAGATTCGTAATTATGTAGCTGAAAGCACGGCCGTGTATACCAAGCGTTATGAAGAACGCAACGGCGTAAAAGCGTGTGCGCTTCATGACCCGCTTGCCGTAGGTGTGGCATTGAATTCGAGGTTAGTAGATACCTCGCTGTTATATGTGGACGTGGAAACCTCCAGTCGCATATGTGACGGACAAACGGTAGGAGATGTGCAGAACCGTCTCAATCATATTCCCAATATGAACGTGTGCGAGCAGGTGGACAGTGAAGCTTTTCTGGAGCTGTTTATCCAGGTGCTGAACAAGGAATAACATTTTGATAACCGCAAGGAGCTACCCATGAAGAAAACATACTTGTATTGGCTGCTGCTGCCAGGTTTGCTCTTTCTGGCGGTGTTCATGGTCATTCCGATTGTGTTGACGATCGGTTCGACCTTCGTACAGAACAGCTCATTCACCCTAGAAGGCTATCTCCATTTCTTCAAGGACCCTTATTTTCTGAAAATATTGCTGACTACGCTGGAGGTCAGTGTCGTAACGACCCTCGTATGCGTATTGCTCGGTTTTCCGACGGCTTATTATATTTCACAAAAGGCCCCGCGTCGTAAAGGGATTTTGCTGGCGCTGGCTATCTTTCCCTTGTTGACGAGTCCGGTGGTGCGGTCATTCAGCTGGATGGTCATTTTGGGTCGCAAGGGGTTATTAAACAACGTGCTAATGAGTTTAGGACTCGTGGATGAGCCGCTAAATATTTTGTACACTCCGGCAGCAATGATTATTGGTCTGGTCCATTTGTTTTTACCGCTGATGATTATTTCATTGATTGGTGTGCTTGAAAATATTGACGGTGATCTTGTCCATGCTGCTCAGAGTCTTGGAGCCTCCAGATTTAGCGCATTTCGTAAAATTGTATTCCCGCTGTCTGTTCCGGGTCTGATCATTGGAAGCATTCTTGTTTTCGTAGGCAGCCTGACAGCTTATACGACCCCAGCACTGCTGGGAGGGAAACAGCGGGTTATCGCTACATTTTTGTACCAAAATGCGATGACGCTTAACGACTGGTTTTTAGCCTCTGTTATCGCAACAATTATGATTGCTATTACATTTATCGTGGTCGGTCTCTTAAATAAGGCGGCCCATAAACTCAATCCGAAGGGGTAGGTGGATATGCGGGAGAAACATTACGGACTAGGCTTCTTTAGCCTGCTGGTCTTCATCTTTCTGCTCGGTCCGCTGTTGATCATATCGGTCACTTCTTTCGAGCCGGGCACGGTATTAAAATTTCCTCCGCAGGGCTTTTCCTTGCGCTGGTATGAAAATATTTTTGAAGTGGATTTGTTTATGTCCACGTTCAAAACGTCGATTGTCGTCTCTCTGCTGGGCAATATCTTGGCGTTGTTAATTGGTATGCCAGCCGCTTATGCGCTTAGTCGGTTTTCGTTTCGCGGGAAGGATGCACTGAATGCCTTGTTCCTTTCCCCGTTGCTTATACCGGGTATTGTGCTTGGATTTACACTGCTGCGTTATCTGATCATTGTGTACCATTTACCGGTATACGCTGGACTTTTGATCGGACATACGGTGATTATGCTGCCGTTCATTATTAGAGTCATTGCATCCAGCTTGTCTAACTTTGATTTTGCGATTGAGGAAGCAGCGCTTAGTTTGGGAGCTGGACGGCTGGAAACCTTTTTCAAGGTGGTTCTACCCAACATCCGCTCAGGCATTATTGCGGCTATCCTGATTGCCTTTCTGGAATCATTCAACAATGTCGACATTTCCGTCTTCATGACAGGACCGGGCTTCAGCACCCTGCCTATTCAAATGCTGACTTACGTCGAAAATTATTTTGATCCGACGATTGCAGCGATTTCGGTTATGCTGATGATTTTAACGGGTATCCTGATGTTCTTGATTGAACGACTGATGGGATTGTCTTACTTCACTAAAAGGTAATGGAGGCTTCAACCTTATGGCACTGCTTACTCTGGATCGCGTTTCGGTCGCTTATGACAACCAACTGATCTTGCAGGATTTCGATTTGCAGCTCGAACGAGGGCAATTGCTTTCGTTGCTCGGACCGAGTGGTTGTGGCAAAACGACTACACTTCGTCTTATTGCAGGATTTCTCGAAGCTAAACAAGGAACATTTTTGTTTGGTGATAAGGATTATACCCGGGTTCCAGTGAATAAACGGAACTTCGGTTTTGTATTCCAAAGTTATGCGCTTTTCCCGCACTTGTCGGTTTTTGATAATGTTGCCTTTGGTTTGCGGTTACGTAAAGTAAAAGAAGATGATGTGAAACGACGCGTTATGACTATGCTGGATACGGTTAGCTTGGGGGGATTCGAAAAACGTTTCCCTGGCGAATTATCAGGCGGGCAGCGTCAACGTGTCGCGATTGCGCGAGCGCTTGTAATTGAACCTGATCTGCTGCTGTTTGATGAACCTCTGAGTAACTTGGATGCTAACCTGCGTGTAAATATGCGCGTAGAAATCCGCCGTATTCAACAGGAGCTAGGCATCACCACCGTGTATGTATCGCACGATCAGGAGGAATGTTTTTCGATTTCTGACCAGGTTGCGATTATGAATAAGGGGAACATCGAGCAATTAGACGCTCCATCGACCATTTTTAAATATCCGACGACCGAATTTGTTGCCCGCTTTATTGGGTTTAATAATTTTCTAAGCTTTGACGAGCGCACTGAAGAAGGAGAACGTATTCGACTGAGTACAGGCGACCTTTCGTTTAGCGTAGTGCGTAATCAGGGCACAGTCCAGCCAGGGGCTCGCCAAGGCGCTATTCGCCCGGATGATTTGGTCATTCGAACAGAAGGCAACGAGACAGGAGAAAATGAGCTTCCCGGTGTCATTAAGGTAAGTACTTACCTAGGGCGTAGCTATCAGTATGTGGTAGAGACAGCGAAGGGAAACTTTACGGCTAATCAGGAAATGGACACGCCTTACTTGAGTGGTCAACGGGTTACCCTGCATTTTCCGGCAGACAAAATGGTGCTGGTCCAATAATCAGCGGGTTCGATGAAGGAGATACATCATGCGTGCAGACAAAATGATTTTACAAGTTAAGGTGTATAACAGTTACTACAAGACGTTCGAGGTAGGCAATGTTGCTATACTTGACGGCAAGTTTATGTATATCGGTCAGCGTGGTCTGGAATCTTTCGAGGCTGCTGAAATTGTGGAGGGGCACGGGAAATATATGATTCCCGGCCTGATCGATATCCATTTGCATATCGAAAGTACAATGGTGACACCAGCAACCTTTTCCTATGGACTCATTCGCAATGGGGTCACGACGATTGTACCGGAACCGCACGAAATGGCGAATGTTTTCGGATTGGAAGGTATTCAGGAAATGATGGAGGCCAGCAAAGATTGCGTGGCTGATATGTTTTACGGGATTCCTAGCTCTGTCCCAGCGACGCCTTTGGAGACCTCAGGGGGCGAGATTGACATCCTCGAGATTGATGCTTTGTTGCAAACGGGTGAGATGATCTGCTTGGGTGAAATTATGAATTATGTAGATGTCATTCGTGATCCGGAGAGCAAGACGAATCGCATCTTACGCCATGTTCGTGAGCACTACCCAGAGCTGATCATTGAAGGCCATACGCCGCAGTTGCTTGATCTGGATTTGCATCAGTTGATCTATGCAGGAATAGGCTCAGACCATACCCACCAAAGCATTGAAGGTATGAAGGCAAGAATGGCAGCCGGGATGTTTATTGAGATCCAGGAAAAATCCATGACCCCTGAGGTGATGGACTATCTCATTCAGGAGGACGTGGCACAACATTTTTGCTTCGTAACGGATGATGTAATGCCGGATTCTTTCGTAGAGCGGGGACATCTGAACCATATTGTAAGTAAAGCGATCGGAATGGGCATGAAGCCTGAGGATGCGATTTATGCAGCTACGTTTACTCCTGCTGCCCGGATGCGCATGCATGATCGCGGGACAATTGCGCCAGGGAAAATAGCTGACTTTGTGCTACTATCGGATCTGGAGCAGTTTGATGTGGAGCAAGTCTATAAGGACGGTCATAAGGTATTTGATAAATTTGAGGAATATCATCAGGCACAGGTAAAGTGCCAGTTCCCTGCCCACTTTTATCAAAGTGTAAAGCTCAATCCACTCACAGAGCAGGATTTTACTGTGAAGTTGGATGTAGCTGATGGCACACATCAATGCCGTATTATGATGGTCAAGGATGGATCAACTTTTACAAGCGAACGAATTGCACCTGCCCAAGTGGAGCAGGGTGAACTGGTATGGGAACAAGGTGAACATGGACTCATTGCTACGTTTGAGCGGTATGGCAAGAACGGCAACCGTGCTTACGGTTTGATCGGGGGAGATACGATTAAACGCGGGGCCGTGGCGACCACCTATTCGCACGATAACCATAACTTGCTGGTCGTGGGGCATAACAAGCAAGATATGATTTTGGCTGCGAATACGGTTCTATCCAGCCAAGGGGGCTTTTGCGTAGTTGAAAATGGCAAGGTGCTGTCCCATTTACCGTTAACAGTGGGCGGAATTTTAACAGAAGGACCGCTAGAAATGGTTGCTGCCCACGTAAAGGAACTGCGTTCAGCATTACTGTCGCTAGGCTATCGCCATTACAATCCAATCATGTCGCTGAGTACTCATTCTTTGCCAGTCAGCCCGGCTTTGAAAATTACCGATCACGGCTTGATTGATGTAAACGCAGGCAAAGTTGTACCCTTGATTGTAAACCCTTCGGAAATGCAAGAATAAAAAAAGAGTCGACCCTTTTAGGGGCGGCTCTTTTTTGCTGTGTTTAGATTATTGAGGTGGGTTGCGAATTTGTATGAAGCGTTTGCCTGTCGATCAATTCACGTAATCTTCATGATTTAACCATAATAAGGCCTTGCAAAACACATAGATAGTGTTATAATTAAAACAGGATTTAGATTAAGTCTAAATTAATTGCTGAATATTTTTTAGTTTCACGCATGGGATTTAGAAGAAAATCAGACACTACTGCTAGCGAGTATCACTCCAACTATATTAATGATAATAACGAGAGGGGATTTTAAACATGAGTACATTAAATCATACGAACGCACCTACACAAGAGGCTATTCAAGAACTGCACAAGGCTTTAAACCGTCACGTGGCTACCTGGTCTGTACTGTACACAAAACTGCATTATTTCCACTGGTATGTAAAAGGACCTAAATTCTTCACACTGCATGCTAAATTCGAGGAGCTTTATAATGAAGCAACAGCTAATCTGGATACGATTGCTGAACGTTTGTTGGCTATTGGCGGTCGTCCTGCTGCGACCTTGAAGGAGCATTTGCAACTGTCAGCTATTCAGGAGTCCGCAGGCGAGCAGACAGCCGAAGATATGGTGAAGGCCGTTGTAGCTGATTTTAAAACGATTACTGTTGAATTGGCTAATGGTATGGAAGCAGCAGAAGCGGCACAGGACAAAGCAACAGAGGATCTTCTGAATGGCTTGAGAGAAGAAATGGATAAACATATCTGGATGCTTACCGCATATTTGGGATGAGTTTCTGGGAGTGATTTCCACGGATATGGAGATCAGGTGAACAAGTACACATCTCGTTGGTTCCGGCCTGCTACAGGAGTATAATGACGAAGAAGCATGATAGACCACAGGCTCATGAGCAAGCGAGCTACCGGGATGGGGTGTAAGTTGTGGAAGTGAAACAACAGCTTTTGCATGAAGCAGAGCAGTTTATATATACATGTTATGAGGAGCTGGGCCGAAGCCGCGCTGATGCGGAAGCCCGGCTTCTTCATATTCGTCACGACATAGAGACTATTGGAACGTACGATCATACTTACGAAGAGCTGGAACACGGGGCACTTATGGCTTGGCGGAATAGCAATCGTTGTATCGGTCGCTTGTTTTGGGACAAGCTTTTGGTTAGGGATGCACGGGGAGCGTCAGATGCGACGCAAGTAGTTCACGAGCTATTGGAGCATATCCGCATAGGGACGAATGGCGGCAAAATTAAGCCTACGCTTACTGTATTCCGCGCCTCCCAGCCGGGCCAGCCGGATATTCGTATCTGGAACCATCAACTCATTCGTTACGCTGGATATGAAACGGATCAAGGGGTCATCGGGGACCCGATCTCGGTGGATTTTACGAATGCTTGTAGGGATTTGGGGTGGCAAGGAGCAATGACTGCTTTTGATATATTGCCGCTAGTTGTGGAAGCGGGAGGCCAGCCTCCCAAGCTCTTTGATATTCCTGAACATTTGGTGATGGAGGTGCCCATTGAGCATCCGGAACTCTCGTATATAGCCTCTCTGGGATTGCGCTGGTATGCTGTGCCTATGATTTCAGATATGACGCTGGAGATTGGCGGTATCATCTATACAGCAGCTCCATTTAACGGCTGGTATATGGGGACAGAAATCGGTGCCCGTAATTTTGCGGATACCTTCCGCTATAATATGTTGCCACAGGTGGCAAAGCTGATGGGGCTGAATACGACGAGTGAAACAACGCTATGGCGTGATCGCGCGCTGGTAGAGTTGAACATTGCTGTGCTGCATTCTTTTAAAAAAGCGGGGGTCAGCATTGTCGATCATCATACCGCAGCAGCACAATTCAAGTTGTTTGAGGAACGGGAAGCCAAGGCTGGTCGCGCGCTGACAGGTAATTGGACGTGGCTGATCCCACCGTTGTCACCAGCAACCACGCATATTTTTCATAGTTCTTACGATAATCGGCTTGTGAAGCCGAATTTCGGAGTTCAGGAAAAGCCATATATGACGAGACAGGCTAAACCAACAACAGATGCAGCGCTGCCGCAGAAGCCGCAAGGCTGTCCTTTTCATTCTGGATAACCTAACGGGAGACTAATTGTTGGATCTGGACTCCGGTTTATCCCATACAACGATCAATAGGGTCGCGATCGGCCCTATGAGTAGTGAGAGCACAAACCAGTTAAGCCTGCTCCGATTTTTGGACTGTGCCAAGCCGGCATTAATAAGGGCAAGCGTTCCCCAGCCGATATAATAATCTTCTGGCATGGTATTCTCCTTTGTAAAAAGGTATAATATCGTACTGTGTATTGTATGAGTACATTCATAATTTCATAAGTTATATCGTAAATATAACTTTATATATCTTGGTTTGAGGAGCGAAGCTAAGTTGGAGAGAAATCAGGCAGAGCGCATTGTCGCTGAGCTTTTGGAACGAGCTGCTATAGGCGTAACAGTTAAGCTGGAGAAACGTTTTCCTGGTGGACGGCTGATTGGGGGCAAATATGCCATGCATGCTCACGCCATTACCATGTATACGGATGTTATCGAAACACAATGTTTACAGATGTTCGGCAGCGCAGATCGGGTTGAGGAGTATTTTACGGTTGTGCTTGCGCATGAGATCGGGCACGCCGCCGATACTGAATTAGAGGGCCTCTCCGATGCGATGGAGCAAGAGAACGGGATCGGGACCCGGCAACGGCTTGCGCTGCAAATTGAGGAAAACGCATGGAACTATGCGCTTAGACTGGTGCCTGAAATAGAAGCAACGTTTATTTCTGCCGTAATAGACGAGTCCCTGCTTGCCTATCGAGTCCCGATTATGGAGCAGTCTGACATTGCGTAATGATGAATGATCCAAGAGCCGTTAGGCTCTTTTTTTATTTGTTTTTAACAAACGAGGTGGACAGACAGATTCAAAGGAGCAGCTTTTTAAGCTGTGACACACGACCTTGAGACAATTCCAGCATTTCGGCTAATTCTTTTTGAGAGACATTAGGGTATTCCTCCATGAGCTGCTTTAGTTTATTCAGGAGCTCATTCTGATTCCTGTAGCTTCTTCTTTTCTTCGGCTGGACAGGACGTGCTTCACTCAAATGACTGGAGGGATTATCGCTCTTCAGGTTTTCAATACAACTCTTGCAGATCAGATGATCTCTGAAATAGCTTAAATGATCAACGGCGCCACAAAAATAACAAGAAACCCCCGTATATTTGCGAATCATCAGTCCCTCTGGTGTAATAAAAAAATCGAGGGCATCTCCAATATTAATATTCATAGAAGTGCGTAGTTCTTTGGGTAGCACAATGCGTCCCAAATGGTCTAGTGGTCGTGTCATTCCTGTGTTCTTCATCATATTTCCCCTTTCTTGGAATGCGCTTATGGTTGCAGGAATTGTATGTTATGTATGCTGGAAGTACAAAGCGCTTATATTAAAGTTTGTTTTGGTATAGCTATCCTAAAAAAAGCTCCGGCATGACGAACAATTACGTCTGCCGGAGCTTGGTGCAGCCAATGAATCTAAGATGTCATGTCGAATTACTGTGGGTTGGTTGTCCAAATGCCGGCTACTTTTAATTGAACCCGTGGCGGCAGCTTCAATGCAGCTAACGTCAGATCGGCCAAATCCTGCGGCTGAAGCATGCGGTCCTCGTCACCAATAGGCAATCCCGCATTTACAGCCAATTCTGTATTGACCGTGCTTGGTGTCAGCGCGGTAACCCGAATGTTGGATTTGCGAACTTCCTGCATCAGTGCTTCCGTGAATCCCATCAAAGCAAATTTGGATGCGCAATATGCAGAGCCTGTTGCAAAACCTCGTTCTCCTGCTGTGGAGGAAATGTTAATAATATTTCCGCTCTGTTGCGCCAGCATGCTTGGAAGAGCGGCGTGTGTCACATAATAGGTTCCCATCAGGTTTACGCGAATAATACGTTCCCACTCTTCGGGGTCCATATCTGCGACTGTGCCGAAGGTGGCGATGCCTGCATTGTTGATCAAAATATCGATGGCACCCAGTTCATGCTCCAGTGAAGCTACAGCGGCAGCGGCCTGTGTGCGATTGGATATATCCGCAACAGCACTCACCACTTTCACACCGTATGTACTCCCCAGTGAATCCTGCAGCTTTTGTAGGTCGGTCAATGTGCGTGAGATTAACCCCAGATTAACGCCTTCCTTGGCCAAAGTTTCGGCAATTGCCTTACCGATTCCTTTGCTGGCTCCTGTAATAATGGCTGTTTTGTTCTTAAGTTCCATCCAGTCTCCTCCTTATCACTATATAACGTGGTTGTGCATCTGAGCACATGGTTTCATTATACTAGGTTGAACCCCTTGAACCAAACTTCGCCTCTAATGAGGCATTCATTTAGAGGTCTCTACTTGGAAATATCAATATCCCCTGAAGTGGTTTCGACCTTAATCACGTTCACACTACCGGGAACAGATTCGGGAGTATTGATACTCCCAGAGTCAGAGCGAACATTATAGACACCTTTAAAATCGGGAGCTTGCTTAATCTTCACGTCACCAGAATCAGCATTCACTTCCAAGTTGGCTACGGCACGTTGTGTAATATTTGTCTCCCCTGAGGTTAGGGAGAGAAGACCATTACCGCTATAATCGTGGATGGTGACATCTCCTGAAGTAAGCTTTAGCTCCATATCTGCAGTAAGCTGACTGGCTATAAAGTTACCGGACGTTAGATTTGCGATCAGGTGGGTACTCCGGAGGTTTGTAATCTCGGCAGTGCCTGAAGTAACGGTGATAGAAGTATTCTTCACAGAGGCATCTTGAAGTTTTACATTCCCTGAATGTGCATCTACCTGTAGGCCAGTTAGTGTTTCGCCAGAGGGCATCTCTACGGTAATCGTTTGATTCAAATCAGGAGTGATCGAAAAGAATGACAAGGAAGGGTCCGGCTCCGATTGAATGGTAAGCTTACCGTTCTCAATTCGGGCATTATGAATTTGGTCGGCTACTTTTGTTTGAACTTCTCCGCTGATGCGTATCGTACCTTGGTCGCCAGAGCCAGGAGTGAACAAAATAGAAACATCATCAGAACTGTCCACTTTCAGGTTTTGTAGCTGACCACGTGTGAATGTCCACTTTTTATTTATAGCTGTTGTTTCTTTCATTACTTGTTGATTCCATGGAGCACCGTAGGCCACCATTCCGGCTGCCCCGATGACAATGCACAGACCTGCTGCAATAAACCACTTTTTATTCATGTTTTTAGTAAGCTCCCCTCAGGGTAGTCTGATTCCATTTCCAGTATCGTACTGTGCTCTTGACCATAAGGAGTAAGAGATAACGTACTCCAGGCAGCAGCAATAGACCTATACCCGTCAACGTGATAGAGAAAAAGAATTTGGCCGGGTAAAAGGTGCTGTTTAGCGCATAATCAGTAACAGCGAGAAGGGGGGCTACAATGAAGCTGATCGATACCACAGCCAATGAAGCCCATACTGCCCATAGGGTAGCCATAATCGGGATGGAGATTAGCAAATTGAGAAACAACAGCCCTAGGAAAGTAAAAATATTGCGAGCAAAGCTGCCCTGGCGAAGCGGAGGAGAAGCGTTCCAGGCTGCATTGGGAACATCCAACGCTTCTCGAGCAATATCTTCTGGGTTACCCAGCTCATGGGCAATCTCACTTTCGCTTTTGCCATTAACCAACCCGTAGTCAAAATGCTGGCTCAAATCACTAAGCAGCTCATGGCGTACCTCTGCAGGGAGAGGAGAAAGACGCTGTTCCACCTCTGTAAGAAACTGTTTTCTATTCATCGGAATTTCCTTCCTCCAGTAGGCTTGCGACATGATGGACAAAATCATTCCATTCCCGTGTAAGTAGTCTTGTATAATGGCTACCGGTATCGGTTAGCCGATAATATTTACGGGGCGGACCCTCGGTCGATTCCTGTAAATACGTCGTGCAGTATCCCTCTGATACCAGACGGCGAAGCAGTGGATATAGGGCTCCCTCTGCTACTTCAATATGACGGGAGACGGCTTGAGCCAATTCGTAGCCATAGCGGTCTCTACGTCCAATTAGAACTAGAACGCATAGTTCCAGTACCCCTTTTTTGAATTGGATGTTCACATTCACGAGCGATGCTCCCTTCCTGATGTAATCATAATTCATAGGTGTCGTTCGGAATAAGGGGAAGAAACGTGTGTTTGTGCATAATTTGTCACGGGTACTGATTATAAATCAGTAGTCAGGTATAATTTAACATCATGTACTGATTAATGCAAGGTACTAAATTTTTAATAATAAAATCTTCGGGTCAAAATGGGCTGGTTTTCTTTCTTTAAGGCTTACATGAATAGCGAATCTTGTAGAATAAAGTAGTTTCATTTGGAAAATTCTCGATTTCTGGCTGGGTGCACCCATAGGATGTTACTTTAATTTCATTCATTAAAATGATAGATTGTAAAGTGTTCAATAGAGTTAAAGATTACCTATGATGAAGAGGTGGATAAAGGATGGACTGGAAACACTGGTATAGGGAATTGGAACAGGATGATGAGACTTGGGATGTGTCGGAGGAGGTTGTACTGCGTGGTGTGGTACATCTCGATTTTTGCGGGCAGGCATCGGAGGTAGAAGCTGAATTTATCGTGGGAGCCGACTCTGAAGAACAGGCACAGACTATAGAAGAACCTACAGAGCTGCAAAAAAAGACATGGGAGACGTATATGGCATGTTCGTCAGAGATCCATCCTCAAGTATTGGAGTCCATACACCATTATTATGTAGACATAGTGGAAAAGTATCGGAAGGCATACAGCTCATGGGGAGAGGACCCTAATGAATATGCGCCTTATGTGGAGCGACCAGAGCAATTGCTGGATCGAATGCAGCTTATATCTATACTGATTTCCGACTCATCGGAAAAGGATGAACTATATTTGAATTTTAGTTGTTCCTGGGATCGAGAGCATGGCTTAGGTGTACATCTGAAGCAGATGAAAATCGAGCATATTCAAGGTGCATATACATTATATGACTTGGAATAAATAAAACCCCCTTCCGGTCTCTAATAGAAAGACCGAAAGGGAATAGGATATGGTGGACATGATGACGCGATTGGATATGATAAATATATTAGTTGGATACAGACAGCACGGCACGGGCTGCTTGAGCCGCCTGTACCATTTGCCGCAATGCGGCAACAGATTCTTCCTTGGTACGGGTTTTCAGCCCACAGTCTGGATTAACCCAGAACAAATCTGATGGCAGTACGCGCAAGGCACGCTGAATCATGCTTAGCATTTCTGATACATCAGGAATGCGCGGACTGTGGATATCGTATACACCCAGACCGATGCCTTTGTCGTAAACCTGATCCTCAAAGCTAACAATCAGTTCTCCGTGGCTACGAGAGGTTTCAATAGAAATCACGTCGGCATCCATGTCTGAAATGGACTGGATCATATCCTGGAATTCGGAATAGCACATGTGTGTATGGATTTGGGTCGCAGGCTGAGCGGTGGCCGTGGTCACAAGGAAGGCTTGAACTGCCCAATCCAGATAGGCCTGCTGTTGTTCTTTTTTCAACGGAAGCCCTTCACGAATTGCGGGTTCATCCACCTGAATCATGCTAATACCCGCTTGTTCGAGTGCCTCTACCTCTGCCCGTAATGCCAGAGCTAACTGCAAAGCTACTTGCCTGCGTGGAATATCATTACGTTCAAAGGACCAGTTCAAAATGGTCACAGGGCCTGTAAGCATCCCTTTAACTGGCTTGGAGGTTAACGACTGAGCAAATGCCGTCTCTTCCACGGTCATAGGTTGATCGAACGACACATCTCCGTAAATGATCGGCGGTTTAACACAGCGGGAGCCGTAGGACTGCACCCACCCGTTTTGTGTAAAAGCAAAGCCTTTCAGCTTTTCGCCAAAAAATTCAACCATGTCGGTCCGTTCAAATTCCCCATGTACAAGCACATCTATGCCAATGTCCTCTTGGATATCAATCCATTCCTTGATCTGCTGTTGGATGAATGTCCGATATTGCTCGGCAGACCATTCTCCTTTGCGATAGTGCAGACGGGCCTTGCGGACCTCAGCAGTTTGCGGGAAGCTGCCGATGGTCGTCGTAGGTAGTGGGGGCAACTTCAGCCTATTTTGCTGAATCACCCGGCGCTCGGCGAAAGGAACGCTGCGTGACAGTGGCTCTTTTGCCAGCAGGTCGGCCAAATCGGCAGCTGTCTGTACCCTTGCCGCGGAGCGGTTGAAGCGGGCTACCGCATCCGAACTTTGCTCAAGCTTGGCAATTGCAGATGGATCGTGCTTACCAAGTGCAGCCGTCAAGACTGCGATTTCATCCAGCTTTTCATCGGCAAAGGCTAGTGCATGCACCAGCTCTCGGTCCAGTTTATGCTCTGCTTCCAGACTGACCGGCACATGCAGCAGACTGCACGATGGCTGTACGACAAGCTGTGCGGCAGTGGTCTGTTCTGCTAACTGGCCCAACAGCGCAGCTACGGCATTCAGGTCGCTGCGCCATATATTGCGTCCATCAATGACACCAGCACCCAGCGTTTTCCCTTTGGGGAAGCCATGCTGGCATATATGCTGAAGATTTTCGCCATCATCGTATACAAAATCAAGACCCAGTCCCTGTACCGGAAGTTCAGTCAGACGCTCATAATGATCCAGGCTGCCGAAGTAGGTTTGCAGCATGATGTTCAACGAGGGTGCAGCTTGGGTCAAAGCTTCATAGACCTCCTGAATAATCTCCAGATCCTCTGCCGGGAATGAGGTGGTCAGGACAGGTTCATCGATTTGGACCCATTGAACGCCTTCTGCTGCTAGCTCTGACAAGACTCGGGCGTATAAAGGCAGGAAGGTTCGTATAATAGAAGCCAGATCCTTACGATCATAGCCTTTGGATAAAACAACAAATGAATAGGGACCGATGAGAACCGGTTTACCGTCAATGCCTAGCTCTTGCTTTGCTTCACGATAAGCCAGTAAGGGTTTATTTTCAGTGAGCACCGGAGCCGCATTTGCCAATTCGGGAACGATGTAGTGGTAATTGGTATTCATCCATTTGGTCATTTCACTGGCAGTAGCTCCCTTCTGCCCACGTGCGATCCCGAAATACACAGATAGAGGAACTGGACCTGTAGGACGATAGTTGAAGCGTTCGGGGACGAGACCAAACATCACGGATGTATCCAGCACGTGATCGTAATAGGAGAAGTCTCCGACAGGAATGCGATCAATCCCTTTGTCACGTTGCTTGCTCAGATGCTCCAGACGCAATCTTTTCATCTCACTATGCAGTTCGCTTTCGTCAATACTACCCTGCCAGAAGCGCTCCAGTGCTTTCTTCCATTCCCGGTTCCCACCAATACGCGGATAACCCAGATTACTGCTAATCAAAGCCGACAATGCAGATCGTTCGTTAATGGACATGTAGGTTTCCTCCTAACTGGTAGCCAGTTTATTTTTACGTACCAAAAAAGGCATTCTGCCCCCAAGGCTAAAAATGAGTAGGGGAAAGAATGCCTCCGCGATTAAAATTCAAAAATACGGCGACTGCTCTTAACACCTCCCTATCTTCCGTAGGTACTGCGATGTTGTTAAAATAGGCAGGTCTCCTGACTTACGGATCATGACGTTCAGCATCCCTTCCCGGTCTGTGGACCAGTGGGTGTATGAGTAGCTGAACATTCCCCGTTTACAGTGGCGGGACCGTCCCGGATTTGCACCGGCTTCCCTTTTAAGTCTGATCTGAATAGAACAGACACCTATTTCCAAGCTATGCGATTAAGGTATGACGAATAATTATGCACTCGTATACTTGTTCACCATCATAAGTGAAACTCACAGGATGTGCAATAGAAACAGTAATAGAAACTGGAGTGGAATCTGTTAGTTATATGCAAAAAAGACAAGCCCACCCCATCGTGGGGACTTGTCTTTGATATAGTATCTTGCTAAGTAGAACATCGCCTTTAAGCCAATGAAACGGTGTAACCTGCCTGAATACTGGCTCTCACATCTACCAGACGTTGATTACGACTGCCTCGAAAGGGGAGGGTCAGATCCTTTTGCTGTTCAACAAAACGGCCATCTACAATCACGTCACACAAAAACGCTAGCTCCTGTCGTTCCTGATCCATGAGCAGATCTTCGTAAACAAAGCCCGTGTAGGCCCATACGGTTCGGTCGGGACAAGCCGCGCGGAAGTCACGTACAAATTGCGAGCATTCTGCTGCTGAGAAAAAAGGGTCTCCCCCGCAGAGAGTCAGTCCGTCCAACAGCGGATTATCCATGATATCACGGATAACCTCCTGTTGACGCTCAGGCGTGAATGGCTCCCCTGCGCGGAAGTTCCACGAAGCTGGATTAAAACAGCCGGGACAGGCATGGCGGCAACCGCTAATGAATACAACGGTGCGCAGGCCGTATCCTTCATTCAGAGATTCCGGAATATAGCCGCACAAATTCACTTATGCTTCACCCGGTCGCGGACTTCGGCTTGCTTGGCAGCATTAAAACGAACGGTATAATCTCCTGTCAGATATCCGGTTACCCGACGTAAACGCTGAAAGTGCGTGTGCTCCTCATCTGTGCCGCATTGAGGACAGCTTGTCCCGATAATTCCTTCATAGCCGCATTCCGTACAACGATCTACCGGATGGTTGATGGAAAAGTAGCCGATGTTCTGTTGAAGTGCGTACTGAACAATTTTAAGAAATGCATCCGGGTTATTCCGTGCATTACCGTCCAGCTCAATGTATGAAATTGCACCCGCATTACATAGATTATGGAACGGAGCCTCCAAGCTGATTTTACGTGCAGCGGGAAGCTTGTAATACACCGGAATATGAAAGGAATTCGTGTAATATTCCCGGTCATTGACCTCAGGGATAATTCCGAAGTCACGTTGATCCAGCAATGTAAACTTGCCTGACAGACCTTCGGCAGGCGTCGCGAACAGTGTAATATTTAGATTGTAGTGCTCACTCATTCGATCACAATACATGCGCATGGAAGTGATGATTCGCTGTGCTTCACGGTATACAGCATCATCTTCCCCGTGGTGTTTTCCATATAATGCTTTCATGCACTCAGCCAGCCCGATAAAACCAATCGAAAGTGTACCGTGCTTTAGGAGGCTTCCTACCTTCTCATCAGGTGCCAGTTCTTTTCCGCCTTCCCATACCCCTTCGCGCATCATAAAGTCCGAGGCTTTGGCTGGCTGGCTGGTCTGGATATGATAGCGATGGATTAGACCGTCTACTGCAATTCGCATAACCTCTTCCAATCTCGCGTCAAAGCGATCACGGTCAGGTGTCATACGCTTGCCTGTGCAAATACCATATTCAATCCCGAGCCGTACCAGATTAATGGTATTAAATGAGAGATTACCCTTGCCGCTCTGGCGGTTTCTGCCGAAACGGTCAGAAATGGTGCGGGTACGGCAGCCCATCGTGGCAATGATGGTATCGGGGTCATCTGCGCGGTAATAGGGCAGATTGAAGGTAGCATCCACATTCACAAAATTGGGATACATCCGCTTGCTGGAGCACTCTACCGCCTTTAAGAACAAGTCGTAGTTGACATCGCCCTCTGCCTGGTTGACTCCTTCTTTACATTGAAAAATATGTTGTGGAAAAATAGGAGTTTCCCCGCTGCCGAGTCCGCGAATTGTGGCTTCCAGCAGTGATTGCGAAACAAGCCGACCTTCAGCAGACGTACACATCCCGTAATTTAGTGAAGTGAACGGAATTTGCCCCCCTGCCCGACTGCTCATCGTGTTCAGGTTATGAATGAGCGATTCAGCGGCCTGCCGGGTTTCTGTCTCTGTCTCTTCGCGTGCGAATGAGTATGAACGAGGACAGGTTTCTTGCAAATGGGTATTGGCTAGATGCAGTTCTTCGTCAGACCAACGGGAGTCTAGCTCTTCCTCGAACAGCCGGAGTCCTTTGCGCAGATGCTTGCGGAAGGAACGAGCAACGTATGGAGCAAGGTCCCAATCTATTTTATTGGCAGAGACACCACCGAATTGGCTATTTTGCTGAGACTGGAATATGATGGCGACCAGTGCCATCGCAGACATAATTGTTTGCGGTGTGCGTACAGAGCCATTGCCTGTATTGAAACCGTCTTGTAGCAAACGACCAAATGGGATAAAGATACAATTTGTAGTTCCGAGCGCATATTGGTCCAAATCGTGAACATATACATACCCGTGGTCAATGGCGTCTGTCAATTCAGGCGGAAGTACACGCAAGCGCGCATACCATTTGGCATATTCCGAGCCAAGCTTGCTCATTTTGCCACTGAACGATTCTCCATTTAAATTTGCATTCTCCCGCAGCATGTCCAGATCTTGTGCCCCGATGACTCGCTCGCCGATGTCGTATAATTGATGTTCCTCCAGCACCTTCATCGTAAAACCCTCCATATAGTAAAAAATATATATTTTTCACAAAAACAACATATTGATGATATCTAGTGATAACCAATTGTTTCGATCTATATATTGTATATACGTAGACATGGAGAGTATGTGACTATTGTCACATTGATGGGAGCAGGAAGCACAAAAAGGCCAGGTATAGAATAAGAGACACATCCACAGATATGCGCCTTACTCTATACCTGGCCACCGCAGTTGCAACGAAATAAGTAGGTTTGCAAGTACATCGTATATGATATTGGGAAATAAACTTTTAGAAGGTTTAGAGCAGCTTTTTCAGTTGGGACACACGGCCTTGGGAAATATCGAGCATTTCTGCATACACTTTTTGTGGCAGGTTCGGATGTTCCTGAATCAGCTTGCGGAGCTTTTTTACCATTTCACCTTGCTGTACTCTGGATTGCTTGGGCTGCCAGGTTGTGTTGGCTTGGATCGGTTTGGTGCGTTCTTGAGCCTGGATGGCATCATTGCTTGTGGCATGTACATGTTCATCGTTCTTTAATAACTGAATGCAATCAGCGCAAATAAAGCTGTCCCGAAAATAAGTTAAATGATCCACTGCGCCGCAAAATTTGCAGGAGACACCCGTGTATTTCCTTAATACAAATCCTTCTTCATCTACGAAGAATTCAAGCGAATCACCGATATTGATATCCATTGTGGTACGCATTTCCTTTGGGAGTACGATTCGCCCCAACTGGTCCAGAGGCCGTGTCATTCCGGTATTTTTCATCAGCGCTTCCTCCTTCAATGATATATCCTGATTATACCAAAAAATATCATTTTTAGCTTTATATATGAAAGGGGAAATGTAACTTTTTTTCTCGTATGCCGTAGTCTGACTTTCATCCAATTTAGGATGATTTCGGTATTGTTGCCGGTGTACTCCTTTTTCGCTATGATATATAAAGCGCTTTCGTGAAAGGACTTTTTATCATCTTAATGAAGCTAAGGAGATGACGGATTTGAGTCATGAAACAACGGGTATCGAATATTTATTTCAAGATCCGAAGATTCACCTGGACGAGCGTGTACGGGATCTCGTGTCGCGACTAACCTTAGAGGAAAAGATCGAATCTATGCTGCAATACCAGCCGGCCATTGACCGTTTGGGAGTTGCAGCTTACAAGCACGGTACGGAAGCGGCACACGGGATCGCCTGGTTGGGGGAGGCAACTTCATTTCCTCAGCCTGTGGGATTGGCCTGTACTTGGGACACGGAGTTAATGCGGCAGATCGGCTCTGTTATTGCAGATGAGGCGCGTGTCTACTATCGTCGTGACCCAAAATTGAACGGTCTGACCCTGTGGGCACCTACAGTGGATATGGAGCGTGACCCAAGATGGGGACGTAACGAGGAAGCCTACGGCGAAGACCCGTATTTGACGGGAGAATTGTCTAAGGAGTTAGTCAAGGGGATACAGGGTGATCATCCGGTATACTTGAAAGCGGTTGCGACACTGAAACATTTTCTCGGTAACAATAATGAAGTGGACCGGGGAGTCGGCTCCTCCAGCATAGAACCCCGAAACCTGCGGGAATATTATCTAAGAGCTTTCGAGAAGCCTTTTACGGAAGGCGGAGCCCAGTCGATGATGACTTCCTACAACTTGATTAACGGAACGCCTGCCACGTTGTACCATGGTGTTAACGATATTGTCAGAGGCGAATGGGGAATGGACGGCTTTGTCGTAAGTGATGCGGGTGATGTTATGGGGATTGTAAACGACCATCAATATTACGATTCCCATACGCCGGGCGTGGCTGAATCTATTCGCGCAGGAATTGACAGCATTACGGATGATGCGGAGCTCTCCAAGCAGGCAATTCGAGAAGCTTTGGAGCAGGGCTCTCTACAAGAAGAAGACTTGGATCGGGCATTGTTCCATACGTTCCGTGTTCGTTTTCGTTTGGGGGAATTTGATCCGGCGGCAGACAATCCCTATGCCTCCATCGGTGAGGAGGCTTTAATGACAGAGCAAGCCCGTGAATTGTCGTTGCGTGCGGCGAGGGAGCAGATCGTACTGCTCAAAAATGAGCAAGAACTTCTGCCATTAAACCCTGCCCAGTGCGGCAAAGTAGCGGTCATTGGTTCGCATGGCAATGAGGTGTTCCACGATTGGTATTCCGGTACGCTGCCTTACCGGGTTACACCGCTGGAGGCGATTCGTGCCAAGCTGGAAACCGGGAGCGCGGAAGAACGTGTCGTGTACTCCGATGCCAAAGATCGTGTGACCTTGACGGCGGCGACTGATGGCGCGAAGCTCACAGTTAATTCTTCAGGCGATATGCGCCTGTCCCAGAATGGAGAGCCAACGGTATTGACCATAACAGATTGGGGCTATGGTAGCGTGACGCTGCATGATGAACATCTGGGTACCTATGTGACGAGCGACGAGGAGACGCTTCGCGTGACAGCTGATGAAGCGTATGGCTGGTATGTTAAAGAGGTCTTTGGACTGACTCCTGTGGAACAAGGAGAGCATCTGTGGACCACATGGAACGGTAAGCCAGTGATCGCAGGAACGGAGGGCTTATTAAAGGTGATGGAATCCGCAAGTCCTGCACCTAACGCCTCAGACTTCAACCATACGACTTTCCGTATAGAGACGGTATCGGATGGCTTAGCGGAAGCGATAGCCGCTGCGCAAGCGGCAGATACAGCGATTGTATTCGTTGGAAATCACCCGCTTATTAACGGAAAGGAAGAGAATGATCGCCCAGGCTTGGAACTGGCTGCTTCCCAGCAACGACTTATCGAGGAAGTATATCGTGTCAATCCGAATACGATTGTGGTTCTGACGGGCAGTTATCCATTTGCGATTCCTTGGCTTCAAGAACATATTCCAGCGATCATATACACATCTCATGCGGGACAGGAGCATGGTACAGCTATAGCGGATGTATTGTTTGGAGATTATGCACCGGCAGGGCGTCTCAATATGACCTGGGTTCAGAGCGAGGATCAATTAGGTGATATCAAGGATTATGATATCATTCGCAGCGGCCGTACCTATCAATATTTTGAAGGTGAACCGTTATATCCATTTGGACACGGGCTAACGTATTCGCCATTTGAGTATAGTGATCTGCATACAGACGCCCATAAGGATAATGTTAAATCTATGGCTACACTTGACGCCGCGGATACTCTCCAGGTGTGGGTAGATGTGACGAACCGGGGCGAATCTGCTGGCGAAGAGGTTGTACAGCTATATGTACGCTCTGGAGCCTCGCGTGTAAAGCGACCATTGAAGACGTTGTGTGGATTTCAACGCATTCGCTTGGAGCCAGGTGAGACGCGAACAATTACTTTTAAGGTTCGAGTGAAAGATTGGGCGATTTGGGATGTAACACGGGATGACTATTGCGTGGAATCAGGTGAATATACCCTGCTGGCAGGCGCCTCCTCAGCAGATATTCGATTGGAGCATCCTGTGTACGTTCGGGGTGAAGTTATTCCACCACGACAAGCTGGACCTAGGATTCGAGCTGAAAATTTTGATGATTGCTTCGACATCCTGCTGGATGAAAGCAAGGAGCAAAAGGAGGCCTGTGTACGTCCCCGTTCACCGCAACGTTCTGGTTGGATCGCTTTTCATGGCGTAGACATGAATACAGTGAGTGTGGTCGAGCTCCAGTGCCGCGTGTCAGGCAACAGCAGTGATGCAGCAATTGAGTTGCATTTGGATGCGCCGGACAGCCCTGCTGTGGCGCGCATCAACGTGGGCAATACAGGAGGGGCACAAGCATGGGTGACACTCTCGGAAAAGGTACGATCAGCCTCCGGCATCCGTGATGTATATCTGTCGCTCAGTGGGGAAGTGCGACTGGGTCATTTTACTTTGGGCGCTAGGGATCCAGAGGGTTCCGGCTTTCAGGCTTGAACTTACATCTGACATCACGTACAATGCATTCATCGAAGTTTCTACAGCTTAGGGGTGTCATCTCATTTGAATAGTGAAAAAAGACTACGCACCGCAACGCCCAAATGGCTTGGAATTGCGTTAAAGGCGCTTGTCTATTTGGAAAAACACGGGGAGCTTTGTGCCAGCGGTTCTATTGCCCGCTCGATTGATTGCGAAGTTACTTTGGTGCGCAGAGTGCTGACGCGGCTTGTGCAGGCAGATTTGATTGCAGCACGTGAAGGGCGTGAGGGAGGCTATGTGCTTACCCGTTCGGCGGATCATATTACACTTGCTGATATATACCACGCCATTGAAATATGTGATCCCATATTCCCGGGTATAATGCATGAACCGGAGACGAACCCTTTTTGCGGGGAGTTGGCGATAGCCGTATCTGAGATTTTAGCTGAGAGTGAACGTCGTATGCTGGAGGTATGGGAATCTCATACGCTTGCTTCGCTCGCCAAGCGTACATCGCTTGTGGTAGGGAATTGCAATCATACTGAAGATAAGGATGCCAAGTCATCTTCCCAAAGGGAGTAACATCTTTTCATTTAAAAGGATAATAGCCGATACGATCCTCAAGAGAGGGTTGTATCGGCTATTTCCGTGTAAGGGTTATGCCTCAAATTATATTTCATATGAGCAAACCCGGTTACGTCCTGCTTTTTTAGCTTCATATAGTGCTTTGTCCGCCCGTTCCAGCAGGGCTGCTCCGGATATATCCTCTCCTGTACCAGGAAAGGTTGTCACGCCGATGGACACGGTGACTTTAAGAATAAGCCCGTCCGCTAAAATAAACTCGTGCTGATTTACTCCACTAAGAATCTGATTAGCTATGCGTAGTGCTTGCCGAAAAGCACAATTCGGCAAAAGTACGGTGAATTCTTCTCCCCCGCTGCGGGTGACTACATCATTAGTACGGCACTTTTCCATTAAAATCTGTCCAAGCTGACGCAGCACGGCATCGCCTGCAGCATGTCCGTAGGTATCGTTTACTTCCTTGAAGTGGTCAATATCCAACACCAGTACAGATAAGTGCTCATGCCGTTGACGGGCTTGGGGAAGCTCCTCTTCCAATGAAAATTCAAGCTGCCTTCTGTTGCTTAAATTGGTGAGATGGTCCGTATAGGAGGTACGCTCCAGACGGAGTAATAGCTCATTGGAGGTATTGATAGATTCAGCAATGAGGTACAGAAGACATCCGCCGACCATCGAAATGAAGAATTGGAGCGGATACACGTGCAGAACATCATCGAGATTTTTCAAATTAATCATAAGGGGACAGAATATAATGCCCAAAGCAAAAACATTCATAATCATCAGCTTGGGTAAACGTGACCAGGACAAATGTGACAGTACAGTACACCCCAGACCGGCAAGCAGCATAAAAACGGCGCCTACGATAGCTTGATTGTTGATACCAAACAGCAAAAGTCTGCCTAGACATATAAAAAGCGTTGCCATGAGCGCAGCCGGGCCACCGATATAAGTTGCGGTAGCTACGATAGCCAGATGACGAAGATCAGCAATGGTATTAAATCCTACTGGAATAGAGTAGTACATGATAACAATGCCATAGCAACCGAAAAGAGCGCCTCCGATCCAATGCACCTTATGCGTTAAGGTGTGTAGACGGATTTTATACCTTTGTGAAATAAGGCCGGTTATGTACAAAAAGGTGACAAGGATACAGGTATTTACAAAAAACGTACTGAACAAGATGATAACCCTCCCGAGAGGCATATTCCTTCATTTTATCAAAAAGAACTGACATTAGGCTTAAAAAAGAAAAATTTATTAAAATTTATTACGTTAGGTTGACTTATAATGTTTCGATCATGTGCTTGGTGCATAACTGGGAATAGATTGAGCATACTCCAAAGATACATTAATTAGGAAATAGGTAGTGTTTACTGCTGCCATTTTGGAGATGAGGTTTGCTCATGATTCGCTATCCCTATCGCAAACATAATAGAAAATCGGGTGTGGATAAGAATAATGGAAATTCTCCGCGCTTTTTAAAAATAGAGACTTGTTTGGAAACCAACCTGCAGCAAATTAAGAAATTGACATCAGATAGTCCGGATTTTCTGATTCGCCGCTTTAAAGTGGGGATTAGAGAGGATGTTCCCGCCGCTATTGTATTTCTGGATAGTATGGCCAAAACGGATACGGTGAATGAACTCATTATGAGATCCATGCTTAGCCGTCCATCTGCTGAAGTGGCTGTTGAGGCGGAGAGTCCAGAAGCGTTATACGCAAGAATACAGAGTCACGCGCTCGCACTGGGAGAAGTGAAGGACTGCGATGATTGGAATTCCATGATGGAACAATTACTAATGGGGGACACGATCATCCTATTGGAAGGCTGCGAAAAAGCCATCGCGTGCGGCACACGTGGGGGAGAGACACGCGCAGTCAGCGAGCCAACAACGCAGACAGTCGTCAGAGGACCGAAAGAGGGATTTGTAGAATCCCTGTTCACGAATATTTCTCTGGTCCGGCGACGGATTAAAAGCTCCGATCTTACACTGGAGATGTTCCAAGTGGGAAGCACGTCCCTCACAAATGTGGCCCTGCTGTACATGAAGAATATTGCAAATCCACGCGTCGTAGATGAGGTTCGTAAACGGGTAGAAAGCATCAATATTGACGCAATTTTTGAGTCTGGCATGGTTGAGGAGATGATACAGGAAAATCATTTCACTCCATTTCCGACGATCTTTAACACGGAAAGACCCGACACCATCAGCAGCAATATTATGGAAGGCCGAGTAGCGCTCATTGTAGACGGGACACCATTTGTACTGGTGATGCCTACAGTATTTGCCCAATTTTTTCAGAATTCTTCGGATTATGAAGAACGTTACGACATGGCGACTGTTGTTCGGCTCATTAGATATATCAGCTTCATTATTCTTATTCTGGGGCCTTCTCTCTACATTGCCTTAACAACATATCATTATGAAATGATACCGACTCCACTGCTGATCAGCATATTGGCTCAGCGGGAGTCTGTTCCTTTTCCTGCATTTCTAGAGGCGTTTATTTTGGAGATTACCTTTGAAATTTTGCGTGAGGCAGGTATTCGAATGCCGCGTGCAGGTGGTCAAACGGTATCCGTTATAGGTGCGCTTGTATTGGGTCAAGCGGCCGTGGAAGCCGGGATTGTCACCCCGCTACTCACAATTGTAGTAGCCCTGACGGGAATAGCCAGCTTCGCTATCCCAGCCTATAACATGGCAGTGGCCGGGAGATTGTGCCGGTTTATTTTCATGATACTGTCTGCGTTTATGGGGCTATACGGTATTACATTGGGGTTGATTGCGTTGATCGCTCATATGAACAGCCTGAGTTCCTTCGGGGTGCCCTACATGGCGCCTTTCAGTCCTTTTGTGCTAGAGAGCCAAAAGGATGCCGTATTGCGACTTCCATTCTGGATGATGAAGAAACGTCCTAAAAGCATTACGTCTAAGAATCAGAAACGAATGAAGGATGGAAGCGGGATTTCCTCTTCTGATAAAACCACGCCGATGCAGGAGGGGGGCAATCAGGGTGTATCAGGGGAAGAGGAATGAACAAAGTGCAGTAACCTTTAAGGGAAGAATAGGGAGACTGTGTTTAGTCCTGTTACTGTTCGCTCCATTGTTATCCGGTTGCTGGGATTCTGTGGAGTTAAACCAGAGAGCAGTAGTAGCGGGGATAGGAATTGATATGGTGGGGGAGTCAGAATATGAGGTCTCCCTGCAAGTGATCGTGGCAGATGAAATCGCTGGAGCCAAAGCGAGAGGAGATACTCCTGTCGTTTTGTATCGGGAAAAGGGCAGAAGTCTGTTTCAAGCGATCCGCAAGGCTTCACAAAGGGTTCCACGGGTCATTTCTTTGGCGCATACCAAACTGGTCGTTATTGGTGAAAAGCTGGCGCGGGCTGGAATCGGCGATACGATGGATTTTCTGGAAAGGTCTACAGAAATCCGACTACCGGTGAAAGTGCTGGTGGTACGTGGTAATACTGGGAAGGATGTACTGGCAATCATGACCGCGATCGGCCGTATTCCTGCCAATGATATTTCAGGAAAGCTGGAAACATCGGAGCGTTTGTATGCCGGGGATTACGCGGTGACTATCGACGATGTCATTCGCAGCCTGTCTCATAAGGGTGGCGGTCCTGTGCTGACGGGCATAGGGGTCAATGGGAATTTGGAGCAGGCCCCAAGCAAGAGCAATGTGGACAACATTTTACCGAAAGCTATTGTTCACATTAACGGAATGGGGGTGTTCAAAAAGGATCGGCTTGTCCGCTGGTTGGACGATGACCGGGCCATTGGACTGTCTATGATCAACAACAAGGTGAAAAGTGCCCAAACAACACTGAGCTGCGGGAAGAATAGGGAAACCATTGGCATCGAAACCTTGTTTTCTGCAACCAATATACACACTCGGATGGAGCAAGGAGAGCCTATTTTTGTGATTAACTTAAAACAGACCGGGGCAATACAGGAGGCCGAGTGCTCGATTAACTTACAAAGTCCGGAGGCGATGAAAAGATTGCAGGAGCAATGGACAGAGGAGACGAAAAAAATGATCACTTCAACAGTCAGGGAGGTTCAGCGTACCCGCAGCGATGTAATAGGCTTTGGACTTGCGCTGGAGAGGAGCTATCCCAAACAATGGAAAAGACTCTCTTCTGATTGGAGCCATTATTTTGCGGAAAGCACCGTTCGTGTTCAAGTGACTTCTGTACTGAAACACACTCAGTCGCGGACTAACCCATATTCCAAGGGAGAATCAGACTAGTGAAAATAGAACAAGGAGGGAAGGCCATGAAAAAAAAGGTACAGATAGGTGCAAAAGAGATGATCTCTCTTATGGTGTTGTTTGAGATGGGCACATCCATGATGTCTATTCCCGGAAGGAATGCGGGCAAGGATGCATGGATCGCCATTCTCATTTCCACGGTTTTGGGGGCAATGCTTTTTGTATGCTATGGCAGCCTTCACCGACGCTTTCCCAACTTGCTAATGACACAGTACTGCAGAACCCTTTTGGGGAAGAGAGCAGGGAGTACGCTTGCTTTTTTATATATCGTGTTTTTTCTTTACGGCGGAGCACGGGATCTTCGGGACACGGGGATCCTGATTGCCGACCGGACACTTCAGCATACGCCGTTGACAGTCATCTGTGGTTTAATGGTTGTACTTGTCATGTATGTGGTGTATTTGGGAATCGAGGTTGCAGGTCGGACGGCCATCATCATGTTGATTTTGCTACTGCTGCTGGGCCTTGCTACGAATATATTAATTTTGTTGGCAGGCATTGTAGATATGGGCAATATATTGCCCATAGCCGAGCATGGCTGGCAGCCGATATGGCAAGTTGTTTATTCGCAAGCCGTGATGCTACCGTACGGCGAGATGGTTACGTTTGCGATGATTCTCCCTACATTAAAAAAGGAATACCGTGCCAATGGGATAGGGATTTCCGCTATATTGCTGGGAGGGCTACTCCTGTCTATTATTACACTGTCCAATGTGCTTGCACTGGGAGAGGATGTGTTCAAACGGGCGACTTACCCGCTACTCACGATGATCAGTAAGGTCGAAATATCTGATTTTATCGACAGAGTCGATGTCATCGGCGTGATGAGCGTTATTATTTTTGATTTTTTTAAAATTTTGATTTTCTATTATGCCGCGGTTAAAGCCGCAGAGGATGTATTGAGAATACCTTACCATAAACTGATCCTGCCATTTGGTCTGATCATGTTAGTCTCTTGTGTATTGATGGCACTGAACTATCAAGATCACCTTCAAACAGGCGAGTTAGTGCTGAAATGGCTGTTTCCGATATTTGCCGTGTTTTTTCCTATCTTGCTGCTAATCGTGTCGTGGCTGAGAAAGACCTGAAATAAAAAAGAGGGTAAAATATCTCAATAGTCATCATCTTGCCGACAAGAAAACATCGGTATCGGTCAAATGCTCATTTTGATGTTCCATTTTATTTTGGGAAATGCGGTCGTAAGGGTGCCTTGTTCTTTCATTCATTATTTGTTTACGTTATCCCTTGTTTGTTCTTTCTGATGGCTCTCTTGCGGAGGAGAAGAGGAAGTAGAAACTTTAAGGAAACGTGACCATTGCGAGAAAAGGAAGCGAAATGCGTTTCCTATTGGCTTTTTGCCCACATTTATAAGAAGCACCATGAGCATTCCTACCAGAACGATGTATTCTGATGGTCGCATTGTGAGAAAAGCCAATGTAATAGGTTCCCAAGGATGATGAACACCAAAAATCCATTTTATCGATATACTTGTTCCGAGCATGAGTAGCATGAAAAGCGTGAATATCCACAGTATCTTCATAAACTATCCCTCCGATTGTAAATAGGCTAAGCATGTACTCCATGTATACATTGTGTTGCAAAGCGGCACAATTTATCCGATCTCATTGACTTGAAATAAATTAAGATTTATACTTATTCTAAATTAATTTTTATTGTGATTATAAGTTTATAATAAATATAATCTGCGTTGATTAAGGGAGATGCGGTATGAGAACTCTAAATTTAACTTCGCAGCGCCAAGCGGTATATGATGTGGTTCGTGAGGCCCACGATCATCCTACTGCTGCCGATGTTATGAATCGGCTAATGGAGCGCGGATATAATCTGGCCTATGGAACGGTCTATAATTCATTACGTTATTTAACGGATAAGGAATTAATCCGTGAGCTGAAACTAGGAGAAGCTGCTAGTCGTTATGACGGTCGAATGGACGATCATCAGCATATTATTTGTCAGGTATGCGGCCGGGTAGATGAAGTGATGAGTGAAGTCCCACACGATTGGATTGATACGGTTGCGCATGAAACGGGATATACCATTGCCCATGCCCATGTCGTATTCGGAGGAGTGTGTAAGGAATGTCAAAGCAAGCGAATCAAGTAACGAATCGTATTAAAGTGGCTGACATGCCTAGACGCGTGAAGGGCAGTTGGACATCGATGTTGTCTGCCCCGTCTACACCTGCGGTACAGACCGTTCCTTCTAATGAACCTTTGTATTGTCCGACCACACGTCGCATCATTCTGATCAGTTCCGTACCGGGTGTAGTCCATGGTGTGGTGCGTACGTTGTCAGATGCGTGTTTTGACGTGATGGTCTTCCATCGCTGGGAGCCTGAAGTGCAGCGTCATTTGGGGAGCGACCTCTTGATTTACGATTTGACCGCCACCGATCCACGGCGTGAATTGCTGAATATCCGCAATGACCTTGACCATGAATACATGAAAGATACACCAGTCATGTATGTAGTTCAGGATCGGATGTCTGTACGTGCGCATGAGCTGCTTCCTTCGGAAGAGGTACTGGTATGGCCACTGGCATCCAACCAAATGGTGCATGACATCGAGCGGATGATTGTGCGTCATCCGGTGATTTCCCGCCAGGCAGCGCAGACCAGCCGTCGTACGGTGTTCAAGGACATCTGGATTGACCGTGATAAAATGTTGGTATATAAGGAAGAGAATCCATTGAATCTGACCAAAACGGAATACGATTTGCTGCTGAAGCTGATAGATTCTCAAGGAAAAGTGATCTCGCGCGAGCAAATGATGCATGATATCTGGGAAACTGATTTTGTTGGCGGCAGCAATGTTGTGGATGTGCATGTCAAAAGTTTGCGCAAGAAGCTGGACGATCGACCTGCGGAGCCTGAATATATCGCTACCGTAAGAGGTGTAGGATACAGATTGGCAGACTAAACGGAAGGTTATGAATATCGATGAATTTCCGCCGGATGAAGACCATTCGGCGGTTTTTATATACGAACCCTAAAGTTGACACTAGGTGTGACAGTTGACTTTATCAGGATACATACACTACAATCGGTAGTGTGAGGTGCTTCTTATGAAACGACTGAATTTTAAAGCTGGCGAAACCGGACTTAACCGATTTTTTGGGCCTCTGGAAGCCAAAATCATGGATATTTTATGGTCCACTTCGGATCGGAGTATCAAAGAAGTGCAGACCGCATTGGAGGGGGATCGGGACTTTAACTTCAATACGGTAATGACCGTGATGAACCGTTTAGTGGAAAAGGGGATTTTGAGCAAAAGTATACGCGGGAGAACGTCCTTATACCGTCCTGTCTTAAGCAGAGAAGAGTTTATGGATGAGCAATCCAAAGAGCTGAGTCACGAACTGGTGGATGAATTTGGTCCGCTTGCTGTCAATCATATGATTGATGCTCTGGAAGTAGCAGATCCGATTTTGATCGAACGTTTGGAACAAAAAATTAAACAATGGAAAAAGGATATGTAGACGATGTGGAAAACACGTTCTAAATTACTGTTTACAGCAGGCGCCTTGATTTCGGGTTTTGCCCTAATGCAGATGGGGATGTACGCCGGGCAGCATGTTTTCGGCTGGAAATTGAATTTTAACGTGTTTCAAATTTGCAGAAGTTTGTTGCAGCACTACGGAATCGGCTACATGGTGGATGCGCTCAGCGGACTGGTTTTTGTAACCTTCGGTATCGCCGGAGGAGAAGCAGTCAGACAGTGCATGGCTACCAAGGCGGCTTTCCGCAGACTGCACCGAATGCGCGACCTGCCGTTGACCGAAGCACTGGGTGAGCGATATCGTGAACTCGGGACCGATCGGATTTGGGTCATTGATTATGCCAAGCCTGCTGCGTTCACCATGGGGTTATGGAAGCCGCGTATTGTATTGTCCTCTGCACTATTGTCCTTACTGGACAAGCATGAGGAAGAAGCGGTTATATACCATGAAGCATATCATATGAAACATTATGATCCATTGAAGACCTGGTTCCTGCAAATGTGCGCTACACAGCTGTTTTACTTGCCGGTGCTACGTCATATTACCAACCATTACAAGACGGCCCGTGAAATCTTGGCGGATAACGAAGCGATTCATCGAGCCGGTTCACCGGTTGGGATTGGGAGCGCATTGCTCAAGCTTCTGAGTATGACACCTGCTAATGCCCGTCTGGTAAACTCCGCCGCTTGTTCCTCTTTTGCAGAAACGTCCATTAATTATCGGATCTCACGCATTCTAGACCCTCAACAAAAGCCGATCATTCAGATGCCTTGGCGTTCGATTATGTTTTCAGGCTATGTACTCGTCATGCTCACGCTTATGTTTGCCTTGGCGTTAATCTAGTTTGGCAAGATGTATTATAAAAGGTGGCGCTTGTGCGCTACCGATTCTTGATACGCACAACACTACATTTTGTAGTGTTAATTATCTAATCCGTATACAACCTAAAAGGAGATGAGCTTATGAATCAAACGCTTGCGAATATTGGATTGTTATTGGTACGAATTTTTACAGGAGTTATTTTTATCGTTCACGGTGCACAGAAGTTTCAGGGACTAGACGGAACCTCCGGCTTCTTCCAGAGCCTCGGACTTCCTGGCTGGATGGCCCCTGTGGTCGCTACGGTTGAGCTGGTTGGAGGCATTGCACTGGTTCTGGGTATTGGAACACGACTGGCTGGAGCAGCATTGACCATCGTGATGATCGGTGTATTGCTCACTGCTAAAAAAGGACAGCCTTTTGGCTCGATTGAATTTGATCTCCTGATTTTGTTTACCAGTCTTCAGCAAGCCCTTGTCGGTGGACGCTTTCTGGCGGTTGATCAGTTGTTTGGCCGTAAAAAGGCTGAAAATAGTAACGTACAGGTCTAAATATTCATATAACCGCGTCCTTAGTCTCATAGGGCGCGGTTTTTGTTTTGCTCCTTTGTGAAATTTTCTTGTAAATCATTTGCTGCTTTCAACCGATATAACTAACATTGAATGTAATACAAATATATCGCTTTTTAAGCAAAGGGGAAGAAAGATACATGGCAATAACGCGAAAGAGAAAGACCATATGGACACTCAGGAACAAGTTGATTTTAGGTTTTTTACTTGTTTTGCTGATTCCGAGTTTAAGCATTTCCATTGCAACTTATAGATCATCGTATAATGCGATGGAGAAACAGCTGCACAGCAGTGCAAATCAGGGGGTAACGACAGCTAACTCTGTGATTGAATATGCAATCTCCAGTAAAATTAAAGATGTGCGATATCTGGCGGAACGTCTCGACGGTTCGATGATTGATGGGCCAAACAGTCCCTTGATTCAGCCCAAGCTGATCCAATACATAGGCTTGCACGAAGACGCGAAGGATATTTTCGTGGGAACACCGAAGGGGCTGATGATCCGTGGAGTGCCCAAAAAGGATGAAGGCACATTTGATCCTCGCACACGACCATGGTACATCGAAGCGATGAAGCAACCGGGCAAGGTAGCGATCACCCCAGTTATCATCAATTCATCAGGTATTCCTGTAGTTATCGTATCCCAGACGCTTTCCGACCAGTCTGGCGTGATCGGGATCTCTTTGAATCTGGAAAGTGTACGTAAACTGGCCTCCATTAAAGTGGGTCAGGAGGGATATATCCTCATTCTGGATCACACGAAGAAATTCGTGGTCCATCCTACGGTTAAACCAGGCTCATCTCCTCAGGACAATTCACTTGATAGGCTGTATACTGCGCCGAGCGGGAATTTTAACTATATGCATGAAGGTCGCGAGAAATATTTGACCTATGTAACGAATAAGGATACCGGCTGGAAAATTGCAGGCACCTTCTATCAATCCGAGATTAGTGATGCCACCGCTGCCATGCGTTATGTAACGATTTTCGTGCTGGCTGCCTCGTTGGTAATTGCGCTTAGCGCGATTTTCCTGATTACCCGTTCGGTTCTGGTTCCGATTCGTAAGCTGCAAAAATCAGCAGAACGAATCAGTGAAGGAGATTTGACGGGCGATTTGGAAACAGGAAAAACAGATGAGGTAGGCGAACTATCTGCTCACTTTCAAACCATGGTGGACAGTTTGCGCACGATGATTCGCAGCGTACGCGAAACAACTGATCGGGTAAGCTCTTCAGCGGAGGAGCTGGCTGCGGGTGCAGATCAAACGACCCAAGCCATTGAGCATGTTACTATTGCTATTCAGGAAGTAGCTGTAGGCAGCGAACGTCAGCTGCAAAGCGTCAAGCATGGCTCTGTGAGTATGGAGGGACTGGCTCAGCAAGCAGCAGACGTATCTGAACGCATGGTGGGTGTATCTGAACATGTGAAGATGAATGCCGAGTCGGCACAGGAAGGCAGCAAGGCTGCTACGCAGGCTGTACAGAAAATGCATGATATCGACGAGACTGTTCATGATCTTGGACACGCTATGGACTCCCTGAGTGAGCGTTCAGGTGAAATCGTGAATATTATCAGTGTTATATCTGGTATCGCCAAACAGACCAATCTGTTGGCACTGAATGCATCTATTGAGGCGGCACGGGCTGGGGACCATGGTAAAGGATTTGCTGTGGTTGCTACAGAGGTACGCAAGCTGGCTGAAGAATCCGCCAAATCAGCTACCTTGATCTCGGAGCGCATTGAAGCGATGCAGGTGGATATGAACCATGCTTTAGGCGCGATGCAACAAGCACGGGTACGGGTGACGGAAGGTATTGATTCGGTAACCACATCGGAGCATTCCTTTGCGGAAATCAGTCAGGCTGTTGAACGCGCGATGGGGCATATCCATGAAATTACCGGAGTGACTCAGGAAATGGCACGGGGGACTGTAGGTGTCGTTGATATTATGAGCGATATTTCCCATATTTCGGACGAGGCGGCGAGCAACACCGAGTCGATCTCAGCAGCGGCTGAGCAACAGCTTGCTTCCATCGAGGAAATTGCTTCATCCACAGCAGACCTCAGTCAAATGGCAGAGGAACTGCGCGAACTGGTTGGACGTTTCCAGATTGAAGAGAAATCATAAATGGTAAAAAGCGCCCGGATAACGGAGGTTATATTCCGTATCCAGGCGCTTTTTGATGTTTTATTAAAACTTTTGGTTCGCAGGGTTAGAAGTCACCGTTGAACGACTTGCGGCGATTCAGACGGAAACGGGCACCCCGTGAGCTGTTGGACGGACGCAGAGAACTTCTCTGAAACATATTGTTCAGAATCAGTGCGAAAATGACCAGTACAGTCCCATACAGTTCATAACGGCTAATGGTATAGCCTTGGAAATACATAAGTACCAGCGTGGTAATCGGTACAAAATTAATAAATAGAATTCCGTTCAGCGGAGACAGCTTGCGGATTCCGGCATTCCAGCTCAGCAAGGCCGCTAGCCCTGGAAGCAGGATCATAAAGCTCATTTCATATTTGACTGACCATACGTGTTGCCAATCCGGCACTGTAATCCAGTTTAAAGCAGAGGCAAAGGTCACGACTACAAAAGAGACCAGAGTTCCAAGCAGGCAGGTCAAGGTTGAATATCGAAGCGTAGACCACCCTGCAAAATGACTGCCTCCCATGGAATATACGACCCATCCGACGACACCTACGAAAATAAGCAGCAGCGCCAATAGATGTTGTCCGGCAAGCGTGAAAAAGGTCCATTTGCCGTTCGTGATAACCAGTAATGCTCCAGCCAGCGCAATCAACATGCTGATTAATGTATATTTTGGAGGCATTTTACGGGTCATGACCCACACCATCGCAATGGAGATCATCGGCATTAGCACTTCCATAATGGAAGCAACAAGGGTACCAGCTGCCCCCATCGCGTGCTGTCCCTGGAAAACGGCCATATTATAAATGGTAAATCCCATAGTTCCGAAGAACAACAACACCTTGCCCTTGCCCTCAAAGCGAAATGCAGTCCGTCCCTCTTTGAGCCACAATAGCACAATTAATATGAGTGTAACCGATAAATAGCGCAAAAATGAAAAGTACAGTGGATTAATATGCTGTAATGCAATGTGCGAAACCGGAAACATCGCCCCCCAGGACATACTGGCGATCAGGCATAATAAAGATCCGGTCATGATCTGTTTGTTCATGGTGTACAAAAGCTCCTCCTTGCCGGTCTCAGCGGACATATCTATGGACACATCATAAAGGATAGGAAGCTGTTGGTAAAATGATTGAAAATAAACATTATGATCATTTAAAATGATGATAAGTGACAAGGCGCGTCAATTTTGGTGGCCCTTGCCCTTCACAATAAGGGGGAACAGTAGTGGATCTGAACGATTTAAACATTTTCCAGACGGTGGCTGCACATGGCAGTGTCAGCAAGGCTGCAGCCGAGCTTAGCTACGTCCAGTCCAATGTAACGGCCAGAATCAAGCTACTGGAAAAGGAACTGCAGACACCTTTATTTTATAGACATAAGCGGGGGATGATCCTCAATGCTGAAGGCAAGCGTCTGCTGCAATATACGAAAAGCATTTTATCGCAATTTGAGGAAATGAAGCATGCGTTTCAGAACACCTCCACACCTTCAGGGGTACTGGAGATTGGTATCGTGGAGACTGTCATTGCCCTTCCGGCCATTTTGCATGCTTACTACAGTAAGTACCCGGATGTCGAATTGTCCCTTAAGGCAGGGGTTACGGAATCACTGGTGCAGGAGGTTGCAGAAATGCGACTGGATGGAGCCTTTGTAACCGGACCGGTCAAGCATCCGCTCATTGAACAGTTTGATGTATTTCAGGAAAAGCTGGTCCTCGTATCTCAAGGAAGTGACTTTTCGGTTGACGATTTTGCAACTCGTCCGCTCCTGGTATATAAAAAAGGCTGCGGATATCGGGGAAGACTGGAAACCTGGCTCAAAATGGAGGGGATTATCCCCAAGCGGATCATGGAGTTTGGGACATTTGAGACGATTATCGGCAGTGTAGCAGCAGGCATTGGAATGACCGTTTTTCCCGAATCCTCGATCAGCGGGCTGGTGGCTCAAGGTCTTGTGTGCGGTCATGCCATCCCAGAGCCTTACAATGAAGTGACAACGGTGTTTATCCGCCGTAAGGAGGCCTTCGTTACCAGTACCTTGCAGTCTTTTATAGATGAAATTACTACTCAGACAGAAGCGTAGCTTTATCGCTTGGGCTCGGGTACAATGAGAGGGATTTGATCTCATTGTTCATCCTGAAGGAGGGCTATTATGTTTACAATATATCCGGCTGCTTCCCGATTCAGCTTCGATAAGGGATGGCTGCGGGGGAGCCACAGCTTTTCATTCGCGGAGTATCAGGATGAGAACAATACAGCGTTTGGTCCTATGCGTGTCTGTAATGACGATGTCATCACACCGGGCCGGGGCTTTGGGGCGCATCCGCACAGCGATATGGAGATTGTCTCCATTGTACTGTATGGGGAACTGCGTCATGAAGACAACCGTGGACATGTGGCGGTGACCCGTTTTGGAGGCATTCAGCGAATGTCAGCGGGCCATGGCATCATTCATACGGAGCACAACGCTTCGCAAACCGAGGATGTCAGTCTGCTGCAATTGTGGTTTAGTCCGCACACGAGAGGATTGCAACCTTCCTATGAGACTACAGCGTTCAATACGGAGCGTCTGCACGGTCAGCTTCTGCCTGTTGTTGCTGGAAAGCGTGTACCAGGCACGGAGGGTGAAATAGCTTCAATCAATCAGGATTTAACGATTTATTTAAGCAAGCTTCAGCCCGGGGAACAAGTCGAATTCACACAGGCCGAGGGTCGGCGCGTGTTCTTGTTCGTCATCGAGGGCTCACTGCGTGTGAACGGTGAATATCTTCTGCAAGGGCGCGATTCTGCTCGTATAGAGGAGGAGCCGAAGTTATCACTGAAGGCAGAAGATTATGTTTTTTATATGCTGATTGATTTGCCCTAAAAGGAGGTGCGCACAATGGCGCAGCAGGAAACATGGCTGATCAAGCATGCTGTCACGGGGCGAAGCTTTGCTGACAGCCGCAAGCAGCGTTTTGATTGTCGTTTGGAATTGGCGGACGGCGTGTTTCGCTTCACACTTCAAGAGTTGCCGCGTGAGGCAGCGGAGGCGATTGTGCGTTTCAGCGAGGAGCTGAACGTATTTCGCTTTGTAACGCCCGCAGACGGTGGACCCGTGGTAAAGCATTGGTATTACGTCACCCCGGAAAGTGTGCAATATCATGCTCAGATCGGTGAGCTTACGTTTGAAGCTGGTTCTGAGATTGAATACCATCCCGAGGAGTATTGGGGAGACTAAATCTTCTTAATCATAAATGTTCGAATGTATAATCGATTTTCGAAGGCTCTGCATCATTGCAGGGTCTTTTTGCTATGTGTTCAAGATGGTGAGTTCATTGGATACATAATCCTTTGCAGGCTGGTACATCCTATATGTCATATTACCTGATCGGCTTATTCGTAAAGGGGGGATTAACGATGAAGAAAGGGCGCTTTCCCAAGTTGCCAAAGCTGCCGTGGAGCCGGAGAGCGATTCCAGCCGGTGAACGCAAAACACGAAATTCTGGTGTGCCTAAAGGGCTGCCGGAGTCTTCATGGCTAGAAGAGTCACTGCGCAGCAGTCTGGAAGACAATAGGGTCGCATTGCGTGATATTTTCAAGGAATGCTCCGATATCGTCTACCGAGAGCTCATGATTTCCCCTGAACGAAAAGGGTTGCTGGCATATTTCGAAGGTACGGTAAAATCAGAAGATTTGCAGGATCATATCCTGCGGCCTGTCATCTTGGGCATGATGCTCAAGGACCCTGAAGTGAACGGCAAATTGGAGCCGCTGGATGAGACTCGTATTTCCATGTCCCAGACCAAAACGATGGATGAATGGAAGCAGGTATCGGCAGCGATACTGGACGGCAATGCCGCTCTGTTCGTAGATGGAACGGCTCGTGCTTATATTTTCAGCGCCAAGGGAGGCGTCCGCCGTGGTGTGGAGGAACCGCAGACCGAGGCTGTTATTCGCGGGCCGCGTGAGGGCTTCACTGAAACACTTCGCGTGAATACGGCACTGCTACGATTCAAGCTGAAAACCTCCAAGCTCAAGATGCACAGCATGACCCTCGGAACAGAAACTCAAACGAGCGTCGTCCTTACCTATGTTGAAGGGATCATAGATCCGAAGCTGGTGGAGGATGTTAAAAAGCGCCTCAGCGATATTGAAATTGATGGTGTTCTGGAGACTGGATATATTGAGGAACTGATCGAGGATCACCCATATTCGCCGTTTCCGCAAATGGAATACACCGAACGTCCGGATACCGTCACCGCACAATTGCTGGAAGGGCGTTTTGCCATTTTTGTGGACGGAACGCCTTTTGCCCTGATTGGACCAGTCACGATGTGGCAAATGATGCAAGCGAGCGAAGATTATTACGAGCGCTTCTTCATCAGTAATATGGTGCGCTGGATTCGGTTTCTTTTTCTAATCATGGCTCTCTTTCTGCCAGCATTATATGTAGCGGTGACAACCTATCATCATGACATGCTGCCGACGACGCTCATCTTGAGTATTGCGGCGGCTCGGGAATCCATCCCTTTTCCAGCACTGGTGGAAGCGTTGATGATGGAGATTTCCTTTGAGGCGTTGCGAGAAGCTGGGATTCGTCTCCCCAAAACGGTCGGTCAGGCCGTCAGTATCCTGGGCGCGCTCGTTATTGGGCAGGCCGCAGTACAGGCAGGGATCGTATCGGCGCCAATAGTCATTGTTGTGTCGCTCACAGGTATTGCCTCGTTTACCATACCGCGTTTTAATTTTGCCATTACGGTTCGTCTACTGCGATTTCCAATCATGCTGATGGCTGGTTTATTTGGATTGTTTGGCATCATTATTGCGACAACGCTGATTGCTACGCATCTAACCAAGCTAACATCGTTTGGTGTCCCTTATATGAGTGGATATAGCCCGTACAACCATATGGATCAAAAGGATATTATCGTCCGTGCACCTTGGTGGAAAATGACCAAACGTCCTTCATGGATTGGTAAAGACAACAACAAACGAGCGAAGAAAGAGATGAATGGATCGCCTAAAACCGAGGAGGGATGGTGATGAAGCCCACATCGAATACACAGCAAATGCGTAAAGCAGCTGTACTCTGTTGTCTACTGCTTTGTTCTGTTCTTTTGGGAGGATGTTGGGATCGCCGTGAAGTGAACGATGTGGCCTTTGTGATGGGGACCGGTCTTGATAAGGAAGGCGATCAATACCGGGTAACGATGCAAATTGCTCTGCCCGGACAACTCGGATCTTCGGGCAGCACAGGAGGAGGGGGAGGTACAAGTGGGACGAAGTCCTACTACCTGGAGTCCAAAACAGGTCCAAGCTTCCGAGGAGCAAGTACTGAGGAACAGCGAGAGGTTTCGCGAACACTGAATTATTCTCATCGACGGGTGCTGCTGCTCGGGGAGACGCTAGCCCGAGAAGGAATTAGCAAAATGATGGATGTCATTGCACGTATTCCGCAGAACCGCCTGTCTTCCCTTGTTGTTATTACAAAGGGGTCAGCGATGGAAATGCTTCAGGCAGATGCTCCGATTGAGCAATATCCAGCGGAAATGGTGCGTGAGCTCAACTTTTCCTATATGAAGAACCCTCGTTCCGTTAAATTGCTGATGAATTCCGTCCTGCTGGAAGGCATTGATCCGGTAGTGCCGGTAATGTCTCTGGTGAAGAATGGGCCTGATAGTCTTAAAGACAAGAAGACAAATATTCAGGTCGATGGACTGGCTGTCTTTCGACAAGACAGGTTAACAGGGGTTATTGATAATCACCTCAGCCGGTTTCTACTGTTGGGTATGGAGCAAGCCAAGGAAACAGAAATTTTTATCCCCCCTCCCAAAGGTAGAGGTTACATATCTGTGCATCTCATCGAAAATAAAGTCCATATCAAGCCCTTTATTCGGGGGAACGAAATTCGAATGACTATTCATATGAACTGCAATGGGAATGTGAAGGAAAATGAGACGAGCTTCGATATTTCCAGAGAGGAAAATTTGAAGTGGCTGGAGCAGCAGACGGTCGAGGAAATCAAGAGGGAGCTGGGAGAGGCCGTCAAGGAAATCCAGCAAAAGTATCATTCAGACGTGCTTGGCTTGGGCCGGGCTATAATTACGAATCACCCGGATGAGTGGAAACGGATTAAACCTCAGTGGGAGCAATTGTATCCCAAGGTGGAGGTCACCATAGATCCGGTCGTCCATATTGAGAATATCGGTGCGGTCACCAAACCATTCGGGGTCAAAAAGGAGCAAATCCAGAATGAATAAAGTATTTCTATTACCTTTATTGCTGGCTATGCTCTTCATGTATCTGATTGACCGTAAACGTATTAGCAATGCACCTGCCGTCAATCGCTGGGTCTCCCGCGTACTGTATGTCATTAGCATTGGTATCTGGATTTACGGCACATCGACGAAGAGCACTGTTTATGTGGCTACTTGGCTGACCCGATTTATTGACATGTGTCTCCCCACCGCGTTGTAAATCGTGTAATGGATGCCTGCGGGAAAAAGGAGGATGTACCTGCATGAAACAGTTCACAACCAGACAAATTGTGCTGCTTGGTATATTAATGGAGGTCGGTATTACTCTTATACATGCTCCAGCGCAGGCAGCAGATCACGCGAATCAGCATGCCTACTGGACCTGTGTAATTGCGGCTATTGTGCTATGCTTGCCGATTTGGGCGATGTTGAGACTCAAGCGGCGCTTTCCTGATCAGGATCTGATGCAGGCGATGGTAAGCTCTCACCCTGTGCTGGGGCGTTTACTGCTTGCAATTTACCTTATTTTATTCCTGATCATTTTTGCGCGGGATTTGAGGATTATTACCGATCTGGTGGAGGTGGTGCTTTTGCCGCTGACTCCGATTGTGGTCGTATCTCTTATTGTGCTATTGACTATGGTATTTATGGTTAAAGGTGGAATGAGTACACTCATCAATATGACCGAGATTTTTGTCCCGTTGTTGATTGTGACGCTGTTGACTATGCCGCTTTTTTTTGGAGGTAATATGGATTTTTCAATGCTGAGACCCTATTTACATCCGGAGGTAGATGGAGTGATCAAGGGTAGCTGGCGCATGCTCGGATATATGGCCGATATCATGATCGTTCCCTTTGTGATTTCTGGGAAGAGCTATAATGGACGTAGTGCATGGTTTGGGCATTTACTCGGAACCGCTATTCTGATCATGCTGGTGTTGCTGTCGGAGTTAGTGATTGGAGTTCCTATCTTGTCACGACTGTTTTATCCATCGTATGAACTGGTGCGTCAGTTGCAGCTAACGGACTTCCTGGATCGGTTCGACTTGTTCGTGGCAGCACTGACCGTACCCACCTTTCTTACGAAGATTGGAGTTGATCTGTACGTTACCAGTTTGGCGGTAAAGCGTATGTTTGCCCATGTCTGGGGGAGTCTGATGGTTTGGCCCGTAGGTTTGTTAGGTTATGTCTGTTCGTTTATGCTGTTCTCCAATATCGTACAAATTTATGATTTTAGCCGGGAATGGACTGCGGTGATGGTCATTTTTTTTGTATTCATGCCCTTCTTGCTGTGGATGTTGCTACGGCCCAAATTTAAAGGGAGTGGCAACGATGATAAGTCCTCATCTGGCAGGGAGAGGGATAGAAGTGATCAGAAAGAAGGCCAGCAGGAAAGCGAAACAGGACACACCCACTTATAAGATTACTATATTTATCGAAAAAGTAATTCTTATTTGTCTTTTGCCTCTCTGATTGTATACTTGGTAGAAAGAAATACGACTTCTACAAGGGAGGCAACAGCATGGCACAACGTATGGCAGGTAAGAGAGTCGCTCTTGCCGGTCCCCGTAAAGCAGAAGAAATGGCGCTGCTAGTTATGAAGATGGGGGGCGAGCCAATAGAGCGTCCGGCCCAGGGGACTGTTTTTCTAGATGATATCGAGCTGCGCAACGCCGTTGTATCATGGGTGAAGAACCCTCCGGACTGGTACATCTTCACGACCGGTATGGGACTGGATGCTCTGTTCGATATGGCGGAGGATATGGGTGTGGCCGAGCAGATTATAGAGCTGCTGCAATCCTCCAACATTGCAGCACGGGGCTACAAGACGGTCAATGGACTCAAAAAGCGTGGCTTTACGCCAGCAGTACGGGACGAGGACGGAAGTTTGATCGGATTGACACGGGCCTTTGCCCCATATGATCTGAAGGGGAAGGAAGTGCTGTTGCAACTGCATGGAGACCCGGCCCCCCGGTTGGTAGAGTGGCTGGATGAGCAGGGCGCAGTGACCCGCCAAGTACTTCCTTATAAGCATATCCCACCTGAAGAAGCAAAATTGCAGGCGTTACTAGATGATGTTATAAACCGTACGATTGATGCCGTTACGTTCACGAGTGGCCCGCAAATCCGATTTTTGGCCCAATATGCCAGAGAGCAAAATCGATTTGAGGATTTACTGGAAGCTTTTCGTGAAGATGTAATTGCTGTTTCGGTAGGCAAGGTGACCGCACAATCCATTTTGGAAGAAGGGATTGAACGAGTCGTGTTTCCAACTGAAGAGCGCATGGGTGCGATGATGGTGGAGCTGGGCAAATATTTTGAACATAGTGATTCGGTGCATGGCTGTGGTCTGAAGAGCGTGAACGGTCATTTGAAATGAGCTAGAAATGATAATGCAGTAAGCTAAAATGAACTTATATTTACGAATACAGAGTAAAATAGAGATAAGGGCCTACAAGGTCTTTATCTTTTTTTGTTGGACATGCATCGACAAAGTTTTTTGTTATAGCGAAAATATTTATCTAATATAATGAATAAGTTTCGATGCATGATATTGAGGACAGGAGCTGAGACGTTTATGAATTCTATTTGTGTATTTGCAGGGTCCAGACCTGGACATTCATCGGTATATGTTGAGGCGGCAGGCAAGCTGGGTGAAGCTATGGCTCGCCAGCATATCCGTCTAATTTATGGTGGCTCCAGCAGGGGGCTGATGGGTAAAGTAGCGGATGAACTGCTGGCGGGTGACGGTCAGGTCACCGGCATTATGCCCACCCTGTTATTCGATGCAGAGATCATTCATCAGGGAGTTACCGAGTTTATTGAGGTAGCAAGCATGCATGAACGTAAAGCGGCGATGAGTGAGATGGCTGATGCGTTTATAGCCCTTCCGGGTGGGTTGGGAACCTTTGAGGAGCTGTTCGAGGTATTGTGCTGGGCGCAAATTGGCATACATCGCAAGCCCATTGGGCTGCTGAATGTGAATGGATATTTTGACCCGTTGATAGAAATGGTACGTCATAGCGTGCAGGAAGGGTTTACCGGAGCTGATCATCCAGCACTACTGAGTATCTCTGCGGACCCGGATGAATTGCTGCATATGCTGAAAAATAAGGCAGAGAACTTGAAATAAAGCTTTTTTCGTGCTTGCACAACTGATTGAGGCAAGGTTATGATAAGACCCATAATCAAATAGCGGACAGACAAGGTGCCTTTGCGGTTGAGCAAAGGGTAACAGGGAATCGGGTGCAAGTCCCGAGCGGTCCCGCCACTGTAAGGAAGAGGATTCTTTTAAATGGTCACTCGTACAAAACGGGGAAGACGAAAGAATCCGTTGATGCCAAGCCAGGAGACCTACCTTGATCTGTATGCACCGTTAACCTTCGCGGAGAGGATGGGTGTACGAAATCAGGAAATCAGGCACACGTTGCTTTTTCCATGTTGGTACAGGTTTGCGTGGATATGAACGTGCAGCAGCGTTTGAAGCGCAAACAAAACAGATGGAAAACAACGGCAGGCTGGAGGAAGACAAGACTGTCCTCTTACGCTGTTTCGTCTGATGAGAGAGATACGTACATAGGAACCCCATCCGGGCAGGATGGGGTTTTTTCGAGTTACAGGATACCACAAATTATTGAAATAGATAGTATAGCTGCCCTGAAAAGGATGATAGGAGGAGCACGATGAGCCCATTAGGAAAATTGCTGGTGATTGGATTTGGACCAGGAGATATGGAACATATCACAAAACGTGCGTTGGATGCGCTGGCCGAAAGTGAGGTCATTATCGGCTACAATACCTACGTTGATTTGATCCGTCCCTTGTTGAATGGACAGGAGATTGTACGCACAGGAATGACAGAGGAAGTGAGCCGTGCACAGGAGGCGGTTCGCCAAGCAGAGATGGGCAAGAAGGTAGCCGTCATTTCCAGTGGAGATGCTGGGGTCTATGGCATGGCAGGGCTAGTGTACGAAGTGCTGATGCAAAAAGGCTGGCGTCGCGAGGACGGGGTTGAGGTGGAGGTTGTGCCGGGGATCTCGGCTATTCAATCCTGTGCTTCGTTGTTGGGAGCGCCAGTTATGCATGATGCTTGCACGATCAGTCTGAGTGATCATCTGACCCCATGGGAAACAATCGTGAAGCGTGTAGAAGCTGCGGCTTCGGCTGATTTTGTGATTGCATTATACAACCCGCGTAGTGGTCGGCGTACCCGACAGATTGTGGAGACGCAGTCCATTTTGCTTCGTTACCGTGATCCGCAGACTCCGGTTGGGCTGGTGAAGAGTGCTTATCGTGAACGTCAGCAGGTTATTGTGACGACGCTGGAAGATATGCTGAACCATGATATCGGGATGCTGACGACCGTAATCATCGGCAATTCCTCGACGACAGTGTATGACGGCTTAATCGTGACTCCGCGCGGCTATCAGCGTAAATACACGCTGGACGCGACCGAACAGGTGCTTAAACCGCATCAGCGGCTTCGCACGGAAGCGGAGCCGTGGTCGCTGGGCGCGCAAGAGGATCGCGCGCTAGATGCACCGCAGGGAGGCGGAGCTCTGACTGCGCCTACCGGGCCTTCCGCGAGCGGTGCTGCGGTTGCCACGCAGGCACGCCCGCAAGCGATGGCTGCTGTACAGGTGCCGCCTGCGAAGCAAACCGGGGCGACCCCAGCATCGCTGGCAGCAGAGGCGCTCGGTCGTCTTGCTGTTGGCGGCAAGCTGCCAGGCGAAGCCAACGCTCGCTGGAGCGGGCAAGCGCCTACCGCCCAGAGCGCCGTTGGAACGGCAACGACGGCTGCGGCTGGGAAGGCACCAGGCGGCTTTGGCAAGCCTGCGCTGTTTGAGGTGGGGGTTTCCCCGGGCGTGGGAAACAAGAAGTTCACTGCTCGGCAGATGGCACTGCTCGCCGAGGTAGCAGGTGATGATGGCGAGCTGGAATACACGCCAGATCATCAGATCGTGCTGCGCGTGCCGTGCGCAGACCCCGAGGAACTAGTCGGACAGTTGCGGGATGAACGATTCATTGTCATGCCAATCGGCGATGTGTTTAAGGTCAAGGCATGCGACTTCTGCAATATGGAGAAAGATGACGCAGTGCCTGTGGCTGAGCACCTACAGGTTGTACTTGGCGGATTACAGGCACCCAAGGAAACGAGCATTGCTTTGAACGGATGCGGCATGGCCTGCTATGGAGCGGTACTGGAGGATATCGGAATTGTCTACCGCAAGGGAGGATATGATCTTTTCCTCGGCGGCAAAAAATTTGGCCGTAATGCTCATGCCGCTCAGCCCGTAGCGGAAGGAATTCCGGGTGATCAGATTACGGACATCGTGGAGAATATTATCGCTGAATACAAGGAAAAAGGGCATCCGAACGAGCGTTTTCATAAGTTTTTCAAACGTGTAGGCATCGTTGCGGGTTTCCGGCATGAAGATGCACCGGCAACAGTAGAAGTGAACGCGGTTTGTGGTGATTAGTCGGTTGGTAGGCTTGATGAACCGGATACAAGCATATATATAAAATAGGGCGTATGTAGACTATCCCTATAAATGAGGAGGAACAAACAGCAGTGGATGCAATATTGTTGGTTGGACATGGAAGTCGGGACCCAGAGGGTAATCAGGAACTACTGGAATTTGCACAGGCGGTGGCAGATCGGGCGCCAGGTACGTGTGTAGAAACCTGTTTCCTAGAGTTGGCACGCCCTAGTATTGCCGAAGGAGTACAGGCATGTGTGGAGAAAGGGGCGACACGTGTTGTTCTTATTCCAATTATTTTATTCGCAGCAGTGCACGCCAAAATTGATATCCCGATGGCTATTGATCGGGCAAAGACAAAATATCCGCAGGTGGAATTTGTATACGGACGCCCGATTGGCGTTCACGAGAAAATCGTTAGCATACTGCTGGACCGCTTGAAAGAGACCCGTCCGGTTGCCGTTCCAGCGGGGATGCATAGCACGGTGGAGGCATCTGCCGAGGTATCCAACGAAGAGGCAGCGGTACTTGTATTAGGACGCGGAAGTAGCGATCCAGATGCGAACAGTGACTTTTTCAAAATCACCCGTATGCTGTGGGAGAAGCTTTCTTATACATGGATAGAAAGCAGCTTTATCGGTGTGACGCAGCCTTCTTTTCCCGATGGCTTGGAGCGTTGCGTACGACTGGGTGCCAAAAAGATTATCGTGCTTCCGTATTTTCTGTTCACGGGGGTGCTGATTAAGCGCATCGAAGAAATGACCCAGGAATTTGCTGAGGCTCACCCTGCATTACAAGTGGAAATGGGCGGATATTTTGGCTTCCATCCTCAATTGGTTGAGCTGGTGCTGGAGCGAGCTAATGAAGGCTTGTTCGGTAAGGTTACGGCTAATTGTGATAACTGCCAGTTCCGTCTGGAAGCTCAGGAGCATCACCATCATCACCACGACCATGACCACGACCACCATCACCACCATGATCACGATCATGTCCATGCTCACAGCCATAATGACCATGATCACGATCATTCACATACGCCGTCTGTAGTGAACGTAACCGGGCAGGTGAATGGCTCATGATTTTCATGCTGTGTGGAACGAGCGATGCACGGGAATTGGCGCTGCAAATTCGTGACATTGGCTTTAATGTATTGACTTCGGTCGTAACCGAAAGCGCGGCGGCCAGCTTGTCCGAAGCAGGACTGGACGTGCGTACAGGCCGAATGACAGCCGACGAAATGGGTGCAATGATTCGGGAGAAGGGGATAAAGGCTGTTGTTGATGCCAGTCATCCTTTTGCAGAGGAAGCACATGCGAATGCGATGGCAGCCGCTCGCGAGTCGGGGGTTCCTTATATCCGCTACGAGCGGACGGGACTAGTGTATGACAATCATCCGTTGCTCCATATCGTTCCTTCCTATGGAGAAGCGGCATTAGAAGCGAAGCAACTCAAAGGCTCTGTCATGCTTACGACGGGCAGTAAGACGCTTGGCACGTTCACCAAGCATTTACTCGGAGATCCGGGGATTCGTCTGGTTGCACGTATGCTGCCGCGTCTGGACAATATGGAGAAATGTGGCGAACTGGGGATGGAGCAAAAAAATATTATTGCTATGCAGGGACCCTTTTCCCGTGAGCTGAACGAAGCATTGTACAAGCACTTTGGTACGACCGTGATGGTCACCAAGGAAAGCGGACGCACAGGAGCAGTGGATGAGAAGGTTCAATCTGCTCTGGACCTGGGTATCCACGTCATTTTAATTTCCAGACCGGAAGTGGAATTTGGAACGGTATTTGATCATTTCGACGGAGTAATTGATGCACTGCGCACAGCAACCGGGAAGATTTCAATTTGAGTTGAGTCAAGTTCCTACAGGTTCAGTTAATCCAGAACGACGGCTGGCATGTATCTAAAATATAGTCATCTTAAAATACGTGTTTTAATAGAAATATCTGTTATTTCAATACACGAGCAGTTATTTTTCCTAAACTAATTTTCCATAAGGGAGTGGTCGATACCATGGACTTTAAAACAGATTTTAAACCGCTAACGGTACAGCCGCAGGAGATTGAGGGTAAAAGCTTCGCGATGATCACAGAGGAATTGGGAGAGCATCCATTTACAGCAGAGCAATATCCTGTTGTACAGCGTGTCATTCATGCATCTGCTGATTTTGAGTTGGGCCGCAGCATGGTATTTCATCCGAAAGCCATTGAAGCCGGAATTGCAGCTATTCGCGCAGGGCAGCCGGTGGTGGCAGATGTGCAGATGATTCAGGCGGGGCTGAGCAAGGATCGCATCCGTCAATTTGGCGGGGATGTTCATGTGTACATATCTGACCCGGACGTGATGGAAGAAGCCAAAAGGCTGAACACGACGCGCGCCATTATTTCCATGCGCAAAGCGATTCAGGCGGGCGAAGGTGGAATCTATGCGATTGGCAATGCGCCTACAGCGTTGCTGGAGCTGATTCGTTTGGTGAAAGAAGGAGCGGCTAAGCCCGGACTGGTAATTGGTATGCCCGTAGGTTTTGTATCGGCGGCAGAATCCAAGGATGAGCTGCGCAAGCTGGATATTCCGTTCATTACGAATATTGGACGCAAGGGCGGAAGTACGATTGTCGTAGCGGCATTGAATGCGATCTCCTTAATGGCTGTCCGCTAGATGCGGTTGTCCGTTTGCTGTATCATGAAATGAATTAGAGCATGATTAGCAGAAGAGGTTAAGGAGGAATTGGCATGGAAAAGGAAGCGGCGTCCGCCGACAGGCCCAAACGGATGAAAAGTGGTGAAGCTCCCACGCCGGACAAGCCGATGCGGTCAGGCTTTACGACGGGGGCTTGTGCGGCTGCAGTAGCCAAAGGAGCGGTACAACTGCTCATTACGGGCATTCCGCCGAAGGAAGCGGTGATATCGCTGCCCGCGGGCTTCGATCATGCGTTTGAGCTGATCGAGCCTGTGTTGGATGCGGACGAAGCTTCCTGCACGACGATCAAGGACGGTGGCGATGACCCGGATGCCACGCATCAGGCGAGAATTAGCGCCTCTGTTAGCTGGCGGGAGGAGCCGGGTATTGAGCTGGACGGCGGCGTCGGAGTAGGGCGGGTAACGAAGCCAGGTCTGCCTGTGCCTGTCGGGGAAGCAGCGATCAATCCAGTGCCGCGCCGGATGATTACGGAAGCCGTATCTGGCGTGCTTGAGGAGCACGGATCGGCCAAAGGTGTCCGTGTCGTTATCAGTGTGCCGGACGGTGAAGAAATCGCCAAGAAAACGCTGAACGGACGGCTTGGCATTCTTGGCGGTATTTCCATACTAGGTACACGCGGTGTGGTTGTTCCGTTTTCCACGTCTGCTTATAAAGCCAGCGTGGTGCAGGCTATATCGGTTGCACAAGCGATGAACTGCGGGGAAATTGTCCTGACCACAGGCGGCAGCAGTGAAAAATATGCAATGCAAATGTATGATCAGCTGACGGAAGAAGCCTTTATTCAGATGGGTGACTTTGTCGGCTTTGCAGTCAAGCATGGTAAACGATTAGGAATGAAAAAAATTATTCTCGTCGGTATGCCTGGCAAGCTGTCGAAGATTGCTCAGGGCGTCATGATGGTTCACTCCAAGAGCGCTCCGGTGGATTTTGGATTTTTAGCCGAGGTTGCGCGTGAGGCAGGTGTGGACGAGTCGCTTGCAACGGCAGTAGCTGAGGCGAATACAGCTACGCAGGTAGCGGATATGATGACCGAAGCGAATGCGCTGAGCTTTTTTGAAAAGTTATGTACCTATGGGTGTCAGCATTGCCTGGAGCATGCAGGTGGTGGAATCACCGTAGAAATGGTACTGGTAACGATGAAAGGGAACGTGCTGGGGAGGGCGAGAGTCGGTGAGTAGAGTGATTCGTGTCATTGGTATCGGTGAAAATGGAACGGCAGGTCTGTCGCAGGAGACGCTGGAACAAATTGAGCGTGCCGACCTGCTGGTTGGTGGTGAGCGCCAGCTAGCCTTTTTTGAGGCAGCCGCAGGAGAAAAACGAACATTAAAGAGCGGCTTATCCACCGTGGTGGAAGAATTGGGACGGTTGCGTGAGCACAAGGATATTGTCGTGCTTGCGTCAGGAGATCCGCTTTTTTTTGGCATTGCAGGCTATTTGTCTGCCAAGCTGGGGGCTGAGCACCTGGATATTTTACCTCATCTCAGCTCGGTTCAACTGGCGTTTGCGCGTCTTGGTGAAAGCTGGCAGGATGCGGTGTTGGAAAGTGTACACGGCCGTCCGATGACCGGATTAGCGCAGCGGATCGACGGACAGAACAAGATCGCGCTGCTGACGGACGACCGCAATCATCCCGCCGCGGTTGCCGCTTATCTGCTGCATTTTGGCATGACGGAATATGATGCCTTTGTCGGCGAGCATTTGGGAGGACCGGATGAGGTATATCGTCATTATACGCTGAAGGAGATGTCGCAGGGAACCTTCCAACCCCTGAACGTGGTTGTTTTGCGCCGCCGTAAGGGGGAAGACGTACCAGCGATTCGCCGGGGATTTGGCTTCGAGGATGCGGAATTTCACCAGCGCAAGCCGGAAAAAGGATTGATCACGAAGCGTGAAGTGCGCGTATTCAGCTTGTCCGAGCTGCGACTGACCGAGCGAAGCATCGTATGGGACATCGGCGCAGGCTCAGGTTCTGTAGCTGTGGAATGTGCCCGGCTGGCCAAGTACGGGCAGGTATTCGCCATTGAGAAGAATGAAGGCGATTTGGCCAATGTGGAAGCGAACAAGATCAAGTTCCGTACTGATTTTCCAGTGATCCATGCCAAAGCGCCAGCCGGGTTGGACGAGCTGCCAGACCCGGATGCCGTGTTTATTGGCGGGAGCGGAGGAGAACTGGCAGAACTGATTCGTCTGTGTGCTTCGCGTCTGCGTAAGGATGGACGAATTGTAGTGAATGCTGCAACCATTGAGACGCTGCATGACGGTATGAAGGCGATGCAATCAGCAGGACTCGAAACCTCGGTGACGTTGCTGCAAACAGCGCGTAGCAAGCCGATTTTAAATATGACTCGTTTTGACGGACTCAATCCAATATATGTCATTACAGGGCAGCCGTCGGTGGACGTGGCTGACGGAGCAACAGGGGAGTAAGCTGGTAAATCAAGAGGGGGAGAGACAGCATGAATACGGCGGCAACAGGAACACTTTACGGCGTAGGTGTGGGGCCGGGTGATCCCGAGCTGATTACGGTCAAGGCGTACCGCATGATTCAGGAATGTGCAGTTGTGGCTTATCCGAAGAAGCGCCGGGGAGGCAAATCGTATGCTCACGAGATTGTGGAATTATACGTTAACCCGGAGGAAAAGGAGATGTTGGGACTCATTTTTCCAATGACCAAGGACCCGGTTGTACTGGAGCGGGAGTGGAACAAAACGGTGGTTGCTTGCTGGGAGGCTCTGAGTCAAGGAAAGGATGTAGCCTTTGTCACAGAAGGAGACCCTAATCTGTACAGCACCTTTATTCACTTGGCGCGTCTGATGAAGGATCTTCATCCCGAGGTGCCGATTGTATCTATTCCGGGCATCTCTTCTGTATTGGGAGCAGCGGCAGCCCTGGAATTGCCTTTGGCAGACGGAGATCAGCAGGTCGGTATTATTCCGGCTACGGATGATCGGGAAGCGATGAAGCGGGCCATTGAGAATCACGATACGGTTGTATTTATCAAGGTTGCCAAGGTACTGGATTTGATTTTGGATGTACTGGACGGGCTCAACCTCGGGGATCGTGCATCTGTCATTACCAAAGTCACTTCACCTTATGAAATGGTATGGCGTAACGCCCGTGAGCTGCGGGGACAGGAGCTTGAATATTTGAGTTTAATGGTGGTGAGCAAATGACGTTGGAGCCAAAAGTATATATCGTAGGAGCAGGTCCTGGCGACCCGGAGTTGATTACGGTCAAAGGCTCACGGATTCTGCGCACGGCAGATGTGGTGTTATACACGGATTCACTTGTGAACGATGAGCTGATTGCTACGGCCAAGCCGGAGGCGCAGGTACTGCAGAGTTCAGGCATGGATCTGGAACGGCAGATTGAGATTATGAGCGAGGCTGTGCAGGCGGGGCGCAGTGTAGCCCGCGTACATACAGGTGATCCAGCAGTATACGGTGCGATTTTGGAGCAAATGGTGCTGCTGAAGCAGCGCGGCGTAGCCTATGAAATCGTACCCGGCGTCAGCTCGGTCTTTGCTTCTGCGGCTGTGCTGGGTGCAGAGCTAACTGTGCCTGATCTGACGCAGACGGTTATTCTGACGCGTGCCGAAGGCCGTACACCTGTACCGGATCGAGAAAAGCTGCGTGATCTGGCATCTCATCACTGTACAGTGGCGCTATTCCTGAGTGCAACGCTGGCGAAGAAGGTAGTCGTTGAGTTTCTGGCGGCTGGCTGGAGCGAGGACACGCCTGTAGCAGTTGTGCAGCGTGCAACCTGGCCGGACCAAAAGATCGTGCGCACGACGCTTGCCCAATTGCCAGCCGATCTGCGCGCAGCGGGCATTACGATGCATGCCATGATTTTGGCAGGTTGGGCGCTCGACCCGGGGCTAGTGGACAAGGACGCACATCGTTCCAAGCTGTATGATAAGTCATTCACCCACGGCTACCGGAAGGGAGTGAAGCCTGGTGAGTAATCCATTTGCCGCTGTGGCGATCACGAAGCATGGAGTCGAGATGGCCCGCAATTTGGGAGCCAGCTTTCCGGGTACGGATGTGTATTACATGTCCAAGTTTGAACGTGGTGACGAGCAGGAGCGTGGTATTCAATTGTTCGAGGGTTCGGTCAAGCTGATCTTGCCGGATTTATTCAAACAATATAACGGTATCATTTTATTTATTTCCCTCGGTGCGGTGGTTCGTATGATTGCACCGATTTTGGTGGATAAAAAGGTAGACCCCGCCGTGGTCGTCATTGATGATCGCGGAGAACATGTTATTAGCGTACTGTCTGGGCATTTGGGTGGTGCGAATGAATTGACCCGTCATATAGCTGCTGTACTGGGCGCACGTGCGGTAATCACGACTGCATCGGATGTGCAGGGGACGATTCCGGTGGACATGTTGGGTCGGGAATTGGGCTGGGTAGTCGATAGCTTCGATAAGGCTACTCCTGTAAGCGCCGCTGTTGTGAACGAAGAGCCTGTTGCCTTCATACAAGAGACAGGCGAACGGAACTGGTGGCGTTATGACAAGCCTGTACCTGCGCATATCAAGGTATATGCCTCGATGGCAGAAGCGTTACAAGAACCGTTCAACGCCGTGTTGGTCGTGAGTGACCGCTTGTTGGAGCCTGAGGAAGAGGAGAGGTTTCTTTCTAATGGCGTGCTGTACCGCCCAAAAAGCTTGGTGATTGGCATTGGCTGCAACCGGGGAACTGCTTTGGAGGAGCTGGAGGCTGGTGTGCTGGACACCTTGCAAGAGCTGCGTTTGTCTGTAAAAAGCGTACGGAATATGGCTACGATTGATCTGAAAAAGGATGAAGGAGGTTTGCTTGCCCTCTGCGCCAAATACGGCTGGGAGCTGGTGACTTACACCCCGTCAGAGCTGAACACGGTGCAGCTTCCCAATCCATCGGATACCGTTTTTAAATACACCGGCGCATATGGAGTCAGCGAACCAGCGGCCCTGTTGTCCTCCGGTGCAGACCATTGGCTGCTGGAGAAGAAAAAAAGCGGCAATATGACGTTGTCTGTAGCACGGGTTTCCTATGACTGACGGTATGAAGCAGGCTGTTCAGCCTGATCTGTCTGCCGTTGCGCGCAGAAGTCGTATCGTTGTTGCTGGTACGGGCAGTGGTGCGGGCAAAACCACGGTGACCCTCGGGCTGATGAAGGCGTTCGCCGATAGCGGCTTGCGAGTGCAGGGATTTAAGTGTGGTCCGGATTATATTGATCCGACCTATCATACGGCCGCGACCGGAACGCCTTCCCGTAATCTCGACTCCTGGATGACCTCACCGGATACGGTGCGTGAAACCTTTATCCGCGCATCCGAAGGTGCAGATCTCTGCGTGATTGAAGGCGTCATGGGGCTATATGACGGCAAGGACCCGCTCAGCAATATCGGGTCCACCGCCGAAATTGCCATACTGACGGATAGCCCGGTATTGCTGGTCGTCGACGTGCGCAGCATGGCCCGCAGCGCGGCCGCTATTGTGCTTGGCTTTCAGCGCTTGGAGCCCAAGCTGCGCATTGTGGGCGTAATTGTGAACCGCTGCGGTAGCCAGGGGCATTACGGCATTGTCAAAAAGGCGATCGAGCAAGAGTGCGGCATTCCTGTGCTCGGCTGGTTAAAGCGCGATGACGGGCTGGATATTCCTGAGCGTCATCTGGGCCTGGTGCCTGCTGTAGAACGCGGCGAGCTGGAGCCGCTTTTCCAACGGGCGGCAGAGCTGATTCGCGCGGGTACGGATCTGGATGCACTGCGGACATTGGCGGATTCGGCTCCGCCGCTCAGGCTGCCCGAGCATCCATTATTTCCTCCGGATCGGCTTCCAACAGCAGGGCATGAAGCCGAGACTGGGGAACGTCCCGTCATTGCTGTCGCCAGAGATGCGGCGTTCAATTTTTACTACCCGGAAAATATGGATTTGCTGCGCTATGCGGGAGCAGAGATCGTCTACTTTAGTCCGCTGGCGGGAGAACGCGTCCCTGAGCACGCCAACGGCCTATATCTGGGTGGCGGCTTTCCTGAGGAGTTTGCGGCAGATATCGCTGCCAATACAGGATTTCTGCAAGATATCCGCAACGCAGTGAGCCAGGATATGCCTGTATTCGCGGAGTGCGGTGGTTATATGGTACTGGCCCGGACGCTTACGGATCGTGCGGGTCACGCCCATCACATGGCCGGGGTTATCCCTTCGGACGTTCGCATGCAGGAGAAGCGGGCTGCATTGGGATACCGGGAAGCAACCGCATTGCAAGATTGCTTGCTGCTGGAGGCTGGAGAGACGATTCGTGGACATGAATTTCATTATTCGGTCATGAGCTATGATGAATCTGCCGCCCCCTATCCCTTTGCCTATCAAACCAAGGGGATGCGCGGACTTCAGAGTGAAGGTTATGCCAAAGGGAACCTTTTGGCAGCCTACACACACATTCATCTCGCTTCTCTACCCAAGGCAGCAGCACGCTGGGTTGAAAAATGTCGGGCTTACCACTAAAACACAAAAAAGCCGGGTCCCTATAAGGGTCCGGCTGTTCTAAATAAAGTGAATTAAATCTTACATAACATGGAAGCGTATACATTGTTTTTTGGACGATTCGCCTACATAAGCTTTTTCAGTTGGGAAATCCTTCCCTGACTCACGCCAAGCATGGAAGCGAGTTGTTTTTGTGAAGATGCCGGATGTTCTTCCATAAGCTCTCTCATTTTCTCCAAAATAACATCCGTGCGCTGATAAATCTTTTTCATATGCATGTTTTGCTTCAGTGGAGGTGACTGGGTTTCAGTCGCTGTGACTGGAAGTAAATCTTCGGTTTTCATCGAGGTGGCACATGCATCGCAGATAAACTGATCTTTAAAATAGGTGTTGGTATCAACCGAACCGCAAAATATACAATTGGTTGATTTGTACTTACGGAGCATGAGTGTTTGGCCTTCAATAAAAAACTCTAATGGATCGCCGATGTCAATCTCCATCGTCATGCGCAACTCTTTAGGAAGCACAATTCGTCCCAAGCTGTCCAAGGGCCGGGTCATTCCAGTCCTTTTCATTCATGCAACCTCCCCAGTGTTTTAAGATTTATAGAATGTATAAGCTTTGAGGCAATTCTTATCAATTCTATAACCGCAAGCATAGATTTCTTACGAAAAGCGGCCCCTCATTGCTAATAAAGCATGGACGCACTTTTTTTCTTACGAGTATACCATAAACGGGCGGAATCGCCAGCGTTCATGTTTATAAATTTATAATTAGTTTATTCCGAGCGAACATATATGCTATAATCTTCTGCTAAAGGATTTAATAGGCCGTCTGTAGAATTATTTATATATGCCGTAGCTTGGACAACGATGGCGGTGTTATGGGAAAAAGATGAGGGCCAAAGGAATTTTTTAGAGCTTTTTGACCCCACAAACAAGAGACCGTTGGCACGGGACCCGCCTTTAAAGTCCTTATATACAAGTCAGGCAAGGAGGATTTATGATGGAAAAAAGAAAAGCATTGCTGCTAGGAGATTATTCATATCCAGAGTTTCATCCGCTACAAGGGGTGGACGAAGAGATTAGCCATATTTTACAAGATTGGATGACGGTACAATGCAGTGAAAATCGTAAAATGCTGCTCAAGGAAAATCTAGCCTCATTCGATCTATGCATCTCGTATTGTGATAGCCGTAAGGAGGTTCTGTCTCCTCAACAAACAGCAGGACTGCTGTCCTACGTCAGCGGCGGAGGTGGACTGCTTGTGCTGCATAACGGAATCACATTGCAAGGACGTTATGAAATAGCACAGCTCATGGGAGCGCGCTTCCTGCGGCATCCGGCAGCGGAGCAGCTTTCCTTCAAGGTAACAGAGCCGGATCATCCAATTATGGAAGGGATCGAGCCGTTCGAGATTCAGGAGGAGCCGTATCGTTTTGATTTTGACCCATTCACCGAAAAAACACTGTTGATGGAATACGAGTATGAAGGTCAGTGGTGGCCGGCTGCATGGTCATTGTCCTATGGCTTGGGCCGGGTCGTCTACCTGATGCCTGGACATAATCAGCCAAGTTTCCAGCACGAGGGATACCGTAAGCTGCTGCTTCAGGCTGCTAAGTGGGCCGGACGCTTTCCGGGTTAAGTATAATCATTCATTCCAACCATTATGGGAGGGGAGCTGCGAGCTTTATGCGGCTCCCCTTTTCAGGTTATACTATAGGTAATCACAGGTAGGGGAGGATATATTATGAGCGATTTGTTCAAAAAAGCCATCTCATTGGGGTGGGGCCTCACCGTTGTCAGCAAAGAAAAGGTGGAGAAAGCCGTCGAGGATCTTGTAAATCGGGGAGAACTTGCGCCCTCGGAATCCAAAGCGCTGGTCGATCGTCTGATCGAACGAGGAGCAGAGGAGCAGGGACAATTCAAAACCATGATCCGCGAGCAGGTTAGCCGCATTTTGCAGGAACTGGAAGTGCCTACCGAAAATGATGTCACAAGTTTGGAGCAGCGTGTGGCATTGTTGGAAAAACAGGTAGCGGAGCTGGAAAAAGAAAAGGCGGCGCTTACGGGTTCGAGTGACGCTGAAGAAGCGAACCGGTTGGATTAAAATGGCCGTTCGCATGAAGCACGCCGGTCGTTACCGGGAAATTGCCATGGCGCTGGCGCGTCATGGCTTTGGTTATATGGTGGAAGAAATGGGACTGTTCCAGCTGCTATCCCTGCCCCGCAAGTGGCTGACGAGAGAAACCCCCGAGTCGAAAACGCTAGGTGAACGGATTCGGCTTGTGCTGGAGGACCTGGGGCCTGCATTCATCAAGCTTGGACAGTTGGCAAGTACACGTGCTGACCTGCTGCCAGAGCCTATTATTCGCGAACTGGTCAAGCTCCAGGATCAGGTACCGCCTTTTTCGCCTGAAACAGCGCGTGGCATTCTGGAACAGGAGCTGGATACGTCATTAGAGAACATACTGGTTCGTTTTGACGATGATCCGCTGGCGGCTGCTTCGATCGGGCAAGTGCACCTGGGCAAGCTGCACAGCGGCGAAATGGTCGCCATTAAAATCCAGCGTCCAGGCGTTAATCGCATCATCCGGCGGGATTTGGACATTTTACGGGAACTGACCGCAATGGCAGCCAAGCGCTGGGAATGGGTGGAGCGTTATCAGCTTCGCCAGATGGTGGAAGAGCTGGGGAGATCGCTCATTCAGGAGCTGGATTACAACCATGAAGCCCGTAACACAGAGAAGATTGCGCTCCAATTTGAGCAGGACCCACATATCTATATTCCGAAAATATACTGGGATCATACCTCCTCACGTATACTGACCATGGAGTTTCTGGACGGGACTCACTTGGGGAGTCGTGAAGAGTTATTACACCGTGGTTACAACTTGAAAGAACTGGCGCAGCGGCTGGTCAACAGCATGCTGCATCAAATTTTTATAGAGGGCTTTTTTCATGCCGATCCCCATCCGGGCAATTTGCTTGTCCTGAGAAATGGAAGTCTCGCCTACTTGGATTTTGGCATGGCGGGTAGGCTGAGCGAAGAGATGAAGAATCATCTCGCTTCCCTCATGATCGCCCTGATGCGCAAAAATACCGATGCTATGGTTCGGGCCATCGAACGACTGGGGCTGGTCGACCCGGATGCTGACCTGAATGCGCTGCGAGCTGATCTGGACAAAATACGCGAAGATTACTCGGACGTTCCTTTCTCACAAGTCAGCATTGGCGATGCCTTGAACGACCTGTTTGGCGCAGCACAGCGCCATCGGATTGGTTTGCCATCGGATGTCCTGCTGCTTGGCAAAGCGCTGCTGACACTGGAAGGGGTCGTAGAGCATTTGGACCCCGATCTCAGTATTATTGCTTTGGCCGAGCCTTTTGGCAACAAGCTGCTGAAGGAACGCTTCAGCGGTCGTCGGATTCGGGGCAAGCTGTTGGGTGGTGCGACCGAGCTGGTGGAGACGCTGATGGAACTGCCGAGACAGACGAGGCATCTGACCTCAATTATCAGCAAGGGTAAGCTTAAACTGGAAGTTACCGTACCAGAGCTGGAACAGCTTTTGCGCAAGCTAGATCAGATCAGCAATCGCTTGTCATTCAGTATTGTGCTGTTAGCGTTCAGCATCATTATGGTCGGACTGATTATCGGTTCATCACTAAATCATCAGGCGACCATGCTGTGGAACGTACCTGCGATTGAAATTGGTTTTGTCGTAGCGCTCTTAATGGTTGCCTTTTTACTATATTCTATTTTTAAATCAGGAAGATTCTAGATACCGACTACAAAGGAGGCGTCATGGATACTCATAAGATGAACACAGCCTTAATGAATACTCTTGAAATTACAGATGTACCGTGGCACCGCCTGACTACTCCTTATGGTAGGGGGACGGACTTGCCTCATTTAATATCCAATGGGGAGTATGCAGCCATCGCTGATCTGATAGAACATCAAGGTACATTGTGGCAGGTTACCCCATGGGCGCTACTATTCTTATTGCGGAATATGCATGCGAGAAGACCGGAGGATATCACGCTGAGTGAGTTGGAGTTGTACCATACGGTTGTTCAAGCATTGGACATAGAAAATCTACAAGCGGACTCACAGGTGTCTGTGGAATCCTTGACCATGCTGCTAGATGAGAAATATTTATGGCCGGCAGACAGTGATCCAGAAGAAGATGAACTGGAGTGGGAAGAGGAAGAAGCACGTGGCTATGATCCGGTAGCTTTTTGGAGCTATTATGACTATAGCTGTCGGTTACTAAAGCAAGCGCTCCCTGATTTTGAGAGCTTGCTCCAGCGCTATGCAGACTCTGAGATTGCTGAATCCCTATCACAGCTTGTGCAGCAATTGCGAAAATTTTAAATATAAGAAAACGAACCAGATAAAGAAAACGGGCGATATTTCAAGTAAAGAGATATTTTCTTTCTGTAAACAGCCTTTTAGCTCATTCGTCTCTACAATTCCCTTGCGTTATAATGATGGACTGGATGTAACGGAACGGGTTCGTTTGAGAGAGACGAGCTGAATGATAGGAGAGCCTTGGCGATTGACCGCTGGACGGATGCCCAAAGCAATATCGGGTTGCAGGTCAAGATGCTGTTCTCTGTGAATATAGGAGGCTGGAACGAAACAGTATGAATCTTAAACAACAATGGTTCGGTAATATCCGGGCTGATATACTTGCGGGCATGACTGTGGCGCTGGCATTGATTCCGGAGGCGATTGCCTTCTCAATCATTGCAGGTGTCAACCCCATGGTCGGACTGTATGCCTCCATCTCGATGGCCATTGTCATTTCTTTTGCAGGCGGACGTCCGGCGATGATCTCGGCAGCAACCGGGGCTGTATCTGTACTGGTTGTGGGTCTGGTCAAGGATTATGGCGTGGAATATTTATTTGCAGCTACTATTTTGGCTGGGATCATTCAGGTGCTGCTGGGTGTTTTGAAAATAGGTCGCTTTATAAGCTTTATTTCGCAGCCGGTCATGACCGGGTTTGTGAATGCGCTGGCGATCCTCGTCTTTATGGCGCAGCTCACCCACTTTCATGGAGCGAATTGGATCATGTACGCGATGGTAGCGGGAACATTGCTCATTGTGTATATTTTACCGAGGTTTGTGAAAAGCGTTCCCGCTCCATTGACAGCAATTATTATCATGACGATCATTACGTATGTATTTGGATTGAATGTCAAAACGGTAGGAGATATCGGTACGCTAACCAGCTCGCTGCCCTCATTCCATTTGCCACAAATTGAGTGGTCGTGGCACACGTTGCGGATTTTGCTGCCGTATTCCTTTACGATGGCGCTAGTTGGACTGCTGGAATCACTGCTGACAGCCAGTATTTTGGATGAAATGACCGAAACGAAAAGCAATAAAAACCGGGAAGCCCGTGGGCAAGGGATTGCCAACTTTGTAAATGGCTTTTTTGGGGGTATGGGTGGCTGTGCTATGATTGGACAATCCGTCATTAATGTCAGCTCAGGCGGAAGAGGACGTCTATCCACTTTCACGGCCGGGGTGTTCTTGGCCTTTCTGCTGCTCGTGCTTGGTGGTGTTGTAAAGGAAGTGCCTATGGGCGCATTGGTGGGAGTCATGTTCATGGTGTGTATCGGAACCGTAGATTGGAAGTCACTTCGAAACATCGCCAAGGTACCCAAAGCAGATACGTTTATTATGGTAATCACGGTCATTATCGTGGTGGCTACGCATGATTTGTCCAAGGGTGTGATCGTAGGTGTACTGTTGAGTGCCCTGCATTTTGGCTGGAAAATGGCTAAAATCCGTATCAGTACGACTGAGGATCATGAAGCAAAGGTGTACCATGTCAGGGGGCCGATGTTTTTCGCCTCAACGACTCATTTTGTTGATCATTTTGAGCCTTCACATGATCCGGAGCGCGTTGTAGTCGACTTTAGCCATTCACATGTGTGGGATCACTCGGCGGTTACTGCCATTGGCAAGGTGCTGCAAAAATACAGAAACTCAGGTAAAACTATTACCCTGCAAGGGTTAAATGAGGAAAGCCGTTTAATTGTGGAGAAGCTCGGTGGTCCTGTAGTTACAGAGCCGATCATGTGATGAATCATATAGCATAAAGCAGAGCCTAAAATGGAACTTATCCATTTTGGGCTTTTTTTTATTTATTTCTGAAAAAAATAACGGTTTTCTTTCTTAATCATAGATAAATATGACAAATTTTCATCAAAGTATTGACGTAATAAATGGGCAGGAATACAATCATTGTTATTAAGCAAAGCAAATACATAGGAATAATTGAAAATTGAAAGGTATACGCATATGAACTTAGACTGGGAGTTTATTGTAGAAAGCTTGCCGCTATATGGAGAAGCCATGTGGCTGACGTTAAAGATTGCCTTTTTTGCTATTCTTTTTTCACTAGTCGTCGGTTTGCTGTGCAGCATCGTGCTGTATTACAGGGTGAGAGGAATTAGCGGAATTATTGTAGCCTATATCGAGCTTTCCCGTAATACGCCGCTGCTTGTACAGTTATATTTTTTGTACTACGGCTTTACCAAAATAGGCCTGCATATGAGCGAAATGACATGTGCGGTTGTGGGTATGACCTTTTTGGGTGGTGGCTACATGGCTGAGGCCTTCCGTGGTGGAATCGAAGCCGTGAGTAAAACGCAAACGGAATCCGGGCTGAGCCTCGGACTGTCCAAGATACAATTGGCGAGATATGTTATTTTGCCGCAGGCATTTGCTATCAGTATTCCGTCCTTGGGAGCCAATGCAATCTTTCTGCTCAAGGAGACTTCCATTGTGGGTGCCATTGCTTTACTAGATCTGATGAATGTGGCAAAGGACCTGATCGGTATGTACTACAAAACGACAGAATCGTTGATTCTGCTGGTATTGGCATATCTCATTCTGCTTTTACCTTTGTCGATGCTGCTGACGTGGGTGGAAAGGAAGGTGCGATATGCTGAGTTCGGGGATTAATGTGCTTTTTGAGGGTTCGAATTTTGAGCGTCTATTAGGAGGATTGCTCGTTACGCTGGAGATTGCATTACTTTCCATTATTATCGGTACCCTGCTAGGCATTTTGATGGGTCTGCTGCGCACCTTACAATCAAAACCGATTCGATTTGTGCTGAGATTCTATTTGGAGACATTCCGCATTATTCCGATTTTGGTGTGGTTGTATGTCGTGTATTTTGGATTTACGCCTTTGCTGAATGTGAATATCAGCGGGGAATTGACAGCAGTTATCGTATTCAGCCTGTGGGGAGCAGCCGAGATTGGTGATATTGTTCGTGGTGCGCTGGAATCACTGCCTAAGCATCAGGTGGAGTCCGGGCAGGCACTGGGGCTGACCTATTGGCAATTATACCGTCATGTGCTCATTCCCCAAGCGGTGCGCCGAATGCTTCCGGGTTCTATTAATCTGGCGACACGGATGATCAAAACCACATCATTAGTGGTGCTGATCGGTGTAGTGGAAGTGGTGAAGGTTGGACAGCAGATTATTGAGCTAGGTGTAATCAAAGCGCCTTCGGCATCCTTTTGGGTGTATGGTTTTATTTTTATATTGTATTTTCTTGTATGCTATCCGTTATCCAGACTTTCCAAAAGATTTGAACGCAGATGGCAAAATTAGCAGGATGGGGTGGTGTCATGGGAGAGGCTGAGGAGGTTTTATTGGAAATTCGAGAACTGGACAAAAGCTTCGGCGACCGAAAAGTGCTGCAGCAGATTAGTCTGGACGTAAGGAAAGGGGAAGTGGTGGTCATTCTCGGTCCTTCGGGATGTGGAAAAAGTACGCTTCTTCGATGTCTCAATGGTCTGGAGCCGGTCCAGGGCGGAGATATCCGTTACAGAGGACAGGATCTGACGGATACAAAAGTGAATTGGCGTGAGGTGCGGCAGCATATCGGAATGGTGTTCCAAAACTATGAGCTGTTTCCGCATATGACCGTCTTGGAAAATATATTGCTTGGTCCGCTTAAAGTTCAGCGGCGAAACAGGCAAGAGGCGCTTGCGCAAGCGGAGCAGCTATTGGAGCGAGTCGGTCTGCTGGATCGCAAGGATGCGTATCCGAGACAATTATCAGGCGGGCAAAAGCAACGGATTGCGATTGTGCGCGCCCTGTGTATGAACCCTGAAATTATGCTTTTTGATGAGGTCACCGCATCCTTGGACCCGGAAATGGTCCGAGAGGTGCTGGATGTTATGCGGGAGTTGGCCCAACAGGGGATGACGATGATTATCGTGACGCATGAAATGGGATTTGCCAAGTCGGTAGGAGATCGTATCGTTTTTATGGATCAAGGACAGATATGTGAAATGACTACACCACAGCAATTTTTCACACAACCGGAAACAGAGCGTGCCCAGCACTTTCTGGATATATTTCAGTACGAAACGATATAAACAGGGGGATGAATACAGATGAGAAAAGGAATGAAGTTCACAACGTTATTACTGGCTTTGAGCTTGCTGCTCATCGGCTTGGCAGGATGTGCAGGGGCTGGTAATACCAACGGTAGTAGTTCGGGTTCGGCTAAATTTGCTTCAATTGAGGACATTAAAAAGAATGGCAAGATTCGAATTGGTGTTTTTGCGGATAAGCCGCCGTTTGGCTACGTAGATTCAGAAGGGAAAAATCAGGGCTTTGATGTGTATATTGCGAAACGTTTTGCCAAAGATCTCTTGGGCGACGAGTCCAAGGTGGAATTCGTCCTGGTGGATGCTGCCAGCCGGGTTGCCTATTTGGAATCCAACAAGGTAGATATCATCATGGCTAACTTTACTGTGACCGATGAGCGTAAAGAAAAAGTCGATTTTGCTAACCCTTATATGAAATTATCCTTTGGCATTGTGTCACCCGACAGCGCTCCAATCACCACGATTGACCAATTGAAGGGATCGGATCAAAAGCTGATTGTTGCCAAGGGAACGACGGCAGAGACCTATTTTACAAAAAATTATCCTGACATCAAGCTGCTCAAATTCGATCAATACACCGAAATTTTCTCGGCTCTCAAAGACAAACGCGGTGCCGCCATTGCCAACGATAATACAGAGCTGATCGCTTGGGCCAAGGCCAATCCCGGCTTCACTGTAAGCATTCCAGCCTTCGGTGGTCAAGATACGATTGCTCCCGCAGTAGCGAAGGGAAATAAGGAACTGTTGGACTGGATCAACAACGAGCTGGCTACGTTGGGCAAGGAAAATTTTGTCCATAAAGCCTATAAGGACACACTGACCTCTGTTTACGGAGAAGGCTTTACGGATCAATTGGTTGTAGAGGGCGGAAAGGTGAATTAATCATCGTATAAGTTGCTATTAAGCATAAAGAAGCGTTGGGCTTGCTGTCCCAACGCTTCTTTCATATGGGGAAAAGGGAGCACTGGCAACTACTTAATCGAGGCACATACTTCCCCAAATGCTCTTGCATGCTAGTAGATTTCATTATATAATTTTAAATGATTATGATTCTCATTATCATTTAAGTCTTTAGGCACAAACTCCCAATATGAGCCTAAGTGAATAGGATGGTGCTTTACACATGGCTAAAACGGATGTGGCTACTGCCAGAAGACAGCTCAGCAGTCCGAACAAGGTAACGCGCAGACGGGCTTTGAGAACGATCAAAGCTGCGAAGCGCGCGAAGTAACAAGCTTCAAGTTAACTGCAAATGCAATACCAGTGTCAAAATTTTTAGTCTCCTCGTTTTGATATTGCACCTGCTTTCCTGATGGTGGTACACAGGAAGGCAGGTGCCCTTTTTTTATTTCTTTTGTGCAAATAGCCATTCAATCATGTCCTGATTTTGTAGAGCCGGAACCCAGGAAAAGTGTCCTGTAGGTTTGATAATCCCTGCTTCGTATTCAGTGAAGTGAATGAGGTTTCCGCTCTGTACTTTAATGGCAGCAACCATTTCTTCCGAGTTCTTAGGACTTACTGTCGTATCGTCTGCAGCATGAAAAGCCCAAATCGGAACGTTTTTCAACACTTCAACGTGTGCAGGGTCAACAGGGGCATACATGTTCACAGCTTTTTCATAGTTGGTCAGACCGGCAATCGGCACGCCCGCAGCGAACAGATCAAGATTTTTTTCTAACAATCTCCATGTCCCCATGGCACCTTGAGAAATACCTACGATATAGATGCGGTTGGTGTCGATCGGATATTTCAAGGCCGTTTCACGTACCAAATCGGCAACAGCGCTGTTGCGTGGTTCATCTGCCCAAATAAATTTGTGCTCCAGGTCAATTGGGCTTTGAGGAGCGATGACGAAGGATGGGTGTTTGGCTTGCTGCTCAGGGGAAGCCCAAGTGACAGCACCAGCATTTGCTAACAGGTTGACTCCATTTCCATCACCACGTTCGCCGTTTCCGTGTAGGAATACAACCAATGGGTAGGTTTTGCCAGGCTCTACTTTAGGTTCAAATGTAAAGTAGTTCAGTTTGAAGCCATCTTTATTTTCAAAGGTGTTTTTTTGGAAATCGTCTACAATGGGTGTCACTTTATCGGTTGCTTTTACAGTCTGTGTAGAAGCTGGAATGACTGTTTTCTTTGAAGTTGCAATATCTTTCTTTTGGCTAATGTAATAGTTCAATGGATTGATGCGGTTGACTGCGCTTGTGGAATCGTAAGTGAGAGTGCTTGCATTTTTATCCTGTGTATCCAGCTCGATCACGACATATTTGCCATGAGTACTTCGGTTGGTGATGGCGCCAGTATCGTTGGTATATACGCCGGTCACGGTTCTGTCCGTGTATACATCATTGAGTACAGATTGAACCTGAAAGCTGGATGTGGACAGGGATGCTCCGTCAATATTGGTGCTGTATTTCAGTACAACGGCAGAAACAACCTCACCCAGAGGCTGTACTTGAGTAAGCAGAGTAGCCTGTGGTGCTGGAACATCGGCTGCTGCCGCGGCAGAGCTGGAGGATGGATAAAAGATCGTAAGCAAGAGCACGAAAGATAGTAGAACAAGGGCGAAACGTCTTTTTTGCATAAGATAATCTCCTTTGGTGTTTTTTTAAAGCGCTTACTATATGCTCAGGATGCTTGACTGTATGCTGTGGAACTCATACAAATCAAAAAAAGGCAAACTCCGGGTACACAAGTGTACTCGGGTTTTGCCTTTTCAGTAACAATCCCACTTGAAGAATAGCATCCTCCTTGGAATCTGACAAGTGAAAGCGCTACAATTTTGGATGTTTTTATAATATATATTTACCTTCGCAACGGGAGACTACTAAAATCAAATGAGTGACTTGTGCTGAGCAATATGAAGATTGTGCTCATTGTTCTATAGCAGGAAACAAGAAAATAGAGCTTTTCAACGGAGATACGGTAGTATATAATCTCCTTAACTTAACACTGTTAACTTATATAACGACGTTAACAAGGGAGATGAAATCATGAACCAATATGATGTTATTGTCATTGGTGCCGGGCTGGGTGGTTTGTCTTGTGCAGCCAGACTTTCTGCGTTGGGTTACCGGACAGCTGTGTTTGAAAGTCATACTTTGGCTGGCGGCTTTGCTACTGAATTCACAAGAAAGGGATATACCTTTGATGTCTCCTTGCACGGCGTCGGCGGACTCGAAGAAGGCAGCTTCGGCCGGATGTTAAAGGACTGCCATGTGGACCAGCAAATCGTCCCTCTACGCAAAAAGCATCCTTACTCCATTCGCTGGGAAGGACAGACCATTGATATCCCATCTGATGTGCGGGAGTACACGCAGCTCCTCAAAGGCATGTTTCCTGCTGAGACAGCAGCCATTGACAAGCTTTTCGCAGGTATTCGCCGTTTTGAGGCAGGCTTTTCTGCTTTTTCTTCCCGTACTTCCTGGCGTAAGATGGCGGGCCTGCTCAAAGCAGGCACCTTCTTCCGCTGGACGCAAATGACTACCTGGGAGGCTGTAAGCCAGTTTGGCTTGTCTGACCGATTCACGGAATTTTTCACCGCCCTATGGGCTTATTATGGTTTGCCCCCGAAGAGGCTTGCGGCCTTGTATTTTTTCATTCCTTGGATGGGCTATCATCTGGAGGGGACGTATTACATTCAGGGAGGTGCACAGGCCTTGTCCAATGCGCTGGTCGAAGCTATTCAATCAGCTGGAGGAGAAGTTCACCTGCGCAGTCAGGTGTCTGAAATTATACTTGAACGTGGTAAGGCAGCTGGTGTTCGTCTGAACAAAGGGGATGTATATAAAGCCAACTGGGTTGTGTCTGGTATCAGTCCTCATCATACCTATGGTCGTCTGCTGGAAAATCATAATGCCGCCCGTCGTGAACTGGAGGCTGTCACCAAAATGGAGACTGGCACATCTCTTACTCAGCTATACCTAGGGCTATCATGCGAGCCTCGCGAGCTTGGGATCACCGAAGAAGACTTAATCCTATGTAACGAGCCGGATTCGGAGACGGATTATGAAGTCATGATGAGCGGCCAGTATACGAAAGGCAACTGGATGTTCACAAATTATAACGCCATGGACCCTACACTCAATGAAGCGGGAAAGGGTGTCATCACCGTTACATTTTTGGACAGATTGGAGAACTGGCCTAGCGCACGTCCCGAATATAAAGCCAAAAAAGAAGCAGTAAAACAGCAGATACTGGAACGCCTTGAACAGCTATACCCTGGTTTTAGCAGTAAAGTGGTAGTGGCAGAGTTGGGCACACCACGCACAATGCAGCGGTATACCGCTAATCCCGGCGGGGCTGTTTACGGCTTTGCGCAAACGGTGCGGCAGTCCGGTATACACAGACTGAAGCACAAATCAGCAGTGAACCGTCTGTCATTGGTAGGGGCCTGGACACAGCCTGGGGGCGGGTTTCAAGGAGCTATGAACTCGGGTATAATGGAAGCTGATCGTATCGCCGCCAAATTGAGATAGGCAGAAAGGGCACGTATATCTATTCATGAAACATATCAAACGCCGAGAACGTGAGAGCAGTGAGATTCGCCGCAAAATCATTGAGGCCGCCCGATCACTCTTCTTGAACCAAGGGTATGCCGAGGTCTCTATGCGTAAAATTGCGGATCAGATCGAATATTCACCAACGACTATTTATCATTATTTCTCCAATAAGGAAGCGGTTGTTCGTGAACTGCTGTTAGAAGGGAATGCTTTGTTCCTGAAGGCTCTTCAGCAGCGCGTGGATGAAGCACAGGCAGCCGGACTGAACGCTCTGGACACACTGAAAACAGTGTCCGATGCTTATGTCCGTTTTGGCATGGCTAATCCCGAATACTACAACATCCTGTTTATCAGCAACCTTGAATCTGTAAGCTCGGTTAGCCTTATAGACAGTGGGAGTTTTAAAGGGTTTGAGTTGCTTGAGGGCGGACTCAAAGTCGCTATGGAGGAAGGGGGCATCATTCAAGGGGATGAGCACCTGATGGCTAGATCCGTATGGAGTATGTTACACGGACTAACTTCTCTTCTCCTGAATTTTGAGCTTCCTATGGCCAAAGCAAATAATGAATTGATTTCATTTACTATAGATACCTTTTTTCGAGGATTAAGCCGCTGATGCAGCGGCTCATTTTTTTGTGCTCCCACCCCGTACAGGCAAGTCTGCATACGCCGGCTCCTGTGTTAACGAAGTTTCAAATCTGAAAGCTGCTCCAGCACGGCTTCAATGCGACGTTTATCTTTTTTGAGCATCACGAGTTGTAAAGAAGCATGAAGCAGGTTTGAGATGCTAGCCCAAACGTCTGCTTCTAGACCGGGCAGAAGATCGCGCTGAATCATGATATCCAGCGCCTCGGTTGCAATTTTCTGATGAAGCTCGTTACTGGATAGCCATTCAATTACCTGCTCAGCTGTAGGACGAGAATAGGCGAAAAGTACTGCCCAGCCATCGACCGGATGATTGACCTTATCCCGCATCCAGTCAATGACCTGCGGTGAATGAAAATGCTGTAACTGCCCGCTAACGGTGTATCCTTCTAATTTGCCATCCTTTGCCGTATGCTGCATCAGATCATTATAAACATTTTCTAATCCTTCCTGTTCGGGCAGACAGCGGGCGGATAGATAGGCACGTGTCGAGACAAATGCTCTCTCAGCATGTATGTTATTTGAAGCGGATGAATTCCATGCTTGCGTGATATCCGTGTCCGGCTCCCATAAGGAGCGAACCCAGTCAGCAGCCCCAATACCTGCGGTCTCCCCAATAAAAAATGCCCATGTAGCGAATTGGGCCGGGTTACGCTGAATGCGCTGCTCCCAGGCAAGAAAAATATCCTGTGGATCATAGACTTGAAAAGCCTGCAGTACAGCAGGGTGATCTACGCCATGCATGGTGGTGTAATGGATCAGTGTTTCCAGCGACCGGGCGGCATCCTCCAGCTTCATCGTACAGAACGTGTTCAACCAGCGCTGCCACAACTGCAGCGGCGGGCTGTCTAGTTGAATACCATGCTCGTCTAACACGTTAGACCAATCCCACAGCCATAACCCGTGCAAGGTAAGCATGGTTTCTATATAGGTAGGTAAACTTTCTGCGAGCAGCATGAACCGGTCCAACTCATGCTCATAACAGAACACTGCTGGCTCTGTTGTGGATGTCGCTCTATCAAGCAGGATCGGATCACCGGCACCGTTATAGTTTAAAATTAGATATCGTTGTTCGTCCGCTGCTGAGTCGGTGTTTTCTCCATAGGATGTAAAATAGCTTATATACTCATGGTTCCAGCCAAATTCTCCTGTAATATCGTCAAGCATATTCGGTTTTTGTTTAAGGCCATTACTGCTTTCATATGAACAAGCCAGTTTATCGGCTACAATACAGTGTTGAGGGAGGCACCATAGCAAATGTAAGCTGCCACACCGCTTTATCAATTCAGACAGGGAGGCAGGCAAAGGGACCTGCAGCCGTTCCTCCAACTCAGTCAGTTCCTCTTCGGAAATCCCCTTCGTCCATTGGTATACTACGTCAGGCATCCCACCTTGTCTCAGGCGCTCAGCGATCCCTCCGAGCTTTTCTAAGATATGTGCAAAATGTACTGTCATTTGTATTCGTCCTCCTCTTACTCTACAACCTGGCAATGTTCTTTTTGCAGGAATGATAGAACTTCATCATGAAGTGCTATCGCTTTAGATTCATAAATGATCGCCACTTCGCGTCCATATGCATAATTGAAACGTACGTATCCGCCAAGAGACTGAAGAAAAGCCAAGCAGATATGCTCGTTTTCAATCCATAGATTTGAGTCAAAATGCTGTTTAAAACGCTGAGCCAATACCTGTATAGATGCTGGAGCTACTTGCAAGGCTTGATCGTTCGGATTGGCTGAACCGTAAGCTTCCGCCGTCTCCGGTGGATTAAATTGTAGAAATGTTGCAACTCTATCCAGACTGACAGGCTCGAAATAACGGGGGAATGGCTCTATTCTTCCGAATTCATCCCGTAGTATATGCTCTAGTGTATCTATAAATGGGGCTTGAACATCTAATGGCTTCATAGTAATGACCTCCGAATGTCGCGGTAGCCAAAGCAAGCCTTCGACCTGAGGATGCACCGCTAGAAAATCACCATCTATGGAGCTGCCGATGAACACGCACTCGCCCAGCTGTTGCGCGGTGATCGGACAGTTATCATTATGCGTCCACAGTTTGTAATCCGCATAGGATTGCAAAAGTTGAGGATCAGGTCGTTCAATCACCAGCAGGCCGCAATAGGTACCTGGCCCGTATTGGGTGAGAAATGAAGCATAGGGAATTGGTAAAGTTATGCCATAGGTATGTTCGAAATTTGTCAGTTCATCGGCAGCTACTGGCGTGTGCTGTGTGGAAACCCAATACATGTAGAATACACCTGCTTTCTGGCACTCTATCTATAGGGATGGAGTCCAAATGTAAATGAGAGATATGCTATAATCAGGAAATAAAATAGTTAAATATTAGTCTATCTCAATTATGTAAGAACTACAATTTGTGAGGGTATGAAAGGGGAGCACATCGTATGACATCGGGGGTACAGGCCTACATAGATCCAATTTTTGAGGAGATTGACCAGAGATACGCTTCTGAGCAAAAACGCATCGCGGAATTCAAGACCAAAAGCGTCCTTCACGAAGGGATTCATGAATACTTAAAAGTTACCTGTAAGAGCGACGGGTTATGGGTGGATACCTACGAACCGTTTGATTGGGATCATCGTAGACCAGATATGGATATTCCTGGTTTTACGGAAGGAGTGACGCTCCAGCAGGTGCAGGATGAATGGATGCCTGTGTTCAAAGAACGGATAGCGGCCCTGTATAATTCAGAAGAATTTAGTCCTATGTTTTTTCGTTATCGGCTGGAATTTCATCTAGAGGTGGTCTTGGAGAATAAGGCCAGTCATTTTACATTCTCGCTGTTGAACGAAGATAAGCGGCAGCATCTGTTAGCCACTATCGAACAGTTTGTGGAGCAAAAGCTTGACCCTGCCAGTAAAGCTATCCCGAAGGAAGAGGACGATTTTTTCTTAGTAAGGCACTTGCTTGATCCTCATTTGTACCCTATAGACGCCCAGCGGGTGAATGAGCTGTTGAATCGAATGGATGCAAAAGTGCAGGTTAGCCGTAAGCGAGAAGAAGCATGGAGGCATCAGCTGAGCAGAGGCTTAATGCATTGGGCTGAAGATGAATTTTTGGCCAAATACGCAGATCGGGAAAAAAACTACGGGCTGGAGTATACGGTGAGGCCCGATATTCTTCCTTCAGATATTCCTGCCCCCGCCATGGAGATGTTCCTGCTCACCGCGATGCGTGTGGGTTCGACCGATGCCGATGCACGGCAGAGTTATTTGGAGATTGCTGCACAACTGGGTTCAAATCAGGCAGCCGAGTGGCTTAAGAGTGGATCAGGCAGCATTCCAGCCTCATATACAAGTGAACGAGTCACCTGCCAAGCGAATGATATTTTGCAAACACTGGAGGTTCAGATTCGTTCTGAGGAAGAAGAGAGCTATAGAGAAGCACTCGTATATCTATGTGATATATTACGAAAAGGCTTTACTAAGGAATATGGGATGAAGTTCAAAAGCAAAGTGAAAAACTATCTACCCGTACCCAAGTTAGCCAAATCTGCATTACATCGTTTCTTTGCCAATGCACTTGAATACCCTTCGCTGCATCCGTTGCTGGCGGAATATGCCGAGACTGTGATGGAAGAATTCAAGTGGTACAATGATGTAGAGCCGGGGGAGAAGTCAGCAATGCCGGGAACCTATGCGGTGATGGGATTAGGACTTAAAGGAACGGAATATTTTCCGTTAGTGAGTCGTTATATGAAGCTAGTGGATAGTGAGCACCAGTCGGTGCAGGACGGTTACGCCGCTGTGTTTGCTGAGGCACATGGACTGACACCGGATACGATTCCCGTATGGGCGAGGATTCTTTTGGCAGGTAATGATTCTGCCAAACCTCTGAAATCGGCTGGCATTGAAAGTGCAGAACAGGCGAAGGCGCTAGTAGATGTACTTGAGAAGTTGGAAGACTACGAACAAGAGATGATCGTTTATCGTATATGGGGTGGTGCAAAGAAACTAAAAAACAGCCTGAAGCAGGCTGTCCCTGAGGTAAAAGAGATACTGGAGACGCTTATTCCATAAAAGCATCGTATTCATGATCATATCGCAGTCCCTGCGCAATGCGTTGAACATCCGGCTCGCTTCCACTGCGGCGCAGTACTTCAATAACATCTGTACAGTCGCTATCTCCAGCCGAGATTGCACGTGGTGGTCTGACAGAAGGCCTGAACCAGTGCTTATAGGCTGTCAAAAGTTTGTATACTCATGTTTGGAATGCTCACCCTTAGACGCTTGTTTATGCTGTAGTTTTTGTAATATTTTTAAGATGGCCTGGCGATTTTTCGCATCCTTAATGTACTTTGGAATGGAATGGGAAGCCGTGCGCATCATACCGGATGTGGGTTTTTCCCGCAACTCGGCAGAGATATAGGAGAGCAAATAATTCAGGTGTATCCGGTTAAGAGCCCACACCGGTTTCCCACGATAGTAATCAAGGAAATACAGCTGGAGCTGGAAAATAGGATCTTTTCCATTTTGGATCACGTCTGTATGCCATTCACGTGACTGCATACGATGTACCGGAACTTGATTACGTGTCTCACAGTGCGGACAGTGTATATTCGTATTTTTATGAGTAACCGTTCGGTCATCATGGATTTCAATATTAAAATATCGCTCGCAATGGCTGCATACACCGCGTGCATAGAATTTATACGATTCTGGCTGCTGAAATGTGTAGTAACAATGAGAGCAGCGAACAACGTAATAACAGGCTTCTTTTGATTTGGAAATAAAAGCTTGGCCCTGACAGCGAGGACAGTGAACAGCTACCTGTTCTCCTCTCCAGATCACGGCGGCAAAGTCATATTTATATCCATATTCATCTTTGAAGCGTTTTTGCTCCATGTTCGTTCCTCCTTTTCGGAAAGAGCGTAAAAACGTACTTTTTATATATCATATGTTATAATATTCCTTAACAACAGAATGGCTTAGATGGGCGGTCGGCTAGTCTCCTGTAAAGGAGGTGAGGCCCTGATTCTTTCCTTCCATAAAAAGAAATAGACCGCCCGTGGTAGGAACCGGTCTATTTCGTATACCGTGAACTTGCAGCCACCGCCCTTAAAAGCGGCTGTTGCCAAAGAGTGAGGATGTTGACGCATCTTCACTCTTTTTTAGAATATACATCTTATTCCCATTTTAACACTTGAAAAAGGCCTTTTCAATGTGCCTAAGAGTGAAAAGGTGAATAGAGATGCGCGAAAGGAGAGGGCGAGCATGAGCATTTTTACAGGTTTGCAGCGTTCGCAGTTTCAGGCTTATTATGATGAAGAATTTCTTATAGAGCATCGTTTTTCAAATGGACGGGGCTTTCCGCCTTCCTATATAGATTACGTCAAGACTCTTGGCTACGGGCGGTTATGTGGCGTATGGAACATCCATATTCCTCTCGGGGATCATCCGGATTCATGGCTTCATCGTTACCATGACTGGCGAGCCTGGTTTGATGATGTACTGGAATCGGAGGAGGTCTTACAAGAAGCGGCGTTGGAGCCAGATGGTTTCCCGGAATTATTGGAACATGCCGTTCCCTTCGCTTCCAGTGAAGAGGATGACCTGCTGGTCTGGGATATTCAATCGCCTGATAAACGGGGGGAATTCCCAATTTATGCTTTAAATCTGCGCACATGGGGTAACTTTCGGTATGCAGCCCCGGATTTGTATAGTTTCGTCGAAGCGCTGCTGGATAGAGAACGCGTAAAGTCGATTTTGGGAACACATCGTACACCATTCCCTTATACATTTGAACCCTTTTAAATCGTTAAAGAGCCACCCTGGTTTTCGAACTCTAAGGTGGCTTTTACGTTGCTATTCTTCTAGTTTTTATGCCTGGGCTAAATATTGCTGTACCAGCTCATATCCAGCCACGCCCATTACAGGATATTGATTATATTCTTTTAGTTCCAGGTTGCGTACATATTCATCTCCGTAATACAGATGGCCCGCGCAATTAAAATATTTTAGCTGCTGTTGTTCCTCAGATAGAGGGCGATGATCGATAATGGGCCATACCCCCTTTGTCAGATTTTGGGTGGCGGTGAATATAACCTCGAACTTGCCCCGGTAATCTGTGAATGAGAGATATGTAGCTTCACCCTCGTACGCTTGATTCTGACCTATGGATAGAACACCAAAGGAGAACGCTTTTTTGAATCGACCATACAGCGCGCAGATCACCTGACATACCGCAAATCGGCCGTCATGCAAAGGGATAACAAAAATATCGCCTTCCTGATGTTTGATTCTCTTAAATACCATCGTCAAGCCAACTCTTCCTGAAGAATCTCAGTTTTTAGACCTTTAGCGCTGGTAATTGTAATGCTAATCGCATCAAAACCGTTTCGCTTGGCCTCTTCAAAATCACAACGTTCGCCGCTGATTAGCTCCAGCTGCCCGTTCTCGTCCACATCATCTGCAAATTCGTCATCCCAATCAACATTATAAAAAGCAGTCACGGTCACCTCAAAGGTATCTTCACCATCATCGTCCAGATAAGGCAGCAGGGGGGTGCGATTGTTCTGCTGTTCCTCCGTATATACTTCACACAGCAGTGCATCGTAGCCATGGCGGGTTCCATCAAAAATGACGATCTGCTCACCTGTGACCGCATCTTCTGCAATAATGAGCTGGGGTGCAAACTCCGTTACAGCAATCAGCTCATCCATGAATTCTCCATAGTAAAAAATGTGGAATTTCGTATTTCCGGTCTGTGAACGGAGCTTACCTGTCCATTCCTGTTCACCCCATGCCTCCGGGGTTTCGGGTACAACCCAATCCTCCAAATAAGCGGGGCCTAATTTAGTATGATGTGTTTCTGTCATTTGTAGCGCCTTCCTTTCTTTTCGTTTTATTATGACATGGACAGGGTAACGATTTTGTTGTCCTCATCCACATCTACCTTCACATTTACTCCGAGCTTGTCCTTAAACAGCTTACTGATATTGATATAATCATCCTTCACCGGCCTACTTGAATTACCAGTGGTGCGAGTCATTCCAGCGGTGATGATGGAGCGCACGTAGGTTTTGTCGAGGCTGGCTTCAGGATTGTAAGTATAAATAACCTGTTCCTGTTGGTTGTAATAATGGGTTAACTCCGTATAGTCGTTGGCGTTCTCATACTGTTTTTCCTCACGTACATACTCAGGATGGTCCATGGTATAGTGGATTTCCCCATCCAGAAAAGGATTTTCTTTGGAGGGCTTGAGTTCATACTGTCCATAGGCAAGTTGAAACAGATACTCTATGCCTGAGCCCTCCGCCTGATAGTAGAGCTGACGATGGTCCCCCTTTTTATCTATCGCGGTATAGCTGCTGATTAAAGGCCAGGCATCATATTTTTTACCCTTTACCTCAAGGGCAAGCTTGTAATGTACAAGCACCTTCTCATTTTGGAATAATCCAAAGCTGCTCATAATGAAATAGGCAGGCACACAAATAACTCCGATAATCAATATGAAAATAAATATTCTTACACGCATAAGTAGGGTGATTCTCCTTTGGTTGTCGATTATGTGGACAGCTCACGCTGGGCAGATGCACCGAATTCCTCATGGTGCAATAATTGCTTCAGCGCATGTTGTGCAAAAGGGTGGGCTTTATGTGCGCGGAGCAGTGCAAAAGCGGCCCCCTTGACTAAGATATATGTATCACTGCGGATTAAGTCCAAAGCTATACGTAGGTCTGCTTCTGAACAAGGCATCCATACCAAAGTTTGTAAAGCTGCGTTTCGTACATCATCATCTTCATCAGGCTTGGACAGCAGCTCGCGAATTCCTCGCATGATCATCGGCTGCTGGCTTTGATCTGCATATAGTCCGATGACCTTCAGTGATTCTATACGAAGCAGATCATCCGCGGATGATTGCTGCACAAGCTGTAAAAGTAATGCGATGGTGTCCTCCACAGGCTGGGGGATTGCTGTTAATTCGCGTAATGAGACTAATCGATCTTCATACGATAGTGTAGGGAAAATAGATAAGAACGTCTTTCCGTCATCATCAGTTTGTATGGACATATACCCCCCTCATTTCTTAGCCAGATTACTTTTTGACATTGTGTATTACCTACTCTCGTTGTCTGTAGTTCGATAAAGCTTCTTCCGTTCCGCCACCCTCTAGCAGCACCATAATCGCATAGGAGATTGTATCAATCCAATCGTCAAGCGTACTAATCTGCTCTACGGTCAGCAGGTGATTTCGCTGCAGCATACCATCAGGATGCAACGCCCATGCCCGTGTATATTGGCAAATCCCCCACAGAGCGGATATAAGCTCCCGTTCTACGGACGGTTTCTCCAACTCATCTGCCAGAACTTCAATGATAGTCATGAGCTCATGAAAATTATCCTCGATCAGTTCTCCCTGGAAGGGACGAAGCATCCCTAGAAACCCGCTTCGCATTTTGGGATGCTCCAGATCATCATGAATAAAAGAATGACAGCGCAACAGCTCACGGGCTTCATGTTTATTCATGAAGTTCCGTAATCTCTGCACGGATGCCTCTGCACAGAAAGCTGCCTGACAGCCCTGACAAGGCATCGATGTCAACGACCATGTCTGCTTCTTCATAGCGGAAATCGAGCTGCAAGATGATATTTTCTGTTTCTACAGGGGTTAATACATGCTCTTTGGTTTCCAGAAATGTAAAAGTCACTGCATAGCGTGGAATATCTTTGGCTGGAGCCTCAGGGATCACTGGTGCATTAGCCGAAGGTTCCAGATCCGGTGATTTAGGAACTAGCACGCTAGCGGGGGATAGCTCAATTGTCAGTGTAATCTGGTCTTTCGTCATATTGGCAGCCGTGATTCGGTCATAGTGAAAAGGTGGAAAATAGCCGAGCTTTTCTACAATGCTGTCTGCACCTTGAATAGAAACGGTTGGAGAGAAAGCCAGTTCCAGTCCGATGGACCCTGTCAGTTGGTCTTCATATTCTGGATTGATACGGATAAGGACCTGTTCCGACTCTACCTTCAAAATCGTACCTATAAAATACTGTTTGCCATGGATCAGAACAACATCATGCGGAACGAACGGCAGAGCTCCTCCCGCTTGATAATGAATGAGATATTCGTTTTCTTTTTTTTCAGCCTTTTGAACTTGAATTTGCATAAATTGCAGCCTCCTAGGGTTAATGGGATGACGGATTGTTTAAGTGTGTGGTAAAGGATACGGAGTCCACGATTGAAAAACATACTTCATATCCGGAGTATCCTTTTCGAGCATAAATGGAAGAATATCCATAATGGCACGTGCTTTACTACCAGCATAAAAGTTGCGCGAGCTGTGTAACAGTTTGGTTGCCTTTATCCACTGGCTCAGCTGCATCATAACGTCTTCGACGATTGTTTGGTCGATACGTTCATAAATGTCCTGACGGATCGAAACAAGCATCCCGCAATTGTTGGGAGATTGACCCATAGGGTCATTGGACAAAAGAATGTAGACTTCCGGCGTTGTCCCTTTGTTATAGGACGATTTGATACTGGGAGCCTCGATAACCAGCATCAATGGAGTCAATTCATTATCGGTTACAATGCGGAGCAACTCCTGCTTGTCCCAGCGGATCTTACCGTGTTTGGCTTTCTTGGATTGATAGACAGACACACGGGCATTGCGGATTCCTGATATGTTCAGGAGTGTTTCAAAACAATCGAACAGGTTAGTAAAGCACTCTTCGGCAAACAAAGTGTGCTTCTCCGATAAGGAACCTGTCATTATGAAATTATAATGTAGATTGTTAACCACAAGCATCCATCCTTTATTCATGAATTACCAATTCTCCTACCATAATATATGACATGGTGATTGAATTCACCTTTTGCGTTATTCGTTAAAATCGTTTGGAAACCAGTTCAACTTCGCGTATACTAGGAAAGTCATATATGGAACGGCCTGAGCCGCCTTGCGGCCGTATGTTGAGTTACATGAACAGATTCAACGATAACGGATATGCTCCCTTCCTGAAAAGGGGAGAATGAGAACCGATACAAAAATGGGAATTCTGAACTATGGAACGATAGATGTCATATGGCACATGAACCTATTTTACGTGACACATATTGAATACAGATAAGGGAAGTGAATACAACTTGAAGAATTTTACAGAATTAGGCGTGGAGCAACATTGGGTAGAAGCCTTGAAAGAGCAGGGCATCTCAGCGCCAACACCTGTACAGCAGGAGTCCATTCCACTGTTGATGGAAGGTCAGGATGTGATTGCCGAGGCACATACGGGGACAGGGAAGACGCTTGCGTTTTTATTGCCGATTTTACAAAAGCTGAATTTGGACAAGCGGCACCCGCAGGCGCTTGTGATTGCACCTACGCGTGAATTGGCACTCCAGATTACAGAGGAAGCTAAATGCTTGGCTGCTGCGGAGCCGAGTTTATCTCTACTAGCTGTTTACGGAGGACAGGACGTGGAGCGTCAGCTTCGTAAACTAAAAGGCGGCGCACAACTGATTATTGGTACACCTGGGCGACTGCTGGATCACCTGAGACGTGGCACGCTCGATCTAGGCGGCATTAAAATGCTGGTCCTGGATGAGGCTGACCAAATGTTGCACATGGGCTTCTTGAACGACGTGGAGACGATTCTGCAGGAGGTTCCTTACCGGAGACAAACAATGCTGTTTTCCGCTACGATGCCAGCAGGTATTCGCAAGCTGGCTCGTGTCTATATGAACGAACCCGTTGATGTCAAAGTGAAATCGGCTTCTTCCGTTCCAGTGAGCCAAATCCGTCAGGTCGTTGTACAAACAACAGACCGTGGTAAGCAACAGGCATTGGTAGATATGCTGAATACGGATCGTCCGTATTTGGCTGTTATTTTCTGCCGTACTAAGCGTCGGGCTTCCAAACTGAATGAGGAGCTCCAGGAGATGGGGTTCGAGAGCGGTGAGCTGCACGGGGACTTGTCCCAGAACAAGCGGGAGCAAGTGATGAAGGCGTTCCGTGAGGCGAAACTTCAATTGCTCGTAGCGACAGATGTAGCCGCACGCGGCTTGGATGTAGAAGGCGTCACGCATGTCTTCAACTATGACATGCCGCAGGATGCCGAAAGCTACATCCATCGCATCGGGCGTACCGGCCGTGCCGGAGGCAAAGGCGTTGCGGTGACGCTCGCCACGCCGAGGGATGTTCCGGAGCTTCGGAACATCCAAAGAGTTGCTGGTGTCACATTCACCAGCAGTGAGGGCGGCGGGCAGCGTAGACCTGCTCCCGATACGGCTGAGCGGCAGGGTAGAAACGACCGCTCAGGCAGAAACGACCGCCGTTCCTTTGGCGGCAACGATGCTGGCGGTGGACGCCGTAGCGGCCGCGAACAGTCCGGTCGTCGTGACGGCGCAAGCGGCGAGCGTCGCTCCAACCGTAGCAGTAGTGAACGCGGCGGATATGATCGCGGCAGCAGTGGTTCTGAACGCGGAGGTCAAGGCCGCTCGGCAGGACAAAGCAGCGGACGCGGCGGATATGACCGCAGCAGCGGCGGTTCCGCACGTGGAGGCCAAGGTGGACGCGGTGGACAAGCCAAAGGCGGTCCGCGTGGGGGTCAAGGTCAAGGAGGCCGACGCGGTCGGTCCAGGTAGATAAAATGGGGGCATTCTCATAGAATGCTCCACTATGGTTATCATAATAGCCCCGGGGAGGCTCATCTTCCGGGGCTATTGTAATCTTCAACTATGCCGCTGCAAAAACAGCATCATAAGATAAAGAGCAACGAAAGATGCCTTGAGATAACCGAATAGCGGGTAGGGTATTTTTTAAAAGATAATTTGGAGGGGTTATACATCATGCAGGAACAGGATATGGGCAAGCGTGCCATGGTCTCAGCATGGATCAGCCTGATTAGCAACATCCTCTTAACCGGCATCAAAATCATCGCAGGACTCATGTTCAACAGTAAGGTGCTGGTGGCCGATGGTGTGCATAACGCCGGGGACGTGATTGCTTCTGCAACCGCACTGGGAGCGATGAGAATATCCAGCCAGCCTCCGGATGAGGATCATCCTTATGGTCACGGCAAGGCAGAAGTCATTGGTGCTAGTGTGGTGGCGGTCATATTGTTCGGGGCAGGTATATTTATCGGCTATCATTCCATTGCTGCGCTGTTCGAACCGATGCCACAGGAGCATATACTAGCCTTAGTGGCAGCCATTATTTCCTTGCTCTGGAAACAGTGGCTGTATCTCTACACAATTCGTATTGGCAGAGCGGCCAATAGTCAGGGCCTCATTGCGACGGCAAAAGATCACCTCGCTGATGTATATGCCTCTGGAGCGGCTGTATTGGGCATCGGATTAGGACTGATCGGGGAACACTGGGATATTCCGATTTTATCTTACGGCGACCCCATTGCGGGGTTTGTAGTGGCGTTGCTGGTTCTGAAATTGGCGTGGGAAATGGGCCGCGAATCCATAGATGTGCTCATGGAGAAGGCTATTGCAACCGAGGAAATCGAAAGCTACGCAGCAGCCGCACTGAGTGTAGTCGAGGTTCAGCGTATTGACCGTATCCGTGCCCGTGAGCACGGTCATTATATTATTGTAGATATCCGAGCTTCAGTGGATGCCTCTTTGACGATTCAGCAGGGACACGATATTATCCGGCTGATCAAGAGGGCCGTCATGAAGCGGGAGCCACGGGTTTATGAGGTGCTTGTCCATTTGAATCCGTGGTATGAAGACGACCTCCATGCTGTAAAATCAACAGAAAAAGAGCCTGAAGATAAGGTGTAACCGATACGAATAACGCCCCTAGAACAAACGCCTCGAATTGACAGATAACTTGCCGGAAGGGTATGCTTTTAAAAGCCGAACGATGATGAATAAAAGCGAGGTTACCCGAAAATATGCGAAAATTTTTAAAATGGCTAGGTATTTCTGTGACTGCTACAGTCCTTTTAGTGGGCGGATATTATGCTTATTCTATATATCATTTTACGAATCAAATTTCGGTTGCTTCCGGCCAGGACTCGAAATTTAAACCGCAAACCCAAACATCAACCAATGTACAACCTGTAGAGGTATCACTCCCACCGGAATGGGATGGAACAGAGAGAGTGAATATTCTGCTGCTTGGCGGCGATTCTCGTGGAGAAGATTCAGGGCGCTCTGACTCGGTTATGGTTGCTTCTGTTGATCCGGTTACGAAAAAGGCTACCCTGATGTCGATTCTTCGTGATACGTACGTCAAGATCCCGGGTCATGGGCAAAGTCGATTGAATGCAGCCTTTTCCTACGGTGGGCCTGATTTGACCAGACAGACTGTGAGCGACCTCCTGGGGATACCAATTCAATATTATGTATATACTGATTTTAATGGTTTCATTGCGTTGGTTGATTCTGTAGGTGGTATTGACCTGGATGTCGAAAAAGATATGCATTATACGTCCAAGGCAGACAAACACCAGTTTGATATTGACTTGAAAAAGGGAATGCAGCACATGGACGGCAAAACAGCCTTGCAATATGTGCGTTTCCGTCATGATGCGACTTCGGATTTTACACGTACGGAGCGACAGCGCAAATTCATTACCGAACTGGGCAGTAAAATACAATCGACCTCGTCGCTCATTAAACTGCCAAGTATTTTAAATAGCATATCTCCTTATATTGAAACGAATCTGAGTACAACGGAAATGCTGCAGTTGGCTTCATTGGGTTTTAATATCGATGCTAAAACAGTAGCGAAGCAGCAAATCCCGCCAAACGAACTGGTGCGCGGGGAAACCATCAAAGGTGCGCAGGTGTTGGGTGTGGACGAGCGGAAGCTCAAGCGATTCATACAGAATCTTTTTGAACAAGAAAACAAACCGGTGACTACGACGGTGGAGGCTGCCACCACGACAAATGATACTCCATAACCCTTCAAAGCAAGCGAAGTTCGTACAATAACGTACAACTTTGTTTGCTTTTGTGTTTATTTGGGTATAACCTTGTATATTTTGTTGCAAAAATATATCGTAATTATGAAGAACGTATACTCATCTGTCTAAAGAGAAGGGGAATGTCATGTGGAAATAACTCCGGCATGGAAAGACCGGTTTAAGAAGTTTTTTCTGAATAACAAGTTTGTGTTATTCCTGTTGGTATTGCTGCTGATCGGCTTGAATATCTTAGTGCTTACCAAAATTTCATACATATTTACGCCTGTCATCGTGTTGCTGAAAACGATCATTCTCCCGGTCATTTTGTCCGGTGTATTGTACTATCTGCTCAATCCGTTGGTAGATGTACTGGAACGAAATAAGGTAAAGCGGGTATACTCCATTGTTGTCCTGTTTTTGCTCATTATAGGGATTATCGCTATTGTGGTTACATCGGTGGTACCTGTGATCCGTGATCAGATACAGGGCCTTATCCAAAATGTTCCTGCCTATACCGAGCAAGTCAAACAACAGTTTGAGCGACTGATTGGCAGTAACTTTGTCAACCAGTTCCAGAACACCATTCAAATAGATCCATCTGAACTGGCCTCCAAAACTTCTGAAAAGTTATCTGGCTTTATCAATAATGCATGGACGGGTGTGGGAAGCTTTTTGGGTGTGATTACGGAAACTGTGCTTGCGATCGCTACGGTTCCGTTCATTCTGTTCTATTTGCTGAAAGATGGACGCAAGCTGCCGCAGTGGATTCTAAAAATGCTTCCACCTATGTTTCGTAAAGAGACAGATCGTATCATGACCGAAATGAATCATCAGGTCAGCTCGTATATTCGTGGACAGATTATTGTCAGCTTCTGTATTGGAGTGCTGCTGTATATTGGTTATCTGATTATTGGATTAGACTACTCTTTGACACTTGCGGTCATTGCGTCCTTTACGAGCGTGGTTCCCTACTTAGGGCCTGTAATTGCCATTACACCCGCGTTAATCGTAGCTATTGTTACCTCACCGATCATGCTGCTCAAAATGGTTATCGTATGGACAGTCGTCCAGCTTATTGAGGGTAAATTTATTTCACCACAAATTATGGGTAAATCTCTTCGAGTACATCCGATCACGATTATCTTTGTTATTTTGACAGCAGGCAATTTGTTTGGTGTGGTAGGAATTGTACTGGCTGTTCCAGGTTATGCCGTCTTGAAAGTAATCGTGACCCATCTGTTTAGTTTCTTTCAAAAGCGTTCACATCTTTATGAAGCAGATAAAGTAAAGTAAAAAGCAAGTCTCTATAAAAAGTAAACATGGCTAAATATGTGCGGTAAATCTGCTATTTTGCCCCTCTTGGTTAACTGTGGCTTTACGTGCTATAATTAATGCCTATTCGTATTCCAAAATAGAAAGGTCAGACTTTTTATGATAAAACTCAGCATTCTTGACCAATCTCCGGTATCGGAAGGCATGACGCATGCACAGGCATTACAAAAGACTGCTGAGCTTGCTATAGAGGCGGAACGCCTGGGTTATCATCGCTTCTGGGTATCCGAGCATCATGCAGCCTCTAACCTTGCAGGCTCCAGCCCGGAGGTATTGATTTCACACCTGGCTGCCCGTACCTCTACCATTCGAGTGGGGTCGGGTGGTGTGATGCTGCCTCATTACAGCGCTTATAAAGTAGCGGAAAACTTCCGGGTACTGGAGGGATTGTATCCGGGACGCATTGATCTGGGTCTGGGGCGAGCGCCTGGAGGAATGCCGATTGCTACCAGAGCTTTGCAGGAGGGGAAAATGCGGGGCGGCGTTGATCTGTACCCCGAGCAGCTGGATGATCTGCTAGCCTATTTGCACGATAGCACAGGCAACCAGCATCGCTTCGGTTCGCTACAGGCGATGCCGCTCGTAGAGACCGTGCCGGAAATGTGGCTGCTTGGCTCCAGCGGCGATAGCGCAGGTCTGGCCGCCGAGCGTGGCGTAGGCTTTGCGTTCGCGCAGTTTATTAATGGTGAAGGCGGCACAGGTGCTATGAAGGGATATCAGGAAAGCTTCCAGCCTTCCCAGCATAGTGAGCAACCGCGTTCGCTTGTTGCCGTATTTGCGATCTGCGCGGATACCGAGGAGGAGGCCAATCGTTTGGCATCCAGCATGGACTTGTCCCTGGTGCTTTTAGAGCAGGGCACGCGTTCCGCAGGGACACCTTCTGTCGAAAAGGCGCTTGCGTATCCGTATACGCCATATGATCGGATGCGCATTCGTGAGAATCGCAAGCGTATGGTGGTCGGTTCACCCGAACAGGTGAAGCGTCAGCTTGAGCAATTATGCAAGAACTATAATGCACAGGAGATCATGGTTGCGAGCATCATTCACGACTTTGATGCCAAAATGAAATCAATACGCCTCATGGCTGAAGCATTTGGACTGTCCTCTGTACAGGTTTAATGCGAATGGCCAGAATTAAAAGATCACAGCTTTAGGGCTGTGATTTTTTTTGACTTTTGAGGAAATATTGAACGTTACGCATTGTAAATTAGAAGGAATATGCCAGTTAACACTTGATAATGATTATCAATATCTTTATTATATAAAGATAGAATGAAGTTTTGATGAATGTCGTGCGTTAAGCCCGTGACTATATATATTGGATAAGGGAAAGGGATGATTCCAAATGTTTCGTCTGAAAACGGCAAATCTGGATATTGCTTATGAGGATCGATTAATCGTAGAAGATCTGAACGTAGAAATACCGCAGGGAAAAATCACAGCATTGGTGGGGGCAAATGGCTCCGGTAAGTCAACCATTCTGAAAACGATGGCTCGCATCATGAATCCTAAAGGCGGCAGCGTTCTGTTGGATGGTAAATCCATTCATAAGCAATCCACCCGGGAGGTAGCCAAGCAGTTGGCTATTTTGCCGCAGAATCCGACTGCGCCGGAAGGGTTGACCGTGACGGAACTGGTATCTTACGGACGTTTCCCCTATCAAAAAGGTTTTGGTTCCATGAAAGCGGAAGATCGCAAAATGGTAGAGTGGGCCATCCAAGTAACGGGAATGAGCGAATTTCACGATCGTCCGATTGATCAGCTTTCTGGTGGTCAGCGTCAGCGTGCCTGGATTGCTATGGCGCTTGCGCAAGATACGGATATATTGTTTTTGGATGAGCCGACTACATTTTTGGATATGGCGCATCAACTGGAAGTGCTGCATCTGTTAGAGTATCTGAATACTTCGGCAGAACGCACCATTGTTATGGTCGTGCATGACTTGAACCATGCAGCCCGGTATGCTCAGCATATGATTGCGATCAAAAAAGGGAAAGCGAAGGCGGTAGGAGCCCCGACTGAGGTTATGACCCCCGATGTGCTGCGTGAGGTGTTCGGGATCGAGGCGGATATTGTTACTGATCCTCGTACAGGGGTACCACTCTGTCTTCCGTATGCATTGGCTGGTCAGCCTGCGGTAAGCCAAGCAGTAAAGGGAATGAATGTAGAAGAGAAGCAAACGGTGGGTTCTGTTGCCGAGCGGCGTGATGCTAGACCACAAGTAGCAGCAAGAGGTTAGAGGGTCATCAAGTGGCAGCATCAGCGGTAAAGGGTCTGTGGATATTGGCATGTCCGTCACGTTTTGGGTAAAATAGGTTAAGAACCTAAACCAAGCGACATGAAGGAGGATGCTGTATGTCTGTCTATTCATATAATGCTGTAACACCAGCCAATCAGGAGGTTTCTCTGGAAACTTACACAGGTAAAGTGCTGGTTATTGTGAATACCGCCAGTAAGTGCGGACTTACCCCGCAATATGGGGATTTGCAGAAGCTTTATGACGAATATAAGGATCGAGGACTCGTTGTTTTAGGCTTCCCTTGCAACCAATTTGGCGGTCAGGAGCCGGGCAGCAGCGAGGAAGCGGCTGAATTTTGCCAATTGAATTACGGGGTTAATTTCCCGGTATTCGCCAAAGTGGATGTGAACGGACCGGATACAGCAGCTCTGTTTGAATATTTGAAGAAGCAGCAGCCTGGAGAACAGGAAGATGGTACAATTCAGTGGAATTTTACAAAATTCATTGTGAATCGTGAAGGTGTGCCTGTAGGGCGTTTTGAGCCTAAGGAGTCACCGGAAGCGATGAAAGCTGCCATTGAGCAGTTGTTATAATAGCTTCGTGTAATTCCAAAGTATATGTATAAACAAGGTCTGATTTCTGCCTGTCTCAGGGGAAACAGACCTTTTTTTATTCTCTAAATGAGCATTTACCTAAGAATTGACGCATCGTGTGGAAAGTCTGTTCCAAGGGCATAATCAGGGGGCAGACAGGGAAAACTAAATGGAGAAAAAAAAGATTTCAGCAAACGGCTGATCTCAGACATCCTTACCTTTTTAAATGTGGACAAACTGTGAATATCATAAAAAGCTATTGTAATGTGAAAAATATCACACTATAATAAGCGCATGAAGTGAAATAAATCACAAAGAGTACGAGTTACCTAAGTGAAAGTATTCACAATTATTATACATTTTATGCCCACACACCAAGGAGGAATTCAACATGAAAGTAGCAGTTATCGGATGTACACACGCAGGTACAGCAGCCATAGTCAACACAGCTAAATGTTATCCAGATGCCGAAATTACGGTTTATGAGCGTAATGACAATATTTCATTTTTATCTTGTGGTATTGCACTGTACGTAGGTGGTGTCGTCAAAGATCCACACGGATTGTTTTATTCGTCCCCAGATCAACTGGCTGATATGGGTGTAGTGACCAAGATGCTTCATGAGGTAACGAGTGTGGATACAGCCGGCAAAACGCTGCATGCACGTAATCTCCAAACAGGTGAGGAATTTACGGACACATTTGATAAATTGATTGTGACTACTGGATCGTGGCCAATTATTCCGAAGCTGGAAGGCATTGAACTTGATCATATTTTGCTCTGCAAAAACTATAATCATTCGAATGAAATCATTGAGAAAGCCCAGCACGTACAGAACATTACAGTCGTCGGAGCTGGATACATTGGTGTTGAACTGGTAGAAGCTTTTCAAATGAACGGTAAGAACGTAACGCTGATCGACAGTGCTGATCGTATATTGAATAAGTATTTAGACCATGAGTATACAGACCGTATTGAGAATTCCCTGAGAGAACATGGCATTAAGCTGGTACTTGGCGAGACAGTAAGTCGTTTTGAGGGGACTAACGGTAAAGTAAGTAAGGTCGTGACCTCCAAAGGAGAGTATGAAACAGAGCTTGTTATACTCTGTATCGGTTTCCGACCTCAAACGGATCTGCTCAAAGGTCAGGTAGATATGTTGCCTAACGGTGCGATCATTGTGGACAATTATATGCAAAGTAGCTGCCCGGATGTGTTTGCAGCAGGCGACAGTTGTGCAATTCGTTATAATCCGACTGGCAAAACAGCTTATATCCCATTGGCGACGAATGCGGTTCGAATGGGGACGCTGGTGGCACGCAATCTGGTACAGCCGACCATTGCCTACATGGGAACACAAGGAACTTCGGGTATCAAAATTTACGAAGATAATATTGCGGGAACAGGAATGACAGAAGCCGCAGCAACCGACGAGGGTATGACTGTAGAAGCTGTAACCATTGAGGACAGCTATCGTCCTGAGTTTATGCCAACCTCTGAAAAAGTGTTGCTGAAGGTTGTATATGAGCAGGAGACACGGAGAATTGTTGGGGCACAAATTATGTCGAAGGTCGATTTGACGCAATCCATTAACACGCTGTCTGTAGCCATTCAAAATCATATGACCATTGACCAGTTGGCCTTTGTCGATTTCTTCTTCCAGCCGCACTATAACAAGCCTTGGAATTTTCTGAACGCGGCAGGTTTGCAAGCATTGCCTACAATATCCGAACGGAACCCAGTTACTGTATAATTCGATTTGTCTGTGACATTGTTCATAAGTTTGTCAACAATCTGAAGCGTACGGATGAATCCTTATAGTACAATATAGAGAGCATAAGGATTAGGGGGAGACTTTATAATGGATTTGTTTTATATCCTTTTTCTTGTAGTTGTTGCAGCCGTCGGTCTGGGCGGAGTTCTTTGGTTCTTGAGAGCTGTTGAAAAGGAAGAATACAATTAAATGTAAAGCGCGTAGTAGCGCAGTAGATGTAATAAAATAGAAAAACAGTCCTTTATTCAAGGGCTGTTTTTTTTATACTTTAGAAAGTGATTTTTTTCACAAACAAAATCACTGATTTTAAATAAAATATAAAAGAAGAATATTTTGTTTAAAAGATATTAAAGGAGCGGGGGCAGATGGCAAGCTATAAACCGGGGCAAATTGCCGAAAAGACGGTGGAAACAGGAGTGGCCAAGGCGAACAACCCGTGGAATGTGGCGGTAGTATTGGGATTTTTGGCAGGTGCATTTATTGCACTCGGGTTTTTGCTGGATATACGCGTTATTGCAAGTGCACCTAAAGAATGGGGAAGCATTGCTACCTTTATTGGAGCTGCGGTGTTCCCTGTAGGTCTGGTGTTAGTTTTGATCGCTGGTGGGGAATTGCTGACCGGCAATATGATGGCAGTGCCTTTGGCGAGATGGGCAGGACGAATTAAGACAGGAGCCATGCTTCGTAATTTGGCGATTATTACGCTCAGTAATTTTGCAGGTGCATTATTTGTTGCATTTTTCTTCGGGCATGTTCTGGGCTTGACCGAAACGGGGCCTTACCTGGATAAAGTGGTGGATATGGCAGGGCATAAGCTGCATGAAAGCTTTTTGCAGTCTTTTATATCAGGTATAGGATGTAACTGGCTCGTTGCACTGGCTGTATGGATGGCTTATAGCACAGACTCCATCGGCGGCAAAATTATGGGAATTTGGTTCCCGACCATGGCCTTTGTTGCTATTGGATTTCAGCACGTTGTAGCCAATATGTTTCTCATTCCGGCGGCTATTTTTGCAGGTCATTTTTCGTGGGCAGCGTATGTTATGAATTTCATTCCGGTCTGGTTGGGGAATTTGGTAGGAGGCAGTCTGTTTGTGGCTGGAGCCTACTGGCTGGCCTATCTGAAAAAAACTCAAACCAACACACATTCCGTGAATGAATCTCAAATTACTCCTTCCGTTGCATCCAATCCGTTGAGTGATCATGCGTAATCACGTTACTTTATGAAGCTATGAACAAAGCAAATCCGCCATGACAGGCCCGGGGGAACGAAACCTGTCATGGCGGATTTTTTTGGGAGTGGTCCATGATTTGGCATGGAGGATGAGTGTGCTCTCGTCCATAATGCCTTGATCTCTTTTACCCTGGGTATGTAATGATGAAACAGGATGATAAAAAAATAATTATGATTTTTAAAATCCGTTTTGCTCTATACAGCAGGCGGATTTTTATATATTTTGGAGAGATGCTGTGTGGTAAAATCCTTCTCTTGCCATAGGCCAAAGCTGTAGATATGATAAGAACAGTGTAATTTTTGGAAACGGTAACGGAAAGGAGCATTAACACCATGGATCATCGCAATAACGCGCCTCTTGAGGCCACACTTCAACACAACTTACACAGAGGACAGCGGATGACGGAGCAGCAGAACGGTATTTTTCCGGCCGTATGCCCGTTGGATTGCCCGGATACGTGTGGGCTCCTGCTTCACAAGGAAAATGGAAAGATAGTCAAGGTGACTGGTAATCCGGATCATCCCATTACCAAAGGGGCTATATGCAACAAAGTCCGGAATATGACCGAGCGAGTATATGATCCGGATCGGGTGCTTTATCCGTTGAAGCGTGTAGGCGCCAAAGGGGAAGGGAAGTTTGAACGAATTAGCTGGGAGGAGGCGGTCGATACCATTACAGGTCGGTTCAAGGAGCTGATACGTACGGATGGACCGGAATCCATTCTCCCCTACAGCTTTTATGGCAATATGGGTGTATTGAGTGTGGATGGAATGGATCGTCGCTTTTTCAATGCGCTGGGTTCAAGCCAACTGGATCAGACGATTTGCAGTGTGGCTGGGAATGAAGGCTGGGCATCCGTTATGGGATTTAAGGGCGGCACAAGCCCGGAGGACACAGAGGATGCAGAGCTCATTATTGTATGGGGCGGAAACGTCATCAGCACCAACATGCATCAGGTCGTATTGGCTGAGAAAGCACGTAAAAAAGGTGCTAAAGTGGTCGTTATTGATGTTCATCGCAACCGGACGGCGCAATGGGCGGATTGGTTCATTCCCTTATATCCGGGAACGGATACGGCGCTTGCGCTGGGGGTTATGCATGTGCTGTTTGATCAGGGGCTGACAGACGACGAATTTTTACGTCGCTATACCGTAGGTCACGAGGAACTGCGCGAGCATGTTAAGACCTATACACCAGAACGGGTTTCGCAGATTACCGGCGTGCCGAAAGAGGATATTATCCGTTTGGCGGAAATGTACGGGAAGGCGCGAGCGGCCTATATTAATATCGGAAATGGGCTTCAGCATCATGATAATGGCGGTATGAACGTACGTGCAGTTACATGCTTGCCTGCACTCACTGGACAATGGTTGAAACACGGCGGGGGAGCGTCGCGCTCCAATGGTGCTTATGCCAAGATTAACAGCGCCCATCTGGAGCGTCCTGATCTGCGACAGAACCCGGATGCCCGGGTGATCAACATGAACCGGATTGGAGAGGCGCTGCTACAGAAGGAACAACCGATTAAGGCGTTATTTGTATATTGTAGTAACCCGGTAGTTGTAGCACCCGATTCTGAACGGGTGACGGAGGGATTTGAACGAGAGGATCTGTTTACGGTTGTTCATGACCTGTTCCTTACCGATACGGCCTGCTATGCAGATATTGTGCTGCCTGCTGCGTCTTCTTTTGAAGGAACAGACTTATACAAATCGTACTGGCACCACTATATCCAGATGCAGAAGCCCGTCATTGATCCGCTTGGGGAAAGCAAAAGTAATTATGAGCTATTTAGCCTGCTCGGACAGGCAATGGGCTTTGATGAAGCTTCCTTTACAGAAAGTGAAGAAGATATGATCGCAGGCGCGCTTGATAATCCAACGAACCCTTATCTCAATGGTGTAACCCTGGATGCCTTAAAAAAGTCTCCTTTTGTAAAGCTTGATATGACGCCAAAGGCTACTTATTTGGAGCGACTAACTACGCCTTCAGGCAAGATTGAGTTGTATTCGGAAAAAATGAAACAAGCAGGTCTGCCCGCATTGCCCTCCTATGTACCACTGATCGAAGGGTATGACGGAGAGCATCGGCCGCAAGCGGATGACCGTTTTCCATTGATGTTTGTTTCACCGCCAAACCATAATTTTTTGAATTCTACATTTGCTAATTTGCCCAAGCATCAGCGATTGGAGCGGGAGCCTTTGTTGCAAATTCACCCGGAGGATGCTCAGGCAAGAGACATCGCAGATGGTGATCCGGTTACCGTCTGGAATGACAGGGGAATGTATGAATTGAAAGCCAAGGTCACCGATCTGATGCTGCCCGGCACGGTGATTAGCCAAGGATTATGGTGGAAAGGCAAAGGACGCAGACAGCGTGCCAATGCGTTAACCTCTGACCGGCTATCGGATATGGGGCAGGGGGCTACTTTCTTCTCAACGGTGGTGAATGTGAAGCGCCAATGAGAATATGCCTTTAATGGCGTCAGGTGCAAAAGGAGAAGCAAAATATATGAAATGGTTGGAGTCTTATCCGAAAGAAGTAAAAGTATTTCTCATTGCCAGCCTGATTAATTCCGCAGGAAGTTCCCTCATGTGGCCGCTCGTTAGCATGTATGTATTCGACGAACTAAACCGTAGTATGGGAGATGCGGGGATTGCGATTTTAGTGCAGTCTTTAGGCGGGATTTTTGGTCAAGTGCTGGGCGGAGCCCTTTATCATCGTATTGGAGCCAAGAAACTGATTGTTGGCTCACTGGCCATGAATGCGTTGGGACTTCTCTCGCTTCCATTTACCAGTGGTCATTGGGTAGCTTTTGTCATCATGATGGGCTTTATCGGCTTTTTTAATGTGGTATCTGTGCCTGCGATTCAGGCCTTTGTAGGTTTTCGTTTTGCTGACCGACGTGGAGAGCTGTTTAATATCATTTATGTCGCGAACAATATTGGGGTGGCACTCGGAACGGGACTGAGCGGCGTTCTGGCCGACCTTTCCTATCAGCTCAGCTTTGTCATGAACGGAGTGACTTCTGCGGTATTTGCCGGATTCTTCTGGTCGTATCTAAGCAGAGTAGATCGGGAAGAGGGGGAAGTTCAGCTCAGCAAGTCTGTGATGAAAAGAGAAGAAATACCAGCTCGGTTGCTGTTTCGTGATACCAGGCTGTATCTCTTTGTGGGGTTAGGCTCACTTTTTTTGTGGTTCGGTAATTCGATCTGGAATACGGGAGTCTCTCCCTATATTATTGAACAGGGCTTGCCTAAAACGATGTATGGGCTACTATGGACGTTGAATGGTATTCTTATTTTTGCCGCACAACCTATTATTTTCTGGATCAAACGGCTGTACGCTCATCACGCTTCGGCGCAAATGACATGGGCTGGAGGATTTTATTTGGCAGCTTATATTGTCATACTGGGCACACAGAACTATACTGGGATGATATTCGCTATGGTACTGGCGACTCTAGGAGAAATGCTGATCGCACCTTCGGTTCCAGCATTCCTGTCTGATCATGGAGGTCGGGGTGCACCTTTTTACATTGGACTTGTAGGGGGCATTGGCGCAGCCGGACGGGTGATGGGACCTTATATTATGGGGAAGTTATATGATGGCGGTGGGTTACCGCCCACACTTTGGCTGGCATTAGGCGTAGCCGTATTATCCATTCTGTTTTTCATTCTGCATAGCTGGTTGAACCGTTTTCGGCATGATTTGGATAATCTGGATACTACTCCTTCTTAGGTGGATGTTCCCAGTCCTTAAGTCCCGATAAAAGTTCAGTAATGAGCTTTTATTATGGTACAATAGGTGACAGCTGGTTTCAGTTATTGCTTCAGGAAAGCCTTCACAGGAAGGATTGAAAGGAATTGTTTACAAGTCAACCCTTGACGATACGTCATTCGGAGATGAAGGATGCTCCTGATCTGATTGCGCTGGATGAACTGGTATGGAATGAACGCACGGCTCCTGCTTCGCTGTCATGGAAGTCGCGCGGAGAGTTTCTGCGCAACACGCCTCCAGGCTCTCAACTGGTCGCCATCGAACAGGAAGTGCTCTGCGGGTATATTGGATTTCGTCCTCCAACACTGTTGGCTAGTAATTGTCATGTACTCGAAATAAATATAGCTGTACGTCCAGACTATCATCGCAAAGGTATTGGGACGGCGCTCATGAACTCCATGAAGGAGATTGCAGCTGCGGAGGGCATACGCAAGTTAAGTTTGCGTGTACTCTCCTGTAACACGGAAGCCCTTATGTTTTATGAAAAGTGCGGTTTTGCAATTGAAGGGCGCCTGCATGACGAGTTTTATATAGCAGGCCAATTCGTGGATGATGTTCTAATGGCCTATTTCTTAAAATAGACCGGAGGCTACAGACAGGCAGCAACATTCGGTTGTGATGTCCAGCTCATAACCAACAACGCCGCAGACCTGATCAGGCCTGCGGCGTTGTTGTGCAGTACTATGTTATCGAAGTTGCTTCCATTCATTCTGGAGCATACCATACACTGCGTGGTTCATATAGCCATCTGGCAGCAACTCTGCTTCGCGTACAATGCCTTCGAGCACAAAGCCCAGGCGTTCTGGAATACCGCGGCTGCGGCGGTTCGTCGTTGCACAACGGATTTCGACCCGATGCAAGTCCAACTCCATCAACGCATATTCGACGAATACGCGGCAGGCACTGGTCATGAGACCCTGTCCTTCGTAACCGTGCCCAAGCCAGTATCCGATGCTAACCGACCGGTGGGCCCAATTGATCTCATGGTAGCTGATGATGCCAGCGAGCTCGTTGTCTATCCAAATTCCAGCGGTCAGGCTACCGTTCTCTGCGGCTTGTTTCAAGGCGCCTTGCACGAACTGCTCTGTATGGCTGATTTCCGTGGTGGAGTCTACCCATGGAAGCCATTGACGCAGGCGGTCACGGGACATTTCGATCAGCTCAAACAGAGGCTGCACATGCTCCTTGGTGAGCGGCCGAAGGACTGTGCGTTCGTCCAACGCATATGTAAACATGATTAATCCCCTCTTTCACTCGGAAAATCGCTAAACCAGCCAGTCTAGCATTTAATCCCATGCTACCTTATTCTGCGAGAGTCGTCAAAAGGGAGAGGAAGCTTCAAATTTTATAGGTCCCACCCGGAACCGCCCCTGCTCATATACATATTTCAGATCCAAATCCCCTACAAATTCGCTTGGCGATACGCTACCAGATACAGTGGCATGCAGTGGGAACTGTTCGGCGTCATACATTACAACAGAGTTAAAATCGAGATGCTTTGTAAATTGGGCTGGATCATCATAAAATACGGACGCTTTGGGGTCCATCGTATGTGTAGTACCGTCAATCATAACAGCGATATGCACCTGGCGGTTGTGGTCACGTAGCTCCACGGAGCTATGTACTCGCTGAGATACAGCATTTGCTGCTGATTCAACTGCATATTCCTCCATTGTTTGTACGTTAACAATATGCAACTCCTGCAATTCCACACCTGTTCCCGAGGCACGTGTGAGAATTACAACGGCTTCACGGATCCCATCTTCGTTTACATCTCTGTAAAATAACTGTGGTGCGGTGGAAATATCCGCCGAGCCCGACCACTGGAATGTGCGGCGCTGCTGGCCGATTTCCAGTACGGCTGAATGAAAGAGTCCCTGGGACGGGCTCACGGCGTATAGGCGGACAGTTGAGTCTTCTGGTGCGCTAGCCAGCGCATGAGATAATGCAGTTTCGGTCACCATGCTTGAAGAAGGATGATCGGAAGTCATAACGGAAGAGGACAGCAGCATAGACAGCAGGATGACGATCAACAGCTTAAACACGGGTGGGTCTCCTTTTCCGGTAAAATAAAAGATATATACACTATAACGAATTTATTTGCCGAAAATGTTAACTCTTTTTCATAACTTGCATCTTTTTTTGCTGAAGAGAGCGTCCCGATTTTCATTTTATTGAGTTATGCGGTGTGAAAGGGTATATTTAAGGGAACAGGTTATACACAGATTATACGGAAGAAAGGTTGATTAGCGTGGAGAAGCCGATTACTCCCCCCAATTTTATTAAAAATGTTATTGAAGAGGATTTACGTACGGGTAAGGTAAAGGAGGTTGTTACACGCTTTCCACCTGAACCAAACGGATATTTGCATATTGGACATGCTAAAGCCATCTGGATTAATTTCTCGTTGGGAGATGAATTCGGAGGACGCACGAACCTGCGTTTTGATGACACCAATCCGGCGAAGGAAGACACGGAATACGTAAACTCCATTCAGGAGGACGTGAAGTGGCTTGGTTATGAATGGGAGGAAAAACATTTTGCCTCCAATTACTTTGAAGAGATGTACAAGCGTGCTATCCTGCTGATTCAAAAGGGGAAAGCCTACGTAGATGACCAAAGTGCGGACCAAATTCGTGAAACACGCGGAACACTGACAGAACCGGGACAAAACAGCCCCTATCGGGATCGCAGCGTGGAAGACAATTTGAAGCTGTTTGAAGAGATGCGTGCAGGCAAATACCAGAATGGTGAAAAGGTGCTACGTGCCAAGATTGATATGGCTTCGCCAAACATCAATTTGCGTGACCCGGTTATTTACCGCATTTCACACACGGCCCATCACAATACAGGCGATACCTGGTGCATCTATCCGATGTATTCCTATGCGCATCCGCTGGAAGATGCAATTGAGGGCGTAACGCATTCGCTTTGTTCGCTGGAGTTCGAAGATCAACGCCCACTGTACGATTGGGTTGTAGCTGAATGCGAGATGGAAAACGTACCTCATCAATATGAATTTGGACGGCTAAATCTAGCTCAAACGGTAACCAGCAAACGTAAGCTCAAGCTTCTGGTTGATGAAAAACACGTAGATGGCTGGGATGATCCGCGGATGCCGACCATTTCTGGTTTGCGTCGTCGCGGCTATACGCCAGAGGCCATTCGCAGTTTTGTATATGAAACAGGCATTTCCAAAGCCTACGGAGTCATTGATTTACAGGTGCTGGAGCATTTTGCACGTGAGGATCTGAAGCTTAAGGCACCCCGTACGATGGCAGTTATAGATCCGCTGAAGGTGGTCATTACGAACTATCCTGAAGGACAAGTGGAAATGCTGGAGGCGGAGAACAATACAGAAAATCCGGAGCTTGGAACACGCCAAATTCCGTTTTCTCGTGAGATTTATATCGAGCGTGAGGACTTCATGGAGAATCCGCCGAGCAAATACTTCCGTTTATTCCCTGGTAATGAAGTGCGTCTCAAGCATGCTTACTTCATTAAATGCAACGATGTCATTAAGGATGCGGAAGGTAATGTAACGGAGATTCACTGTACCTATGATATAGAAACCAAGAGCGGATCAGGCTTTACGGGACGTAAAGTGAAAGGGACAATCCATTGGGTAGAGGCTACTCAGGCTGTTCCGGCTGAATTCCGTTTGTATGAGCCATTGATTAACGCAGAGGAACCCGAGGTGCTGGAAGAGGATGGATCGGAAAAAACATTCCTTGATCAATTAAATCCGAACTCTTTGGAAATTGCTCATGGCTATGTGGAGCGGAATATGAAAGAAGCACAATCGCAGGACAAATTCCAATTTTTCCGTCATGGTTATTTCAGTGTAGACCCGAAGCTTTCCAAACCGGGTGAGCCTGTATTTAACCGTGTGGTATCATTGAAAAGCTCTTTCCAATTGCCTAAGCAATAAGATGTTGGAAAAGTGGGATGGATGGTTGCTTCGTGCGGCCAAGTGAAAAAGGAGTCTGCCAACGGCAGACTCCTTTATTTTACGCATACCCGTTCTTCAGAACATGACCATTGACGTGAAGACACTCTATTGTCGTTGTGGTGCTTCATCTATTGGTTTATACTCGCCTGGTTTGTGCTCACCGCCATGTCCTGGCTGGTAGCCGTTCTTGTACAGCATATACCACATGATAGCAAATCCCGCAGAGCCAAGCAGGGCGAAGAAGACACCTGCATGGTACATCATTTCACCACCGAAGTTCTGGAATAGCCAACCTCCCGCAAAACCTGCTACGATACCGGATATACCACTCCAGGTCAAGGTATATACGGCCTGTCCGGATGATCGATATGCTGCAGGCGTGAACAGGACGGTCAACTGGGTGCCTACATAGAAATATCCACCGAAGGTGACGCAATGAAGTGCTTGAATGAACACGATCTGAATCGGATCTGTAGCCAGCGCCATGAGTTCCCAACGTAAGGCAAACAGCAAACTGACGAGTGCCAAACAGCCGACCATCACGGTCATTTTTTTCTTCAAGAAGCGATCAAACATTAAAAAGACAATAATTTCAAATACCGATGACATAAAAACGGCAAAACCAAGCATCAGCTTGGACCCGCCCAGTTCGGTGATGTACAAGGACATAAAGGCGCCGTTGATTGAATTAGGAATTGATACAAGGATGCCTAACAAAATGAAGGATATAAAGTATCCGTTTAATAAAATACTGCCAAAGCCACGTAAATGAATAGTTGCCGTCTCCACGGTGCTTTTCAGTGGTGGAATTGCCAAAGTGCAGAACAATGCAGCCAGAAGAAGTATCGTAAAGATGGTGGATATACTGGATACTCCTGTGTGGTCAACAACGATGCCGGCAACTGCCGCAGTCACAGCCCAACCGAAGGAACCCCATATGCGAAATGAACCAAATTTCCGGTCTGTGCCCTCAATATAACTGAGAATCAGGGTATTGCTTTGGGCAAATAACGGACTTTGAAAAAAGTAAAAGCCAATCATCGACACATAAATCATGACATACGTGTGAACATGAAATAAAGCTTGTAGCAGTAACAGTGTACCTATAATCATAAATAGTAGAATACGTCGGAGATTTCGGCTCCGGTCGCTTGTATATCCCCAAAAAGGGTTCGCGAATACAGATACAAAAGGTCCGATGGCCATCAGACTCCCGATTTCCAGCTTGTCCATACCGATATCTTGCAAATACAACGGGAAGAAGCTGGAAAAGATGACCATAGCTCCATATAGAAAAAAGTTATATAGCTTTAGGGAATATAGGGGAGTCTCTTGAATTTCTCTCTTTTGCAAGACAAGCCATTCCTTTCTTAGCCCGATAGAGAACTACGCACCGATGTCGATCTGTGGGAATGTTCTTTATTCCAATGTATCATGTGTTGAAAGGGTTAACAAACCAATAAAATTACAATTATGTAAATTTCAATTTTGTCCAAAATTCCATATGCATATTTGTGATTGTTTTTTGAAAAAAGGAGGAGTTTTTAGTGGAAGTGACTGGTATTATCATCGCAGGAGGACGTTCCAGCCGAATGGGGCAGGATAAGGCTCTGCTAGAGATTGAAGGAGCTACTATGCTTGAACGGACATATATTACATTGCAGCAGGCGACCCAACGGGTGATAGTAGTCACCCGTGACGATCAAGGATATGAACAGGACAGTATGGAAGCTGTATCTGATATCTATCCGGGCATGGGACCTCTGAGTGGTATTCATGCAGGACTATCTGCATCTACTACGGAGTGGGGAATGGTCGTGGCCTGTGATATGCCTTTTGTACAGCTGGAAGTGCTGCAAGCCTTACTTGTTTTAACTAAAAAGTGGGCGGCATCCAAAGGAGCAGCGGAATCACCACTGCAAGCGGTAATTGCTTCTGTGGCCGGACGTATGCACCCTTTGCTGGGAGTGTACCATCGGAGCGTATTGCCATCTGCTGAGGAACGTTTGCGGAATAAACGGCTTCGTCTCACCGAATGGTTGGAAACGTTGAATGTTCGGTATGCAACCATAGCGGATATGCCGGGAGTGACTGAGAATATATGGCACAATGCCGTGTTCAACATGAATAATCCTCAGGATTACAAGTTTGTGTTAGAGCAGTTCCGGAAGGATTAGAAGCATTTAGAGAATATTAAGCAATGAATTTGGGGGAGTACATAACATGCTGGAAGCTATTATACATGCCGTTTTATTGGCATTGGGATTGATTTTGCCTTTAGGGGTACAAAATGTATTTGTGTTTAATCAGGGGGCGTCCCAGTCGCGGTTTCGCAATGCACTGCCTGCTGTCATTACAGCGGGTGTCTGTGACACCATTCTGATCACGCTTGCTGTTGGGGGTGTATCCCTTGTTTTGCAGCAATTTCTATGGCTCACGAATGTGCTTTATGCGGCGGGCTGTTTGTTCTTGCTGTATATGGCTTGGACTCTTTGGAGATCGAAGGCTGCTTCCTCGGGAGAAAGTCAGCCGATGCTGCCAAAACGCCAGATGATTTTTGCCGCCTCGGTATCGCTACTGAATCCACATGCTATACTTGACACGGTTGGTGTAATTGGAACCAGCTCCCTGCAATATAACGGCGTGGAACGTTGGGCCTTCGGTCTGGCCGCTGTGTCAGTATCGTGGATATGGTTTGTGGGTCTGGCAACGGCGGGACGGCTTGTAGGACGTATGGATTCAGAAGGAAAGTTTGGTACTGTGCTCAACAAAATATCGGCACTGATTATTTTGTGTCTGGCCTTTTATATGGCGATAAATTTTATGACCAGTATGTGACCCGATCCTTGTTAGAAGAAAAACTTCAATAAAGCGAATACCCCGCTCAAAGCAAAGGGGACACCAATCAAAAACAACATAAAGGCCAGGCAGCCTGCACCATTTACGCCGCCAGCAATTCGGGCGTCCCGAGGGTTAGCCGGATTGTATAATACCTTAGTCTTGCTGCCAACCCGGTTAAGGCTGAGATTGGTACTATAAGGATTCCAGAATTCCACGACTTCACCTGAAGCTGTATAGAAGCGTACCTTTAATCGGCGGGTGTAGCTGGTATCTACCGGATCATCACGGTCAAAGGGAACGACATCGATATCTACTTCGATATGCGCGTCAACGATTTGCCCTTTGGTACGGACCCAGTGGCGTTTACGATAACGATGGCGACGGATCGTTTTGAATCCAAAATAGATGAACAACAGACCGATTAAGCTAAACAACGGCATGAGCAGATCGGAGCTAAAATGAAACCAGTACACATTGAAATCAATTGAAATGATAATCTACTCCTTTAACCAAGCGATAATCAATATATCGGATATACTCACGAATAGTTTAATTTTTCCATAGGGAATAAGGCGCAGAGGAATGGAATACAAAAAAGATCCACTTTCCAGGGAAGTGGATCTTTTCAATAGCTACTTGGACTACTTATTGCTCAATAGAGACATATCAAAATCAATATCCTCAATAAATTCGATAACCTCACCATTAGGGCTATGAACTAATGCATTGGTTACAACTAGAGGTGGTTCGCCAAGTGTAAGCTGATTGGGTTCCACAAAGGTTTTTGCTCCGTGGGCAAGGGCTTTTTGATATATTTCATCCACATTGTCCACGTAAAACGCAAAGTGTAATAAAGCCCCGTAAGTAACATCTTGCTCAGATGCAGCTTTTTTTCCTTGGGCAGGGATGACGGCATCGTTATCAAAGATTTCGAGACAGGTTCTTTGGTCAGGGGAGATCAGCATGGAAGCTTCTTGAATCCGAAAGGACGGAAGACTCCAGTGATGTCCTCTTTTAAATCCCAATACTTCGGTATAAAATGCAATGGTTGCTTGATAATCACGGGCTTGGATAGCCACATGAGCTAATCCCTTCACACTCATTTCAGATCCTCCTTATATGTAAGTAAACCTTATTATATGAATTATTATGTGCTACATATATATTTTAAATAAGATTTTTATACGATATTAGTTATTAAATAAAAGCTAATTTGGATGAAAAACATTACTTTTTAAATTCGAGCTAGGAGGTGCTTGATATGCAGCATCAGATGGACGATATAGACTACAAAATCATGAAATTGCTACAGCATGATGCCCGAATAACGATTTCCCAAATCAGTAAAGAAATTTCGATGTCACAGCCGTCCGTTAAAGAAAGAATGACCAAGCTTGAAGAACGAGGGATTATTTCTGGATATAATGCTGTATTTAATTTACGGGAACTGAATCGGGGGACAACAACGTTTATTCTGGTAAAGACAGAACATTGCCAAGAGCTGATTGATTTTTGTAAGGCGGCGAAGGAAGTTACCGATTTATTCCGCATCAGTGGGGAATTTAATTATCTCATTAAGGTACAAAGTTCGTCTGTAGAGGAAATTGCGGAGTTTCAGGATTCTCTAGTTAAGCTGGGCCCCTCGAAATCGCATATTTGTATGAAAAATATACTGGAAAACAGGGTTTTGTTGTAGGTCAGCAGAGAAACGCATATTTGGAACAAAACATTCAGTAAAGCTGTTATTCGTGACATTAAATTAGGTGAATGGTCGGATGAAAAAAGTGACGCTGAATTACACCAGCGTCACCATAATTCCCTGCTCCAGACGCTCCACGTCCTGGAGCTCGATCTTGCCGGCCATGGCGTGCAGAGCCGCCGCTGTGCCGCAGGCCGCTCCCTGCCGCAGCATGGCAGGGAGATCCAGTCCCGCCGCCGCGCCGGTAACCAATCCCGCGACCATGGCGTCACCGCTGCCGAGCGCGCTGACAATGTCCGCGTCCGGCAGGCTCACACGGTAGCGCGCATCGCGTGTTACCGCCAGCGCCCCGCGCGCGCCGAGCGAGATGACGGCCAGCTGCGCTCCTGCTTCCAGCAGCTGCGATGCTGCCGCTTCAGCGGCATCTGGGCGCGCTGCGTCGATTCCCGCGAAGCGGGCGGCCTCGTCCTCGTTAGGCTTCACGAGGTCGGGCTTTCCGCGCAGCCCCAAGCGCAGCGCCTCGCCGCTCGCGTCCAGCGCCACCCGCGCGCCGCGCGCCTTCGCCAGCGTGCACAGCTCGGCATACAGATCGGGCGGGCAGCCGGGTGGCAGGCTGCCGGAGAGAACGACCCAAGCCGAATCCTCGGCAAGGGTCGCGATTTTGCGCCGCAGCGCGGCTAGTTCAAGCGGCCCCACGGTCGGGCCGCTCTCAATCAGCTCGGTCTGCGTGCGGGCAGCCGGGTCGAGCACGGTTATGGCGAGACGGGTTTCCCCGTGTGGCGTTTCGATAAAATCGGCGTTTACGCCTTCCGCGCTCAAGCCGTCGATGAGCAGCCGTCCGGTGTGTCCGGCCACAAATCCGGTCGCTCGTACAGGCTGACCTAGTGTGCGAATGACACGAGCGGCATTCACGCCCTTGCCGCCTGGTACTGTCAGACCGTTTTCTATGCGGTGGACGGCATTCAATCCAAAGCCTGCAACCGTGTAGATTTTATCTACTGCCGCGTTAAGTGTTACGGTGGTAATCACAAGGCATCACTCCTTAAGAAATCAGCTTTAAGCCCAATGCTGCGGCAAGAATCATGGCGATGAACAAAACACGCAGTACGCTTTTTTGCTCGCCATACAAGAACATGCCTGTAATCGTACTGCCCACGGTACCAATGCCTGTCCAAACGGCATAGGAAGTTCCCATAGGCAAACTATTCATGGCGTAGCTGAGCAGAGAGAAGCTAAGAATAAAGGATAAGATCATAAGTGCTAAAGCCTTCAACCCTTTGCCGACCGTAACTCCCTTCATGCCGATGACTCCAAGCACTTCCGAGCATCCCGCGATAACCAATGCAATCCAAGCCATTATGCACTACTCCCTTCCTGAGCATCACGATCGGTAACTAACTTCAAGCCGATCACACCCGCTAGCAAAAGGGCGATTAACAGTGTTTTGGACCATTGAAACGGCTCCCCGAATAGCAGCATTTCACCTACGACGGTTCCCCCTGTGCCCAATCCGGTAAATACAGCATACACCGTGCCTACAGGCAGACGCTTTGCAGCCTTCATGATTAAATAAAAGCTGGCCACCACAGCCAGCACAGTTACAGCCCAGGTGAGTACAGAATCTGCATGCTTCAAGCCTGATACCCATACGACCTCAATCAGGCCTCCAACAAAAACGTAAATCCAACTGCGATTCATGATGAATTTCTCCTCAATTCAGTATAATTTTACAATTACATTAACTTCACCTTTCACGAGGTGAAGTTAGTGTAATCCCACGCCAAAAAATAGGCCATGCAGCGTTCAGCCTTCGGTGGTAGTTGGTGCTTCCACTGTACAGTAGCTCTACCATGATTCCATCCACCAGCGTCATGTAGGCTAAAGCCACATCCGCTGGCTTCATATGTCCAAAGGGTTCCCGATCCCGTACATTTCGGAGGCGACGAGTTAATTTTCGCTCCATCTGTTCCAGGAAAGGATTCACAATATTCAGTACCTCGTTATATAAAGATACAGGCGGAAAAAAGGAAAAACGAAGCATAAACTTGGCTGAGTTGTTGCCCTCATATTCCTGTTCCATCCAGAATAAGAAATTATGCAGTGTATGCTCCAGCGACTGTTCTTTGCGTTCCGTAAAGTATTCAAAAATACGTAAATTCTGCTCTTGAAACGCGTAACTTGCCACCTGCAAAAACAAATCCTCCTTACCCTGAAAATGCGCATATATAGACGGTTTTCGGATTCCAACCTCGGCGGCAATACTGCTCAAGGATGCTCCCTCATACCCATTGGCGGCAAATTGGAAAAGAGCGGCCTTTCGAATCTCTTCCATTCCCATTATCATCACCTACCTAACGTTCGTTAGTTTATTTTCACATGAAAAAAAGTAAGTGTCAACCCATCGACATTTCATTATGTACTCTGGATTTTTTTATTCAACATTTAAATAAAAAAGTGGGAAGAAATAAGGGGCTCATGTACAATATAATGAGGAATACCTGTTCAAATGCAGTCCATTGGAAGTGAGGTTAGTTATGAGGCGAAGCTTACTGGCCGTATTGATCGCGGCTATGGTGTTTATTATTTATTATTTTGGCTTGTTTAATTACATCGGTAAAAATGAAGGAACTGTCATCAGTATTTTCTCTACTCTGACGGTTATTTCCATAAGTCTGATTATTTTCACGGAGAATCGTAATCCTTCCACCACCATGTCATGGATTTTGCTGCTGGCGTTGTTGCCAGTCGTTGGACTTCCTCTTTATTTTTTATTTGGGCAAAATGTATTCAAGCGCCGTAAGTATGACAAAAAGGCATTGCGTGACCAACAGGCGTATGAGCGTATCGAAAAGGATGCTTTGCGGGTCAAACGAGATCTGACCTGCTTTACAGATGAGCAGCAGCAGTTAATGCGCCTGGCCCGGAGATTGGCCCGCTCCCCGATTTATTTTGCGACAGAAACCCAGATTCTGAATAATGGAGATGAAACCTTCTCCACGCTGCTCGAAGAACTGCGCAAGGCGCAGCATCATATCCATATGGAATATTACATTTTCCGCTCGGATGATATCGGTACCAGCATTCAGAAAATTTTGATTGAAAAGGCTAAAGCGGGTGTTAAGGTTCGGTTTATGTACGATGCAGTCGGTAGTATTCAGTTATCGAAGGCATTTTTGAAGGAAATGAAAGATGCAGGAGTAGAGGTTGTTGCATACGGAGGCGCTCGGATTTTGTTCTTCTCCAGTCGGGTAAACTACCGTAATCATCGTAAAATTGTAGTTATCGACGGTAATATTGGATTAATCGGTGGCCTAAATGTGGGAGATGAGTATCTCAGCCGCAACAAAGCCTACGGCTTTTGGCGTGACACGCATATGATTGTGAAGGGCGAAGCTGTGCGGACGTTGCAACTTATATTTTTACAGGATTGGCTTCATATGACGGGTGAATCGGTACTGGATAGCGAATATCTGTCTCCCGATATTGAACCGATCACGGATGGCGGCGTACAGATTATTGCCAGCGGACCAGACAATGAGCGGAGAGTGCTTAAAAATCTATTCTTCTCCATGATCACATCCGCTCGAAAATCCGTCTGGATTGCCACTCCTTATTTTATCCCGGATGAAGATATCCTGACTGCTTTACGGATGGCTGCTCTATCCGGGTTGGATGTGCGTATTCTATTTCCCGCGAAACCGGATAAATGGCTGCCTTTTCTCGCATCCCACTCGTATTTCCAATCGTTGCTGGAGGTGGGAGTCAAGGTATATGAATATGAAAAAGGATTTCTTCACTCCAAGCTTCTCATTATTGACGGGGAAGTTGCGACTATTGGGACAGCCAATATGGATATGCGCAGCTTCCATCTGAATTTTGAAGTGAACGCTCTGTTGATTCAAACACACAGTGTGCAGCAGATGGTGACCGACTATGAGCGAGATTTGCAGAATGCCAGTTTGATCGTACGCGAGGAATTCATGAAAAAACGTCTGTTCAAACGTTTAATGGAATCGCTGGCTCGGCTGCTTTCACCGCTGCTGTAATGCACAAATGAAGATCTGTGGATAAGGTAGCAGATCCTATAGTCAAAATGTAGTAAAGCCCAAAATATCCTGGAGACGGTATACAATATCTTTCCAAAATGTTGAATGATCCTCGTAAGCCGCCAGATCCAGACTGTATTCAGCTCCCCGGTTATTCCACAGCTTATCAAAATAGGCCGCCACCTGTCGGGTCAGCTTGCTGTCCGCCGGAGCGGCCACCCACAGTTCATTCTCCAGATTTAAATCATCCAAATTACGGGGAGTCAAATTGGTAGAGCCACCCCAAATCAAATGCTCTCCTTGTGCCTTGGCAATATAAATCAGCTTCGTATGGAATTGCTCATGGGTAGTATGATACCAACGAATTTGAATGTTTCCATCCGATTTATCGGACAACTCTTGGGCAACAGGACGATTAGGGATGCCTATTTTTTCCTGCCCGAACGCGTTTTCATTGGGGTCTAGCAGCAATTGGATGTTTACGCCGCGTGCCGAGGCATCCAGCAGGCTATTCAATATTTTGCGATCAGCCAAATAAAACATGCCCATATGAATGCTGTCACCTTGCTTCGTCTGCTTAATGCCATTCAGAACGGAGGCATACACTTTGCCTTCAGTGAGATATTTGATCCGGTAGCTGTCCTTACCTGATGGGACTAGGGGCTCTGCTTGAGGTGTGTAGACAGGAAGTTGCCCTCCGCCCGAGAAGTCCAATACCGCCTGCTCTGTTTGTAAAATATCTCCGATGATCGGTCCCTTCACTTCTAGGGCAACATTGGAATGATAGGCACTTGCATCGTGAACATTACCTGTAGAAATGAGAGCAGTTTGCTCGTTGGCAACCAATTTTCGGTGATTGGCCTTGACGTTTAACAGCTTTAAATAAGAGCGAGCCGTAACGTCAGGTCCGTCACTGGCCATCAGATTGGGAATCCAGCCTGTGCCATGCTGCCCGAACCACTGGAAAAAGGTACGCCACACCGCTGAATAGATAGGCGTGGAGTCCCGCAACGGGTCTACATCGGTCTGTACGACCTGAATTCCTACTTGCTTCATATTCTCCAACAAAGGATTGGGAGCAGAATTATAGTTGGTATTGACTTCATCTGTAATGAAAAAGATAGGCATCTCAGGATAAGCTTTCTTTTTGGCGATAAGATGATTAGTCATTTGTGCGCTAACTTCGGGGAAATGCTGGCCTTTGTGCTTATAATCGTTGAACAGAAACAGGTCAATGACGATAAATTGCTGGGCTTCATCAATGATGCCGAGCATACGATTCAAAATTTGCCCTTCATGTTGTACAGTGCTTCCAACCCCAGTAGGGGAGGTCAAATCCGTCCAAAAGTTTACCTCGTTTGTTGAATACTCCTGACTTTCATAAGAGACGAACGGAGGCAAGGGTTTATGAGTCTGATACAGCATGACGCCAATCAACCAGAGGATAAGCAGCAGAATAGCGATTTTAAGAGCACGGCCCTTGTGCACGGTTTTTCTTTGATATTCCGGCACAGAATGCAGCGGATTTTGTTTAGTCATACGACGATCAGCTCCTTAATTAAATGCTGCATTCCATCTTATCGTGTCCGAACATGCAGATTATGAAATAGATACTGTCTAATTATTACCGCAAGTCCACAGGATTGAAGCGGAATGCTGAACAGAATGAAATGGAGAACGTTTTATTAATTAATTGAGGACATATGTCCTTTATAGGCAGACTGACCTATACTTAAATAGATACAAAAGTCATTTACATGGGGAGAATAACGATTTATGAGAGGAATCTTGTTTGCTTTTCTGGGAGGCGCTTGTATTACGCTACAGGGGGTAGCGAATACACGGATTAGTCAGGATATCGGGACATGGCAGGCGGCTGCCGTTACTCAGCTAATAGGTTTTATTTTGGCAGCATTAGTTTGGATGTTTACAAAGGATGGCCGTGTGTCTGAAATGAAACAGGTAAAGCCGATGTATCTTTGGGGTGGTGCTTTTGCGGCTATCATTATATTTAGTGAAGTCACCGCCATTCAACATATTGGGGTTACGTTCACGATCTCGGCGCTGTTGATTGCTCAGTTATGCTTAACATTTCTGGTAGACATCAAGGGATGGTTTGGCATTGTGAAGCAAAAGATGAAGCTGCCACAATTTATAGGTATTGGTATGATGATCGCGGGTGTCATTATTCTAAAGCTCTAAAATAAAACATTATTATAGAAAAAGCTTAGAACGTAGAATTGAAGGTGAGCTGAGGAATGAGGGAAATACAGGATCAAGAGCAGCTAAAGTATTTTTTGCATCTGCATCAGTTGGAATCCATACTCTACGAGCCACTACATCCCTATTTGTCGCTGTATCGTTTGGAGCAAGGGGAAAAGCTCTGTTCGCAGGGAGACGCCATTGAACATCTGTATATTCTGGTGCAGGGCAAGGTCAAAATTTTTACCAGCTCTACAGAAGGGAAGACTCTGATCCTTTGCTTCAAAACCCCGATCGAGGTCATAGGAGATGTTGAATATATTCGTAATAGTCACGTCATCAATACAGTAGAGGCAGTGTCGCCGATCTATGTGATTGGTGTCCATCACCAATGGATGAATAAGTACGGCAGAGATTATGCTCCTTTGCTGCAATTTCTATTGGATATTGTCACGCGAAAGTTTTGTCTGGACTCTGATTTCTCCAGTTTCAACCTTATGTATCCGGTGGAAGTCAGGCTGGCGAGCTACCTGCTATCTGTTTCTTTTGACGAATCCAATTCTGCCTTTCATGAGGAACTACGGGCATCTAGTCTGGTGGATGTGGCGAATTTGATCGGAACCAGTTACAGACACCTTAACCGTGTCATTCGCAAGATGATTGAAGAGGGATTGGTTGAACGGGCAAAAGGCTATATTGTCATTAAGGACAGAAAAGGTTTGAGTGAACTGGCAGGCCATAATATTTATGAATCGTTGTAATCATAGTGCTTTGAAGTAGAGCAGCACAATAAAGGGACTATCAAGGGAGAGGTAAACATGTTATTAGGGCTCATATTGGCAGTTATCGCAGGTGCTTTGGTCAGTCTGCAAACGATATTCAATAATAAGGTGAATGAGCGGACAGGTTCATGGGCCACAACGACATTGGTACTGGGAACGGGCTTCTTGGCTTCCTTGCTTGGGAGTCTTATTTTTGAAGGGAAAAATACATTTGCTTTACATCATATGCAGCTATGGTATTGGTTCAGTGGCATGATTGGTGTTGGAGTTGTGTTCTGTCTGGTGCAAGGAATGAAGCGACTGGGCCCAACCTATGCGATTTCCATCGTATTGACGGCACAATTAGGTACCGCTCTGTTGTGGGATTCGTTGGGATGGCTGGGATTAGAAAAGATTCCGTTCACCTTCAATAAGTTGATCGGTGTAATCGTCATTATTGGCGGTATTCTCGTTTTCAAATTTGGACATGGGCGGACGAAGGAGCCACAAGAAAATATTACACCTATACCTGATTCGATGAAGAGCTAAAGGAGGTTGTGATGACCTTTATCCTGCTGTGATTGGGGTCCCGCTTTCGCAGGGGCATTTTGTAGAAAAGCTGCATCTTAAGCAGGTGCTGCTTTTCATCCCATAGGCAAGAAAAAATGTTCACAGTCATGTATATATTTTTCCATCCATGATACAATGAAAATATCTTAAAATAGTGCTTTAAGGGCTTAGATATTTGATATATGAGACGATAAATAGATCGGTTACCGTGTTCGGGAACGGTCTTATTTGTGCTTCACGAACCTGATGGAATAAACAGAGTGACTTTAAATGAGGTGGAACATAGATGAGTAATACAGAAAATAAAAAGGGATTATCTGACGGCTCAGACAGATCCGGTTCTTTGTTACCTGCCGCACGGACAGGTGAACGGAAGATTGAGCATGTCCGCCTTTGTCTGCAAGAAGATGTGGCCGGACATGGGGTCACCACCGGACTGGAGCGCTATGCTTTTAAGCACTGCGCTTTGCCTGAGCTGCATTTTGACGAGGTGCGTCTGGATACAACTTTTATGGGACGCGCTGTACGGACACCGTTGCTCATCAGTTCTATGACTGGCGGCAGCGCGGAGACAGGAGCGATTAATGAGCGATTGGCAGAGACCGCAGAAAGACGCGGCTGGGCGTTGGGCGTCGGCTCGGTACGAGCTGCGGTGGAAAAAGAGGAATTGGCTTCAACCTTTGCGGTTCGCCGTCTGGCACCCAGCATCCCGATCCTTGCTAATCTGGGTGCAGTGCAGCTGAACTACGAATTTGGCGTGGAGGATTGCCAACGTGCAGTGGAAATTGCCGGAGCGGATATGTTGGTGCTGCATTTGAACGGATTGCAGGAGATATTCCAACCTGAAGGGAATTTGGATTTCAGCGGGCTGCTTGAGCGCATCGAAGAGTTGTGTCATCGTCTTTCGGTGCCAGTAGGCGTGAAGGAAGTAGGCTGGGGCATAGATGGTGAGACGGCATCGAGATTATATGATGCAGGCGCCGCTTTTATTGATGTCGCTGGTGCAGGCGGGACAAGCTGGAGCCAGGTGGAGAAATTTCGTAATCCTGATCCTGTGCGCCGTGCAGCGGCGGAGGCGTTTGCGGATTGGGGCAATTCGACCGCTGATTGTATCGTGGAGGTTAGAGCAGCCCAGCCTAATGGTACTCTGATTGGCAGCGGTGGACTGAAAAACGGTGTCGATGCTGCGAAGGCACTTGCTTTGGGCGCCGACATGGCAGGCTTCGGTCGCTCTTTGCTTGGCTCGGCGGTCACCTCCAGCGAGGCGTTGGAAGCGCGATTGGAGCAAGTAGAGCTGGAATTGCGCACAGTCATGTTTGGCATCGGAGTTGCTGGGATCGAAGGTCTTAAAGACACGACCAGACTAAGAAAGAAGGCGAACGGATGAGTGGATTCATTAAGTTGGTTCCGATGAACGCAGAGCAGTATGAACGCTTTGAGCAACGCTCACTCGCGGATTATGCGGAGGAGAAAATCCAGGCAGGCGCGTGGACGGTGGAAGAGGCACCGGAACGGGCAAAGGAAAGTTTCGCAACATACTTGCCGCAAAGACTGGGTACACCTCATGCTCACCTGTATATGCTTGAGTACTCAGATAGTACGGGTCAGGGCCGAGAGGAAGTGGGATATATCTGGTTCAATATTACAGAAGGTACGCAGGGCAAAGAGGCCTTTTTGCTGGATATTCTCGTTTACGATTCATATCAGGGGCAAGGCCTGGGTACGTTGACGATGCAGGCGTTGGAACAAGAAGCTCGGAAGCTGGGTGCGGTTCGCATCGGTCTGCATGTATTTGGGCATAATGAGCGGGCTTTACATGTATATCGCAAGTCTGGTTATCGGGTTACGGATATCCAGATGAGCAAGGAAATCTAAATAAAGAAATCTAAATAGGGATGCGGCAAAACCCTAAATTCACAGTCATATGCTTGCCGCATGTATAGGTTCTCCTATATAATGTGGGTTGGTAAACTAACAGATGGTATAACGCATATTTTATATAAACGGGAGTTGTTCTGATTATGGCTTTAAAAGCGGGGATCGTGGGTCTGCCGAACGTGGGCAAATCAACACTGTTTAACGCAATAACGCAGGCGGGAGCGGAATCCGCAAACTATCCATTTTGTACAATTGACCCTAATGTAGGGGTCGTTGAAGTACCGGACGAGCGGCTGGATAAGCTGACTGAACTGGTAGTACCGAACAAAACGGTACCAACGGCTTTTGAATTTGTTGATATTGCAGGACTTGTACGAGGTGCCAGCAAAGGCGAGGGTTTGGGCAACAAGTTTTTGGCTCATATTCGTGAAGTAGATGCCATTGTTCATGTGGTACGCTGCTTTGAAGATGAGAATATTACCCATGTGGACGGCAAAATTGATCCGATCAGCGACATTCAGACGATTAATCTGGAATTGATTCTGGCGGATATCGAAAGTGTAGACAAGCGCATTGAACGTTCCCGCAAAAACATGAAGGGCGGCAACAAGCAGTATGCCCAGGAGGTTGAAGTACTGGAACGGATCAAGGAATCGCTGTATGCTGACAAACCTGCACGTAGCGTAGAATTGTCAGAAGACGAAAAGTTGATTATACGCGACCTTCATTTGCTTACAATGAAGCCTGTATTGTACGCGGCTAATGTCAGCGAAGATGGTGTAACGGAAGCTGACAGCAATCCATATGTGCAAAAGGTACGTGAATTTGCAGTGGCGGAAAATGCTGAAGTGGTACCGATCAGCGCTAAAGTAGAGGCTGAAATTGCTGAGCTGGAAGGCGAAGACAAGGCAATGTTCCTTGAGGAACTGGGGCTGGCTGAATCCGGTCTGAACCGTCTGATCAAAGCAGCTTACCGCTTGTTGGGACTGTATACGTATTTCACAGCAGGTGTGCAGGAAGTACGCGCATGGACTATTCACAAAGGAACAAAAGCACCTGGCGCTGCGGGCGTAATCCACTCGGATTTTGAACGCGGATTTATTCGGGCTGAGGTTGTATCCTATGATGATTTGGTCGCTGCTGGATCTATGAACGGGGCCAAGGAACGTGGTCAGCTTCGTTTGGAAGGCAAGGAATATGTGGTGCAGGACGGAGACGTAATGCATTTCCGTTTTAATGTTTAGTATGCATCTCGGCGTATAACAAACAGAGTTTATATACAAACATATTAAGTAATGATATATGTGTTGCCTGCATGTACCAATTACGTAGTCGCTGCCTGTCCCGGGCGGCGGCTTTTTATATTTGATTCGCATTTCTTTTATTAGTTGAGAGTTTGTTATTCAACTCTTTAGCGAGATTTTGTTTATTCGACTTCAATTGATTTGCGGATTTTTGCAAAATCCTAAATTAGCAAGTATTTTATGTAGCTAATTAATCGAATAGTTGTTATAATAAAGAGCTGTAGCCAGTGAATTTAAAGCTGGTTTCATATTAATTTAACTGAAGAGGTGAATCGCTTGTTGGACCGATTGCAATCATTGGCGGACCGCTACGATAAACTGAGCGAACTGCTCTGCGATCCGGATGTGGCGAACGATAGCAAAAAACTTAGAGATTATTCCAAAGAACAGTCTGATTTACAGCCTGCTTATGAAGCATATACCGAATATAAAACTGTCGTTGAGGAGCTGGACGCTGCTAAAGCCATGCAGGCAGAAAAGCTGGACGACGAGATGCGTGAAATGGTCAAAATGGAGATTGAAGAGCTGAGTGCCCGTAAGCGGGAGCTGGACGAGAAAATTCGTATTTTGCTGCTGCCGAAGGACCCGAACGATGATAAGAACGTTATTATCGAAATTCGTGGTGCTGCGGGTGGGGACGAGGCCGCGCTGTTTGCAGCGGACTTGTACCGGATGTACACGCGTTATGCAGATACCCAAGGCTGGCGTGTAGAGCTGATGGATGCAAACATGAATGACCTTGGAGGCTTTAAAGAGGTTATTTTCATGATTAACGGACGCGGTGCATACAGCAAAATGAAATTCGAAAGTGGCGCGCACCGTGTACAGCGGATTCCGACAACTGAATCTGGCGGACGTATTCATACATCTACCTCCACGGTGTCTGTGATGCCTGAGGCAGAGGAAGTGGATATCGAAATTTTAGACAAGGATATCCGCGTGGATACTTTCTGCTCCAGCGGTGCGGGCGGTCAGTCCGTTAATACAACCAAGTCGGCGGTGCGTGTAACGCATATGCCAACAGGTATTGTGGCAACCTGCCAGGACGGCAAGTCCCAAAACTCCAACAAGGAGAAGGCGCTGCAAGTTTTGCGTGCCCGTATTTCGGATATGATGCGCCAGGAAGAGGAAGCCAAATATGCAGGCGAGCGTAAGAGCAAAGTAGGTACTGGAGACCGCAGTGAGCGTATACGTACTTACAACTTCCCGCAAAGCCGTGTAACGGATCATCGCATTGGTTTAACCATGCACAAGCTGGACCAGGTGATGAACGGAGAGATCGAAGAAATCGTATCAGCACTCACGATTGCAGAGCAGGCTGATTTGATGGAACAAGAGGTTTAAGTTTTGGGGAACGAACGCGATTGTGTGTATCGGATGCCGCCGGAACGGAACATGAGTGTCAGAGAAGCCTTAGTTGAGGCTTCTTCTTTTTTAGGAAGTTGCGGCGTGTTGGAGCCGCAGCATAATGCCCGCTTGCTGCTGGAACATGTGCTTGGACTGGAAGGTACGAGGTTTTACGCCGCTCTGGGCGATCCGTTCCCTTCCTCCGTCAAGGACACATGGGAACGGATCATCGCCCGCAAAGCTGCGGGTGAACCGGCGCAGTATATTATCGGACAGCAGGAATTTTATGGCCGCCCGTTCGCGGTTTCACCGTCGGTGCTGATTCCGCGCCCCGAGACGGAACTGCTCGTCGAGGCGATACTCCAGCACGGCGACCGGCTGTGGCCGAGCGGTGCTCCGCACGCGCTCGACATCGGTACGGGCAGCGGCGCGATTGCCGTGACACTGGCGGCTGAGCGGCCGCGCTGGCACGTGGCGGCGGGGGATATTTCTGCCGCTGCGCTCGAAATGGCGGCCCAGAACGCTGCCGCAAACGGCGCAGCCGTAGAATTCCGCGAGGGCGATCTACTGGCGCCGTTTACGGGAACGGTGGTGGACATCCTCGTGTCCAACCCGCCATATATCCCGGCTGCTGACATCGCTGGCTTGCAGCCAGAGGTGCGCGACCATGAGCCGCGAATGGCGCTGGATGGCGGTCCTGACGGGCTTGGCCCGTATCGGGCAATGCTGGAGCAGCTGGGGCTCCTTCAGGCCCCGCCCCGGCTAATCGGGTTTGAGCTGGGGATGGGACAGGCCAGAGACGTGGCTGGTCTGCTGGAACAGGCAGGTCACTGGAAGAACATTCTAATCATTCCTGACCTTGCGGGGATCGAGCGACATGTCCTAGGCGTCTCGGAGTAGTGCTGCATTTTCTTTTTGCGAGTCTTTCCTTTAGAATAAGAGGAGTATGACCGAGAAACGGCTCAGGGGGAAATCATGCTTCAGAAATTGAAAAAAATTGATGGTCCGGTTATTTTTATTCTGGTTTTGCTCATGGCGATTAGTATCATAACGGTATACAGTGCTGGTAGGGGTCCTACGAACTTGGCAGAGCACGGCAACGACTACCAGAAGATGATCGGGTATTATATATTGGGCTTTGTAGCGATCTTGGGTTTAGCGATAGTCGATTTTCGGATATTCATTAAAAAAGCCTTGTATGTATATGGAGGCGGGATATTCCTGTTGATTCTCGGCTTTTTTGGCGGGACGGTTAATAACTCTCAAGGCTTTTTGAAAATTGGTGGCTTAAATCTTCAGCCTGCCGAGGTATTCAAGCTGGTTCTTATCATTTTTTTGGCGTATATGCTGATTAAAAAGCGCAAGAGCAAGCTGTATTTTATTCAAGATGTTCTTCCAGTTGCTCTGGTGAGCTTTGTCCCGTTTGCCATGGTCATGGCACAAAATGACTTGGGTAATGCGCTCGGTTACATTGTCATCGTCATTGGTATGCTATGGATTGGTAATGTGAAGGCATCCCATGCGCTAATCGGATTTATCGTATTTGCAGTCGCCGTTGGTGGAGGGATCAAAGCGTATATTTCGTTTCACGATGAGATTGATTCCTTTATGAAAGGTATTGGCCGTAGTCACTGGGTAGAGCGTTTGGACCCTTGGCTGGTACCGGAAGAAGCAACCGCGAAGGCATCTTATCATACGAAAAATGCCAAACTGGCCATAGCTTCTGGCGGGATGATGGGCAAGGGCTTTTTGCAAGGAACCTCGGTACAGTCCGGGCGTGTTCCCTATACGTATGCGGATTCTATTTTTGTAGTTGTAGCAGAGGAGTTTGGGTTTGTAGGCTCATCCATTCTGCTATTGCTATATTTTATTTTGATTCACCGAATGATCCTGATTTCGCTGGAATGTCGGGATCGGGCTGGCCCGTATATAATTGTCGGGATTGTGTCCATGTTGCTGTATCAGATTTTTGAGAACATTGGTGCGTTTCTGGGCATTATGCCACTTACGGGGATTACGCTTCCATTCATAAGCTATGGCGGTACCTCGTTGCTTATTAACATGGCTAGTATTGGCTTGGTTATGAGTATTAAGGTGCATGGCCAGGAGTTAGAGGATGACCTGCCACAGCCTTCCAGAGTAAGCTTGACGAAGGCGAAAAAAGCCTAGTACAGGCGGATTGTGACTAAATATTGATGGTTATTTGACGAGTTGAAACGGTGTAGCAAAAGAGTCCAGATTGTGAAATCTGGGCTTTTTTATATTCCTAGGTGACGATCAAGCTTGCAATAGCCTGAATTTTTTACGAGATTCATAGGTTTAGACTCTCCCAAACCGGACAGACTGATAGACATGATAGAGTTTGGGTTTGGGGGGACGAAAATGAGAAGTTGGATGAAGCAAACTGCAATGATACTCTTTTGTATATCGATATTAATGATGTCTTGGGAAGGTCAAAAAACGGACGCTGCGATGACCACGGGAGCAAGAGGGACTTTAGCGTCTGGAGTGGCCACCACAGGGTTGAAGGTAATTCCGCACGATTCCATCCGACTGCGCATTTTGGCTAATTCGGATCGTCCAGAGGATCAGTTGGTTAAGCGCGAAATACGGGACGCTATCGTGCAGCAGATGAATGCGTGGGTGGGTGAGCTGGACAATCCACAAAGCCTAAATCAAGCCAGAGTGTTGATTGATGCACATTTGCCTGAAATTGATCGCTTGGTAGGTTCAGAACTAGCTCGACGCGGTATAGCGTATGATCATCAGGTAGAGCTGGCAAGTGTACCTTTTCCGACGAAAATGTACGGTGGTCTTGTCTACCCGGCAGGGAATTATGAGGCGCTTCGAGTTACACTGGGGCAAGGAAAAGGACAAAATTGGTGGTGTGTGCTGTTCCCGCCGTTGTGCTTTATTGATGCAGGCAGTGGTGAAGCAACAGCACAAACTGTATCGGCAAAAACGAGTCAAGAAGACAATCAAACGAATGCTGCTGACAAAGAGCCGGAAGTACGTTTTTTCCTGTGGGATGCCCTTACGGGTCTGTGGAGCTGGGTGACTGGCTTGTTTGCCTAAACGTCTCGTCAGAGCTATGGAAAAGAGAACAACGAGGGTAAGTTTCCCCATATGTTATAATGGAACTTACGATAGATATACAGATAGCAGAGCCAAATTGATCTGATTTGTTAAAGCGGGTTTCTTGGGGATCAGGGCAATGAAATGGCCTATATGACAATAAGATATGGGATGATCTGATATGAGCGATAAGGTGAATCAAATGCATGACTTGCACGCAGGTTTTGTGAAAAAAGAGATAGAAGAGCAGGAGCAGGCATTACAGCCTTCGCATACACACTGGTGGGATGTAAGATGTCTGGTTTCTGATGAGGACACGACTATACCTGCTACCTTGTCTTTTGAGGTGGAAAAAGCGGCTTCCGTTGGTTCTGTCAACAACACAGACGGGGATGATCCTGACGAGCTTTCAGCTGAACAGGCTCTAATCACTGCGGAAAAGGGCATACGGGAGGCCGCCGTACTTCTCCAGGCTGGAGAGACGGTAGCCTTTCCTACGGAAACCGTGTACGGACTGGGGGCCGATGCGCGCAGCACTAAAGCGGTAGAGGCGGTATTCGCTGCTAAAGGGCGTCCGTCCGATAATCCGCTCATTGTACATATTTCCGATGCTGCTCAATTAAAAGGCATGGTAGCGGAAATAAACGATACAGCCCGAGCGCTGATGAATGCATTTTGGCCAGGACCGCTGACCATCGTATTGCCGGTAGTGCCGCAGGCACTGTCATCGCGTGTGACCGCAGGCTTGGACACGGTCGGTGTACGCATGCCGGATCATCCGATCGCGCTGCGCTTGATCACGGAAGCTGGTTGCCCGCTGGCTGCACCAAGCGCCAACCGCTCGGGAAGACCCAGCCCGACTCTAGCACAGCATGTGCTGGAGGACCTGGAGGGCCGCATCGGCGGCATTTTGGACGGAGGCCCCACGGGGGTGGGACTGGAGTCCACAGTAGTACAAGTCGGTGACGACGGAACCGTCACCATTCTGCGCCCCGGCGGCGTGACGGCTGAACAGCTCGCTACGGTTGCTCGCGCCGTCGTACTGGACCCGGCGCTGGCTGACACACCCGGGCAGGACGCCCATAGCCTGGCGCCACGCTCGCCGGGCATGAAGTATACGCACTATGCGCCGCGAGGGCGCTTGAGTGTGGTACAAGGCCCGTCGTCTGTTGAAGTGACGGGCTGGATTCGCACCGCGTTGGCGGAGGCTACCGCGCGCGGGGAGCGCACGGCGGTGCTCGCGTTCGACGACCATGCCGCCAGCTACGCCGGAGAACGAGTCTACACGCTGGGCAAGCTGGACGCGCTTCATGAGGCGGCACAGCGCCTATATGGCGTGCTGCGCCGCTGCGATGAGGACGGTGTCACCTACATTTTGGCGGAAGCCTGTCCGCCGAAAGGATTGGGAGACGCTGTCATGAATCGACTGCTTAAAGCGGCAGGTCATCGAATCATCCGTCTGTAGCTTCTGAAAGAATGGAGTCTCTTATTTTAATTTCTCCTCTCTCCGCGTCTCTGTTTTGGGTATTTTCAGTGCCTGCTTGTACTGATTTGCCCCTTGTCCGCATAACGTGTACAAGAACAGACGGATAATGGAGGGATGGAGTATGCTGGCAGCCTCTGCCGATGCTGGGCAGGTTGTAACGATTCTGATCATGGCAGTAGCGCTAGGGATGGATGCGCTATCGCTGGGCGTAGGGATCGGTATGAAGGGGATACGCCTGCGAGACGTGCTGCGCATCAGCACTGTGATTGGTTTTTTTCACATCCTGATGCCATTGCTGGGAATGTTCACAGGCCATTATATGAGTTCTTTATTAGGCCATGTAACGACCTACTTCGCAGGGGGATTACTCATCCTTTTGGGCGGGCATATGGTATATAATTCCTTCAAGGGGGACGGCGTACACGTATTGGATCATCGGTCGCCATTGGGTCTTTTGCTGTTTGCGCTTGGGGTGAGCATTGACTCATTTTCTGTGGGAGTGTCACTGGGAATGTTCCAGAGTGACCTGGTGCTGACTGTTCTGGCCTTTGGTTTTTGCGGGGGAGCGATGGCGATGCTGGGGCTGTTACTGGGGCGCAAGGTCAGCCGTAATCTTGGGGATTATGGAGAAGCGGTGGGCGGTGCTATTTTGCTGGCATTCGGCTTTATGTTTATGTTTTGATTTTAACGTAGACAGTGTAAAATAAATACAGGATTTGAGTAATCCTCTGTTTATATATTTTCAACATACGGGGGGTGAAGACGTTGAAGAATATTTTATTTGTATGCACTGGGAACACCTGTCGCAGTCCAATGGCTGAGGGAATGCTGCGTAAGCTGGCTGCTGAGCATGGTCTGGAACTGGACGTGCGTTCCGCTGGAGTAGCTGCGATGGACGGCACGCCGATATCCCGACATGCAGAGGCGATTCTGCGTGATCACGATATATCCGATCAGATCACTTCAACTCCTTTAAGCGACGGGCTTGCCGAGTGGGCACATCTGATCTTAACCTTGACACAAGGACATAAACAGCATGTCGTACAGCGGTTCCCCCAAACGGCAGGCAAAGTATTTACGCTGAAGGAATATGTGGAGGACCGGGACGCAGTGCTGAATGACGTACAGGAGTTAGATGGCTTGTATGCTTCACAGCAGTTGATGGCTTCACTCGGACAAGAGCTATCGACGCAGGAGCGTGAACGAATGATTGAATTACACCAACGGATTCCGGGCTTCGATATCTCAGATCCATTTGGTGGTTCGCGTGAGGACTACGATGTCACAGCGGCAGAAATCCGTACGGCTTTGCATAAGTTGTTGGACAAGCTAAAAGGTTCTTCCGAATAAAATCGGCACCGTTCCTCTATTTTGTACGGAATCTGTTGATTTTCGACGGTTAATCCGTTAAGATAAGGTGGAAAAATGAGAATCCGGTGTAACTGGCGACAAAAGTGGGATCAACCACGATGGAGCATCGGATATACGGCCGGTCGCCTGGGCAAAAGAGCAATTCCACATAGGTGTGGACTGCTCTTTTTTCGTATACAAGCTACAGCAGATCTTCTGCTGCCTTCTTGTTCTTCCATTTTTTCTGCTCGAAATCTGAAACATCGGCTATAATATAGTCAGATTGTGATCAGGAGAGAGTGTGTTGAACTTGGGCATGAAACCGTGCCTAGTCTCTGAGAGGCTGTTCAACCAAAGGAGGTTCCAATGGTAGAACAATTGGATCATGAGATTTCACTCGAAGCACAGACCGCTTCTGTCGTGCGGGAAATTGCAGAAGCGGCCAGTCTCAAAGCTGGTCGCCTGCTGGTTATTGGCGCAAGCACGAGTGAAGTGGCTGGAAGTCGGATCGGCACAGCAGGAGCGCTCGATGTGGCTCAGCAAGTGCTGTCTGGAGTAGAATCCGTTCGCAGAGAGTATGGCTTTGATGTGGCGTTTCAATGCTGTGAGCACTTGAACCGAGCACTGGTCGTTGAGCGTGCTCTACTGGAGCGATTAGGACTGATGGAGGTTGCGGCTGTTCCTGTTCGTACAGCAGGGGGCTCTATGGCTACCGTTGCCTATCGCTCTATGGATGATGCATGTCTGGCGGCGAACGTGCAGGCTCATGCCGGGATAGACATCGGCGAAACGCTGATTGGCATGCATCTACGCCCAATTGCCGTTCCGTTTCGCCCAAGCCTTCGCTGGATTGGTGAAGCACGTGTGACAGCTGCGTTCACTCGTCCTCCACTTATTGGCGGACAACGGGCAGTGTACAGTCTGGAACAAGAAGCCGGCGGAAACTGCGATTAGCATTTGTCATGTCGGCATGTTAGTACTGATCTTTTTTGCATTAATGATGAGGTACCCAACAGAGGAACAGGCATTTGCTTGTATACCCAAAATTTGACCATGGAGAGGGAGTAATCAATCATGATGGAACATCTGCGTAAAAGTGACCCGGCAGTGATGGAAGCAATGGGGCTTGAACTGAAACGGCAACGCCACAATATCGAGCTGATCGCATCCGAGAATATCGTCAGTGAAGCAGTAATGGAAGCCATGGGCTCCGTGCTTACCAATAAATATGCTGAAGGTTATCCGAACAAACGCTACTATGGTGGCTGTGAGCATGTAGATATCGTTGAAGATATTGCACGTGACCGCGCGAAAGAATTATTCGGCGCCGAGCATGCGAACGTGCAGCCTCACTCTGGAGCACAAGCTAACATGGCGGTATATCTGGCAGCTCTTCAACCTGGAGATACTGTACTGGGTATGAATCTGGCGCATGGCGGCCACTTAACACACGGAAGCCCGGTTAATGCCTCCGGTTTGTTGTATAACTTTGCTGCTTACGGTGTACGTGAAGACAACTTCCGTATCGACTACGATGAAGTGCGCAAAGCAGCCTTCAAGCACCGCCCACGTTTGATCGTAGCTGGTGCAAGTGCATATCCGCGTACTATTGATTTTGAAGCTTTTGCTTCCATTGCTAATGATGTAGGTGCTTTGTTCATGGTGGATATGGCACATATCGCAGGTCTCGTGGCAGCAGGGATTCACCCTAGTCCAGTTCCTCATGCCCAATTTGTGACAACAACGACACACAAAACGCTACGTGGTCCGCGTGGGGGTCTAATTCTGACTCGCAAAGCGTGGGCGCAAGCGATTGATAAAGCTATCTTCCCTGGTACTCAAGGAGGACCACTGATGCACGTGATCGCATCCAAAGCAGTTGCTTTGGGTGAAGCGCTCCAGCCATCATTCAAAACCTATGCGCAAAACGTAGTTCGCAACGCACAGGTGCTGGCTGAAACACTGCTGGCAGAGGGGATTAATATTGTATCTGGTGGTACGGATAATCACCTGATGCTGTTGGACACACGCAATTTGAATATCACAGGTAAAGAAGCGGAGCATGTATTGGATTCTGTGGGTATCACGGTCAACAAAAACGCCATTCCTTTTGACCCAACGAGTCCGTTTGTTACTAGCGGGATCCGTATTGGTACACCTGCTGCAACTTCTCGTGGTATGGATGAAGAGGCTATGGTTAAAATCGGTAAAATCATTGCTGATACTCTTAAAAATCCAAAAGATGATACTGTATTGTCCAAAGCAAGCCAAGCAGTTGGCGAGTTAACAGACAAGTTCCCAATCTATACAGGAACCCAATACTAATTCATCGTCATTCCTTTTAATCTTATATGATAAGGCTGTTTTCCTTTCGTTAGCGGAGGGGGAACAGCCTTTTTTGTGTCCAGACGACTCGAAACTTACATTTTTGGGTAATAAGCGATTGCAGTAAGGATTATGCGCGTTTTCCTTCATGATCTACGACAAAGGAGTGATTGCAATGAGCCAAAGAAAATCCGCGCAATTATTGCAGCAGCTCGTATTTGTGGGACCGATGGCGTTGTTTTTCGTCTTAATTATGGTCATTCCGTTCCTGCTGGGGCTGTATTATTCCATGACGAACTGGGATGGCGTATCTGAACATGTCAGATGGCTCGGGCTAGGGAATTACATTCATATTTTTAGAGATGATCCAGATTTCCGTAATGCTTTTTGGTTTACGGTCCGTTTTACCGTATGTGGTGTCATTTTAACTAACCTGGTGGGCTTTTTCCTGGCCTATGCGCTTACAAAGCCATTGCGTACCCGCAATGCACTGCGAACTGTATTTTTTATGCCTAATATGATCGGCGGCTTACTGCTCGGCTTCATCTGGCAATTTATATTTGTACGCGGTTTTTCGGCGGTGGGAGAGGCGACAGGGCTATCTTTTTTCAAACTACCGTGGTTGGGTGATGGGCCTACTGCTTTTTGGGGAACTGTCATTGTGTTTGTTTGGCAATACGCAGGTTATCTCATGGTTATTTACATATCCTCTCTAAATAATGTTCCGCACGCCCTTATTGAATCGGCCCAAATTGACGGTGCGAGCCGAAGACAGATTTTGCGTCATATCGTGGTGCCGCTTATTATGCCAGCAGTGACCGTCTGCTTGTTCCTAGCGATATCCTGGTCCTTTAAAGTATTTGAGTTGAATTTGGCTTTAACAAAGGGTGGGCCATTCAAGGCGACTGAGTCTGTAGCGTTGGACATATATAATGAAGCGTTTACAAATAATCGACTTGGATTGGGAACTGCCAAGGCTATGATTTTCTTCGTGGTCGTTGCGATCATTACCAGCATTCAGGTGCGTCTCACGAAGAAAAAGGAGGTCGAAATGTAATGGGAAAAACATCGAACTATCGTTTAAGCACATGGGTAGCTGAAATATTGCTTATTGTGGTTGGGTTGATCTTTCTAGTTCCGTTCTATTTTTTGCTCGTGAACTCCGTTAAATCTTTTGGAGACATTTTGGCCCATTCCGCTTCGTGGCCGACAACCTTCCGTTTTGAAAACTATGCTAACGCCTGGAATAAAATAAACTTTCCCACAGCACTGGGGAATTCACTGATCGTCACCATCGTCAGCAATACGCTTTTGCTGCTGATCAGCTCGATGGCCGCCTACCAAATGGTTCGGCATGACACTCTTTTTAATCGGTTCCTGTTCGGACTGCTTGTGGCTGCGATGGTCGTGCCTTTTCAATCGATTATGTTGCCGCTTATGGAAGTGTCCAACGTATTGAGTCTGAACAACAGCATACCAGGACTAATTTTGTGCTATCTGGGTTTTGGAGCGCCTTTATCAGTATTTCTGTTTCATGGCTTTATTAAAACGGTACCTATTGAGGTTGAGCAGGCGGCGAGAGTGGACGGTTCTTCTCGTTACGGGGTGTTCTTTCGCATCGTTTGTCCACTGTTGCTCCCTATGTTCGTGACCGTACTTATTTTGAATACGTTATGGATCTGGAATGATTACTTGCTGCCTTCGCTCATTTTGAATGATCCTGAGCTGCGTACGATTCCGATTGCCACCTATATGCTGTTTGGTCAATATACCAAGCAATGGGACTTGGCGTTGCCCGCACTGGTACTTGGAATCACGCCAATCGTTGTGTTTTTTCTGGTGATGCAAAAATACATCGTTTCCGGCATTGCGGCCGGAGCGGTTAAAGGCTGATGGGAGGGATATCGGATGAAAAAGACAGTGCTGCTTGTCATCTCCCTGATGTTGCTGCTTACATGTATGCTTGCAGGTTGTGGTAATACGAAGGCTCAACAGAGTGGGATCAAAACCATACACATTTATCAATTCAAAGTGGAGATTTCGGAACCGTTGAACAAGCTGAAGGCTGAATATGAAAAAACGCACCCTGGCATCAAGCTGGATATCCAATCTGTCGGTGGGGGTACAGATTACGGTGCTTCGTTGAAGGCTAAGTTCGCATCAGGCGATCAGCCGGACATTTTCACAAATGAGGGTTATCAAGATCGCGATACGTGGTTTGAGTACCTGGAGGATTTATCGGATCAGCCATGGGTGAAGGACTTGGACGATTTCGCCCGTAAGCCCATGACGGTTAACGGTAAGATTTATGGACAGCCTATGAACCTGGAGGGATTCGGTTTTGTCTACAACAAGGATTTGTTCAAAAAAGCGGGTATAACCAAACTACCTCAGACGTTAGATGAATTGGAGGAAGCAGCCAAGCGACTGAAAGCAGCAGGGATTATCCCTTTTGCTAACGGCTATGCAGAGTGGTGGGTTCTGGGAAATCACTTTATCAATATCCCCTTTGCCAGACAGTCGAACCCGGAGAGTTACGTTGCGGATTTAAACAAAGGAACTGCTCGCATCCCTGGTAATCCCGTGTTCGATCAGTGGGTGAAGTTGCTTGACCTGACTTTAAAATATGGAAACCCCAATCCGCTCACAACGGACTACAACACACAAGTGACACTGTTTTCGACAGGCAAGGCCGCTATGATGCACCAGGGGAACTGGACGCAGCCGCAAATAGATGGAATTAATCCTAACTTGAATTTGGGTATTCTTCCAAGCCCCATAGACAATGATTCCTCTACTGGAGATAAACTGGCTGTGGGAGTGGCCTCAAACTGGGTGGTCAATAAAAATTCTCCTGTGAAGCAGGAGGCAAAGGAATTTCTCAATTGGCTGGTTACATCAGAAACAGGAAAACATTATATCACCAAGGAGTTTAAGTTCGTTCCTGCCTTCAAAAGTATCACGTCCAGTGACGAGACCACAGGTGATTTGGGTGCGGAAATATCTCGGCACGTGAAAGAAGGCAAGATATGGAGCTGGAACTTCCAGCGCTTCCCGAAGGGACTGAATCAGGATTTAAGCAGTAGTATACAAGCCTATATTGCAGGGGTTATTACGAAGGACGAAATGCTTCAGCAATTTCAGGGAGCGTGGGACAATCTGAAGTATAGATAAAGAAATTGCATGGGGTGGCAGAGGCTATATCTCAGGCAGGAAGTTTAGAGCTGGTAGGCTTTGACGGTCAAGGGCCGTCAAAGCCTTTTTGATATGATTTTATATGACAAAAGTCACACGTAAATGGGCCTTGCCAAGCATTTTACTTGTCATATCTTTCCCTTGACAAAAGGTTGCGGTGGCAGGTGTTAAATCAACCAAGGGAATGTTATAATAAACAGGATTTACAGGCACGCATTGCATCTGTGCTTATTTGGTTTGTACAAATAGGTTACATAGATCCTTTCGAATCAGGATGTTCGATATGCTGGTGCGGAAGAACGTGACGATAATACCGGAGGGAATATATTATGGCAAAACTGGTGGTTTGCGATCACCCTTTGATCCAACACAAACTTACATTTATTCGCGATGTGCGGACCAACACGAAAGATTTCCGTGAATTGGTTGATGAAGTAGCAACTTTGATGGCTTATGAAATTACAAGGGATATCCCGCTGGAGAGCATTACGGTGCAAACTCCAGTTGCTGAAACCGAAGGTAAAGTGATTTCCGGTCGTATGCTGGGCCTTATCCCGATTTTGCGTGCAGGCTTGGGTATGCTGGATGGTGTCGTAAAGCTTTTGCCGGCAGCAAAGGTAGGACATGTGGGGTTGTTCCGCGATCCTGAGACATTGCAACCCGTAGAATATTATACAAAGCTGCCTACGGATGTAACTGAACGTGAATTGATCGTAATTGATCCAATGCTTGCAACGGGCGGGTCGGCGATTGCAGCGATTGATGTGTTGAAAAAGAGAGGCTGTACTCAAATTAAAATGATGAATCTGATTGCCGCTCCTGAAGGAGTGAAAGCTGTGCAGGATGCGCATCCTGATGTAGACATTTATGTCGCTGCACTGGACGAGCGTTTGGATGATCATGGCTACATCATTCCGGGTCTTGGAGATGCAGGAGACCGCTTGTACGGAACCAAGTAGACTACTTTTAGCGGTTTGGCACAATCTATGGACGCTAAGACAGATCATCTATCTGAAGAACGGAATGATCTGGGAAGCAGATGTTTATTATGAAAAGGGGTTCAACAGAAAATGTCTAAAATCAAAGTGATGACAATTTTCGGTGTGCGTCCGGAAGCGATTAAGATGGCTCCTCTCATTTTGGAGCTTCAGCGCCATCCGGAGCATATCGAGTCCGTGGTATGCGTTACAGCTCAACATCGCCAGATGCTTGATCAGGTTCTGGAAGTTTTTAATATTCACCCTGACTATGATCTGGATGTAATGAAGGATCGCCAGACACTCAATGAAATTTCCATACGTGTACTTCAAGGTCTGGAGCCCGTATTGCGTGAGGCGAAGCCTGATATTGTGTTGGTTCACGGCGATACGCTGACGACTTTCCTGGCTAGCTATGCAGCCTTTATGCAGCAAATTGAAGTAGGGCATGTGGAAGCAGGTTTGCGGACATGGAACAAGCTTTCTCCATATCCTGAGGAAATGAATCGTCAGCTCACAGGTGTGCTGTCCGATCTGCATTTCTCGCCTACTTCTTTGTCGGCTGGAAATTTGCGGAAGGAAAATAAGCCTGAATCGCGAATATATGTAACAGGCAATACAGTTACGGATGTGTTTCAGTATACAGTTCGCCAGGACTACGAGCACCCTGTACTGGACTGGGCTCAGGGCAAACGCCTAATTCTCATGACAGCACATCGTCGGGAGTCCCAAGGGGAACCGCACCGTCAGATTTTTAACGCGGTTAAGCGGATCGCAGACGAGTTTGAGGATATTGCTATTGTTTACCCGGTTCATCCGAGCCCGGCCGTGAAGGAACCTGCATTTGAAATTTTGGGCAACCATCCGCGTATTAAGTTGATTGATCCGCTGGATGTAGTGGATCTGCACAATTTTTATCCGCACACGCATCTGATTCTTACGGATTCCGGTGGTCTTCAGGAAGAAGCGCCTTCGTTCGGAGTACCTGTGCTGGTGCTGCGTGATACGACCGAAAGACCGGAAGGGATTGAAGCGGGTACCTTGGAACTGGTGGGTACAAGTGAAGAGAACGTGTACAGTCGGACCAAGGCTCTTTTGACAGATTCCGCGTTGTATGAGTCTATGAGTCAGGCAGCGAATCCTTACGGTGATGGACAAGCATCTATAAGAATTGTCAATGCGATTTTGCACCATTATGGTGTTCAAACAGAACGTCCTGAAGAATTTCACACAATGTTCACAAAAGGCGTTCGTTCGTAATCATTAATCTTTACAAGGTAAGCATACAGTTAAACTGTACGGTTACCAAGGGATACAGCATTTTTAGATGCTTTGTCGACTGATTTTTATACTTTAGGGCGCTAAAATATCTCAATTGACAAAGCATCTTATATTTAAGTAAAATGGACTGGAATTGCAGGGGTGACATGAGAAAAGTGGTCAAACCTTCCAAGCAAAACAACAACCGAAACAACACCGGAAATGCCTTTAAGGCTATAGGACTGGTGAGCGCGATCGGCATTGATTTGACGATATGCACACTGGGTGGTTTCTATGCCGGGAAATGGCTTGATGCCAAACTTGGTGGATCTGGAATCTGGACTGGCGTAAGCGTTCTCGCAGGCTTGGTTGTAGGCGCATTGAGTATTGCCCTTGTGATCGGAAAGGTACTGAGGGACAAATGAATGAGATGACCCGAATGCAAAAGATGTTATGGATCGTAGCGCTTATGATTATGGCTCTGTGTTTCCTGGTCTCCGCCTTCATGCCCCAACATCGTGACATTGCTCACGGAATCATTCTGGGAACGGGAGTAAGCTGTCTAAATGTGCTATATATGGCCTACAAGATTCGACAGGTTGCGAGTGCGGCTGCCGGTGAAGGAAAGAAGAAAAAGGTGGGGATTGGCTTTGGCGTTCGATTGGCGACCTCTATTTTGGCAGTGGTGCTGGCTATGGAGTTCCCAGCCTATTTCCATGAGATCGCTGTAATGGCAAGCCTGGTAACTGGACAATTTCTTCTTTTAATTATAGGCATCATATTCACGCTACAGGAAAAATAATGGCTCAACTGAGAAAGGGGTGAGAAAACATGTTGCATGAATCACCGATTATCGAATTGGGCGGGTTTAACATTGACTTGTCCGTCATTATTATGCTTTTTGTGACTTGCGCGATTGTATTTGGACTAGCATTTGCTGCAACACGCAATTTGTCTGTGGACAATCCGAGCAAACTGCAAAATTTTATGGAATGGGTCGTAGAATTCGTTCAAGGACTGATTTCCAGCACAATGGATTTGAAAAAAGGGAAGCCCTTCCTCTCCTTGGGGATGACGCTGATCATGTTCATTTTCGTGGGCAATATGCTGGGTTTACCGTTCGGAATTGTGACTGAATTCGATAATGTGCAAAGTGCCCAAGTATTTGGACATGAAATCATTCCAGTCAAAGAAGCACTAGAACAAGCACAGGCGTCTCACCCGGGCGAAGCTGCCCATGTAGGTATCAGCTGGTGGAAATCACCTACCGCAGATGCAGGGGTGTCCATTGGACTGGCATTGATGATCTTTGTCCTGGTTCATTTCCTGGGAATCTTCCGTAATACCAAAGCTTACTTCAAGCATTACGTTCAGCCATTTCCGTTCTTTTTGCCAATTAACTTGATTGAACAGTTTTCAAAACTATTGACACACGGTATGCGTCTATTCGGTAATATTTTTGCCGGCGAAGTTTTGATTAGTGTTCTGCTGAAAATGACAGCACTTGGTGTGGGAGGTATGGTTGCTTCCGTATTGGGGCTCGTAGTTTGGCAGGGATTCAGTATTTTTGTCGGTAGCATTCAGGCGTTCGTCTTCACCATTTTGACGTTCGTATATATATCACAGGCAATTGACACACATGAAGAAGAACATTAGGTGAATTATGTTTCAGGTTTTTAGTTAAGTTCAGGAGTACGCTTCGCGCTTAACTGCAAATACATGTACAATACAAATACACATCTCTAAGGAGGATTTTTAAAATGGGAGCTTGGGCATTAATAGCAGCAGCTATCGCAGTAGGTTTGGGTGCGCTTGGCGCAGGTATTGGTAACGGTCTGATCGTAAGTAAAACAGTTGAAGGTATCGCTCGTCAGCCAGAGGCGAAGTCCACCTTACAAACTATTATGTTTATCGGTGTAGGTCTGGTCGAAGCCCTACCTATTATCGGTGTCGTTCTGGCATTTATTTTTTACGCTAAGGCTTAATGAATTGAACTAAGCAAGGTTTGGCGGGGAAGGCACAGCCATCCGCGCCTTCTTTGTTCGTTGGAACATGAAAGATCCAGAACCGACGTTCACCGGAAAGGAGTGACTTCAATTGAGTTTAAATTGGACAAGTATCGTTTTCACTATCATTGCATTTTTGATCTTGTACTGGTTACTGACGCGCTATGCATTTGGCCCTCTCTTTTCCGTTATGGAAAAGCGGCGTCAACTCGTGTTACAGCAAATGAATGAGGCGGCACAAACGCGTGAACAGGCTGTTGCTTATGTTGAGGAGCAAAAGCAGGCTCTCCAACAGGCGCGTAAGGAAGCCTACGATATTATAGAACAGTCAAAACAAACAGGTAACAAGCAAGCGGAACAAATTATTATTCAGGCTAAAGACGAAGCTGTCCGCCTGAAAGACGAAGCTGTTCGTGAAATCACAAGCGAGCGTAATAAGGCAGTTGCCGAACTACGCAGCGAAGTGGGTAAAGCTTCGGTACAAATTGCTTCCAAACTGATTCAAAAGGAAATCAAGGAAGACCAAGTCCAGGGAGAGCTTGTCGACCAATACCTTAAAGAGGTAGGAGGCAAAGCATGAGCCGAGATACGGTAGTTGCCAAACGGTATGCGAAAGCTTTGTATGAAGTAGCAGAGCAGGAGCAAACCATTATGGAAACCGAACAGGAGCTACGTGCTTTTGTAGAAGCTGTATCGGGGGATGCTGAAATCCGTAAATTCATTAATTCTCCTAACATTACGGAAGCAGTCAAGCTTCAGGTTCTGGCTAGCAATTTTGAAGGCAAGTTGTCTGCGTCGCTGATTAACACGATTAAGCTGCTGATTCAGCGCAGTAGAGCAGATTTGTTCGAATCTCTCTTGGCCGGATATCTCGATATTCAGGAATACAAGCTGGGAATTGCCCATGCTAAGGTGTATTCGACTTATGCTTTAAGTGAGCAGGAAAAAACAGCGGTAGCCGAGGAATTCGGAACCCGTGAACATAAAACAATCCGTGTGGAAAATATAGTGGACCCGAGTCTGCTGGGCGGATTGAAAGTGGTTATCGGCGATACACTGTACGACGGCAGTCTGGCCGGCAAGCTGGATCGTCTCGAGAAATCCTTTAACAGACGAGTATAGAAGATAGGGGTGAACACACTTGAGTATCAAACCTGAGGAAATCAGTTCATTGATTAAAAGTCAGATTGAACAATATAAAAATGATATCGAGGTCGTTGAAGTCGGCACTGTTGTTGAAGTCGGCGACGGTATTGCCCGCGTCTACGGACTGGAAAAAGTTATGGCCGGTGAATTGGTCGAATTCGACACTGGCGTATTGGGCTTGGCGCTCAACGTGGAAGAAAGCAATGTCGGTGTTGTTATTTTGGGTCAATTCTCCGACATTCGTGAAGGTGGTCAAGTAAAACGTACAGGCCAGATCATGCAAGTCCCTGTAGGCGAAGCGATGATCGGGCGTGTAGTTAACCCGCTGGGGCAACCAGTAGACGGTAAAGGACCGATTGCTACAACAGAATTCCGTCCGGTTGAAAGTCAGGCTCCAGGCGTTATGGCCCGTAAATCGGTACATGAGCCTATGCAGACAGGAATTAAAGCTATTGATGCGATGGTACCGATTGGTCGTGGTCAACGTGAGTTGATTATCGGTGACCGTCAAACAGGTAAAACTTCTATCGCAATCGATGCTATTTTGAACCAAAAAGGCAACGGCATGAAATGTATTTATGTTGCTATTGGTCAAAAACAATCCACGGTTGCTCAAGTTGTTGAAACATTGCGTCGTCATGGTGCGCTGGAATACACGATTGTCGTTACGGCATCTGCTTCCGAACCATCACCATTGCTGTACATTGCTCCTTACTCTGGCTGTGCCATGGGTGAGTACTTTATGTACAAAGGCGAGCACGTCCTCGTTGTTTATGATGACTTGACTAAACAAGCGTCTGCTTACCGGGAACTTTCCCTGTTGCTGCGCCGTCCACCGGGTCGTGAAGCATATCCGGGTGACGTTTTCTACCTGCACTCTCGCTTGCTGGAACGTGCAGCGAAGCTGAATGATGAGCTCGGTGGCGGATCACTTACCGCATTGCCATTCATCGAGACACAGGCTTCCGACGTTTCTGCATATATTCCAACTAACGTTATCTCCATCACGGATGGACAGATCTTCCTGGAAGCTGACTTGTTCTATGCAGGGCAACGTCCGGCGATCAACGTAGGTATTTCCGTATCTCGTGTAGGTGGCTCCGCTCAGATTAAAGCGATGAAAAAGGTTGCAGGTTCCCTGCGTCTGGATCTTGCTCAATATCGCGAGCTTCAAGCGTTCTCCCAATTCGGGTCCGACTTGGATAAATCCACTAAAGCCCGTCTCGATCGCGGTGCACGCATGATGGAAATTTTGAAACAAGGTGTTCACCAACCGCTTGCTGTAGAGCAACAAGTAGTGAGCTTGTATACTGCTGTAAAAGGCTTCCTCGATGATATCCCTGTAGCGGATGTAAAACGTTTCGAAAAAGACTTCCTGTCTTTCATGGAGTCCGATCATCAGGATGTGCTTCAATCAATCCGCGACACGAAAGACTTGGTTGCTGATAATGAAGCAGCTTTGAAGGTAGCTATCGAGAAATTCAAAAAATCATTCGCCACGTCGGTTTAATTACATTGGAATTTGCCTGTTTATGATGAAAGATGTCCTAAGGAAGCGTACCCTCTGGGTTGTGGCTTCCTTGGCATGTTTTACCCTCAATAACAGGCCCTTTAACATATGTGCGGCTGGATTTTAATCTTATGAAGTTAGCTTTGGTTTGGCCAAAGCTTGAAGGTGGTGAAATCATGGCAAAAGGTATGCGCGACATTAAACGTCAGATTAAAAGTGTGCAGAGTTCGAAGCAGATTACGAAAGCGATGGAAATGGTCGCTGCCTCCAAACTGAGAAGAGCTCAAGAGAAAGCAGAGTCGGCTCGACCTTACTCGGAAAAGCTCAAAGAAGTTGTGAGTAGTATTGCCTCTGGAGCGAATAACATCAAGCATCCAATGCTGGAGAGTCGTCCGGTTAAAAAGACGGCTTATCTCATCATTACATCTGATCGTGGTCTGGCTGGTGGTTATAATGCTAATATTCTGCGACAGGTTACGCAGACGATTGCTGAACGTCACCGTTCACAGGATGAATTCGTGATTTTCATCATTGGGCGAAAAGGACGGGATTATTTCAGACGTCGTGAATTCCCTATTGCAGAATCGGTAACAGATCTATCAGATACACCTGCATTTTCAGATATCAAAACGATTGCTAGCAAAGCCGTACAAGGCTTTGAACTTAAAGAATTTGATGAGCTTTATCTATGCTATAACCGCTTTGTTAACGCATTGACTCAAATTCCAACAGTTGATCGGTTGTTGCCGATGGCAACACCGGATTCAGCTACAGCTTCATCCTCAATTAATTATGAGTATGAACCTTCACCAGAGGGAGTGCTGGAAGTGTTGCTGCCCCGTTATGCGGAAACGCTCATTTACGGCGCTTTACTGGATGGTAAAGCAAGTGAACTGGGAGCGAAAATGACGGCGATGGGAGCTGCTACGAAGAATGCTACCAAGTTGATTGGAGAGCTTTCCTTGACCTATAACCGTGCTCGTCAAGCGGCTATTACCCAGGAAATTACGGAAATTGTCGCAGGGGCTAACGCTCAGTCTTAATACGACTGGCTTGCGACTATTTGATAACAGGGTCTACACTATTATGATAAACTGCGGGCGCAAAACAAATCAGAATGGTTCAGATTTGCGGCTGTGCAAGCTTGTAGGAGGGAAACCAAAAGATGAACAAAGGACGCGTAGTGAGCATCATGGGTCCGGTTGTCGACGTTGAGTTTGAACGTGGACAGCTTCCGGAAATTCTGAATGCTATTCATATTGGGACTGTGCTGGAGAGCGGAGTCAAAATTGATCTGACGCTCGAAGCTTCAAAACATCTAGGTGACAACCGTGTGCGTTGTATTGCCATGTCTTCCACAGATGGTTTGGTTCGTGGAGCTGAAGCAATTGATCTGGGAGCGCCTATCTCTGTACCTGTCGGCGAAGCTACTCTTGGACGTGTATTTAACGTGCTTGGAACGCCAATTGACAATGGTGCTGATATGAGTGAAGCGGCTAGAAATCCGATTCACCGTCAAGCGCCTTCTTTCGAAGAACTGACAACTCAAGCAGAGATGCTCGAAACTGGTATTAAAGTTATCGACTTGCTGGCTCCTTATGCCAAGGGCGGTAAAGTCGGATTGTTTGGTGGTGCTGGTGTAGGTAAAACCGTAACCATTCAAGAACTGATTAACAATATCGCTCAGGAGCATGGTGGTATTTCTGTATTTGCGGGTGTTGGTGAACGCACACGTGAAGGAAATGACTTGTACCATGAAATGAGAGATTCCGGCGTTATCAACAAAACAGCGATGGTGTTCGGACAAATGAACGAGCCCCCAGGTGCACGTTTGCGTGTTGCCCTCACAGGTCTAACGATGGCGGAATATTTCCGTGACCAAGAAGGCCGTGATGTGTTGCTCTTTATTGATAACATTTTCCGCTTTACCCAAGCAGGCTCTGAGGTTTCTGCCCTGTTGGGACGTATGCCTTCTGCAGTAGGTTACCAGCCTACGCTGGCAACGGAGATGGGGCAATTGCAAGAACGGATCACTTCTACTAAAAAAGGTTCCGTTACTTCCATTCAGGCGATCTACGTGCCTGCGGATGACTATACTGACCCGGCTCCTGCTACAACGTTCGCTCACTTGGATGCTACAACGAATCTGGAACGTAAAATTTCCGAAATGGGTATTTACCCGGCGGTTGATCCACTCGCATCGAGCTCCCGTATTTTGTCTCCAGACGTTGTGGGTGAAGAGCATTACAATGTAGCGCAAGGGGTAAAACAAATTTTGGCCCGCTACAATGAGCTTCAGGATATTATTGCGATCCTGGGTATGGACGAGTTGAGTGAAGAAGATAAAATGCTGGTAGCACGTGCCCGTAAAATCCAGCGTTTCCTTTCACAACCTTTCCACGTTGCTGAGGCATTTAACGGCTTCCCGGGTAAATATGTACCGGTTAAAGAAACGGTGCGTAGCTTCAAAGAAATTTTGGAAGGCAAGCATGACAACCTTCCAGAAGCGGCCTTCCTTTTTGTAGGAGCCATTGAAGAAGCAGTTGAAAAAGCTAAAACGTTGTAAACATACAGGCAGAGAATAGCCGAGCCTTACGAAGTGAGCTGTCTGTGGACAGCTTCCAGGAGGGATTCAAGTGAGCACCTATTTACTAGAGATTGTGACGCCGGAGCGCCTGGTCTATGCAGAACAGGTAAACAGCATCAGTGTTCGCGGCTCGGAAGGCGATCTTGGGATTTTACCAGGACACCTTCCCTTGGTCACTCCCTTGAAGATTGCACCGGTTCGCATTAAAATCGGTGGTCAAACTGAAGTGATCGCGGTCAATGGGGGCTTTATTGAGGTCCGCAAAGACAAAGTGGTCATTTTGGCTGAGAGTGCGGAACGTTCCGAAGATATTGATGTGGAACGTGCTCGTGCGGCAAGGGAGCGGGCAGAACTGCGGCTCCAGAGCAAGCAGGAACAGATAGACCATCATCGGGCAGAAGTCGCTCTGCAACGGGCGCTTAACCGATTGAATGCCACAAGTATCAGAACCAATAAGAATTAATATTGGATTTTGAGTGGAATTTAAAAAGGGTTCGGCATAGTATACGGATGGAATGACAAAGAGACCACTTCATAACTTCTGCCCAAGAATGCCTGCAGAAGGTAAAGTGACGCCTTTGCTTCCTTCGATCACTGTGATCGAGCCCTTTTTTTAGCTGTCTTTTCCAAAAGTATAGTCCTATTTCTAGGTTGATAGCTAGGTATTTAGTACCTTTTAAATTCGCGAAACAGAAGTGATTATTCACATTTTGTCGAAATAAATGTACTGGAAACATAAATAGCACTAGCATATTAGGCGCTTGCCGAGTATTATAAAGAAGTCTGTGACGCAGATGGGAGGAATTACGGATGAACGGGAAGCAGCAGTTGGCTGAACAGTTAAGTCAATCGGCGAGTATGACCGCGCTGGTCTCCATGATCGTATCGCTCGTCTGTATAGCGTTAGCTTGGTGGGCTTTGCAGAGCTTAAAGCTGGATTTGTTAATCCGGCAACCCAAAGGACCGCAGGGCAGATTGCTGCACTTGTTTCTTGCTATTATTTTGGGACAGTTGGTTTCTGGTTTCTTATTGAGCTACATCTCTTGGAGCCAGATGCTGTAGAATTTGTTTTAACATGAAGTAAGCGGGTTATATGACTTTATGACTGTGGATGTGCAGGAATTGTCGAATAACATCATGCCATATTGTTAACAATGGTAAACAAAAGCACCGTACTTGTATAACAGCCTGAATCCGTTAGAACGCAGGTGGTCGTCAAGTGTAAAAAACGCTTGTATACTTGTTTTAATCAGTGGTATGATGGCAGTTAGGGTATTAATAAAATCTTGTTTTTTTATGTAATGAAAAAGCAAGGCATGAAAATAGCGGAATATGTTCTTTTTTCCAGAATGGAAAAGGGAAATGACGCGCGGAGGGAACCATAGATGAGCAAATTTATCGTCCGCGGTGGCAACAGATTGACCGGGAGTGTCAAAGTCAGCGGAGCCAAAAACTCAGTTCTGCCGATCATCGCCGCTTCTCTGTTAGGAGAAGAAGGAGAAAGTGTTATTATGGATGCACCTCCTCTAGACGATGTGATGACCATTAACAAAGTGCTGGAGTCCTTAGGAGCAGGCGTTACATACCAAGACGAGGTCATTCGTGTTGACGCGCGGAAGATAATTTCCTGTGAAGCCCCTTACGAGTGGGTTAGGAAAATGCGCGCATCATTTTTGGTTATGGGGCCATTGCTTACACGTTTGGGACGTACAAGAATCTCGCTTCCAGGCGGATGCGCAATTGGAACAAGACCTATTGATCAGCATTTGAAGGGGTTCGAAGCGTTGGGCGCCGAGATAAGCTTGGGCCAGGGCTTTATTGAAGCTAAAAGTAACGGTCGTCTGCGTGGAGCTAAAGTTTATTTGGATGTAGCCAGCGTAGGAGCAACCGAGAATATTATGATGGCCGCTACTCTTGCTGAGGGCGTAACTACCATTGAGAATGCTGCTAAGGAACCTGAGATCGTTGATCTCGCCAACTTCCTGAATGGCATGGGAGCCAAAGTACGCGGTGCAGGCACAGGCGTAATTCGTATAGAAGGCGTCGAGAAGCTGCATGGAGTAAAACATACGGTCATTCCCGACCGGGTAGAAGCAGGTACTTATATGGTTGCTGCTGCGATCACAGGCGGGAACGTATATGTAGAAGGCGCAATATCCGATCATTTGGGACCGGTTATATCCAAGATGGAAGAAATGGGTGTAACGATTCAACCCGATGAAAATGGTATTCGTGTCATTGCGGATAAGCCGCTAAAGGCCGTTGATGTTAAAACGCTGCCTTATCCTGGGTTTCCAACCGATATGCAGTCTCAGATGATGGCACTTCAACTTGCCGCTGAAGGAACGAGCATCATTACGGAAACTGTGTTTGAAAATCGTTTCATGCATGTGGATGAATTTCATCTCATGAATGCAGAAATTAAGGTCGAAGGTCGTTCGGCGATTGTAACTGGCAATGCTAAGCTGACGGGTGCGAAAGTAACCTCGACAGATTTGCGTGCAGGTGCTGCGTTAATTCTGACTGGACTTATTGCAGAAGGTACAACGGAGGTATCTGGCGTTCATCACATCGATCGTGGTTACGTTCATTTGGCGGAGAAACTGACTGGATTGGGAGCGGATATTTACAGAGTGACTGTCGATGAATCCAAACTGGATCATTCGGCTAGCACAGAGCGTGTTGTAGCAGAAGAAACGCCGGGGAATCTGTTCAAGAAGATTCAGCCTTCCCTCGCCTAACCTTTAACTTATTGGCATAGGTATAAACTTGAACAATTAGAACCAAGTCCGAAAGGGCTTGGTTTTTTTGTGTTTTTGCTGCTTGTCTTTTTCATTCTTTCAGTTCTCTTAAAACGGTTCTATCAAAGTGGACGACCTCATATGATTGAAAATATCTGCTGGAGTATATCTGTACTTTCAGCCGGACACTTAGCCCTTTGATGGAGGTTTCAGCCTATGAAAGATTCACAGGTTCGCATCCGTATACCAATTCATCATCCTCAGGAACATCGCCAGGCCTCACTTGCGGAGGAAAGCTCTGGCTCTATAGCAACTTCGTTGCAGAAAAATAAACTTATGCAGCAGCATGCAGAATCAACAGATGCATTTCCGACTATCGCCAAGACCAATCGGTGTACCACAGCGTTGACTTCCACTACTCACACTGTCGGTACGATACTTCCTGAGGCTGGAACATCGCCCGGTAACACATACGACGCAAGCAGGCGGCGGGGACCGCAGCCGCATCTGCGACCTGCAGCCGGGCGAGCTCCGCGTTGGGGCAGCCGCCGCCCATGGCTGCCATTTGCCGCCATGGCAGGGGTGCTGGTGCTTGCCATGGCTGTGCCCGCACTCATGGCATGGCCTCGCCAGGCGGCGCAGCCTTTGCCGACTGGGAGCCGCACAGCCGCACCCGCGCAGTCTAATACGACGGCAAAGAGCGAGGCACCCGTCACGCGCCTGCCGGGTGTCCCGCCGATACCGGCCGTACCCGCTGCTCCAGCGCGTAGCGTTCCGGTCGTGGCAGAGCCGGACGTGCGGGTGTACGTCACGTCTACTGGCCGGACGGAGACATTACCTTTGGAGCAATACATTGTCGGCGTAGTAGCAGCTGAAATGCCGCCCAGCTTTGAGGAAGAGGCATTGAAAGCACAGGCTATCGCCGCGCGTACGTTCATTACCCGGCGTTTGTTGGCTGATGACACCAGCGGCGCCCCGGCGGGCGCAGATGTGACAGATACCGTTAAACACCAGGCTTACATCTCCAAAGCTAAACTTACTAGAGAATGGGAGCGTTCTGGTAAATCCGCAGATCTGGCAAAAATTCGCCAGGCTGTGCGCGAGACCAAGGATACAATCATGGTATATGAGGGTAAACCCATTACAGCTTCTTTTTTTTCTACCAGCAACGGCTATACCGAAAATTCAGAGGATGTATGGGCGAAGGCCGTGCCCTATTTACGAAGTGTGTCTAGTCCATGGGACAAGCAGCTGGCCCCCCGTTTTACAGAAACCGTCACACTGAGCCGTCAGAGCGTGTTCGATAGATTGGGATTGAGTCGTGCTGCGGTCACTGCTTCTACTGGAGGTGGGAGTATGCCAGAGATTCGTATACTCTCCAAGACAGAAGGGCATCGCATCAAGAAGATTGAGGTGGGAGGCTTGGTCTTTACGGGGCCGGAGATTCGTAACAAACTAGGGCTACGATCAGCTGAATTTACGTGGAAGACCGAAGGGGACCGGATTGCTATAACAACCTATGGGTATGGCCATGGCGTCGGTATGAGCCAGTGGGGAGCCAATGGAATGGCTAAGGAAGGTCATACCGCCACTCAGATTCTTCTTCACTATTATACTGGTATTTCTTTTGCGAATGCCTCTCGTATTCTAAGTTAGTAAATTTTTCGTAACTTTGAAGTATAAAAGAGTTGCGCCCGGTAACACTGGTTACTGAGGTGATGAGCAAATGAGTGAACAAAATAAAAACCAGAACCAAAATCATGAAGATACACCCAAAACCTTTCAGGGTGGAAGAGCTTCACGGCCGTCTTCGTGGAAAAAGCTGTTGTCCAAAAGGTGGGCATACCCGGCAGCCTACATTGCCGCAGCAGCCATTATACTAACCTTAGTGTGGGTCTATCAGGATGCTAGCCAGAAGTCTTTCAAACCTGACCCAGCTAGTCCATCGGTACAAAGCACAAGCGCAGTGAGTACTGATGTTAACGAACAACAACCAGAAAGTGTGGAGGTTGTTGCTCAGTCAGAAAATATCGCATGGCCGGTGGCAGATGCTAGCGCAGTGCAGGTCGTAAAGCCTTTCTTTGACGAAAACGCCACAGCTGATGAGCAAGCGGCAGCTATGGTAGAGTACGATAAAACATTTACCGCTAACACGGGGATTGACCTTTCTCGGTCCGACGATCAGGCGTTTGAAGTGAGAGCCGCTCTGAGTGGAAAAGTATCTCGTGTGGAACAACATCCGCTGGTAGGTAACGTCGTAGAAATCACGCATGATAATAATCTCAAAACAGTGTACCAAAGCTTGAGCGATCTGAAAGTAAAAGAAGGCGATCAAGTGAAACAAAATGATGTGATTGCTTCAGCAGGGCGCAACGAGCTTGAAAAGGATTTGAAAACACATCTGCATTTTGAAGTGTACCAGGATGACAAGCCGGTGAATCCAGCAGGTCTGCTTCCTAAAAAATAAATGGACCATAGCTTTGCATGCAAAGCGGGGAATTCAAATTCCCTGCTTTTTTCTTGTGCAGTTTTAGCGCATGAGGTAAACATAAGCTGCTTTTGCCAAATAAATAGGCCTTCCGAAGCATGTCTTCCCACCAAACCGCGAATATATAGGCACGCTCCTCATATAATGTACCAAACTATCCACAGTAGGGAGGCGGGAGCGTGCACGATTACATCAAGGAACGGACCATCAAAATCGGTCGCTGTATCGTGGAAACAAGGAATACGGTCCGTACGATTGCCAAGGAATTTGGTGTCTCCAAGAGCACGGTGCATAAAGATCTGACCGAACGGCTGCCTGAAATTAACCCGGATCTTGCCGATCAGGTGAAGCACATTCTCGAATACCATAAATCCATCCGCCATCTGCGGGGGGGTGAAGCGACGAAAATTAAGTACAAAAAAACGAGTGGGAAAAGAAGGGGAATTCTTGTTTCCGGCAAGTCCTAAAAATATATAGTGAATTGGCTGGCAAAGCCATTGAATCAACCCCCTGAAGTATGATATGTTAAAAGATGGTACAAGACGAAAAATGACATGTAACCGTAGGTTTATACATATATTTGCCGCTTCTTGTCGAATCTTAGCTTTTTAAAATATCACTTTGGGGGCCTTTTTAATATGTTCAGTAATGATATCGGTATCGACCTCGGTACGGCCAACGTGCTTATCCACGTCAAAGGTAAGGGGGTTGTTCTTGACGAACCTTCCGTTGTTGCGATAGAAAGCGATACAAAAAGAGTTCTGGCTGTCGGAGAAGAAGCGCGCCGTATGGTAGGACGTACTCCTGGTAATATCATAGCCATCCGTCCATTGCGTGATGGTGTCATCGCCGATTTTGAAGTAACAGAAGCGATGTTGAAATATTTTATTAATCGGGTAGGGGGAAAAAGCTGGTACAGCCACCCTCGTATTTTGATTTGTGCGCCGACGAACATTACCTCAGTGGAGCAAAAAGCGATTCGTGAAGCGGCGGAGCGTAGCGGGGCGAAAGAAGTATTTTTGGAGGAAGAGCCAAAGGCAGCTGCCATCGGGGCAGGAATGGATATCTTTGAGCCTAGCGGCAACATGGTCGTAGATATCGGTGGCGGAACAACAGACGTTGCAGTCCTCTCTATGGGAGATGTTGTAACAGCTTCTTCTATTAAAATGGCAGGGGACAAATTTGATACAGCCATCATGAAATATGTAAAAACGAAGTACAAGCTTCTCATCGGGGAACGTACGGCTGAGGATATCAAGATTGCTATCGGAACCGTGCATCCGAGCGGACGACGTGCTGAGATGGACATCCGTGGACGGGATATGGTATCCGGATTACCCAAGACGTTAAGTATTTCCGCGGAAGAAGTGCAAGATGCGCTGAGAGATCCCGTGTCAGCGATTGTAGCTGCAGCTAAGTTTGTACTGGAGCAGACCCCGCCGGAGCTATCAGCCGATATTATTGACCGTGGTGTCATTTTGACTGGCGGTGGTGCGTTGCTTAGCGGTTTGGACGAGCTGCTTGCTGAAGAATTGCGTGTTCCAGTGCTGGTTGCTGAAGATCCGATGCATTGTGTCGTTAAAGGTACAGGAATTATGCTGGATAATTTGGATCATGTGGTTAAGAAAAAGTTCTAATCTGCCGATAGTGACTATAAGAGACTCGTGTGCGGTCAGGCAGGTTGCCTAGCATTTTGGCTTTAGTGCCTCCATGCGAGCATATAATTGATGAGCAGAGTATAGGATTGGGGTGCACGATACATGTTGAGAGGTTTATATACTGCGGCCGCCGGAATGATGACACAACAACGACGTCATGACACTGTGACGCAAAATATTGCTAATATGAATACCACGGGATACAAACAGGAGAATAGCGTTCAACGCTCATTCCCCGAAATGCTTATTTCCATGACGGGGGGAAACCCTGATAACCCGGACCGTACGGTCGGCAAGCTCAATACTGGCGTTTTTGCTGAGGAAAGCCTCTCTCCTTACATTCAGGGAGCGTTGAAGGATAGTGGGCAAACTACGGATTTTGCGTTACAGTCCAATATTAATGTGAACGACCCGGCTACTGGTCAACCTATGGCTTTTGATCAGGCTGGAAAATTCATCAATGCTAACGGTGAAGTCACCTATCGTCCAGAAGCGTTTTTTACGGTACGGGACAATAATGGTAATGTCCGCTATACACGTGATGGGCATTTCCAAGTAAATGGAACGGGAGCATTGCTTTCGTCGACTGGTTCAGCAGTGTTGGATACGAATGGAAACCCAATTCAATTGACGGGGTCTGTCTCAGCGCTTAAAGTAAATGAACGGGGTCAACTGGTGGACAGCCAATCCAACCAGTTGCTCGGAACGACGCTTGGAATTAGTGTGATTGATCGGCCGTACCAGCTCGTTCGTGAGGGCAACGGTAATTTCCGCCTGAATGATACGGATGGTGCTACGGCTAGAATGATGACCGCTAATGATACTGTATCTGTTCGCCAGGGCTATCTGGAAGTATCTAATGTAGATGCTGCTCAGTCGATGGTGGACATGATGGCTGCGTTAAGAGCGTATGAAGCGAATCAGAAGGTTATTCAATTTTATGATAAAAGCTTGGACAAGGCCGTTAACGAAGTAGGCCGTGTATAACAGGGGGTAAGTGATGAACAACTCCATGATTGGCGCAATGGTGTCTATGGCCAGTGTGCAGCAGCGTTTGGATTTAATTGCCGATAATATCGCCAATGTCAATACGGTTGGTTATAAGAGTAAACAAGGTTCCTTTGAAGATGTATTGGCTAATGTGCAGCAACAGCCTTCAACGTATCTCCAAAATGGACGGGCGATGCCGCTCGGCTATAATTTGGGCTACGGAGTCAAAACAAACGCAATTATGAAAAATATGGAACAAGGTCCGCTCAAGGAGACGGGACTTCCTACGGATCTGGCGATCCAGGGGAATGCCTTGTTTGAAATCCAGGGAAATGGGCAAAAAGCTTGGACGCGTGACGGCAGCTTTCATTTTATTCCTGATCCGAATGATAATGAGACGATGATGTTGACCACTGCGGAAGGTTATTCTGTGCTGGATAATAACGATATTCCTGTGACTGCGCCAGCGGGTTCCAAAGTAGCTATTAACTCCGATGGCGAATTGCTGATTCGTGCTAATGGAACTGGCGCTCCGACAGTTGGTCAGCGAATTAAGCTAATGGATGTACAGCGTCCAGAAGGATTGCAACAGCGGGATGATAACCTGTTTGTGTTAGCAAATGGTGTGACAGAAGCCGATGTATTCGGGGCAGCAGGGGTGGCAGGTGCTGTTCCAACGGACGTATCTGTGCGTTCCGGTTATCTTGAGGAGTCTAATGTGGATTTAGCGGGCGAAATGACGGATATGATGCAAGTCCAGCGGATGTATCAAATGGCGGCACGGGCATTAACCTCTAGCGATACGATGATGAACCTGGCCAATAATTTGAGGGCTTAAGGATTTGGTGATGAAGGAAGAACAATCTGATTCCCGTCCGGTGCCTGAAAAGACTAAATCCCGCTGGCGTACTGCTCGTTATTTCGTAGTTCCGTTGTTGCTCCTGTTCTCGCTGTTAGGCGGCTTAATTGCAGGATATGTAATTGTAGGTAAGCAAGGGCTGGCAGGCGTATTTGAATGGAAAACCTGGCAGCATGTCATTGATCTTATATTTGCGCCTTGATTTATTTTTTAAAAAGTGACTGTGGTGGGAGAAGGTCGCTCCGCGAATGATTTGATCTTACGATCGCTGTTGCAACGGAATTTTCATATTATTAAGTTATTTAGATGTAAAAATCCCGTTGCAAAGGCGAACACTTACGCTTCTCCAGATTCAAATCCTTCGTTCCGCTGCTACCCGCCATTGTCCACTTTTGTAAAGGTAAATCAACCCGCTATTTTGTGGGTAGTAAATAAAAAAACAAACCCTGTGCCAGTGGCGCAGGGTTTTATTATGTTTTCACCGCAGAACCCTCCAGTGTAGCGAGTATGGATTGCAAATAATTGAGGCCGTTCAGAGGCCTTCGTTTGTTTTGTTTGCTCTTCGCAACAAGCGAGTATTATTGAAGCGAGTCTTCTTTTTGAGCCAAAAGCAACTCGGCGGAGGGGATGGAATCGTTCTGTAGAAGCGATAGCGTTCGCCTTTATCCTCGGATTTTAACCTTTCCGGGTTTTAAATAATGAAAAAATCCGAGGTAACAGCGATCGGAAGAACGATCCATCCCCGTAGCCCTCTCCCCCTTGGCTCAAAGGAAACTTCGCTTCACCCCCATAATAGGAGCAACAAATATGGTACTTCCGCATAATTTTCTTTTTGCATCTGATGAATGTATAATGATGGGGAGTTTATAACACTACGGGGTAAAACCAAGCACGAGCAAAAGGGCTTCTTCTCGCCTCTGTTGCGTAACCGGCGGAAAAAGCCCCTTATCTCAACCTTCACTTCTGCAGTAGGTGAAGGATATCTAACATTGTTGCCGTGATGAGCTGTTTTTATACAGCGTTAGCGGGGTAATATTATGCTTGCAGTAACTCTGGCTGAATAGAGTCAAATCTGCAAGCGAGAGGAGTTATTAAGGTAAATGGACAAATTGCAATTGGATGTTAATCAAATTCAGGAGATTATTCCGCATCGACCGCCATTTTTGTTGGTGGACCGTATTATTGAACTGGAGGAAGGTAAAAGAGCAGTAGGCATTAAAAATGTAACGATGACTGAGCCCCATTTCATTGGACATTTTCCGGGTTATCCTGTTATGCCTGGTGTATTGATCACTGAAGCGTTGGCTCAAGTCGGAGCAGTCGCATTACTGCACCTAGAGAGCAATCGCGGCAAAATCGGCTTTTTGGCAGGGTTGGACGGTTTCCGTTTCCGTGGACAGGTAGTCCCTGGGGATACGCTGACACTTGAAGTGGAAATCACTCGTTCCAAAGGTGCTTTTGGTAAAGGGAAAGCTACGGCGAAAGTGGGCGACACAGTAGTAGCTGAGGGCGAGATTATGTTTGCTTTATCAGACCCACCCCAATAGACAAGCCCTGCCGACATAAGCACGATGTCTGAACCGAGTGCATGTGTACATAGAGATCCTGTTTTGACAACCCAAAAATGGAGAGGGGAAATTCCGTATGACGCAGTTGAGTAAAAAAGCATTAGAAGGTATTGAGAGCTGGCTGCAAGACCCTTATATTGATGAAGAAACCAAACAGGAGTTGCGCGCATTGCAAGGCAACGACCAGGAACTAGAGGATCGCTTTTACAAAGAACTGGAATTCGGTACAGGCGGTCTACGTGGAGTGATTGGGGCAGGCAGTAACCGGATGAATCGTTATGTGATCGGACGTGCGACTCAAGGGCTCGCTCGCTATATTTTAGAGCAGCATGCTGGCAAAGAAGGCAAACCTTCGGTTGTCATTGCACATGATTCACGTCATTTTTCGCCAGAGTTTGCTTTGGATGCAGCTTTGGTGCTGGCGGGCAATGGTATCGTAGCTAAGTTGTTCCCTTCCTTGCGTCCAACGCCGCAGCTTTCGTTTAGTGTACGTCATTTGGGAGCCAGTGGAGGAATTGTTGTCACGGCGAGTCACAATCCTCCCGAGTATAATGGTTACAAGGTATACAATAATGAAGGTGGTCAGCTTGTTCCAGATCAGGCTGAAAAGGTGATTGGCTATATTCGTGAGGTTCCTTCTTTTGCTGACATCAAAAGTCTGACACGTGAAGAAGCAGAGGCACAGGGATTGTTGATTTGGCTTGGAGAAGAGGAAGATGAAGCGTTTGTGGATACGGTAGCCGGTGTGAGTGTGAACCGAGAACTGATTGCAGCTGGACCGGGCAAGAACTTTAAAGTTGTGTTTACACCTCTTCATGGCACTGGAAATATACCTGTTCGTCGTGTACTGGAGAAAATCGGTTTTGAACAGGTGCATATTGTGCCTGAGCAAGAGCAGCCAGATGCGGAATTTTCGACCGTTAAGTCGCCTAATCCGGAAGAACGTGATGCGTTCAAGCTGGCCATTGCGCTGGGTGAGAAAATTGGTGCAGATCTGTTGATCGGAACAGACCCTGATGCTGACCGTATGGGGGCAGTTGTGAAAAACCGTGATGGCGAATATGTGGTTTTGTCCGGTAATCAGTCCGGCGCAATTATGGTTTACTACTTGCTGAATCAACTGAAAGAAGCTGGCAAGCTTCCGAATAATGGTGCAGTTATCAAAACCATCGTAACTAGCGAAATGGGTGCAGTCATTGCCGAACATTTTGGAGCAACAGTGTTTAACACGCTAACCGGCTTCAAGTATATTGGCGAGAAAATGAACCAGTTTGACCAAACTGGCGAGTATACCTACCTGTTTGGCTATGAAGAGAGCTACGGCTATCTGGCAGGAAATTACGCACGTGACAAGGATGCTGTCTTGGCGGCCATGCTGATCGCCGAAGCTGCTGCTTATTACAGCACGCAAGGCAAGACGCTCTATGATGTTTTACAAGAGCTATACGAGCAGTTTGGCTACTTCCTTGAAAAGCTGGAGTCTCGTACACTCAAGGGTAAGGATGGAGTGGAGCAAATCCAGAGCAAAATGACGGATTGGCGCAGCAACGCACCTCAAGAGATTGCAGGTGTGAAGGTAGACAAAGTACTGGACTACTCGCAAGGCTTGGGCGGACTTCCGCAGGAAAACGTACTCAAGTTTTTATTGGAGGACGGTTCTTGGTTCTGCCTGCGACCTTCAGGCACAGAGCCTAAAATCAAAGTATACTTTGCAGTACGTGGTTCCTCGCTGTCAGACGCGGAGCAAAGAATCGGTCAGCTGGTCGATGCTGTTATGGCCCGCGTAGACGCTTGAGAAAATTCCCTTTATAATAGAATAGGTTAAGGTAACTAGATATGAAATAAGTAATCGGTGACCTCTCACGGCAAAGGGCAGTACGCCGTGGAGGTCATTTCTCTGTATTGCAGAATAACCTGGAAGAGGCTTTGGAAAAATAGGCTTATTCCGGCAACGGAGGATTTTGCAAAATTCAATGAGTGGCCTACTCAAGAGTAGAATGGCAAGGTGGGCAGCATTGAATTTTGCAAAATCCCGAATATTAAGGAGGTTCTTTGGTGTATCAGAAATGGCAGTATTGGAATACAGCTTCTCGAAAATGGTTGTGGATTCTGGTTGCGGTTGGCTTGCTGGCTTCCATTCCAGTTATCGCCGATCGTGTAAAGACAGAATCCTCGAGTAAAAAAGTAGAGATTGTGTTCGATTATCGGGATTTGACGGAAGCGGCTTCGTATCAGGCTCATCCGCAGGACTATCTGAATGAGCAGCTTGACCGCTTACAACAGGCTGGTGTGAACAGCATGGCGATGTATGAAAGTACGTTGGATGATTTCCGTAAAGCGGGCCGCATTGTAACTTATACGACTCAGAATGTTGCGGATCTGGAAAAACGTCTTTCACCTGCAAATGAGAATTTTACGTACGTTGTTTTCGCTGACAAAGAAAATGCTGAAGCACTAAAGCCGTTAATTTTACGTACGTTTACAAGTCTGGGCATCAACGTAAAGCCGTGGAGTTATCAGGGACAGGAAGGGCTTGTTGTGGAAACATCCCCAGAGGATGCGTATCTCAAGCCTATGCAGCCTGACCCGATTGCTATGAAGCAGCTCCGGAGTAAAGGTTTTTTTATTGTTCCACGCATGAGTGACAGCCTTCCCTATAACCAGGAGTTGACGGAAGAGATGCTGGCTTCCTTTCAGCAAAATGGTGTAAAGCGCATTTTGTTTGAAGGGGATTCAGTCAAAGGCTTTACTGATAACGAGAAAGAGCATAGCTTAGCGGCATTTGCTAAATTGCTGAACAAATACGATATCGGCCTAGCTGCTATCGAAAACTTAAAGAAACCGCAGGCAGGCTTCAATAAGCTCGCTTACGATATCCACTATAATGTTGTGCGTCTATACTCACTAAGTGATAAAGATTCAACACTCGATGTGGAAACGTTGGCCGATCGTTTTGCACTCGCCACCAAGGATCGGAATATTCGCATGTTGTATCTGAATACCGCGCCTAGCCGCAGTGTTGCTGAGGCCAAGGTGAAAGACTCGGTTGATAACCTGATCCACAGCTTAGACAAACCGGGCAACGCTGTACAACGAATGGAGAAAAAAGGGTTTGAACTTGGACAAGCTGAACCGTTCCAAGTGGTCGATTCCTCCATTCAGCGCTATCTCAAAATGATTGTCGTACTGGGTGCACTAGCCTTCTTCTCCATTATGGTGTCCTATTTCGTTCCGGCATTGACTTTGCTGGCATTTGCACTCGGTTTGGTAGGTTCTGCTGGGCTTTATGTTTTGAACTCCAGCCTGATGGAACAAGGTTTGGCGCTGCTTGCAGCGATTAGCGGACCTACGGTTGCAATGATCATTGCAGTGCGTACGATCAGAATTAAACGTGAACAGGGGCCTGAACTTTCTGTAGGTCAACGATTGACTCGCACGCTTATACTGTACGTACAGACAGCGATCTTGTCGCTGGCTGCAGTGCCTTTTGTTATTGCGCTGTTGAACAGCATTGCCTACAGCCTGGTGTTAAACCAATTTAGAGGTGTAAGCTTGCTTCACATTCTGCCGATCTTCTTGGCGGCGATTTATATTTTCTTTTATCGTGGCGTTTCTATACGGGAGGAAATCACCAAACTGCTACGTACGCCGATTACTGTATTGTGGGTTATCGCACTGGCTGTTATCGCAGCGGCTGGCTACTACTATTTGACTCGTACTGGAAACGCAGGTACGGTGTCGAACACCGAGCTGGTTTTCCGTAACTTCCTGGAGAATGCGTTTGGTGTACGTCCGCGCAATAAGGAATTCTTAATGGCTCACCCACTGTTTATTGCAGGGGCATTCCTGGCTTTGAAATATCGCAAAGCAATCTATTTGCTGATCATAGCTGCTATTGGTCAAGCCTCGATGGTCGATACCTTTGCTCACATTCACTCTCCAGCAGCACTCTCGTTTAGTCGTGGGCTGTTGGGATTGGGATTTGGATTGGTGCTGGGAATCATCGCAATTGTCGTGTGGCAAGTGCTGGAAGGATGTTGGAAGAAATGGTCACCACAGCTAAAACGATAATAATCTCGGGTTATTACGGGTTTCACAATAGTGGGGATGAAGCGGTGCTCAAGTCGATATTGACTGCTTTAGAAGAGGAAAGCCGTCAGGCGGGGATTACGATCAAGCCTGTTGTTCTATCTTCTGACCCTGCTTGGACACAGAAAATGTACGGAGTAGAAGCTGTTCCGCGTATGAGCCTGGGGGAAGTGCGGAGAGCGATTAAAAACAGTGACGGGCTCATTAGTGGCGGCGGGAGTCTGCTCCAGGATGCTACAAGCCCTAAAAGCATTCCGTATTATCTGGCGATTCTGAAACTGGCTCAATGGGCTGGAAAGCCAACGTTTGTATACGCTCAGGGCATGGGCCCAGTACAACGGAAGATATTTTATCCTATGATCCGAGCTGTATTTCAACGCTGTGAATATGTTTCCGTCAGAGATGAGCAATCTGCTGCTTTGCTGAGTACCATGAAACTGAAACGTCCGGTTGTCGAGGTTGTTCCTGATCCTGTAATGGGGCTTCCTTTGCCCTCCGGTTCCGAGCTGCATGATGCTGCAACTGAGACTGATGAGGATGAACTCCCAGTCGTCGGCATTTCTGTACGCTACTGGGATAAGGAACAACGCGATTTAACGGCTATTGCAGACGGCTTAAAAAGATTAGCTGCGGAACGCCGTGTTCACTTGCGTTTCTTACCATTCCATTTACCTGACGATGAACAGGCTTCAAGGATGGTAATGGATTTGTTGGGGGATATTAGTGGGACAGGAAGCCTTGTCAGTATGTGTGACCAAGTTACCGATCCTCAACAGATGCTTTTGGAGGTCAGCAGATGCAGTTTGATGATCGGGATGAGGCTGCACAGCTTAATCTATGCAGCGTCCCATCAAGTGCCCCCGTTGGGTATATCCTACGATCCCAAAATTGATCATTTCCTCAGCCGTGTTGGTAGCCAGCCTGTTGGTACTACAGATGCACTGGATGCGCAAAAGCTGGCTAACGAGTCTATGCGGCTGCTGGATCAGCGTAGTCAATGGATCGAGAGCCAAGGGGCAGCAATTGCTTTGTTAAAAAGTGAGGCTCGCTTACCAGCACAGCATATCGTTAATTACTTGTGTCGCAAAGGATGATGGATACAGTGACAGTTGATAAGGTTACGAGTGTGCCTACCGTCCCGATTTTCGGTGTTCAGGTATCAAGGCTTAATATGAAAGATACATTAAATGTATTAATTCAGGCGGTGAAGTCTCGCCGCCCCCATCAAGTGATCACTGCCAATCCGATTATGGTCATGGCTGCATTGGAAGATCCAGTGTATATGAATGTGATGAAGCAGGCAGAGTTGATTGTTCCAGATGGAACTGGTGTGGTCTGGGCTGCAAACTATGTTGGACATCCTGTACCCGAGAGGGTGGCAGGTTTTGACTTGTTACATGAATTGCTCGCAGCTGGAGAAAACTATCATTGGAAAGTTTATTTACTTGGATCAACGCCTGAAGTGATTCAAGCGACCGCTCAGCGGGTACATGAGCTTTATCCTGGAATTACGGTTTGTGGCAAGCGCGATGGTTTTTTTGGTCCTAACGAGGATGAAGCGGTGATTAGGGCTATTCGTGAAGCGAACCCTGATTTGTTGTTTGTAGCGCGTGGAGCTGATACGCAGGAACCTTGGATTGGTAAATATAAGGAACAACTGGGCGTGCCGGTGATGATGGGGGTCGGCGGTAGTTTCGATGTTATATCAGGAAAAACAAAACGCGCACCTAAACTGTTTCAAAAGCTACGAGCTGAGTGGTTATATAGACTCCTAAAAGAGCCTAGTCGTTACAAAAGAATGCTTGCGTTGCCGAAATTCGCAGTGAAAGTGATGCGTGAAAAAGAAAACGTCACAAAAGTGTGATAAATAGCTTGAATCTGCCTTTAAAACCCGCTAATTTGCCAGAATATGAGGCTTGGTATTTATTTTTGATCAGAGTATAATTCAATGCGGTTACATCTGAAAAGGCATTGCTTTAAAATTGGGGGTCGAATGATCAAATGTTATTGATCTATATTATTGGTTTCATCATGGCACTGGGACTTGCGCTGTTACTTACGCCGCTTGTCAAGAAATTCGCTGTGAAGGTTGGAGCCGTCGATGTGCCGAATGCCCGAAAAGTACATACCCGAATTATGCCGCGTCTTGGCGGTCTGGGGATTTTCTTGGCATTTCTGTTGTCCTTATTGGCGATGTTACCTTTTGTGCCTGACGGAATGCTGTCCTCGCGGGATATTAACTTTATTGCAGCCTTTCTGATTGGCGGTACGCTGATTACACTGATTGGTGCTCTCGATGATCGTTTTGATCTTAATGCAAAATTGAAATTTTTGGCTCAAATTGCCGTGGCATGTATGGTCGTGTTTGCTTTTGATATTCGTGTGGATTTTGTAAATGTACCTTTTCAGGATGCATACTCTTCTTTAGAAAGCTGGATTTCCATTCCGCTTACGATATTTTGGATCGTAGGTGTGACCAATGCTATCAATTTGATTGACGGTCTGGATGGACTAGCTGCAGGTGTCTCAGGAATTGCGATTGGAACGATCGCTGTGATGTCACTACTAATGGGCAATTACATGGTGGCGATGCTTTGCCTTGTGCTGTTAGGTAGTATTATCGGATTTTTATTTTTTAACTTTCATCCTGCAAAAATATTTATGGGTGATACAGGGTCCTTATTTTTAGGTTTCTCTCTAGCTATGCTTTCAATGCTTGGTTTCAAGCAAATTGCTATCGTATCATTTATTACGCCATTGATTATTATCGGTGTACCTTTGTCAGATACATTCTTTGCTATTATTCGTCGCAAGTTGCAGAAAAAACCGATATTCTCACCGGATAAAGGCCATTTGCATCACTGCTTGCGCGAACTAGGCTTCAGTCACAGACAGACGGTGTTGATTATCTACGGTATTGCTGTATTTTTCGGTATATTAGCCGTTATCCAATCGTCGGCTGCGCTTAATGAAGCAAACTGGGTCACCTTTGTCGTGATATGTATCATGATGTTCTTCCTACAGATCGGAGCAGAAGTTATTGGTCTCGTTGGCAAAACCAAACGTCCTGTTCTTAACACACTAATTCGGTTGTTGGCTAAACCAGATTCCCAGACGCGATCGAAATTATAATTTTAATTTAAATGTAAGCCTTCAAGCTTAGCGGTATACCGCAGGTTTGAAGGCTTTTTTAATGTTTGCTGTAAAAAAACTCCCTCCTTTTTTGAGAATTTTCTAATTTTTTGTATGTTTGCTACCGATAAAAAAAGTAATGAATGATTACGTACCCCAAGGTGCGACAGAATCAAAGGAGGACAATGATTTGAAACGATTGCTATCCATGTTGCTGACGGTTGGTCTCATCATTGGCTTGGTGCCGGCGGCCCTGGTAGGTACGGCTCATGCTGCGACAGGAACTTATTTCATTTTTCCAAATGAAAAATATGATGCGGATTCGGCCAGAATGGTAAATACCGACCGTGTTACAGTTAACGGTACGATTAACGGAGTGAATGGAAGTACTATATCGTATAGTGTATTCCAACTCTCTAAAAATGGAACAAACCTTAACGTAGTTAATAAAAATGAGAGTCAAAAGGGCGGAATTACGGTCAATGGCTCTGCAATTCAAATTTCAGACATTAAACTGTTTCCTGGTTTGAACCGAATTACATTCCAAAGTAGTCAAAATTCGGCTGAAATGAAGGACTCCATTTATATTGAGTATCAGGATGGACCCAAGCTGTATGATCTGTCAGCCACACTGAATGGTGAAACCCAGCAGTTAGTAGAGAATCAGACGGCGGTACTGACAGACGCACGAAATAGCGGTACGGATGATGTGAAAGTAGTCATTCAAGGTACGGCGCCTAATGCTGACAGTGTAACGCTTACTTCTACAAAAAGTAGCAATACGTATACTGTTAACTCCTATACCAGCTATAAGCTAACAGGAAGTGTTGTACTCAGCCCGGGTAAAAATATAGTGACGATTAAAGTGGGTAACGGAACTCAGGCTCTTACGGTTACGCGTGAAATCACGATTTATACGGGTAAACCTGAATTTTCCGATTTGACTTTGAACAAGGACGGAAATGTGTCTGCTGATCTGACGACTTCACCTGACTTTACTGTATCGTCTACAAGCGGTGTGGTTTTAAAGGGTAATGTTCTGGTTCCTTCCGGAGCAACTGATCCAGTAGTGAGCAAAATTAATGCTAGATTTACGGATGTAAGTAATAACGGTAGCGCAATTGGTGATACCAATGGAATTGATGCTACGATTGATACAGCAAATGTTGTTACATCTACTGGTTACAAATTATATCCGTTCCAGGTAACTGTGCCTGATGGCATCGTAACCGACCACTTGATTCGTGCATCTCTGAGTGTAGGTTTTGCAAATGGAACGAGTTCCAATGCATCTGCGGTTCAATTTACATTGCGCAGCAGCACTCAGCCTTATATTGATGACGTGAACTTTCTCCCTGATTTTAATAATCAGTTGTTGAATAGAATCAAGGGTAGCGGGTCTGATCAAGCGGCTGCCCTAGATGAAGCCATGAAATTAACAGGAAGTTCTATGAAGAACAAGACTACTGATGCCCCATCTGTACCTGTAGGTATGGAATTTATCATTGTTAATGGTACACCTGGTTCAATTAACGAGCTTTCTGGTGTATCCGTTAATCCCGTGGGTCCAGCCCAAGATGTGATTCGAACAATCAATGGTAAGCCAACACAAGTGAAGAAAGTTGTCGCTTATGTAGATACTTTGCCTAAAGAAGGACAAAACGTCCTGAATTTCTACCTGAATGACTCAAGCAAATTGATTAAGGCAACTGTAAACTTATTGCAGGGGCCATTCATGAAATACGATACGATTTATGATGGTCAACAAATTCCGTTGAATACATCGAATGCAAACTTAAATACGTACAAACTGGATCAATTGGGTTATTTTAAAGGTAAATTGCTGGATGTGAGTAATGCAGCTGATATTCACTACACTGGCAGTAACCGAAATGTATTCTTGTATGTGAACAACGTATTAGTTGATCTTGATGGCTCAGGAGCGAACTTTAAGCTGGCTGCTTCCTCCTATGATGCGGCTGCCAACGCACTGGCAAACGGAAATAATGAAATCAAATTTGTGTTCAAGCCAGGCATCGAGTATAGCAATACGGTAAAAGTAAACTTTACACAAACGAATATTCCAGTAATTCCTGTTCCAAACACACAAGGAATTATTCCTTTTACACCCGTTAGCGGTCTGAGCAATACGCCGAAATATAGCGAAATTGCACCGAAATCAAAAGATGCAAACTTCACTAAAGTAGATGACACTAACTACAATACATCGCTGAAAAATATCAATATCTTTGGTACTTTCAGTCTTGCTGATTTGGGTAAAGCGGATCAGGTGAGTGGTTCGTTAAGTGATATTGCCAATAAAGATCAATACATTTTAGAAATTAAAGGTTCGGACGACAGTGAGGTAAACTGGACGCTGAATAACGAGTTCTTCTCAGCGGAAGATGCCAAAACTGCATACAACTCTGGTGCTACTACGGATAAGTTTACAAGCAAAGATTTGAAAGACCTGCTCGTATACTACCATCCGGACAAAAAGTATTTCAGTTTTGTATTGAAAAACCAAACTATTTCGCAAGATGGAACGCCAGTAGCTTATAACATTACCTTGTACAACAGCGGCAAGAGCGGACCGTTTGCTACTTTCCGACTGCAAGTATCCGGTCAATCCACATCTTTTGATATCTTGCGTCCGCTTCCTGAAAAAAGAATCGTGAATCAAAACTTTGTGCAAGTTGTTGTGAACGCAGGTAATGCAGATAGTGTTATGGTAGGTAAGGAAAAAGCAGTTCAAGAAGGTTTTGATTCTGATTATGATGGTACTGTTGATTACCCATCAACCTACAAAGCCATCGTTACAGGTCTAAAAGCCAACAAAGATAATAAAATTGATGTAGTGGTTACAGTAGGCAAGGAAAAATTAAAACAGACCATTACTGTTAAATATGTGCCTACTAATATTCCTGGCGAGCAGTACATGGAAGCGATGAAAACATCGCACAAAGTGTTCGATGGTAATCTTACACTTGCGTTCGCGAAGGGAACGAGCCTGATTCGTCGGGATTACGATCAACCACAGCAATTCAAAAACCAGGTTTTCTCTGGCCATACTTTGTACTTTGCGATCGCGAATAGCGAAGATGGTGTGGTAGACCGTCATGAATTTGAAACTGAAAAAGCATTGTCCGACATGCGGAGCTTGATTGCAGATGGAAGTAAATACTTCAACAGAGATTTCCCAAGTCGCTTTACCAAGTCCAGTCCAGTATTCTGGATTGACCCAGGTACAGCAGATGATATCAAAACAGATGCTTACGATCCGGTAACGTATGGTGCCGATCCTTATCAATTGGCTAACAAATCACAAAATGATAGCAGCAAGATCAAAAACTTTTACTGGCGTGACCCGTCTAACGAGCTAGTACCTTCCAAGCGTGCTACATTGACGCTGACGTATGATAGCAGTATTGCTCAGGATGCAGGGAAACAAATGACAGTGTTCTATTTTGATTCTGATTTGAAGGATTGGCAGAACATTGGTGGTGTGGTGGATCCGAAGAAACATACCATTAAAGTACCGTTTGACCGTTTCGGCTACTATGTAGTCGCTAAGGTTGGGGAAACGTATAGTGATGTCATTAAGCACAAATACGCTAGAGATTATATCGAAGCTATCTTGGCTAAGGGTGTTATGAACCCGATGGATCCAATTAATAGCTTTGGACCTGACAGCTACATTAAAAGAGGCGAATTCACGTCGATGATTGTCAAAGGTCTGCAAATTCCGCTTAATTTCAGTGGAGCGAAGCATTTCGACGACGTGTCTATTCCAAATACGATATCCGCAGATGCGCTCTACGATTATCGTTATATTGAAACAGCTGCGCGTGCCGGTATTGTCAAAGGTTCGCAACCAAGAATCTTTATGCCGGAAGATGTAATCACACGTCAAGATGCAGCAGTCATTATCGCCAAGGCATTGAATTTGAAGCTGGAAACAGATCATGACAAGATCATGAAAAATCTGTCCAAGACCTTTAAAGATGCGGACAAGATCGATTACTACGCACAAGCATCTGTATTGGCTATTGCTAAGAAAGGCTTTATCACAGGGTCGCCTGTAGACGCAAGTGATCTGAAAAAAGGATATATGTTTAATCCTACATCCTTGACCTTGCGCGGAGATGCAGCAATTATTGTAGCTAAAGTTATGGCTGATAAAAAACTGCTTCCTAAAATTTAATCATTCAAAAACCTGAAATTATCAAACATCCCTCCATGAGAAATGGAAATTCCCTTTCATATACATGAGAGGGATGTTTTTTATAAATCAGCTATTTGACTGGAATTACGGGCCTATGCCATAATATCAATGAGATGAAAACTTTGGAGAAGCATTACGGCATTTTTAATTTAGCTTTGTCTTAAATGGGTGTATTAATTGCTTTTTTTTAAGAATTTATCTCAAAATGTGTTTATTATTTTTGCATATGTTTTTTTTGCGCATTTATCTGAAACTTTACGCCTATTTCATCGTAGTAGAGGATGTGTGTGCTTAAATATTACATAGAGAAGTGAGTGGGGAGTGATGAGATGTCTCAGTTTTCAATACGCCGTCCTGTAACAGTATTTATGTTAATTGTTGCTTTGTTAATCGGGGGCGGTATTTTTGCGTTAAGGCTTCCTGTCGAGTATATGCCAGATATGAAGCTACCTTACGCTGCAGTGGTGACCAGTATTCCAAACGCAACGCCTACTGAGGTTGAGGAATTGGTTACTAAACCTATTGAAAAGAGTCTGGCTTCTATCGAGAACGTGGATACAATCACGTCCGAGTCTTCAGAAGGATCATCTATGGTCATGATTCAATTTAACTGGGGAGTAGATATGAACCAAGCAACCCTCGACATGAGGGATAAAGTTGATACCGTTAGAGGATCTCTCCCAGACACGGCAAATTCGCCGCGTGTTCTAAAAGTGGACCTCAATGCAACGCCAGTTATTACCCTCGCTTTTACAGGAGACCAGGATATTAACAAGCTGAAGCCTATTGCTGAAGATATTATCGAGCCGCGGCTTGAAAGAATTGCGGGAGTAGCTGCAGCCAACATGTCAGGTGGTCAAGAACGACTCGTAAAGATCACTGTAGATCAGGCCAAGCTTCAAAGCTATGGCATTACGCTGGATCAAATTCGACAGGCCCTATCGGCTAATAATGTTGCTGGCTCTGCGGGTTCTGTATATCGTGGTAATACACAAATTCAACTTCGCGTTCAAGGTGAATATAAAGCTGTTTCAGAAATGGGCGAAACGCCAATTCCTGTAGGTAAGGGAAGCGTGAAATTGAAGGATATCGCGACAGTTGAAGACTCCGTAGAAGAAGTCACCACTATTTCTACCTATAATGGGAAGCCAAGTATTAATATTTCTGTTACTAAGGCTACTGGTGGAAATACTCTTTCAATCGCTAATTCTGTGAAGGAAAGTTTGGATTCGATACGGAAGGACCTGCCTCCTGGAACACAATTGGAGATGGTAACTGATGCTTCCAAGCCTATTAGAGACTCCGTACACTCACTAATAGAACATGCTATATTGGGGCTTATTATCGCAGCTATTGTGTTGCTATTATTTTTGAACAGTATACGTTCTACTATTATTGCTGCGATCGTTATTCCAATTTCCTTCGTAGCAACGTTTATGATGATGTATTTCACTGGACAAACCATTAATGTTATTTCATTGAGCGGTTTGCTTCTAGGGTTAGGATCATTTGTCGACTTTGCCGTTGTTATCATTGAAAATATTTTTAGGCAGCGACATGAAGGGAAAAGTATGCTACAAGGGGCAATTGATGGCTCCAAGCAAGTGGGCAATGCGGTTATGGCATCTGCACTTGCACAGATTGTAGTATTTTTACCGGTTGTTTTTGTTGACGGAATTGCAGGAGTTATGTTTAAACCGTTGGCATTAACTGTTATCTTCTCCCATATAGCAGCCTTGCTGGTATCCCTTATGATTGTGCCAATGCTTGGCTCGCGTTGGATGCCTACAGTACCGGATGAATCCATATATTCTTCAGGTACTTATAAAGGTATTAACCCTATTGTGTGGTTTAATATCGGATTTGAGAAATTTAAGGGTGGTTATCGCCGTGTACTGAAGTGGGGAATTAATCATCGAAAATCTGTTTTAATCATTACTGTATTAATGTTTGTGGCAGCTGGGTCTCTGATTTCTATGGTTAAGGCTGAATTTATTCCTGAATCCGACACTGGGGAATTCTCAGTGAAAGTGAAACTTCCTAATGGAACAGTTCTAGAGGAGACTGAAAGAGTTGTTCAAGGTATAGAGAAAGAAATTCTGAAAGTTCCTGATCTGGACAAAATGACAGTGACTGTTGGTGCTGGTGGTCTTTCTGGTTATTCAGGGGCAACTCCATCCAATTCGGCAGAACTAAGTGTTGCGCTGAAGGATGGGCATCAGCCAACAGACGCTGTAGTTGAAGGCCTTCGCAAGAAATTCGATAGTATTCCGGATGCAGAGATTACACTGGAGTCTGCAACAGGCCTTTCGACTGGAGCGGCGGTTAATATTAACCTAAAAGGCGATGATATGGACGTCTTGAGGGAACTTTCCGACAATCTCGTTGCCGGCGTAAAGAGCATACCGGGAACGGTCAATGTAAAAAGTTCTTTGAATGCGGTTCGCGAAGAATATGAGATTACCGTTAATCGAGAACTTGCTAGTCAATATGGCTTATCAGCAACCCAAATTTTATCTGCTGTAAATACTTCCTTTAATGGATCTGTTGCAACAAGCTATCGCACAGGTGATGATCAAATCGATGTGAAAATATCTCTGCCTGAGCAGGATCGACATGACTGGTCCTATTTGAAAGCATTACGTATTACCACTTCACAAGGGATTGATGTGCCTTTATCTTCGGTAGCAAGTATTGATAAACGCGCTGTACCGGATAGTGTCACCCGTGAAGACCAGACACGTCAAGTACAGATTTCTGCTGATATTGATGGATCAGGGGACATTCTAACCGTCAAACAGAAAATAGATGCTCTTTTGAAGAGTACTCACTTCCCAGAAGGCTATAGTGCAGATACGGGTGGCGGGCAAAGTGAACAAATGATGGAGTCTTTTATAAACTTAGGGATAGCTATTCTGCTATCTGTAGTTCTGATTTATATGGTTATGGCAGGACAGTTTGAATCTCTGCTCACACCGTTTGTTATTATGTTTTCGATTCCGCCTACGTTAATCGGTGTACTTATCGGTCTAGTGGTAACGGGAGCGAGTCTTAGTGTTTCGGCTTTTACGGGTTACATCATGCTCGTCGGTTTGGTCGTAAATAATGCAATTGTCATGATTGATTTCATTATTCAGCTTCGAAAAGAAGGCGAAGATCGAGATGAAGCTATTATTCATGGGGCATCTGAGCGGTTGCGTCCGATTTTGATGACAACGCTGGCTACCGTACTTGCTTTGATTCCTATGGCATTTGCTAAAGGTGACGGTAATGAGACACAAGCTCCTATGGCGGTTGTTGTTGTATTCGGGTTATCCTTCGCAGCTTTGGTCACGCTGATTCTTATTCCGGTTGTTTATGTTATTTTGGACAATATCATTCAAAAACGTAAAAATCGCAAATTGAAAAGACAAGAAAAGAGACAACTGAAAAAAGAAGCGAAACTACAAAAAAGTGTTCATATATAAGGTGAGGTGGAGAAACATAATGAATAAAAAAAGTGCTCTGATTGCCACAACTTTGCTTTTATCAGTTGCATTAGCAGGCTGTGGTGGGGGGGAGGCCCCCACTGCGCCAGCTTCAGTGCAGAAGGCGATCCCAGTCCAAGTGGCAAAAGCGGCTAAAGGCAGTATTAACGACTCAACAGGTATTATTGGAAGCTTTGCTCCGAAAGAGACGGCTCAAGTATCTCCGAAAATTAGCGGAAAAATTCAAAGTATCAATCTTACAGTGGGGCAAAAAGTAAACAAAGGCGATACATTGTTTACTATAGACCAAAAGGATATTCAGGACTCGATTAAGCAATCTCAGGAATCGTACCAGGTTGCCTTGGCCAACTTAAAACAGGCTGAGTCAGGCGCAGCACAATCTGTGCAACAGGCGGAGTCCAGTGTGGATCAAGCCAAAAGTGCGCTTGTACAGCAAGATAACTCCATTACACAAGCTCAGACCAGTCTGATCGATGCTCAGAATTCCGTGCGTGATGCACAAAATACGCTTAATCGCAACCAACAGTTGTTTAGTGCGGGCGCTCTATCTCAATCCGAGTTAGAGCAGTCCCAAATAGCGTATAGAAAGGCTCAAACTGCGGTGGAGAATGCTCAGATTGCGCTCCACAATGCACAAACATCCAAGGAAAGTGCGCAAACCACATATAATAATGCCCAGAAATCATTGCGTCTTGCACAACAAAAAACGGGCATAGACGTAGCACGTGCTTCTGTAAATCAAGCTAAAGCCAGTTTAGACACAGCACGTAGCCAACTGGTGGATGCTGTAGTCAAAGCTCCGATTTCCGGCACGATATCGGTAGTAACAGGAGTCCAAGGGCAAATGGTTAGTGCGCAATCTGCAGTTGTTACAATTGCGAATACCAATCCTATTATTGCTAAGGTCAACGTTTCTGAATCGGAGCTTCTGAAGATGCAGGTGGGTTCATCTGTAACTGTAGGTGTGGACTCGTTGGATAAGCGCATTGAAGCCAGAGTATCGGCTGTCAATCCGGTAATGGATAATGATCTCAAGGCATATCCTGTCGAGATTTCGGTTCCAAATGGTTCTGGTGAATTAAAATCAGGGATGGTTGTAACTGTATATATGAAGTCAGAAGCTCCTAAAAACATTTTAGTATCGCAGGATGCCGTTACAGAGCAGGCAGGGAAGAAGTATGCATATGTAGTGGAAGGTACTGTTGCTAAGAGGGTAGAAGTGCAGACAGGCCAGGAAAGTGCCAAACAGGTTGAGGTCACCAAGGGGCTCACTGAGGGACAAAATGTCGTCGTTAAGGGCGTAAGTTTGCTTTCAGATGGCGCGAAGATTAATGTAGTAAAATAATTTGTTTCGTTATATTTACATTATATTGCTGTTCTCCGTCATTTCTACTATTTAAAGTGTATTAGAGTATTAGATTTCTAAGGAATCTATAGTCTTTATGTACTTTATGTATTCTATGGATTATTCGTTACGAATATACTCCATTAAAGACCTCATTAATGTACAGAAAATACCCCTGTACATTTAAGGTTGAGAAGGTAAAAGTTGTAGGATGACGGAGGAACAGGTTCAATAGTATAATTATGACTGTGGAAAGCGGAATACATAATCAAAAAAAATAAAATAATTTTTTTTTTTGAAACAGACGCAACTTTTTGGACCCATGCTACGTCTAATTGGGTGAGTATGAAACAAAGGGGTACAAAAGCGTAAAGACAAAATTCGCTAAAAAAAATCTTTACTGCATTGTTATCACATTGTATAATACTGGAGTACGTCATAAATGGACGCTTTCTTTCAACTAGATTCCAAGCTTCTGTGATATTGTCACAGATATCATTTTATAAGGGTTCTCATAAAGCTCGGAAAGGAGGTGTAACGACTGATGAGTGACAAGATCCGACAAAAAGACAAAAATAATATTTCTGTTTATATTCAAGGAGGAGAAAAAAAGGTTATGACAAAGTTTAACAAAAAAATGATCAACGTGCTGGCAACAGCAACATTGGTTGCTGGTGTAGCAGCTCCAATCGCAGCATTGACTGCACCAACTGCAATCCATGCAGCTTCTAGCTATGTAAATCTTAATACTCCATCTCTTAACTCTTCCGCAAACTCTAACGCTCAACTGGGTAGAGTGAAAGTGAACATTGGTAAAGCTGCTGTGACTAAAGACTCTTCTTTTACAGTAAGATTGCCAAAGGGAGTTAAGTTCAATGGTAAAAATACCACTGATTATGCTGGTGTTGTTGGTGTATCTGGTCACAACAGTGCTTCCGACCATAATAACTATGGCAGCGTAGCATCTGCTACTTATGGTACTAAAACATTTGGTATGGGTGTATATGTTGAATTGGATGACAATGGCTTGAAAGGTAACTCTGGAGATATTGCAGAACCAGTTACTGTAACGCCATTGAATGACAGCACTGTTAAAGTGAAAATTAATTTTGATAATAGTAATGATGATCTTGGACTTTACCTGAATTTTCTGAACATGAATGTTACAGGACCAAGCACTGGTCCAGTCAAAGTTGCTATTGATGCAGATAGCAACAGCGGTATCACTAGTGGTGAAGTAACGATTGCTAATGTAGTATCTTCTGGTCAAGTTTCCTTGTCAGCTACTGATACTGTTTCAAGTCAAGAGAATTTCGAGGCGACCTTGAAAGTTAAAGAACAAACAGCTGGCGCTTTGGGAACTAATAGAATTAAACTGAAACTGCCTAGCGGTTTCAAATGGGATGCTTCACCTAAGAGCAATGCTACCATCTTGTTTGGTGATCAAGATGCAGTAGTGAAATATGTGCCTGATGGTGACACACTGGAGTTGTACCTGAATAAAGAAACATCAAAAGAGACTTCTTTCCAAATTCCAGTAGGATTCTATGTTGATGATGAAACAAGTGCTAAAGAAGGCGATGTTGTAGCTAGTATCTCCGGAAATGCATCTACTGATGTTAGTACTCTTGTAGTAGGTAATTATGGAGAAATTGGTGGAGGAGTTACTGTTGCTACTCCAACAACAATTCTTGCTGGTCACGACGAGCAAAAAATTGGTGACATCGTAATTAAAGAAAAAGTTGCTGATTCTTTTGTTGAGAAACGTACTGTGACATTGCGTTTGCCTGAAGGCGCTCGTTGGCAGTCGACTTTTGATAATAACAATCCAGGATCAAGTTTCTCAGGATCTATGGAGAACACTAATGGTCTGGGTAATGCAGAAGTATCTTACACAGATTCCGACAAACGTACTTTGAAACTGACTTTCAATAATCCTAACAGCACAACTGATGCAGGTTCTCTTAAACTGAAAAACGTTGAAGTTGCTACGCAACCAGGTTTCTCCGGTGATCTGAACGTTGAAGTTGCTGGTAGCCAAGGTCTGAGCGGTACTGTTAAGGTTGCAACTGTGAAACAAGCAGTTACTTTGGCTGCTGCTTCCAAACCAACCCTGACAATCGGTCTGGGCGATCAACAAGTTGGTGATATCACAATCACTGAAGCTGCTAAAGAAGCTTTCGTTAAGAAAGACGGTAGCCGTGAAGTAATCTTGGAATTGCCAACAGGCGTACGTTTTGCTTCTACTCCAGAAGTAAAAGTTACAGCTGGTGACGTTAAAGTTAAGAGCGTATCTACTGATACTTACGGCGAAAGCAACAAAGGCCGTCTGAGCTTCTACATCGACAGCGAATCTGCTACTCCAAGTACAATCACAATCTCCGCTCCTAAGCTGACTATTGACCGTACTGTAGCTCAAGGCGACATCGTTGCTAAGCTGAAAGGTAGCGCAGTTTCTTACACTGCATATAAAGGTAGCGAAAACACTCAAAACTGGAAAGACAACAACACTGCAGCTGCTGAAGTAGCCATCGCAACTGTTGGTACTCCAGCTCCAGGTGCTACTAAAACTAAAGCTGTCTTCACATTGGGAAGCACTTCTTACACTGTGAACGGCGAATCTAAAACAGCTGATGTAGCTGCTTATGCTGAAAACGGACGCACTTACTTGCCAGTACGTTATGCAGCTGAAGCTTTGGGTGTATCCCCACAAAACATCCTGTTTGACAAAGCAACTTCCACAGTTACCCTGATTAAAGGTGACCGCGTTGCTCAAATCAAACTGAACACTAACCTGTTGACTGTTAACGGTTCTGTGATTCGTATGGACGTTAAAGCTGTAACTAACAAAAACCGTACTGTACTGCCTATCTTCTGGGTGAGCAGAGCGTTGGATGCATCCATCAACTATGATGCAACTGCTAAAACAGTAACTGTTGAAAACAACAACTAATTTAAGAGCAACTCTTTTGAGTTAACTGAATTAGATGAGAAGAGGGTTCCTTTTGGAGCCCTTTTCTTTTATTAGTCTTATTGACAAAGGAGAGAAATTATGAAACGTTTTGGAGTGGCATTACTATCCACATTGGTTCTTACTTCTGCGTTTGCTAATCTTGCAGGAGCTCAGTCAGGCGATATAAAGGTTATTATTAACGGTGTAACTCAACAATATACACAGTCTCCGATAGTCAGTCAAAATACAACCCTAGTGCCTCTTCGTGGTGTTTTTGAAAGTTTGGGAGCGCAAGTAGAGTGGGACAGCAAAGCCAAAAAAGTAATAGCATCTAAAAATGATGATACATTAACTTTAAATATTGGTTCTAAACTTGCCTACAAAAACAGTAATCCTGTACAGCTCGATGCGGCAACTCAAATTCAAAAGGGGCAAGTACTCGTTCCTTTACGTTTTGTGAGCCAATCATTAGGCGCCAAAGTAAATTGGGATCAAGCTACACGAACAGTGACCATTTCGAATCAAGCTAATGGTAGCGCCACTGACACTAATAGCTTGTCCAGTAAGCCACTTACAGCTCCTGTGACCAAAGTTACTTACGATACTTATTATAATGACTCCTTAACCTATGATGATGCAGTAAAACTGGCTATAGCTGATAGTACTTCAGTTAAAACAGGAGAAGTGAGTATCGATCAAGCAGGGAAAATCATGAAAGAAACTGGCAAAAATATTGATTTTGTTCCTGCTGAAGCGGGAGATGAGGCTCAAGATAAAGCTTTTAAAGGCTATGCCCAAACGAACCTTAATTATGAGGCTGCCAAAAAGAATCTGGAAATGACCAAAGAAAGTATTGAATATAATGTGAAGGATCTTTATAACAAGCTCCTTCAAAAACAAAATGCGGTTAAACTGGCAGCATTGAATATTGAAGATGCAGAGCGAAAACTTAAAGTTGCGCAAATCAAGAGAGATAATCAAATGTCGAGTGATTATGAAGTTACCCAAGCGACCAATCAGTTGACTCAAAATCAAGCAGCTTTGGATAAAGCTAAAAAAGATTTGGATAGTGCATATGTATCTTTAAATCAATTGATTGGCTACAAACCAGAGCAACGTTATGAATTGAAGGATAAGCCCGTATATTCTGAATTTAAAGATAATGTAGAGACAAAAGTAAGCCAAGTACTCACTAGCAGCACTGCCATTTGGTTGAGTGAGCAAAAAGTGGATTTGGCTGAACTGAGTTTGAAGCTTTATAACTTTAGCACTCCAGGAAATACCCCTTATGAAGCTGAACAACTTAATGTTGAAAAGGCTCAGTATGCTACAGAAGGCACAAAGAGACAATTGGAAGAAGCTGTGAGAACAATTTATAACAACATCAAAGCATTGGAAAGTCAGTACTCACAGATTCAAGCCGGTTTGGTGAGTGCAAGAAGTGCGGCTGATATGGCTAAAAAGCAATTTGATGTTGGATTGGCTACAGAGCTTCAGGTTTACGAGGCTAATTTGAAAGTGACTACCGCTGAACAACAAGCGGAAGATATTGTTTCAAGTATTGACACTTTGAAGCTGGCTTTCAATAAGCCATGGGCTATGCAAGGTTCCGCTGGAGCAAGTGCGCAATAATTTAAGCTTACCTATACTTGTTATAACCTGCAGTAGGAGGTCTTCATGAAATCACGCTATAAAGTATCGTTGGCTGCTGTTTTACTTGGTGGAGGATTTGTGGCTGGCTCTTTGATGAACAATTCAGTCAATGGAGCCGCCAGTTCTGGACAACCTGGAACAGCTGATGATCCAGTCGTAACCAAAAGCTATGTTGATCAAAAAATTGCTCAAGCGATCAAAGGTGGGGGAAGTGCAAGCGGTACTAGTAGTAAAACAACTAGCTCGACTGCTCCAGCAACAAACACCACTACTTCTAATACAACAACGTCTTCAGGAACCTCTAATGCAACTAAAAGTTCAACGGTGGAGCAAACAGAGGCTTTGAAGGTTGTTGATGTAAAGCCTGGTCAGAAACTAATTGCCAAAGCTGGAGCAGAATTTATTTTACGTAATGGAAATGCTGTTGTGTATAGCATGGATGCCAGTGGTGCTATTGATATTACTTCTGGAACTGAAATTGTTCATAACCAGGCTGTCGAAAAAAATCATTTATTATCGTTTCCTAGAGAAGGAAGAGGTATTCAAGTAAAAGAAGGCCAAAAGTATGGCTTAGTCGTTATGGTACGTGGCGGCTATACTGTTCAATAACTGGGGTCTATCTCTTTTTAAGGTACTCTTTTTCTTAAATCCTGCTTGGGATAGCAAATTGTTCTTGGCTAAGTTGACTTTAAACACTGCACACTAACTTCATGAAAACTAATTCATTGAGTGGAGGGTCATACAATGGCGTCGAGAGGTCAAAGACGATTAATTCCTGAAAGCCGTGCCAGATTAGATGATTTGAAGTATGAAATTGCTGCCGAGTTTGGGTTGCCTGTTTATAATCCTCAATATGCACATATACATCCGAATGCTGACAGTGAATTTGCTGCAGAATTGGGAGAGTTTACGAGGAGTCAAAATGTAGCGTGGCGCGATTTAACTTCAAGGCAAAATGGCTCCGTTGGTGGAGAGATTACTAAAAGATTGATACAATCCGCTGAACGTAGCTTGTCTGAATTTGGTACATTATAAATTGTAATTATTTGTACAGATTTTAAACAAATAGTAGGTTTAAACTGGAGCTATTTACATGTGGATCAAAATGGTTCGCATGTAAACTCACTTCATTTTCGAATTTTGTTATTTGGATGACATGAATTGACACCTTGTTTTAAATAGGATATCATGGCATTTGAGGCTTGTACGCAACCTTTTCCTACCGGAAAAGGTTCATTTTTTGTTAATCAGGTGTAAAAGATATCTTCCGTCATTTGTTGGGTTGAAGGTAACTGAATAATGCCATGCCATGTTAGGATTTATTAAAAATCCTCATGTATTTTAATTGTGGGAGGTTGAAATTCATGTCTGTAAAAGGTCGTCATTTGTTCACGTCCGAGTCTGTAACAGAAGGCCATCCGGATAAAATTTGTGATCAGATATCCGATGCTGTATTGGACGCCTTTTTGGCTAATGACCCTAATGCACGGGTAGCATGTGAAGTATCGGTAGCTACCGGTCTTGTTCTCGTCATTGGTGAAATCAGCTCCAAATCGGAATACGTGGATATTCCATCCATTGTTCGTAATACGATTAAGGAAATTGGTTATACACGTGCAAAATACGGTTTTGACTATAATACTTGCGCTGTATTGACTTCTTTGAATGAACAGTCGCCAGACATTGCTCAAGGGGTTAATGCTGCCCTGGAAAGCCGTGATCCTGCTGAAGTAGATAAGGAAACAGAAAACATTGGGGCTGGGGACCAAGGATTAATGTTCGGTTTTGCTACGAACGAAACACCTGAGCTAATGCCTCTTCCTATCGCTATGTCTCACCGTATTGCACGACGCTTGTCTGAAGTGCGTAAGGAGGGAACACTGAATTACCTTCGTCCAGATGGTAAAACTCAAGTAACGGTAGAATATGAAAACGGCAAACCTGTCCGTATTGATGCCATTGTGGTTTCTACGCAGCATGCAGAAGATACTACTTTGGAGCAAATTCAAGCAGATATCAAAGAAAAGGTTATTTTGCCAGTGGTTCCTGCCGAATTGCTGGATGAGCAAACCAAGTACTACATTAATCCGACAGGACGCTTTGTAATCGGTGGTCCTCAAGGGGATGCAGGTCTGACAGGCCGTAAAATTATTGTGGATACGTACGGTGGTTATGCACGTCATGGCGGGGGAGCATTTTCGGGTAAAGATCCAACTAAAGTAGACCGTTCTGCTGCTTATGCTGCTCGTTATGTAGCGAAAAACCTTGTGGCAGCTGGATTGGCTGACAAGGTTGAAATACAGCTTGCTTATGCCATCGGTGTAGCTACGCCTGTTTCGATTAACGTCGATACATACGGCACAGGGAAAGTCAGTGATGAAAAACTCGTTGAATTGATCCGAAATAACTTCGACCTTCGCCCAGCAGGCATCATTCGCATGTTGGATCTGCGTCGTCCAATCTACAAGCAAACAGCTGCCTACGGCCACTTTGGACGCACAGATCTGGATGTACCGTGGGAGAGTGTAGATAAAGCGGAAATTCTGAGAGAGCAAGCGGGGTTATAATCCTCGTAGGTCATCAGAATAACGCATTAACCTAAAAAGACTGTTCATGCTATGCATGAGACAGTCTTTTTTTGATATACTTTGCTATTAACTATGAACTTGCCACGGTGTACTTAATTTCGCTCCACTATTCGGATATCGGTGCGAGACCCAATAAATTTCTGAGTAAATGACATACCTTCTGTACTTCCTTATATTGCTCCAAATACGCAAAAAGAGCTTTTAAGAGACCTTTCTGAGGGTTCGATTTCAGAGCCTCTTCCTTTAATTGAGCGTAAATTTGCTGACACTCCTGTTTCTCCTCTGAGCTCCACGAAGACAGCAGTATACTGTCTTCCAGGGAGTGGAGAAGGCCGTTAATTTGACGACCTTGGTCAAAGGGATTACTTAAAGCGCTCTCGGGTAACCAGCCTTTCTTGCTCCAAAACAAATGTGGAGCGGGATCAGCACTGCTCAGGCTGGTTGCCAAGGAACTGGATAAGAAGATGATAAACTGTGTTAGATGCTCAATCGTTTCATCATTCATCCGATCGGCAAAGAAGCGAATATATTCAAACACAATGCTTTTCAGCACAAAGGTTATATCCCATGCATGATCTTCAATGCCTGGTCCAAAAATATCAATCAGGCAGTCGCGAACCCATTTGTATAATTTGTATTCATGCTGTTCAAACGCACCATTGAGTTGTTCATTTTGAAAAATAAGCATGGAAGGCTCAGGAAGATCCATCATGAGATACACTTTGTTTTCAACAAGATTTTTCAAGTAGAGTACAATAAAACCGTGCAGCTTATCGTGTTTAGATAGGTCAGGTTTACTGTAGAGAGCTCGGATGTCTTGTTCAATATTGTTTTCCAGAATGACACACATTTCCAAAGGCAATTCTTCTTTCCCTTGAAAATATTTATAGAAGGATGCTTTTGCCATTCCACTTTCTTTAGCGATTTCTTCAACAGATGTTGAATAATAGCCTTTTCTGGAGAACAGCCGAATGGCCGCCTGTAAAATATCATTTTTTTTACTTTCCATACATACTCCCTCCAGGAACCAACTCGACAGCATGCGGAATTCGATACTTCATACATTACAAAGGTTGGTCACGTGTAATAACTGTGTGCTGCTGTTTTTTGAGTTGCCGGTGCATCTTGTACTTGGCCATGATCATATACAAGGACGGCACCACAAACAAAGTTAACAAGGTTGAAAATAACAAACCGAAAATGACGGTGAACGCCAGTGGCTTAAAGAGCAGGCTCCCTAATAGTGCTAATGGAATCATACCTACAATGGCAGCCAGGGAAGTCAACAAAATCGGTCTGAAGCGAGCAGCGGCGGCTTGTATTACGGCTTCCCTTAACTCCACTCCTTCATATCTTGCATCCTCGATAAATTCAATTAAGACAATCCCGTTCCGTACCACAATACCCGCAAGTGCGATAATTCCCATGATACTCATAAAACCGATGGGCATACCAGTTAGAAAAATACCAATAATCCCGCCGGCAGCTGCTAGGTACACGGTCGTCATAATAATAATAGGAATGGAGAGTGAATAAAACTGCATCGTGATCAAGAGTAAAATGAGTAAGACTACAACAATCGCCAGCTTCCCTAAATCTCCGAATATGGTGGACTGATCGGATGTTTCACCGCCTACCTCCCATTTATAGCCTTCAGGGAACTTCATTTGTGCCAGTTTGCCTTCCACATCTACCATGGCTTCACTTGCAGTTCTTCCATTCAAGTCAGCTTCGACCGTAATCGTCCGCTCCATATTGTAATGCTTGATTTGCTGAATAGCAAATGACGGTTTAATCTGTACAAGCTGGTTTAATGGAATTTGCTTGCCAGCTGCATTCACTACACTTAATTGTTGGAAAAGCTTACTTGGCTCCTCGTTACTGTGATTCAAATACATCTTGATATCTACCAGACTGCTTCCCGTATCAAATTGACTGACTTGAGCTCCTTCTTTTAACAGAAGAAGGGTACGAGTCAAATCTGTATAGCTTACTAGATACTGATCCATGGCTTGTTTGTTAACCTCAAGCTCGAGGGCATATCGTTCAATTCCTATGTCATCTACGATGCCCGTTGTGCCCTCAACTGTCGCGATCTGCTCCTTTGCTTTTTGGGCAAGGGTTTGCAGTTCATTCAGATCCTGACCTGAGATACGAATAGAAACGGGTTTACCTACTGGAATCCCAAGACGGGGAACATACATGGTAACCGTAACGCCAGGGTAGGATTTCTTAACATGTTGTTCCCAAGCATCAACTGTCGAATTGAGATCGAATACGTTCTCTTTTCCGACAACAGCAATCTGACCTACGGTTTCGTTATAACTGATAGTTCCACCCGCACTATTAATGTCACTAAACAGTTGGGGGGCAGTCCCACCTGCACTGTAAACGACCTTGGAAGTTTCGGGTTGCTTCTTAATCCAGCCTGCAAGATCTTTAACGACCTGGTCGGTTTCCGCAATGGAAGTGCCTACAGGCATTTTTACATTTAATGCAACATGAGGATCTTCAGATTCAGGGAAAAGCTCAACCGATGTAAAGGGAACTAATCCATAAGCGGTTGTTCCAAGCATGAGTCCAACCATAGCCGTCAGCAAGGGACGCTGAATGACTTTAGGCATCAGCTTTTGTGAATAAAGCTTGTTTAAAGAGTGAATCTGCTGACCGAGCAAGCCTACTGGTTTAGATTTCCTCTGAGGATGATGAGTCTGTCTGCGTTTCTCATACCACTCTCGAAAAATAGGGATGATCGTGAGAGACATGATCATAGAAGCTAACATGGACAGAGAAACAATGGTGGGAATGGGTCTAATAAAGGCACCTACATTTCCGGGCAGAAACAACAATGGAGCAAAGGCAGAGATCGTGGCCAATGTTGCAATCAAAATAGATAGCATGACCTCTTTGGTACCTTTTATAGCTGCAACGGAGGGTGGCTCTCCTAATTCCGTAAGTCTGCGCTCAATATTATCGTTTACCACTACAGCGTCATCCACGAGTATGCCGAGTACAATGATCAGACCGACAACGGAAATCTGATTTAGAGTAATGCCGAACATAGGTAAAAAGATAACGGCAATCGAAACCGAAATAGGGATTGCCAGCGCGACAAAAGCTGAGGTGAGTAAATTCAAGCCCAACATACAAACAAGAATAACCGCTGCAATGGCCAGAATCGTTTCACGCTTTAAGTCGTCAAAGATATGGCTTACCTGATCCTTTTGTGCAAAGAGAGTCTGTAAGTGAACACCCGCAGGGAGTGTTTTCTCCAGCTCTTTGAGCTTGCTATTGACCTTTGCGCTCATAGAAGGGATGTCTGTGCCTGTTTCCGCCCCAATACTTAGTGTAATGGCCGGTTTACCCTCTACGTAAGCGAAATATTCTGCCTCAGGATGTGTCAGCTCAGTTGTGCCGATATCTCTTAAATAAACAGGATTACCTTCTTTTGTACGTGTCAAGATGACCTGATTTAATTCGTCAGCTTTTTCGGTCTCACGAACAACGAGTTGATAGGTTCGTCCGTTGTATTCAATATTACCAGTAGGAACCCGATCGATCTGAGATTGAATCGCTTGTGCCACTTGTCCCCACGACAACTGATATTGCTGAAGCTTCTGGTTGTCGATATGGACACGTACTTCTTGATCGGGAAGACCATTGAATTTAACACTGGATACGCCGGAAATCGTATTAAGTTGATCTTTCCAGGTGGTGGTCAAATCATTTAGTTTATACAGTGGGGCAGATGAGTCGGCGGTCAGGGCATAAGAGCCGATAAACGAGCTGGTCAGCTTGTCATTTACAACAGGCACCTCAGCACCTTGAGGAAGATCAGCTTGTGCATCCTGCACTTTTTTACGCATATTATCCCAAACCGTTTGAGGATCGACTCCATTTTTGGATTCGATTAAAATAGAGGAGAATCCGTTCCCAGAAGTCGAATTAATCGTTTTAACACCTTCAACCTCCTTGATGCGTTTCTCCAGCTCTTTAGTTACGGTTTGTTCTACTTTTTGTGGTGAAGCGCCGGGATAGACGGTTGTGACCGTAGCATTCTGTATGGTCACATCGGGCATTTCCTGCTGTGGTAACTGGAAAAATCCAAAAGTTCCAACTACAATCAGCATGACAAAAAACAGCAATGTTATTTTTCGTTTTTTTACGATGTACTCAATCATGGACGTCCGCCTTCCTCCGACTGAATCGCATTTCCATCAAATAGGGATTCTGCCCCTTTAATGACAATACGTTCTCCTTCACGAAGCCCGGATACAATTTGCAATTGATTATCTACAACCTGATTGCCAAGCTCCACAGGGGTTCTAACCGCTTTTCCTTGAACATCTTTGAAAATAAAAGGCTTGCTTCCCGTATTGATGACTGCTTCAGCAGGCACAAGAATACCGTTCTTGTCTGTCACCTGATGCGCAGCTTTGATGACCTGGCCGGGTAACCAGTCTCGCTGTGGATTGGCAATGACAATCTCTACGTTAACCCTCCCTGTATCGGTGCTGGTTGAAGGATAGACGTTGGACACCGTACCCTGACGAGTTTCTTCATAGAGCGCCACCTTTACCTGTTGTCCCTTTTTCCAATCCTTAATTTCACTGTCTGGTACGGGAAGGAGTACTTTAAGACGGTCGATGGAGCCTATGCGATAGACGGCTTGGCCCGACGCGACCAAATCACCTGTATTCACGATTTTGTCTAGGATTACGCCGTTCACAGGAGAAGTTAAACGGGTGCGTGACAGTGCCAGCTCTGCCTGGCCCTTGGCAACAAGCGCCTTTTCGTAGTTGGCGCGCGCTTGTTTTTGGGAAGCCTCAGCCTGTTCGCTGGCTGCAAGAGCTTTAGTTTTACCTGCAATCGCATCCTGAAAGGAAGCTTGGACAGATTGATGCTCTTCGGCTGTGGCTCCTTCCAGCAAAAGAGATAAGGAAGCTTTCGCTTGCTCCAGATTTTGAAGAGCAGTGGTAGCATTCAGGCGGGCGTTCTCGTTATCCGACGCGGTAGCTGCCCCCGCCTCAAACAGCTTTTGTGTCCGCTCGCTATCCGTCTTGGCCTTGTTATAGGCGCTTTGTGCCTTATCGACAGTGGTTTGAGCTTGCTGTTTTTCCTGAGCGCGCGCACCCTTGTTGACCTTGCTAACATTTGCACGAGCATTCGCAATACCAGCATCGGCAGATTGAATGGCAGAGGTAGCTGCCTGTAGGTTAGCCTGTGCGTTATCTATACCGGCTAGAGCTTCTTGGATCGAGGCTGTAGCCTGTGCAACCTGTAGCCTGTAGTCGGCGTCATCGAGACGGGCAATGGTTGTACCTTTTTGGACAAGAGTTCCAGTCGCGATTTCTGCGCTAGCGACGGTACCTCCGTTTTGAAAGGCTAGTGTACGTTCCTCATAGGCCTGAAGGGTACCTGACAAGTCATAGGCGGTATGGAGTGGTGTGTTTTTGACGACTGTAGTACGCACAACGGTCGGCTGTGCGGATGAACCTGAAGCAGCATCTTTTTTTCCGGTAGAGCATCCGGCGATGGCGAGGCTCAGTGATAAGGTGAGTATGATGATGGTTCGTTGTTTATTCATGATTATCCATCCTTCCGATAGGGTCATAAGTTTCTGTTTAAACTTACTGGTTTAAATTGAACTCATAAGTTCATGTGTATTATAGTGCGCCAATATTGTATTCGTCAATTCACTGTTTTGGATTTTATGAATTAGTTGGCGGGATTTCGGAACTTTTGCCTTTATAATAAGTCTATTAACATAAGAGGATTTTTTTGTTTATTGGTAGAGTACATGTGCGGGTTAATCCGTTTGAATACAAAGAAGATGGGAGCTATTATCCAAATGCTTTTAAGTAATAGAAAACACAGCAAAGTGAAAGTAGATGGCAAAGGAATCGCTAAAAGATGGGCTGTATTAACGCTGGCAGGAGTATTATGGGTCGGTCCGGTTGCTGGAACTGGGGTTCTAATCCCGTTAAACAATTGGATATCTGCTCCAATCGCGAGTGCTGCCTCCGGTTCAACGGTAAAATTGGGTGAAGAGATTATTACTTCGGGCGCAACATTATTGAAATATCGCTTTAAAGGGTCTAAAGGAACAGCGCTGGCTGATATCATTCGAGTAGACCTGCAAAATCCGTACGTAAAGCTGGATGTCATGACAGGGAAGAACGGACAGTTTACGACCCGTCAGAGCACAGGCGGTATGGCAAAAGAGACCGGTGCGGTTGCTGGAGTGAACGGGGATTATTTTAATACCTCTAGTGAGGGAGCACCGATCGGTGGACAGGTATCCAAGGGCGTGCTGATGTCTACACCCTCTGATTTAACAGGGATGTATGCCTTTGCTGTTACGAAGGATGGCTCGCCGATGGTTGAGCAATTTACTTTCGAAGGTACAGTAAAAGCTGGGGATGGGTCTTCCTTCTCCTTGGCAGGGATGAACAAGGCTTCGTACTCGCCAGAGACGAGTGGGAGCAGCTACAGTCACTCCAATGCTATGTATATTTATACATCTGCTTGGAAAGCGATTGAGCGACCTAAAAACAGTTCGACAACGCCTACAGAAATATTGGTACAAAATGGCGTGGTTACGCAAGTCTCCGAAAATGCTACATTGAATATGACTGTTCCGCAGGATGGCTATATTTTACGTACACACGGTAAAGCAGCTGAATATGCCAAAGCGCATCTGACTGTGGGACAGACCGTAGAAACGAACTATCACCTTCGCGTCAAATCAACAGGGAGTGAAGTAGATCCTTCCAACCTTCAGATGATGATCGGTGGACATACCATATTAGTAAATGACGGACAGAAGACTTCGTTTTCCCGAAGTACAACAAGTATTGGCGGGACACGTGCGCGTACGGCTTTGGGATATTCCCGTGACAAACGATACGCATATGTCATTGCCGTTGAGAAGAATGGGAACAGCGTTGGTGTATCCCTGAGCGAGCTGCAAACACTGATGAAAGATATCGGTGTCTGGAAGGGGATGAACCTTGATGGTGGCGGCTCTACCACTATGGTCACTCGTGATTTGGGAGATACGACAGCGGGGCTTACATTCAATACAGAATATGGTACAGAGCAACGTAGCATCGTAAATGGAGTGGGAGTATATACCACTGCTCCTAAAGGAACGCTCAAAGGCTTTACCATCAAAGGCAATAAAACGCTGCTGATTGGTCAGACCGGAAGCTACTCCTTCAAAGGCTACGACAACTACTACAATCCGTTTGATACATCGAAAGTACAAGTGACGTGGAAGTCCGGCAACCCTGCTGTTGTGTCCGTGAGCGGCGGTGTTGTGAAGGGGGCCCAACCGGGAACTGCTACCTTAACAGCATCCAGTGGTTCAGCCAGTGCGACAACCAAGGTCACCGTGCTTGGGGCAGATGAAATTTCATCACTTACTGCAGGAAGTGGGACAGGCTCGCTTACTGCAGGAGCAAAAATCGCAGTACCGATAACGGCCAAGACGAAAGATGGACAGAGTGTCAGCATTACATCAGATGCGCTCAAATGGGAGTTCATCGGCTTTAAGGGAAGCGTTAAGGACAATCAGCTTACGGTAAATACAGTGGATGCGGGCGTGAAAACAGGCTACGCCATTGGCCGCTACGATGGTTTCAGTGCGGTTGTCTTCCTGTCTGCTGGGGGGGCAAGTACAAATAACTGGGAAAACTTCGAAAATGTTTCGTATCCGGTTGATTTTACTTCAAATGCGGAAGGTGTTACCGGTACAGCGGCAGTTGTACAAGGGGATGGAGACCATGCCAATTCCAAAGTGCTGGAGCTAAGCTATGACATGACGAACGGCAGTGGTAAAATGTATGCTTACGCTCAATTAAACGGCACATCCGGCAAGACGCTGGAGCAGGCAGCTACATCCATCTCGATTGATGTCAAAGGAGATAAGAGTCTGAACTGGCTACGTGCGGAGCTGGAAGATGCTCAAGGCAAAACTGCATATATTGATCTTGCCAAAGTGATCGACTGGAACGGCTGGAAAACGATTAACGCAGATATGAGCGGTTTGAATATTTCGTATCCGGCGAAGCTGAAACGTCTCTATGTGGTCAATGTAGCCGAAGGTCAGGATGAGCGTGCTAAGTCAGGTAAGGTCGCTTTTGATAATATCTCTTTTAATACACCAGGAACAGTCGGCACAGAAGGACTTAAAAAGGGAACAGCTCAGATGACGATCGGTCAAAAATCGATGACGGTAAATGGAACGCCAACAACGATTGATGCAGCTCCGATGACTCGCAATGGGTCGACGTATGTTCCAATCAAGTATGTGTTGGACGCATTTGGCGGGCAAGCCAAATGGAATGCGGGCGATCAACGGATCACCATTATGCGCGGTGGTGTGCTGATGGATTTGACTGTAGGAAAAAAAGAACTGATTCTAAACGGAAAGCGTAAGAGCTCTGAAGTTGCACCTATTGTACTAGGAGGAAGGACTTTAGTCCCATTAAGACTTGTGTCTGAACAGTTAGGAATGACTGTAAAATGGGAACAAGAAACGAAGACCATCACCCTCCAGTCATGATATGGTATGATATATACTTGAAATGCTAGGATTGGAGTAGAACATTTGTGGACTTTCAAGCCGATATCATAGACCGAGTCATTAAAAATGCCATCCAGGTGATGGAGAACAGCAAATATCAGATGTTCGAAATATTGGACACGGCCCGGACCGAGCTGGTCACGTTAAATCAAGAGCTCCAGAGCGTATTGAAGGAAACGGCAGAAACGATCGAAAAAGTGGACCAGCTGGAAATGAACTATCGGCGGTCCCGAATTCGGTTGACTGAGGTCAGTCGTGATTTCGTCCGCTACTCGGAAGAGGATATCAAGCAGGCTTATGAGAAGGCAACGCAACTTCAACTCGATGTGATGATTTTTCGCGAGAAGGAAATGTATCTCAAAGCCAGAAGAGATGATCTTCAAAAGCGGGCCAAAAGTGTCGAGGCTTCTGTCGAGCGGGCCGAAACTATCGGTTCGCAGATGGGAGTCGTGCTGGAATATTTATCGGGTGAATTGGGACAAGTGACGCGGATCATTGAATCGGCCAAAAATCGGCAGTTTATTGGTCTGAAAATTATTTTGGCTCAGGAAGAGGAGCGTAAGCGCATATCCCGTGAAATTCACGATGGACCTGCGCAACTCCTTGCGCATCTAGTGCTTAGGACGGAAATTGTGGAAAGAATGATCGCCAAGCAGGAATTTAAGATGGTTCAGGACGAAATAGTAGACTTGAAGAAACAAGTTCGCTCCAGTCTTGAGGAGATGCGAAAGGTCATTTTCAACTTGCGTCCCATGGCTCTGGATGACCTGGGGCTTATTCCGACGCTCCGGAAATATGTGCAGGATTTTGAAGAAAAAACGAAGATTAGAGCGCTTTTTGAAACAAGGGGCAAGGAACACCGTCTCTCTTCCGCGATGGAAGCAGCCATTTACCGTCTGATCCAGGAAGCTTTGACTAACGCTGCCAAGCATGCTTACCCTACCTATGTGCTTGTTGAGATTACCTACCAGGCACAGCTTGTAAAAATTGTTGTGCAGGATAATGGTCTGGGCTTTAAGCCAGAGCTTTTTCAGCAAAAAAGCAAAGACCATGGGCATTTTGGTCTGATTGGTATGCGGGAAAGGGTTGAACTGCTCGAGGGGAGAATGGAGATCGAATCAGCTGAGAATCAAGGCACCAAGATAGTGATTCATATCCCAACCAACGTGGAAAAGGGAAAGGAGTAACAACATGGAAAATCAGGAAATGAGTAATGCACCCATTAAAGTTCTCTTAGCGGACGACCATCAGTTGTTCCGTGAAGGACTTAAACGTATTTTGAATATGGAGGACGACATTGAGGTCATCGGAGAATGTGGCGATGGCATTCAAGTGTTGGAATTCTGCAACGTAGAGAAACCGGATATTGTTCTGATGGACATTAATATGCCAATTGAAAATGGTGTAGAGGCAACTGAAAAACTACGTGAGATGTTTCCGGACGTCAAAGTGATCATTTTATCCATTCATGATGATGAAAGCTATGTTTTCGAGACGTTGCGCAAGGGGGCCAATGGCTATCTGTTAAAAGATATGGAGGCCGAATCCCTCATTAATGCTATTCGTTCAGTACATGAAGGATATGCATTTATTCATCCTAAGGTAACGGGTAAGCTTATTCAGCAGCTCCGTCGGATGACTTACCTGAATGAAACAGGGGCTATGGCGGAAGGTCATACTAAGGAAGCAGGCGTGAAGTTTGTCGCAGGTGAAAATAATCCACTGACCCGCCGTGAAGCAGAAGTGTTGCGTCTGATGGCTGAAGGCAAGAGTAATAAGATGATTGGTGAATATTTATTCATTAGTGAGAAAACAGTCAAAAACCATGTTAGTAGCATTTTGCAAAAAATGGAAGTTGATGACCGTACACAAGCAGTTATTAACTCCATCAAATATGGATGGGTTACGCTGTAAAGTGTAGTCTTTTCATGCATTAGACGATGCAGCTGCCTAGATATGAATGCTGTACCGCCTTTCTTTTAGAGCGAGATATCCGCTCGTATGGAAGTCCAGTACATAACCGTGACACCTCTTCCTGTTAAACGGCATATATTGTCGCTATAGGAGGAGGTGGAACCCTCGTGACGGCTCACTTGGTTTGGATATTGCTTATATACGGTGTGGGAGCTGCAGTCGTGCATCTCATGTATATACGACAGGCGGTTCAGGCTTATCACAATGGCGAAGATGCACACACGACATCGCTGGATCATCGTGCGACTCGCTACATTGTGATTACATCCAATGATGGAGATCGTGTGGAATGGGTGATGCGTTCATTGAGTATCCTTGCCTGGCTACACCGGAGGCCGCTACATGTAACGGTACTGGATGATGAATCTATAGACGATACGCTACCGATTCTGACCCGGCTGGTGCGCTATAGTCATATGGATGTTTCAGTCATCTCATGTCGTTTTTCACCGGGGAACCCGGTTTTGCCGAAGTCAGGCGGTGAAAAACAGGTTGTTATTGATCTTAGAACAGCAAACCCGTTGGCGGGCGCCCCACTTGTTCCTTAGTGACAGGGATCTGTGGACATCGTGGTTAAAATCAGATATAAATATTTATAGACAGTTGCATATGCAAGACAATAGGGATTTCGTTGAAATCTGTTTGATGTGAAGCACACTTCAGGCTAGCAGCCATGGAAGTGTGCTTTTTTGCTGTTCTCTGGGGTGATAAGCAATATGAAAAATGAATGAAAGGAGAGATTGAACATGAAAATTGCAGTATATGCAGTTAGGTACAAAGGGAAATGGAATCTCCGATTATCTGTGGATATTCGAGTAGATATGACATGGTGGTTGCACCAAGTTAAGGACCAGGAGAATGCTGTCGAAAGGTGGGTGTTATTAGGAGACGAGCTTCCCTTGTCTTGGGGAGTAAGCCTTTGTGGAAGATTTAAGGGATTAGCAGAAATGGAGCGGTGGGGGGATCGGCAATGGTGGGCTTATATTCTTTCACAGCTAAAGAATGAACTGGTTCTTGAGTCTTCTAATGGAGAACGAATCTTATCTGGAGGAGTAGAAAATATAAGCATTTGGGACCGTCAACAAGGGTGGGGTTCTCGCACTAAACATGGGAATGAGGGACGGGAAACAATAGGAACTGTACGTTCTATTCAAAACAGGAAGCTCGCTACGGGAGTAGATGGATTGGATATGGAAGGTTTAACAGGACAAGCGAACGAGCTGACTCATTTGTTGGCAGGACGCCAGTTGCTCGTACCTGAAGCTGAAGCACTGCTAGCAGAGGCAGCCCCGGATTTGGAGCCTACTTGGCGTTCAGCTGCGCAACTTGCATATCTGCAAGGCCGACTCAGCTTTGCTGCTGGTCTGGCTCCAGCACCACGCGCGCGCTGGTCTGCCGCGCGTAGACATGAACTCCGCTGCAACCGTTGTGGCAGTGGAAAGGTGCACCGCACAAGCTGCGCGTCGTGCGGCTGTAAGGCGTGCGCCTACTGTGAGACATGTCTCACACTTGGGCGCAGCCGTCAGTGCTCGCTGTTGCTTCGCGGTACAGCGAAACCTGCCATGCCGCGCGTGGCAGAGGTAGCGCCGGCGGCGAATCTCGACCGCTGGGGGCTGAGTCCTGCACAACGTGCTGCCGCCGAAGTAGCGCTGCGCTTTTTGGCTGCACCACCCCGCAGGGTGCGAAAATGCTCCCGCTTGGAAGGCCAATGGCAACGAGCGCGCGAATTATTCCGGCGCAGCATGCGTGTGCGCCAGGAATTAGGTGCTGCCGCTCCGCATGGCAGCACTCTTGCCCTCAACGAGCAGTCATCGCCCAAATCTGGCGAGCGTGCTTGGGAGATTGCTGGCTGGCAATTACCTGATTCTGCGGCCAAACGTTTTCTGCTCTGGGCCGTGACTGGCGCAGGCAAGACGGAAATGATGTTTCCGCTTTTACAGCATGTGTTGGAGCGCGGAGGGACAGCACTTGTAGCTACACCGCGCCGTGATGTGGTATTGGAGTTGGCACCTCGCTTGGCAGTTGCCTTTCCTCAAGTTAGTATGGTGACACTTTATGGAGGGAGTGCAGAACGGTGGCAAAGGGGACAGCTGACACTGGCAACAACACATCAGCTGTTGCGTTATCGCCAGGCCTTTGATTTGGTTGTAATCGACGAGATTGATGCATTTCCTTATCACAATGATCCAATGCTTGCCTTTGCTGCCCAAGCAGTATGCAAGCAGGAAGGGAAATTTATTTTTTTGTCTGCGACGCCGCCGCGTCCTTTGCAGAAAGAGGCTGCACGTGGTCAACTGCCACATGCCAAGGTTCCCGTTCGTTTTCATCGTCATCCCCTACCTGTCCCCATTCGTTTGGGGACTGCTCCAGTGCATCATTGGCTGCAAAAAGACCAGCTTCCTGCTTCATTTATTCAGCGCCTATACATATCCATTCAACGAGGGGCGCAGGTCTTTCTATTTGTGACACGAATCTCATATATTCAAGGTCTTGTGGAACTGCTGATGAGACAATTTTCTGATATACCTATTGCCGGCACATCATCGCAGGATGAAGAACGAACCGCTAAGGTGCGTTTGTTTCGAGCTACTGAAATACGTGTGCTGGTCACAACCACTATTTTGGAGCGGGGTGTGACTGTTCCACGAAGTGATGTGTATATACTAGACGCGGACAGCAGTCTTTTTGATGAAGCATCCCTTGTCCAAATGGCTGGTCGCGCGGGAAGATCTAAGGATGATCCATCTGGTAGTGTTATTTTTATATCCCCTCAATGGACTAGCGGTCAAAAGAGAGCGATTAAGCAGATTAAACGCATGAATGCACTGGCTCGGAAAAAAGGATATCTGAAATTGACGAAGCACTAAATGCATTAAATAAAAAAAGTTTTTTTGGAAATATGAAACCTGAAACAATGTTGGTACGTAAACTACCAGGAAAGGTGCATTTTGGTATGGGGATGATTCCAAGAACCCGTCTGTTTTTGAATTGGTTATTCCATTGTCAGTCGCAAACATGTGTTGCTTGTGGCAAGCTCGCAGGTCATTTTTCCGAATTTACTGGGCTTTGTACTCATTGTTCGATTCAAATTCCTTGGATTTACAACATTCGTTGTGTACATTGTGGACGTCCGACGTTTTGTCCGGATTGCGTCAGGCCCGACCGATTAGCGCGTTACTATATATGCAATCGGAGTGCGATCAGCTATACGCCGATGGCGAGAGAATGGATTGGGCAGTTCAAATATCGTGGCAATGAAAAGTTTGGTCCCCTGCTGGGCGAGATCTTGAACCGAGCCTATCAGGCGATGAGACATGAGTTTGCGGGTCATAATTGTACTCGTTTCAAGCGATCTTTGTGGGATGTAGATATAGTGACCTGTGTCCCGGTAAGTGAAAAGAGGCTGACGGAGCGAGGTTTCAATCAGGCCCAAATTTTGGCGGAAAAGATTGCTAAGCAAAATAAGCTCCCCTTCCTTTCTTTGCTTGTTCGCCCACAAGATACAGGGAAACAAAGCTTTAAATCAAAAAATGAACGCATGAATACAATGAATAATGCATTTTCCGTTATCCCCAATATGGTGAATTTGATGGATTCTTTTATTTTAAAAGCTGGATCTCAACGTGCTATGGAGCATAGGCATTCCGTTACAATTTTGCTTGTAGATGATATTTATACAACGGGGAGTACATTGCAGGCGTGTGCACGTGTTTTGAGAGAAAAGGCATTAGAACAAGGAGTACATTTGGCTATCTTTTGTCTGACCTTAGCGAGATCATGAGTCTGAATTTCTATTATATTCCATAATTTTGTGCTTGAAACTATGAAAAAAAGGTTATAATTCTTTTGAAAGAAGGATTAAATGATAGAGCATAAGCCTTTTAATCCGTACAATCAGCAGAATTTGACAACAAGCTAGAGAGAGATATATAATAAAAATATAGACACGAACAAAAAGTTAGGAAGTGAGGGATGAAATCAGAATATTTCAATTTAGAGGTTGATTTTTTTGGAAAAGAGGAGTACAATTTCTTTCTGTTGATAGCTAACATGATTGGTAATAAGTGATCAGCTAACGACAAAAGAGCGGACATTGGGAGTGTCTCGCTCAATAGTAAAGCAGTTAATTAAAATTTAAAGCTAAAAAGAGGAGAGAATAAAATCATGAAAAACGTAATGAAAAAAGTAGCAGTTTCTAGCATGTTGGCTGTTAGCTTAGGTGCAGTATCTTTGTTGAGCCCACTTGCTACAGGTCAAGTATTGGCTAAATCTGGTTCGGATTACTACAAGGATCAAGCTGAAGAACAACTGATTATTCAACAACAAGAAGCAGCACAAAAAGCATTCGAAGCAAAAGTTTACGGAACTGAAACTACTGAGAACGCAGCACCTGCTCAATCGACAACAGAGAACAACAACCAAACAACAACTACAAAACCAGCAACAACTACAACTGAAACACCAGCAACAACTGTAAAAACAATCACAGTAAATGTTCAAGATGGCGACACACTGGCTTCTATTGCTGAAAAATACGGTGTAACTGTTGAAGAACTGGTTAAAATCAACAACCTAGTAAAAGTTGGTCAAGAACTGCAAGTACCACAAACAAATACAAATAAATAATTAACATTATAAACTGTTTTATAAAATGTATTTATTAAACCAAGCGTTTGACTATAGTATACGGGAAGGCCTCTATTAAAACAATGCTTTTTTGAATAATTATTTGTAAAAATCGCTTGTTTTTTTGGGCTGCAAATTTCCAACGGTACATCTTGCTTAATTTCAGATAGGTTATAAGTTGAAATGATGTTAGGTGTATGAGATTTATGAATACCCACACTCCATGTGCGGAGCATTCGTATGGACGCCGATCCCCCGGATTTATAACATTTTCTTGATGCATCGGGGCACAGGTGAACATGAATTCTTCTGAGGATTGTTTCGCCCGGTTTTTCCCTCATTTTATTTCTACATTTTAACCATATTCATATATAGCTATTTAATGATAATGAAGCGCTATTCCCGAGAAGAACTGGAATGGCGCTTATTTTATTTTTTTATCTAAAATACGGAGGGATGTTTGACGATAAATACTCACATGTAATAGGCTGGATTAGAAGGACTTATTTGCCTCTACACTTTATGTTGTTGCATATTAATGTGCATAGAGATGGGAAAGATTTTACCCGTTTAATCTTCCTCTCTTATAACTTTTACTATGATAACGAACGAAATGTAGAATTGTGTTAAAACTAAAAAAAAATTTGGAATATTTGCTAGACGAGGCTCTTCACTATAAGTTAATGTAAGGATAATAGTAATTAAAGACCGGAACTTGGAAAGGGGCGCTACAGAGGATGAATTTGGATAACTGTCCTCGCTGTGGAAAGTTGTTTGTTAAGAATGTCAGAGGGATTTGCCAGAACTGTATTAAAGAAATTGAGGTTGAATACGAGCACTGTGTCAAACATATACGTGAAAATAAAGGTATTCATATGCATGAGCTTTCGGAAGCTACAGGTGTCTCTGTTAAACAAATCACGACATTTATACGTGAGGGACGTATTTCCATTGCTAATGCGCCCAATATGACGTATCCTTGCGAGGTATGCGGGATACCGATTCGTGATGGTCATATGTGCGATTCTTGTCGAACACGTCTGACTAAAGACCTGAATCAGGCCATACGCGAAAGTAGTAATCAGGATCAAAGTAATAATATGGGCTCAGGTACCTACAGCGCGATGGATAAACTTCGCGGAAACTAGTACAGGGGAATTAAATACGCATTCAGCTATTCAAAAAGTTTCAAATACCGCCGATAATCTTTATAGAGCTTATCGGTTTTTTTATTTTAGCAACCATGCACAAAATAAAGAAGTAAGGCATAATACGAACCATGTTCGACGCTATGTCGTCTGATACATTCTGACCATATCAAATAACTAAGGAAGGTGGAAGTTATGAAAATTAACGAGACCAACCGCATCGGAGCTATTAATCCATATCAGCGAAATATTGAAACAGGACGCCAGGAGGAGCAAAAGAAATCCCGCCGCAAGGACGAGGTTTCCATTTCCCCAGAAGCAATGGAAATGCTGAACCGCAGCAGTGATGCAGACCGCGTAAAGAAAATTCAGGAGCTTAAGCAGCAAGTAGCTTCTGGAACCTATCGTGTGGATGCTGATAAAATTGCAGAGAAGCTGTTACCTTTCTTTAAGCAGTCTTCCGAAAGCTAGGTGAAGGATATGCCTTTAGAGCGTTTGATTGGTGTGCTGGAACAGCTAGATCAAAAGCATCTTATTTTATTAGAGCTGGCGAAAAGTAAAAAAAAGATTGTTATGGAAAATGATATGGATAGTCTGGTACAGCATTTGAACCAGGAATCCAGACTCCTTAAACAAGTAGAACAGTTGGAAGAAGCTCGTATGGAGGTTTCGTATGAGCTTCTTCGTGAACGTGGTATTAAGTCTCAGCTTAATTTGACTATAACCGAGCTGGCGCGCCTTGTCTTTGATCCAGAAGATAAGAACAAACTCCTCAGTGTCCAGAGCCGCTTATCCCACACTCTTTCAGAATTAAAGGAAATTAATGAAATCAATCAAAAACTCATCGAGCAATCGTTGGTGTTTATTGATTACTCTTTGGATCTACTTGTAGGACGTCCTAATCAGGAAATGACTTATATGCATCCTGATCAGAAGAGTAATCAACACGCACGACCTGGATTATTCGACACTAAGGCTTGAGCCGAGGAGGAAAATAGAGTGCCATCCACATTTCATTCCATAGAAACAGCTAAAAGAAGTCTTTTTACACAAACAGCAGCTTTAAATACAACAGGACACAACATAGCTAACGCTAACACGGAAGGCTACACACGGCAGACGGTCAAAATGAAGGCTTCCATCCCCATGGAGGCTTACGGTATTAACCGTTCTAATGTACCTGGTCAATTGGGAACAGGTGTTGAATTTGACGCTATTGAACGTATTCGCGAAAAGTTCTTGGATAGCCAGTATCGCGGAGAAAATACCGAACTGGGTAGTTGGACAATCCGTAGTAATACGCTTGATAAACTACAACAGATTATGAATGAGCCGTCCGATACAGGGATTCGGAAAGTTCTAGATAACTTTTATAAATCTTGGTCTGACTTAAGTAAAGACCCAGAAAGTGTGACTGCACGAACTATTGTTAAAGAAAATGCACTTGCTTTGACTGATGCAATGAATCATATGAGTAAACAGTTGAGTAATTTATCTGCGGATTTAACCTCTAATGTGGAGGCTAAGTCTAGTGAGCTACAAAGTTATGTGAATTCCATAGCTGATCTGAACCAATCGATTACTAAAATTGAAGGCTTAGGGGATAACGCTAACGATCTACGTGACCAACGTGATTTGATTGTCGATAAAATCTCAAAAATCGTTAATGTAACGGTGACTGATACCGATCAAGGCTACAATGTTAATATGGGTGGTCAAGCATTAGTAACTGGATTTGAACCGACTACTGGAATTAACGGCGCTTTTTTACAAGCAGCGTTTGCCTCTAATGATTTACAAGGTGGCGAAGTGCATGGAATGATTTTCTCAAGGGATCGATTTGTAGCTGATTACACAGCCCAAATGGATAACCTCGCCAACACATTGGCGACAGGTAATATTACTGTAACGCTACCTAAAGGCTCAGTTTTGCCAGAAGGTACTGTACTGAATGGAGTGACTTACACAGGGACCAACCGAACACTTCAATCGGATTTAACAGTTACAGTTAAAGGTCTTAATGGTTTGCATCAACTTGGTTATACCCAAGAAGATAAAGATGCTAACGGTAATATGGTTGCAGGTAAACCTTTTTTTGTAACTTCAAATAATGGTGGGACAATAACAGCAGGCAATATCACGTTAAATACTGCTATAGTAGATAATCCTAACGCTATTGCAGCATCCCTTCGGGTAACAGGCACTGCTCCTACTGAGGAATTGGTTAAGGGTAATAATACATTGGCATCCTTGATGTCCAATTTGAAATTAAGCAATTTCACTTCAGTTTCTACGGGGAATACAGCTACTATTGATAGCTTCTTCAGTTCTATGGTTGGTCAGTTGGGGATAGAGGCTCAAGAGGCTACAAGACAGACACAAAACTCGACAGCTCTCGTATCTCAAGTAGAAACTATGCGCCAATCTGTGAGCGGTGTTTCACTGGATGAAGAAATGTCCAATATGATTAAGTTTCAGCATGCCTACAGTGCCGCTGCTCGGTTTATGACCACATTCGATCAATTATTAGATAAATTAATTAACTCCACAGGTGTAGTGGGAAGATAAGAATTGGGATTAAATATCTGATGTTTATATACAGCTGGATATTTAATTACGGAGGGATATAACTATGCGCGTTACTAACAATATGCTAAGCTCACAGCTTTTGCTTAATTTAAATCGAAATTCTGAGCGTATGAATAATACGCAGAACCAGATGTCGACTGGACGTAAGTTGAACAAACCCTCTGATGATCCTGTAGGCATTACGTATTCCTTAAGGTACCGATCTGAACTGTCTTCAAATGAACAATACCAGCGGAATGTGGACAGCGCAGTGTCATGGCTTGATTTTAATGATACGGTAATGGATCAGGCTGGCCAAATTATGCAAAGAGTACGTGAACTTACAGTACAGGCCTCTACGGGGACTAATCCACAATCTGCGTTGGACAGCATTAACAAAGAAATTGGTCAGCTTAAGGAACAAATGATTGATGTTGTAAACAGCCAATTGAACGGTAAATATATATTTAATGGGCAAACCTATGACAAAAAACCTTATGACCTTCCTTTGAACGCTGATAATACGCATGATACGTCTGGAGCAGCATCCATTGCTACGGATACAGGCAATGTTAATTTTATAGTAGGGGAAAATGTAGCTTTACCCATTAATGTTACTGGCAATGAAGTCGTAGGAACGAGTGCGGATGCCGACAATTTGTTTACTATTTTTAATCAGATCTCTTCAGCTCTGGCAAGTGGTGATATTAAAACAAGTGGGGATCAACTTGCTAATATTGATTCGCGTATGGATAAAATGCTGAAAGTTCGGTCAGAAATGGGTGCTAAATCTAATCGTGTTGAGCTGATGCAGAACCGCTTGAGTGATTTGGAAGTAAACTTAACGGACTTGCAATCTAAAACGGAAGATGCGGATTACGCTGAGCTTTTAATGAATTCCAAGATCCAAGAGAATATTTACAATGCTTCTTTGTCAGCGGGAGCGAAGATCATATCCGCATCATTAGTTGATTTCTTAAGGTAGTCTAAGGAGGGGGAGAGATGCCCATTATTCCGATGCTTCAGATCCGGCAAACTCCGGCTATCCTGCATATTGACGCAGACCCTGGGCAGTATTCGATTCGACAGCCTTCGGCTGATATGGAATTGAAAACACGACGTGCTCAACTGGAAATTCACCAGTATCAGCCACAGCTGACCATAGATCAAAGTGCGGCCTTCTCTGCCTATAACGGGGGCAATTACCTGGAGATGAATAATCGAATTTATTCAGGGTTGCCGCAGATATTTTTACAAGCTATTGCGCATAAAGTGGAGCAAGGCAACCGAATGGCGGCGATTCACATCCCTGGGAATACTGTAGCCAATGTCTTTGGAGAGGATACAGAAACGCATGTGCTTCCTGAATTTAGGGGTCCGGCATCTATGGATAATGTCGATATTCATGTTGAAACGCGTGCACCTGATATTACATATACACCTGCTGTATCGGAAATGCATGTAACCGTTAATCGTCCTGAGATTGAGTATACTCGGGGGAAACTGGAGATTTATATGCAGCAGTATCCATCTGTGGCCTATATTCCGCCTGAAATTGATGTCATGATGTAAAATAAGTTAAGGTTATAGAGGTTGTTCAAGCCGTCTATAGCCTTTTTTTAATAAAACGTATAGATCTAATTAAATATTGGAGGAATACTAGTGATTATATCCACATCTATTTGGGGTGACATTGAAGTTAATGACAAAGAAATATATCGTTTTAAAAAAGGAATTCCGGGATTTGAGGAGACGACTGAATTTGTGTTGCTCGATCAAGATGAGGCACCCTTTTACTATCTCCAGTCCCTTCAGCAGAAAGAACTCTCTTTTGTAGTAGTGGATCCTTTTATTTTTTATCCTGAATATGAGTTTGAACTCCCTGATAGCGAAGCAGAAGAACTGAAGATTGAAACTAATTTAGTCGTTCGCAGCATACTAACATTACAGGAGCAGGTGGAAAACTCAACGATTAATCTGTTGGCACCTCTAGTGTTCAATCCTGATAATAGGCAAGCCAAGCAGGTTGTTTTGCACCAGTCTCCGTATCAGACCAAACATTCGCTGCAACCCGTTAAGGAAGATAAAACCGTCCGTTCAAAGGAAGGTGAATAAGCATGCTGGTACTTTCGCGTAAGAAAGGCGAATCTGTTATTATTCAGGATCACATTGAGGTCACGGTGCTCGGAGTAGAAGGAGATACTGTCCGTATAGGAATTTCAGCACCCAAACAGATGGACATCTTTCGCAAAGAAATCTATTTATCCATTCAAGAGTCCAATCGTGAATCTGCTGCCCATACGCAGTCAAATTTAGATGCTTTACGCAAGATGATAAATAAAAATAACGAAAAATAAAAAAAATCCTAAAATGCTATTAAAAGTTCGACGAGAATGTCGATATATATAGTACAAGCTATTGCGGAGGGGCGGCCGACTTCAACGGATAGCTGTAACAACAATAAACCACATGGATGTGGGACATTTACCTTCAGGGAGGAAATTTAAAATGATTATCAATCACAATATCGCTGCAATGAACACGCACCGTCAATTGAATGCAAACACTACTAACACAAACAAAGCGATCGAAAAGCTGTCTTCTGGTCTTCGTATCAACCGTGCTGGTGACGATGCTGCTGGTTTGGCAATTTCCGAAAAAATGCGTGGTCAAATCCGTGGTTTGGATATGGCTTCCAAAAATGCTCAAGATGGCATTTCTTTGATCCAAACAGCTGAAGGCGCACTGAACGAAACACACAGCATCCTGCAACGTGTTCGTGAATTGGCTGTACAATCTGCGAATGATACGAATACTGATGACGACCGCGCTGAGCTTCAAAAAGAAGTAGTTGAGTTGACTAAAGAAGTGACTCGTATCTCCACTGATACTGAGTTCAATACTAAAAAATTGCTGAATGGCGATATCAGTGGTGCGGTATTCCACATTGGTGCTAATACAAACCAATCAATTTCTTTGGCTATTGGTAATATGAGTGCTGCATCATTGGGTATTTCTGCTGTTTCCATCTCCACTCAAACAGGTGCTAACGCTGCAATTTCAACTTTGGATGCGGCTATTAAATCGGTATCTTCCGAGCGTGCTAAACTGGGTGCAAACCAAAACCGTTTGGAGCACACAATCAACAACCTGGGAACCACTTCTGAGAACCTGTCTGCTGCTGAATCCCGTGTTCGTGACGTAGACATGGCTAAAGAAATGATGAACCAAACAAAAAACAACATTCTTGCTCAAGCTTCCCAAGCTATGTTGGCCCAAGCAAACCAACAACCGCAAGCTGTTCTTCAATTGCTTCGTTAATCATTTTTCTTATAAAACTGCTGAGATCTTTCTCAGCAGTTTTTTTGTGTTTATATTTTACATATAAGGAATCATATTCATCCTCATATTTTATCAGTCTAGTCTAACTTATGATTATAAAGTAGCCGATATATATACTAAACTGATTCGTAAATGCGAAATGAAAGGAATACATGATGAAAACCATCGCTTTATGTATGATTGTGAAAAATGAGCAAGAGTACCTTAGAAGATGCCTCGATAGCGTAAAGGATAAAGTAAACCAGATAGTAATTGTAGATACAGGTTCAACAGATGAAACTGTTAATATCGCTAAAGAATATACTAATGAAGTATACCATATGGATTGGACTAATAATTTTGCAGCTGCCAGAAATGAGTCCATTAAATATGCCACTACAGAATATATTTTAGTGCTAGACGCAGACGAGTACTTAGAAGAATCTGCTGATTTACAAAAAGAAATCGCTTCAGGTGCAGACTACTATTTCACAAAAATACACAATATTATGTCATTTGATCGTGCCTTAAATCATTTAGCTATCCGAATTTTTTCGAATAATAAAGAACTATATTATCAGAACCGTCTTCACGAACATTTGAATATTATGGACGAAGGAATAGATTTTAAAAGCGGACAAGCTGGGCTTATTATTATGCACACTGGCTATACAGATGAGATGATGGAGGGAAGGGAAAAAGCCAAAAGAAATCTCCCCCTAATGCTGAAGGAAGTTGAAGAAAATCCGACGGTGTATAACCTATTTAATATGGGTAGAACTTACATGTGGGTTGGTAAATATGAAAAAGCAATCCCCTTCCTACAGAGGGCTTATCCGATGAGTAAAAACTTAACAATTGCTCCGGATTTAGTTATAACTTTATGTCGTAGCTTAGGGGAAATGAAGAGATACGATGAAGCTCTACAAATTCTACAAGAAGCAACGATTGTTTATCCGAATGAAGTAGACTTACTTCACCTACAAGGACTTTATTTTATGGAAATCGGGTACTACAGAGATGCGATAGTGACGATGACTAAATGCCTTGAAATTGGCGATCAAGGTATCACATTCACAGAAGGAAATGGCAGCTATATTGCACATTTCAGACTCGCTGAATGGTATGAATCACGCAACGATTTGGTGAAGAGCTATGAACATATTTTAGAAGCATTCAAACTGAAAAATGATTTTGTACCGGTTATGGGGAAATATTTTAGAATTTTAGAGAAAGCAAATGTTCCATTAGAAGAAGTATTCGTAAGTACAAACCAGTTGTATCCGATATCAAATAGTGGACAGCTAGAAAAAATGTTAGAAGTGATGTATCAGCTGAGACATCCTCTATTGCAAAGATATCTGACAGAGTATAACGTGACTATTCAAGATAATGTAATGGCTGTTGCACGGCAATACGCCAGGGATTACGATGCAGCGCAAGCCTTATGGTTGGAAATCATGGATGTTGATAAGCAAAACGGAGAGGACATCTTATTATTATCTATTATCCTCAAAAATGAAACTCTATTTGGAAGGGCCAAAACACTACTTAATCTAAGTCAAAAGGAACAAAAAAATCTATATAAAATCATAGTGAATGAACCTTCAGGAGATGTTAAGTTAACACCCCATCTAGAGAATATATTAGAGAGGGCAATAATACACCTAATTCGATTACAGGAGTTTGATATATTTGAAAAGATACTCGATTATTTGTGGCAAGGTGGCGTTGATGCAAAAGTTAAAGCTTGTGAGCATCTTGTGTCCTATGGCTTCAGCGAGATAGCTATCGATCTATTAGTTAAACTTTTTGAACAATATCCAAGGAATGTAAGGGTTGTTGAATTATTAGGTGATGTCTGCCTCAGTTCTGAATATTTGCAAGATGCTCAGCTTTTTTATGCTAAATTGCTAGATCTCTGTCCTGATTATAGCTCATATGAAAGGGCATATGCATTATCGGAAAAGACTGGTGATAAAATGGATGTTTATAAAATCAAAGAGAGCATTAAATTGAGATTTCCCCTTTCTCGTAGTTACTAGATTAGAATATTGGAAAAAGCGATCATGAAGGACCTTCATTGGAAAGGTTTAAATATTTCGGATTTATGGTGAATTTTTGAGAATTCCAAAATAAGTAGGAATGAGGAAAAATAAATGAAAAAGAAAAAAGTGCTTGTTGGAAGTCCTATCCGGCAAAATCCATCTATACTAAAAGAATTTCTTGAATCACTTAGAGAACTTGAACAGGAAACAATCGAGCTTAGTTATCTCTTTATTGACGATAACGACAATCCTTTGTCCAGTAAAATCCTTTTGGAATTTTCTGAATCTACAGCTAATGTAATGATCCATAAAAACAGTAGCACGGATTATTATTTTCGTAATGAAATCACACATTCTTGGGACGAGCAATTAATATGGAAGGTGGCGCAACTCAAGGATATTATTATTCAAATAGCACTAGAATATAATTATGATTACTTATTTTTTGTAGATTCTGATATTGTGCTTCATCCTCGCACAATTGAACAATTAAAAAATACAGAAAAAGAAATAGTATCAGAAATTTTTTGGACAAAGTGGTATCCTGATTCTCCGGAACTCCCGCAGGTTTGGTTGACTGATCAATATAATATGTCGTATAAAAACCGTAGTGAGCAACTTTCCCAAGAAGAGATAGCGAAAAGAGAATCTGAATTTATTAGAAAGCTGAGAGTACCTGGCGTTTACGAAGTTGGGGGATTAGGAGCCTGTACACTTATAAGTAAGTCAGCTATTGAAAAGGGTGTGAATTTTAAAGAAATCAAAAATGTTTCTTTTTGGGGTGAAGATCGACATTTTTGCATTAGAGCATCTGCATTAGGAATCTCACTTTTCGTAGATACACATTTCCCTGCGTTTCATATATACCGAGAAGAGGATTTACAGAAGGTCGAACAATTTAAAACAAGAGCTTTTAATGAAGGTGTTTTTTTCACAGTTAAAAATGGGATAGAATTGCTAGGCTCTTTTCATTATAAGAAAGGCTATCATCCTGACTGGAAAAAAAGTTTCACAAAAGAATACGGAGATTTGCTATCTAAGAAAATGGAAGATGAATTGAATGAGAATATTAAGAAAAAAGTAATTGTCAAAGCAAATGTATCAAATTTTTGGATTGATAGTAATCAAAGTAGTGAAATTGGAATACTCAATGTAAAGTTTGATCTTATAAATGATGGCATAAGTAATGGAGAACCTTTTCATGATAAATTTAGGGGAGAGGCTACATTGCTTTTACAAAATAATAAATGGTTAATTGATAGTTTAGAAATTGTTTAAGGAGATGAAAAACTAATTGATTAGCGTGATAATGCCTGTATATAATTCTGCACCGTATTTAAAAGAATCAATTCAAAGTGTCTTGAATCAATCTGAGCAGGATTTTGAACTGATTGTTATTAATGATGGATCAACTGATGCTAGTGAAAATATAATTTTGAATTTTAATGACCCTAGAATTAGATACTTTAAACAAAAAAATCTAGGTGCAGCAAATGCAAGGAATAAAGCGCTTGAGATGGCGAGAGGGGACTTCATTGCTTTTCAGGATTCAGATGATATATCTATGCCCAACCGTTTTAGTTCCTTAAAGGAGCAATTTAAGAAGGGTGTGGGTATTGTTCATTCTGATATGATGTTAATAGATCAAAATAATTACCCTATTGGATATTGGCATGCCAGGAATATTGATAAAAGTAACCTAAACAGGTTTTTTTTAAAGATTGGGACTCCTATAAATGGTGGAAGTGTAATGTTCAGGAGACAGCTAGTTGGCGATTTGAAATATGATTTAAGTTTACAGATAGGAGAAGATACAAATTTTATTTATGAATTATTAAAAATTTGCGAATCTTCTATCCATATTCCGGAGCCTCTTTACATTTACAGAAAGCATCTAACTAATACTACTAATCAAGGAAATTATGATGTTTTGTATTTGCATGTCCAAAAATTCATTCAAAATCATGACATCAAAGAACTGGTTCCTGAAGTAGAATGGAATAGAAATGATGATAATGAGAATGAAGCAACAGCTTCGGCCATCCTAGCGCTTTTATTATTTAATAGAGGAATGTATATTGATGGAGAAAAGCATATTTTAAGTGCAATTAACCGAAGCGAGAATTTAAAGTCTAAACAATTAATATATGCCATTGCGAAATTAATTAATGGAAAACCAGATGAAGCCTTAGAGTATTTATATGCAGTTGATAAGAAAAACCATCTGGTAGAGAATTATATCGGTGAAGCGCTAGTTTATTTGGGGGAAATAGAATTAGCTTACCATCACTTTTTGTCTGCTCTAAATACAAAGCCAGATTATATTGAACCAATTGATAACTTGAAAGCTATATCATCTAGGAATTCTTTTAATATGCTTGATAGAAATTGGATAAAATTTTAGGAGTCGTTAAGATGCATGGTGCATACATTGGCGACAATAAACTATTGATTTCTACAGGTTTGGAAGGGCATGCTTTATACTTATGGAGATGGTTTTGGCTTGACTCCTAATTTATTGATTAATGGTGTATCGATGTACCGTTGACTAATTTTTTAATAAAAAATTTGCATCAAGGTAATACTTTTATTGATGCTGGCGCAAACATCGGTTATTTCAGTGTTCTAGCTGGGTATTTAGTCGGAACATCAGGAAGAGTCTTATCCTATGAAGTTAATCCTAAAGTCCATAAACTTTTATTGGATAATATTCCTGTAAATAATTTACATACACATGTAAAGTGTCTCAATAAAGGAGTCTACTCTTCATATGGAGAATTCCATTTTATATGTCTAAACGCTTTAATGGTAATGGGTCTTTAATTGAACAAAATGAAGAATACTTCAATATATTCAAAATGATGAAATAGAAAAAGTAATGGTGGAAACAGAACCATTGAGTATGCGGATTGAAGACATTGGATTTGTTAATATACTGAAAATTGATATAGAAGGAGCAGAGTATCAAGCGTTTTTAGGCTTGGAAAATAATTTAAAGAACAAAATGATAGGAAGTATTGTATTTGAGCTAAATAAACTAAGAATAGGCGAAGAGTGGTATGACTTTTACGAATTTTTGAATAAACTTCGTATGATTTATGGCTGGGAGTTTTATACTTTATCAGTAGATGGTGACCTTGTTTTATCAGATTTAAAAGAGTTCTTTACTTTAGATTTCGTGGAAAATGTAGTAATGGTGCTTAAATAAGTTAATTGTAAAATTACCTCCAATCAACTGTATAGGTATAAAGCGATCTCCATATGTTAAAGATATATTCACATATTTTCAAACAAAGGAGAAATCATTATCTCTCTGATTGTCATATTACCCAGTCATGCTACAGTCGGTGACTACTTAACCAACATCGGAATGTCAATGCATTATTGAATGATGATGAGTACATCGTGAGGTGAAAATGACTGCTACAACGAAATGGTTCCGTGCGAAAGCTGTCGAGCTGCTGAATAAAGTTAACGCCATCGTGCGACACTGAATTGCTTCTCTGTATGAGGAAAAGGGAATGAAAAAAAGTGAAATACGAATCAACTCGTAGAGTTTCCTTGAGTTCGAACGAAAGAGCTTCTATTTGTTATTATTAATGTCACCATTATCAAACCTATGCTTGTGGGCATAGGTTTGATTCATCCCGTCGATCTGTATATTCCCTTCTAACACAAAAGCTGATGGCTTCTATAACTGCACGATATCTAAAATTCTGCTCCTATATACGAAAAAGATCGTTCATCTTTATGGATCGCGCCTCATGCGGTCACTATAAGACCGTTTAAAACGAGATACAGGTGTTATGTTCCTGTTTGGCTGGAAAGATTATTTGGTAAGACAAATATCTTATGTACCTTTTTGTGTAAGGGCAATCTCTAACCTAGATGGCATCAATGTATCATAAAAAATGTAATAAAGCCCTTGTCCAGTAGTCAGAAAGAACCTTATCTTGGCTTAGCCACACACCAATTTTGATTCCTGACAGCCTTCTGTTTATAGCCATTTATGTTCAGAATCAATTGGCTTTGGATGATCAGACAAAATTGAAGCCTACCCCCTTTGCGATGAACTAATTAAAGAGGCACAACCTAACAAAAGTTAAATCCATGTAATGCGTCTATGAGTGCGTATAAATGTGCATCCTTATTGTTGGTTAATAGTATGTTTTATATATTTCTTTTATGCTCTTCATAAGCAAGAAATAGTAGCCGATAAATATAATAAATAATCCCATCGGAGGTTGTGAGATGAATCTGCAATTCTCTCTTTCGACAAATGTGGTGAGTGGTAATACAAGCGGGATAAGTCAACATAGCGAGGCTGTAGCTCATCAGGATAACCAACTAATCCAAGCCGTAAGAAGTGGTTCAGAATTAAGCAAACTTGAAAGACAGGGAGTTTCATTCTCCATGGGGGATGAGCAACTTATTAAGGCAATAGATAGAGCTGTTAAAGCTCTTCAGGGACCCACAACCACGTTGGAAATGAGTGTGCATGAAAAAACACATCAGATCTTGGTCAAAGTTCTCAATAAAGACACAGGAGAATTGATTCGGGAGATTCCTCCTGAAAAGACGCTTGATTTAGTAGCAAAGATGATGGAGATTGCAGGAATTCTCATAGATGAAAAAGTATAAGGAGGCAATTAGATGCGTATAAATGGTTTTTCAGGAATGGATATAGATAGCATGGTTACATCTTTAATGACTGCCAAGAAAACCCCGTTAAACAAGCTGAATCAGCAGAAGCAGACATTAGAGTGGACGCGTGATAGTTACCGTGAATTAAATACTAAGATCGTTCAGTTTAGCGATAAGTTGCGCGATTTAATGACTAAGTCTGACAAAATGAACACTCAGAAGGCTACGTTAACTGGTAATACAACGGCTATTAAAGCGGAGGCTAATGCTGATGCTAGCTCTACACCTATGTCTGTAGTCGTTAACAAGTTAGCAACAAAGTCCAATATGCAGACCTCTACAGGTCTACGTACAGCGGGCAGCAGTACAGCAGATGCTACTAAAAATACAACATTGGAGCAAATTGCAGGTGGCAGCGCGTCTGATACTTATGAGTTAAATATCAATGACAAAACAATCACTTTTCTTAAAACTGATACAATAACTGCAGTGATGGCCCGTATCAATTCAGAAGGGGCAAACGTGACAGCAAACTTTGATGAAATCAGCGGCAAGTTCTCTATTACAGCTAAAGATTATGGGGATAAGAATAATATTAAATTAACTGGTGCTGATAAGCAGGTTAAAAGCAGTACGCTCATGGATTTATTCCAAATTAGTTCTACAGATGTAAAGGCGGCTGAAAAAGGGGAAGTTATAGTAACGAATACTGCAGATTCGAGTTCCAAAACTTATAATCCTGATAACAACTCCCTTGTCGTTAATGGAGTGTCGCTGACTCTGTTAGAGACCACGGGAACTACTGGACCAGCTAAAATCACAACCCAGTCAGATCCAACAAAAGCTATGGAGACCATTAAATCTTTTGTGGATACTTATAATGACCTATTAAGTACATTCAATACGAAACTAAGTGAACAAAAGTATCGCGATTTCCCTCCACTGACAGCCGATCAAAGGAAAGACATGAAGGAAGATGAAATTAAGCAGTGGGAAGAAAAGGCGAAAAGTGGTCTCCTCAAAAATGACACGATTTTAAGTTCTGCTGTGTCTTCTATGCGAATGACTATTTCTAGTAAATTAGGCGATTTGAGTTCAATTGGTATTACAACAGGCCAATATTACGAGAATGGTAAATTACAAATTAATGAAGAGAAACTGAAGGCAGCTTTGACAACAGAGCCTGATAAGGTTATGAATATATTCAAAGGGTCGTCCGCTGATGTAAACAGCAAGCCCATCTTTAGCGAGTTGAGAAGTAAGCTTGATACTACGTTAGACATGTTTGTAAAAAAAGCAGGTACATCAAAATTCGATACAAATGCTAGTATGACCTTAAAGGCTGACAGTATAATGGGAAAGCAGCTTAAAAACTATAACAGCGATATTAAAGAGATGACCAAAAAACTTGCTGATGCAGAAACACGTTATTATAAGCAGTTTTCGGCTATGGAAAAGGCTATGAGCAAGTACCAGTCGCAGTCGTCCAGTTTGACAAGCTTTTTACAATAGTTTAGAAAAGGGTGATTCGTTTGATCTCATCTCCTTATGAAAAATATAAACAGTCTTCGGTGCAGACATCTACTCCAGGGCAGCTCATTATAATGTTATATGATGGTGCCATTCGCTTTGTAAAGGCTGGTCTTGATGGAATATCATCGAATGATATTGTTAAAACAAACATAAACCTGGGCAAAGCACAAAGCATTATTAGTGAGTTAATGTCTACGTTAAACTACTCCTATGATATTTCCAAAAATTTATATGCTTTATATGAGTATATGAATTATTTATTAATTCAAACGAATATCAAGAAAAAGATTGAGTCAGGTGAAGAAGTTCTGGGTTATCTGCAAGAATTACGTGAAACTTGGGTTACAGTGAACAAGCTAACCGCAGGTATGTCATTGTCAACGGAACAGTAAGCTATGATAAATGAAGTTTTATCCCAATTGGAGCAACTCACCCAACAATTCATACTTCGACTGAATGAGACAAATTATGAGGAAGTTGAGATTTTTGTCGAAGTTCGTCAAATGAAGGTGGATCAATTGGTAAATGCCTTGGAAAATTCACCGATGACAGAAGAACAAAAAATGAAGTTAGAGTCTATTCTAAGCTATGATGCGTTAATCGATCAGCGTATGCAATCGCTAAAACAGGAAGCCCAAAATTGGCTTGTCCAAAGAAATATAGCCAAATCGCAACGCAATGCTTATGAATCTAACTATACGCCTGATAGCTTTCTGATGGATCGTAGAAAATAAATTATTCAAGAAGCTCTCGTCTAACACACTTTATTGTGTAGACGAGAGCTTTTTTAACATTTAAATAGTTTCTAAAATAAAGAAAAGAACCCTCAAAAGCAAAAAAATCTATCAATTTATCGTTTCAGACTCTAAAATGTAGTTTAAAACATGATTAGTAAGTCTGCTTTGGTTTAAGTTCTAATGATCAAGGAACAAAGTTGTTGACTATTTACCCATTGTATTATATATGGAATAACTATACATGAAAACATTATCAATTCCAATTGACAATGGATAACTTTGGGTGGTATAGTCAAAAATGTGGGCGAGAGCTTCACTTCATTTGATGACGAAGGGAATGTTAGTGCATGCAAGGTAAAGTAAAATGGTTTAACGCAGAAAAAGGTTATGGTTTCATCGAAACGGCTGACGGCGGCGACGTATTTGTACATTTTTCCGCAATTCAAACAGAAGGCTTCAAAACACTTGAAGAAGGACAAGACGTGGAGTTCGACATCGTCGAAGGCGCACGTGGACCACAAGCCGCTAACGTAACCAAATTATAATCATCCCCGGCATAGCCGACCTACATAATTGGTAAGATGGTTAGCAATGGATAACGCGCTAGCAACTGCCCTGGAATATATTCCAGGGCTTTTTTATGTTTTCTAAATACATAAAAAGCCCTTTACCACCGGGTAAGGAGCTCAGTATAACAAAATGCTTTACTCTAGAGAACCGTCAAAGTCAGCCATCTCCACAAAAATGGTATTGGAGGAGGCAGATTGTTTCTCTACGCCTCCGTCTGGATAACGGAACTGATAGCGCAGAATGGCCTGGGCGATCAGATACGCGCGGAGTGCAGATTCGATATCGAATGAGAAGACGATGACGGCTTTGTGGTCAGGATCAAGCTGGCCTAATGGGATACCTTGGAGCAAATTAGGATGTGGAAGCGGTACTGAGTTCACGGTGACGGTTCTCAGTACAAGGAAATCTTCGGCTGAGAATGGTGCTGTGAGCAATAGTTCTTCCAATGGATCATTTCCGATGTTTTCCACCTGGAGTGTAAAGGACAGGGTATCTTCTTGCGCGACACGCAAAGCGCTGGAGCTAAGTGTAAGTTTAGGAATAGCTGCGATGACAGTCAAATCTACGGTATTAGTTTGGATGGTTTCCTTTAGGGTCTCTCCACCACTACGACGTGAGGTATATTCGATGGTGGCCTGGTTGCTGAATGTTCCATCTGCAGGTGCTTCACGAATTTGTGCCTGGAGCGTAAGCGTCTCCCCTGGTGCAATATCCGGGAGTGTGATACCAGTGCCAGGATTAGCGCCTGGCTGCGTTTTATCTTGGATAGTCAGGCTGTTGGGTACATAAACAAGTCCATGCGGCAATGGGTCGGTGAACAATGGATACTGCGCCGAGATTCCTCCTTTATTTGTAATCTGAATGGTGAAGGTAAGTGTATCTCCTACAGAGGCGTCATAGGTGTTCACCTGTTTCACCAATTCGAGCAGTGGGAATACCACTGGGATCGTGACGGTATTGGTAGTCAATGTGCCTGGTACGATTCTTCCTCCAGGTAATGTAAATGAGTAGGTAAAGGTAGCTTGATTCACGATGTAGCCAGTTGAAGGTGTCTCGGATACGGTTACTTGATAATTTAGGGTCAATGACTGACCAGGTTCCACAGATCATAGACTAACTCCGACAGCAGGGTTGGCTTCCGCAAACGATTGACCGTTCAACTGGAGGCTGCGGAATGTATAGAGTTCCGGCAGGAATAAAATTCTGCAGAATAACTTCTGATGTAATGTTACCAAAGTTATTAAGTAGTACCGTGTAGGTAAGTGTTTCTCCTGCTAGGGCCTCCTTATGGTCTGTGGAGATGTTTGCGGCAAGCTTTGGACAGAAGTTTGGAAACTCACGATAAATGTATTTCCAGGTGCGACATTTCCAATGGCAATTCCAGCAGTTGGCGAGGCGTTAGGGAAAGGTACACCGTCGATAAGGACACTACCCGGAACGAAGGAAGTACCTGCTGGGATTGTATCGGTCACAACGGTATCTGTGACGGAATCCACACCGTTATTCGTAATGCTTAGTGTATATCTGATCGTATCTCCAACTACAGCAGCTGCCAGACTGGATGTTTTAGTCACCTGAATATTAGGTGCAGACACAGCGACATTAACTGTATTAGTGGTACCGAAGGTCCCCGTCGTGACCAATGTGCCGTCATCCCCGTTAATTTGGGACGCAAAAAAATTAGTCGAAAAATTGTTGGGCCCAGACAGCGCAGTTAAGCTGGATGTGGTAGGTCCAAACAACGCACGATCCCCGGTGATATCCACGTCACCCTCTTGGGCGCTAATTAACGCCCTGCCGCGCAAAGTCCCCTGTACAGGCGTGGCAAATCCGCTTATTACCACGTTGACCGAGCCAGTAGCGCTGCTGATCCCTGCGCCGCCTTGAATGACCAAATTTGTTACATTTGCGGTTCACACATAGGTACTGAGACTGGTGACGTTGATCGATGTTGCAGATTCGGGACTGACTGTAGTAGATAAAGCAGGCGTCTGAAATGTGATCGGATTGCTGGCGCTGGACAATACATTGGTATTGCCGTTGGCATAGCTTCCTCCCCAAATAAGTTCAGCATATAGCACGGTACTGCCCGCAGGGAGCACAAGGAATGCCGTCGATGAGTTACTGGCAAAAGCAGAAGTCGTGCCGAATGGATACGTGCCGAAGCGAGAGGCTGTATTGGTTGTGATGAAAGCGCCAATGCTGGTCACTGTACCTGGCACCCCCGCCGAAGCAGAACGTGCCAGCCCGAGTGTATTTCCTATAAAGGTAATAGCCCCGGTCTGGTTCGTTGCATAACGCTGAATAAAAGCCATGGATTAACTTCCTACTTTCCATCTCTCCCCAATTAGCTGTCTTAGGATTTTTGCAGGGGAAGAGCCAGCTGGGCTGGGTGTAATGATCCTTTCGTATAAATTGCCTGCATGATAGTCAGGTCTTGCTTTTAGCATAGGTTCTATACCGGATTCAGTCTGACAAATAACCCCCTCCCCAGTCGATAAAATACATAGCATGGACTTGGAATAGTGGATCTGTCGCGACACCAGCGGAGTAGCTATTTAAATATCTCTTCATTATTCACATATGTATGCGAGCTGAATTTAAACATGACCCTTTTCATAGAATGGCGTTATGGGAAGTGTTTTGTCGAATCATGAGGAAAATTGTAAAAAATCTTCGAAATGTTGATCTCCTTTTTTACTTGGCGTTAACATATGTGTTATACTGAAGAGGCAAAGGAGGCGTGCCCTATGAACTTAACAGTACGAGGTCAACAGATCGAGGTTACCGACGCTTTGAAGGACTACGTTGAAAAGAAATTCAGCAGACTTGAAAAGTATTTCGATGCACCCCCGACGTCTGATGGAAGTGTAACGTTAAGCACAACCAGAGATTTGCACACTGTAGAAGTAACCATTCCTTTGCCGGGGCTTGTACTCCGTGCCGAAGACGAAAGCGATGACATGTATGCATCCATTGATGCCGTGGTAGACAAGCTGGAACGGCAAATTCGCAAGCACAAGACCAAATTAAACCGAAAATTCCGGCAGGAAGGCAGTTTAAAAACCCTTTTTGTGGAAGATCCAGCTGGTGGTGTGGCTGTTGCTGAAGATGAGGATGCAGAATTGGATGAGCTGGAAGTCGTCCGCACCAAGCGTTTCTTATTGAAACCTATGGATGTGGAAGAAGCTATTCTGCAAATGAACATGATTGGACATAATTTCTTCGTATTTGCTAACATTGATAACGAAGAAGTTAACGTAGTTTACAAACGCAATGATGGTAAATACGGTCTGATCGAACGGGAATAGCCTGTAAAGCAAGAACTTATTGCATTTTAAAATGAATAGAACTTTTTGATTGAAGCATGCTTCATGGATATCAGGAAAATGATAATAACACGAGCCTTATCCTTGCGAACCTGGCGGGATAGGGCTCTTTTATATGTTTATCGTAAACATGAATGGAAATTTAAACTTAGATCGATGTAACCAATTGTGTATTTCGTGCGTCAATTGTTTTGGTATCTTTAACCGGATGCAAATCTACAGGCTGCTTGTGTTGCGGCATGTCCTACAAACTGTTACAATTTATGCAAAGAACATCGCACGATGGGCTGGTATAGCCGGGCCTGTCAAACATATCGGGAATCAATTTCATCATGGACCCTTTCTTATTGTGAAATTGATTCTATTAATTGTTTTGCGCGAAAGGGGTAAACCATGCTAGGAATTGTCAAAAAAATTTTTGGGGATACAAATGAACGTGACGTCAAACGTTTAATGAAGACGGTTGAACTGATCAATAAAATAGAGCCTGATTTTGAGAAGCTCTCGGATGAGGAACTGAAAGCCAAGACGGCGGAGTTTAGAGAGCGGATTGAACAAGGTGCTACGGCTGAAGAAGTGCTGCCGGAAGCTTTTGCAACGGTTCGTGAAGCGTCCAAGCGGGTGCTGGGCAAACGTCACTATGACGTACAGATGCTCGGCGGTATTGCGTTGCACGAAGGAAAAATCGCCGAAATGAAAACCGGTGAAGGTAAAACACTGGTGGGAACACTGCCGGTTTATTTGAACGCTCTGTTGGGCAAAGGTGTGCACGTGGTTACAGTCAATGACTATTTGGCACAACGTGACAGTGGAGAAATGGGACAAATTTACAATTTCTTGGGAATGACCGTAGGTCTGAACCTGGCCAATATGGATCATGCTGCCAAACAGGAAGCTTATGCATGTGATATTACGTATGGTACAAACAATGAGTTCGGCTTTGATTATCTGCGCGATAATATGGTGCTTTACAAAGAACAGATGGTACAGCGTCCGTTGTACTTCTGTATCATTGATGAAGTGGATTCCATTCTCGTCGATGAAGCTCGTACACCATTGATCATTTCAGGACAAGCTCAAAAATCGACCGAGCTGTATTTTGCCGCTGATCGTTTTGTAAAGAGTCTGAATGTTGAAGAAGATTACACGCTTGATATTAAGGTGAAGTCAGTTGCTTTGACCGAAAACGGCGTATCCAAGGCTGAAAATTTCTTTGGTCTTGAAAACCTGTATGATCAGGAAAGTGTTACAATCAATCACCACATCGTACAAGCCTTGAAAGCTAACGCTATTATGCGTTTGGATGTGGACTATGTCGTGGCTGATGGTGAGGTCCTGATTGTCGATGAGTTTACAGGTCGTCTGATGGCTGGACGTCGTTACAGTGATGGTTTGCACCAAGCTATTGAAGCGAAGGAAAACATCATTGTCCAAAACGAAAGCATGACACTGGCGACAATTACATTCCAAAACTATTTCCGTATGTACCGCAAATTGGCGGGGATGACGGGTACAGCGAAAACAGAAGAAGAAGAATTCAAAAAAATCTACGGTCTGGAAGTGCTCCAAATTCCGACGAATAAGCCTAACCAGCGTGTAGATATGCCTGACGTAGTGTACAAGAGCGTGAAAGGTAAATTCCATGCTGTGGTAGACGAAATCCTGGAGCGTAACAAAAAGAACCAACCGATATTGGTAGGTACGGTTTCTATTGAAAACTCCGAGCTTCTTTCTGAAATGTTGAAACGCAAAGGCGTTCGTCATAAAGTGCTTAACGCCAAGTATCATGCCGAAGAAGCTGAGATTATTTCTCGTGCAGGTGAAGCTGGCGCGGTTACTATCGCTACTAACATGGCTGGACGTGGTACTGACATCGTACTGGGCGAAGGCGTTGCAGAACTTGGTGGTTTGCACATCATCGGTACAGAACGTCATGAATCCCGTCGTATTGATAATCAGCTTCGCGGACGTGCAGGACGTCAGGGCGATCCAGGCTCCACGCAATTTTACTTATCGCTGGGCGATGAGTTAATGAAGCGTTTTGGTGCAGATAATGTACTGAATATGATGGAGCGCTTGGGCTTTGAGGAAGATCAACCTATCGAGAGCCGTATGATTTCACGTGCTATCGAATCAGCTCAAAAACGTGTCGAAGGGAATAACTTTGATCAGCGTAAAGTCGTTCTCCAATATGATGACGTGATGAATCAGCAGCGTGCTATTATTTACAAACAACGCCGTGAGGTACTGGAATCAGAGAACATCAAGGAAATTGTGTTCGACATGATCAAGCCTGTCATTGAGCGTGTAGTGGAAGCTCACTGTGGTGATGATATTCCTGAAAACTGGGAACTGGATGAAGTAGCAGAGTATGTGAACAACAATCTGCTTGAGGAAAACACACTTTCGCGCGACGATCTGTGGGGTAAGGAAAAAGAAGAGATGGTCGATATGATCTTCGAGAAGGTTACCAACAGATACCACAGCCGTGAAGAGATGATCGGCGAAGAAATGGTACGTGAGTTCGAGAAAGTTATCGTACTGCGTGCAGTTGACAGTAAATGGATGGATCATATTGATGCTATGGATCAATTGCGTCAAGGTATTCACTTGCGTGCTTATGGCGGTACTGATCCATTGCGTGAATACCAATTTGAAGGTTTCGAAATGTTCCATGCTATGATCGCCAGCATCCAAGAGGAAGTTGCGACATACATCATGAAAGCACAAATCGAATCCAACCAAGAGCGTCAGGCTGTCGTTGATGAAGATAAAATCTCTACAAGTGGCGAACCTGCGGCTATTAAAAAGAAATCCGCTCCTTCGCGTCCGCGCAGAAAATAACGGATTGAAATTAAGGGATCTTGATATACACTATCCCCTGCAATGCATATAATGGCAGGCGGCAGTTCAACCACTGACCGTCGGCCATTTTGTGCCATCAGGGGACGACACTGATGTATTCAATATAGCTCTTCTGTGAGATGGTCAGGTTATGGTCAGGTTGAATATGGCGATGACTGTGCTCTCCTAGTACTTTTAAAACAATTATGACAAGCAAGCAGGTCCCTGCTTGCTTGTCAGTCAATTCCGCAGTTGATCTGGCTCACATACCAGAGCCTGTTATTTAAAAGTGGTTTGACTTTACGGCGGTCGGTAGCGAAGCGGAGGATTTGAATCTGGAGAAGCGTCAGCGTTCGCCTTTGCAGTGAGATGCCCACCTTTGAATGTGTTATTTCAATCAGGGCATCTCGCTGCAACAGCGATCGTAAGATCAAATCATTCGCGCAGCGTCTCTTCACCTAGCCGTAACTCACAACGCTTTTACTCCCCCTAACCCTATATTAAAAGGAGAATGACATCATGATTGATCCAAGTGTAAAACATGATTTACGAGAAATAGGCAAGAAACTAACAAACCTTAGGGGGTCTCTTTGACTTAGATCTCAAACAGGAAATGATCGCGAACTTTGAGGAAAAGATGGCAGCGCCTGATTTTTGGGATGATAACGAAAAGGCCCAAGGCGTAATTGCTGAAATGAATGCTGTGAAGTCTTCTGTGGACAGCTATGAACAGTTGCGTCAGGAATATGAAGACGCAGGTATGATGGTTGAACTGGCTGAAGAGGAAGGCGATGAAGCGCTGGTTGGAGAAGTTGAAAACAGTATCAAATCCCTGCTGAGCAAGCTGGAGGAATTTGAGCTGCAATTGCTTTTAAATCAGCCCTATGACAAGCTTAATGCTATTCTGGAGCTGCACCCGGGGGCAGGCGGTACCGAGTCCCAGGACTGGGGTCAAATGCTGCTGCGTATGTATACGCGCTGGGGAGAAAAACGAGGTTTCAAGGTGGAGACCCTGGATTATCTGGCAGGTGATGAAGCGGGAATTAAGAGCGTAACCCTGTTGATCAAAGGCTACAATGCCTACGGTTATCTCAAGGCGGAGAAAGGCGTACATCGGCTTGTTCGCATTTCTCCATTTGATTCCTCTGGTCGTCGTCATACATCGTTCGTGTCTTGTGATGTGGTACCGGAAATTGCGGATGATGTGGATATTGAAATCCGCACGGAAGATCTTAAAATTGATACGTACCGGGCCAGTGGTGCAGGTGGTCAGCATATTAATACGACTGACTCAGCTGTTCGGATTACGCATTTGCCTACTGGTATTGTCGTGACTTGTCAAAATGAACGTTCCCAGATCAAAAACCGTGAACGTGCGATGACTATGCTTCGTTCCAAGCTCTACGAGCGCAAGATTGAAGAACAACAGCAGCAATTGGACGAAATCCGTGGTGAACAGTCCGACATTGCATGGGGCAGTCAAATTCGCTCCTACGTGTTCCATCCATACAGCATGGTTAAGGATCATCGTACCAGTGTGGAAACTGGCAATGTAGGGGCTGTTATGGATGGCGATCTCGATCCGTTCATCGATGGTTACCTGCGCAGCCAAATTAAGCTGGACGCAGAATAATTGCCTGTACGTTTTCCTACAGAACCGCAGTCCATGTGCCTGCGGCCTGTAGGAATTTTTGTGTGACGGTATTTTTTATTAAAGGAGAACATGAATGATGTCTCAATTGAATCCTCCCGCTGCCCGCCGAAGAAGGCGTAAGCCTCTGATTGCCGCCAGTGGACCAGCGCGTAACGTGACCGATGTCCTGCTGATTATACTCGGCTCCTTTATTACAGCGCTGACCTTTAACATGTTCTTGCTGCCCAACCGGATTGCATCCGGGGGTGTATCTGGCTTGTCTATCTTGGGTGAGGACCTGTTTGGCCTGGAACCGGCCTATACGCAGTGGGGAATGAATATTCCGTTATTTATAGCAGGAGTACTGCTGTTAGGAAAAAAGTATGGCTTGCGTTCCCTGCTGGGAAGCATCATGCTGCCACTATTCGTTTATGTGACGAAGGATTGGGCAGTACCGACAACCAATCCGTTGCTGGCTTCGCTGTATGGTGGAATCGGAGTAGGATTGGGGTTGGGCACTGTGTTTCGGGGCAGAGGCTCAACGGGTGGACTGGCTATTTTGGCGCAGATTATTCAAAAGTATACCGGTTTTAGCCTTTCTCTTTGTGTCATGCTCATGGATGGCACGGTAATCACGCTAGCTGGTTTCGCCCTATCGCCGGAGCGGGCCCTGTATGCATTGATTGGCTTGTTTGTAACCGGCAAAGTCATTGATGCTGTAGAAATGGGACTGGGCTACTCCAAAGTAGCTTATATCATATCCAATCAAAAGGAAAAAATTACGCAAACGATTTTACAGGATTTGGATCGGGGTTTGACAGAGCTTGCAGGACGGGGGGGGTACACGAACGAAGAACGTCCTGTACTTATGGTTGTAGTCGGGCAAAACGAGGTAACCCGCCTCAAAACGCTTGTCCGCTTGGTAGACCCGGAAGCTTTTGTGATTATTAGTAACACACGTGAAGTATTGGGTGAAGGGTTCAAAAGGGAAGGCTAACTTAATGTGACCTTCTGAACGCTAGCTCTTAACTGAATCAATGTAGAAGAGCTCACTGATGTAGTGGGCTCTTCTCTTTTCAGAACCGCTTTATCAATTCCTTTTTAGTAATAGATCAAGCCAATTTGCCGGTTGTCCTTGATTAAAATATGAGGTTGGTACTCCTTTTACCCCGGTTTTGACCATAAATAAACCACCTGCTAGTGGTTGGCTGGTATTATCGTCATCTTGAGCAGTTGTGATATACAACTCATCGAGATGTTCACCGCCAAAAGCACACGAAGTCACACGATTGACTGGAAGTAACACCTCAGCAATCACTTCTCCCTGAACAGGATGGATACGAGATACACGTTTACCGCCCCAACGCGCGATCCACAACATGCCCTCTGCATCGATGGTCATGCCATCGGGATATCCTTCACTTTCATCCAATCTAGCTACCAATTGCTTATTCCTAATAGTACCTTGTGTCACATCGTAATCGAAGGAGACCACTTCTAAGGTCGGAGTATCAATATAATACATGGTACGGTAATCTGAGCTCCAGGCTAAGCCATTAGATGTGGAAGCATTATCAATCAGTAAGGAGACATTTCCTTTTGTGCTCAGACTATACAATGCTCCTTGCGCGCGTTCGCCATTTAAACTCATTGTTCCAGCCAAAAAACGTCCTGCAGGATCGCATTTACCATCATTAAATCGATTTCCTGGCCGACCTTCCTCAGGATCGTGGATCAATACTTTGGTCCCTGTCTCTATATCCAAACAGTATAGACCGCTGATCATGGCTACGATTACTTTATTTTTAAGATAAGGTACAACTGCACTAATATGTTCGCCTACATCTATGGTACGATCTGTGCCTGTAGATGGATCGTAGATGTGCAATTGAAAGCCTTCAATATCGACCCAAAATAAACGTTGAGACTGGTGATCCCAACTAGGACCCTCGCCTAATTTGGCTTTAGCATCTATCACTATATTCGCTGTATAGGTTTCGATGTGTAACACTCCTAACGTATAGGTTTATTTTTGTACATACTCACTCTTTTTACCCTATTCAATGTTCAACGAATACATAAGTGCAGCAAATGGATAATCCAGATGAATACCAATATACAAGATAATATATAAAAGGAACGATGTTTTTTTTTATGCAAAATAGCAGACTGGATTCACAAGGGGGTCTGTCTTTTTTGATTTCCTCAGTTAATAGCCTGTACAGCTTGTCGGTCAAAAGAATGGGCAAGAATGCATATTTTAAATTTGGAAGAATAACATGACATGAGGTGTTGTATTTATATGAATAGAGTCGTATAATAATACATATTTCATAGGGACGGAATGGAGGAAGGTCTGTGAGCAGTAAGCTAAAAGTGGCAATTGTCGGTTCCACTGGATATGGTGGGGTGGAGCTGATTCGATTTTTGGTTCATCATCTGCAGGTGGAGATTGTATCTGTTATTTCTTCGTCCAGCGCGGGTGTCCCGATTAGTGATGGGTTTCCACATCTGACGGATATTGTGGTTCAGGATTTGGACGGTGTCGATATCCATGAAATTGCTGCCAAGGCTGATCTGGTTTTCACAGCTACGCCATCAGGCGTTAGTACCCAGTTAGTGCCACAGCTTCTGGATGCCGGACTGAAGGTGATTGACCTATCCGGGGACTTTAGGCTCCGAAGCGGGGAAGTGTATGAAGCTTGGTATAAAAAGCCTGCGGCTTCACCTGAGTATCTCAAGCAAGCGGTATATGGACTCAGCGAGGTGTATGCAGAAAAGCTTGCTGGAGTTTCTTTCATTTCGAATCCAGGCTGCTATCCAACGGCAACACTATTAGGAATTATTCCTGCCTTGGAGGCGGGGTGGATCGACCATCGGTCACTGATTGTGGATGCCAAATCCGGGGTATCTGGCTCCGGTCGGGGAACAAGTCTTGTTTCGCATTATGCGGAGATGAATGAGAACTTTAAGGCTTATAAGGTCAATAAGCACCAGCATATCCCTGAGATCGAGCAGGTACTGAGTGATGTTGCGGACGAGGATGTTACGATTACGTTTACGACACAGCTTGTGCCTATGACGCGAGGAATTATGAGTACAATCTATGTCACGTTGAAAGGTGATCATACGGATCAGGATCTCATCGGGTTATACCGGGATTATTATAAAGGTCATCCTTTTGTCCGTGTACGTGGCGAAGGTATATGGCCGGCAACGAAAGAAGTATTTGGTTCAAACTACTGCGACATCGGTTTTGCAGCAGATGCTCGTACCGGGCGTCTTACGATTATTTCTGTCATTGATAATGTTGTGAAGGGTGCCGCCGGACAGGCGATTCAGAATTTAAATTTGATGATGGGATGGGAGGAGAACCTCGGACTGGGCTTCATACCGGTATATCCGTAAGTAGCACGTAAACGCAACAGGCTGCGGGGAACGACAGAGAGCAGATTGGAGAACGCAAGTGTCCAGCTGTCATGCCTCCTATATGTTGCGAACGAGGGCACATAATTATGGGCAAAGTAGGCTTTACAGTAGTACATGAGGGCAACATCGTAACTCCGCGTGGCTTTACAGCTGGGGGATTGCACTGTGGATTAAAAAATACGAATCGCAACGATATCGGCGCGATTCGCTGTGAGGTAGAGGCGACAGCTGCTGCGGTGTATACCACCAATGTGTTTCAGGCTGCACCGCTGAAGGTGACTCGCGAGAGCCTGACAGACGGTCGATTGCAGGCGATAGTAGTGAACAGCGGGAACGCCAATGCCTGTACGGGACTGCAAGGGGAGCAGGATGCTTACGCTATGCGTTCGGCCGCTGCTCATCAGCTGGGTGTGGCAGAGAGCGATGTAGCCGTTGCCTCGACTGGTGTAATTGGCGAGCATCTGAAAATGGATCGTGTGCTTGGCGGTATATCGTCACTACCTGAGCGGATGAGCGAGGCAAGCGATGGGGCGGAGCAATTTAGCCAAGCCATTCTGACAACGGATTTGGTTAAAAAGGAAGCGTGCGTGTCAGTTGAAGTGGATGGTGTGACTGTGCACATCGCCGGGGCGGCAAAGGGATCGGGTATGATTCATCCGAATATGGCAACCATGCTCGCTTTCATAACTTGTGATGCAGTCATCGGACAGACGGCCCTTCATCAACTATTAAAGCAGGCCACGGATACCAGCTTTAATATGATCACAGTCGATGGGGATACAAGCACGAACGATATGCTGATCGCTATGGCAAGCGGACTTGCAGGCAACAGCGAGTTGAACGCAGAGCATCCTGATTGGGAGGCTTTTGCCGAGGCATTCACTTATATCTGCCGTGAGCTGGCGAAGGCGATTGCCCGTGATGGAGAAGGTGCTACGAAGCTGGTAGAGGTGTCTGTCAGCGGAGCGATAAGCGATGCATCTGCCCAGGCGATAGCCAAGACTGTGATCGGGTCCAGTCTGGTGAAGTCAGCCGTTTTTGGCGCAGACGCCAACTGGGGACGGATTATTGCAGCTGTCGGACGTGCCGGAGAACCGGTGAATCCGGATACGGTAGACATTCGCCTGGGTGATATTATCGTGCTAAGCCAATCAAGTCCAGTAGCTTTTGATGAAGCCGAGGCGCTTTCCTATTTACGTGGAGATACGGTGCAAATTATCGTTGATTTGCATCACGGGAACGGGATGGCTACAGCATGGGGCTGTGACCTAACCTATGATTATGTGCGGATTAATGCGGCTTATCGGACATAGATACCCGATTTAATTACGGATAAATATTTAATAGTTAATAGAAGAAGCGAGCGAATATAGCTTCGGTATCATTTGAAAATCGCACAAAATTGTGCAGAGAAGAAAAGGAGAGATGATATGCAATCGGCAGTGGGACACGCGGATCAAGCGAAACATGCGGGAGTGGCACGTCGTAATTTTGTGATGAAATGCGGAGGAAGCACGCTGGCTGCGTTGCCTGATTCCTTTTTTGACGACTTGGCCCGTCTGCAGTCGGAAGGTCTCCAACCAGTCATTGTACATGGCGGTGGGCCTGCGATCTCTGACAATTTGGCGAAGCTGGGGATCGAAACGGAGTTCATTCATGGATTGCGTAAAACGACTGAACCCGTGCTGGATGTCGTGGAAATGGTGCTGGCAGGCAGCATTAACAAGCAGATTGTTCGCAGAATAGGGATGCACGGAGGGCGAGCGCTGGGTTTGTCAGGCAGTGATGGCTATTTAATTGAAGCAAAGCCTGTGACGAATGCCGCAGAGGTCGGCTGGGTTGGAGAGGTAACACATGTTCAAGCTTCGATTATTACCGGTGTGCTGGATATGGACTATATGCCAGTTATTGCGCCTATTGGCATTGATCGATCCGGTCAGCGTTACAACATTAATGCCGATACAGCGGCGGGTGCGGTGGCTTCTCATCTCGGCGTCAGTCGAATGATTGTTGTGACGGATGTACCCGGTATACTGAAAAAGAATGGTGTAGAAAAGAAGGTTCTGGAGTCAATTACCATACAGGAAATTGAAGATATGATCAGTACAGGTGAAATCTACGGTGGTATGATTCCGAAAGTGAGAGCGGCTATTGCCTGCATTCACGGTAAAGTGAAGGAAGTCGTCATTGTGGACGGCAGCGAACCGCAGGTACTCAGCCGTGTGCTGGGTGGAGAATCGATTGGAACACGCATTGTGCGTATGCAGTAATTGCGATATATGCTCAACCTATATAACCAAACGATAAAGGGGCGTGAACGACATGAGTAAGGAACAGAATACGCTGGTGAGCGAGGAAATGCCAAGTACGAATGGAAGCGGAGCGCAAGCGGAAAAGGGGGCGGCAAAAGTGCAGGCAGATAGCTCTCTTTTTCCAAACTACGCAAGATACCCGCTTACACTGGTGAAAGGACAAGGAAGCTGGCTGTGGGATGATCAGGGCAAACGTTATCTGGATTTCATGTCAGGTATTGCCGTTACCAATCTAGGCCATGCGCCTCAAGCTGTAGCGGAGCGTTTGAAAAAACAGATCGATGAACTGTGGCATGTATCCAATCTGTTTCATATTCCCGGGCAGGAACGGGCCGCGGCCTTGCTGACAGCCAATAGCAGCGCAGATGCCGTGTTCTTCTGCAACAGCGGGGCTGAAGCGAACGAAGCTGCCATTAAGCTGGCGCGTCGTTACCACCAGAAGGTGAAGCAGACCGGTCGCTATGAAATCATTACGTTCACGCAATCCTTTCACGGACGGACGCTGGCAACCTTGACTGCTACGGGTCAGGACAAAGTGAAAGAAGGTTTTTTACCGCTTCCCGCCGGATTCAAAAGCGTTCCGCTTCATGATCAGGCTGCGCTCGAAGCAGCTATCAATGAGAATACAGCGGCAATTATGCTGGAAATGGTGCAGGCCGAAGGTGGCATGTATCCGGTAGACCCTGCTTTCGTAGACGTGATTACCAAGCTGTGCCACGAGCATGGATTGCTGCTGATCATTGACGAGGTGCAAACAGGTATGGGACGGACAGGTAAGCTGTTTGCCTTTGAGCATTATGGAATAGAACCGGATATTTTTACATTGGCGAAAGGATTGGGCAGTGGCTTTTCGGTCGGTGCAATGCTAGGCAAAGAATATTTGCGTGAAGCGTTCACAGCGGGCAGTCATGGTTCTACCTTCGGGGGTACACCGCTTGCCATGGCAGCAGTTCAAGCAACCATTGAAACGATTATTGATGACAAGCTGCCAGAACGCGCTGCCGAAATGGGAGATTATCTCTTTCATAGTCTGCAAAAACAGCTTAAAGATATTCCTTTTGTCCAGGATATCCGCGGAAAAGGTCTGATGGTCGGGATTGAGTGTGCGGAGCCGGTAGCAGAGCTTGTTTTGGCAGGACAGAAGAAGGGCATTCTGTTCATTACAGCAGGACCGAACGTGATTCGCCTGTTGCCTAACCTGTATGTAACGAAAGACGAAATAGATCAGGCTGTAACATGGATTGCTGAATTGATTCGGGAGCACGTAGCTTAGTGTAGAGCCAGAAGCATCCGAGATTAGAGTGTAAAAGGAGAGGATCGCATGAGTCAGGGCGGCGCATTGCAACAGGTGAATTTGAAAGGACGGGACTTTCTAGAACTGGACGACTACTCGCCAGAGGAAATCCAGTATTTAATTGATCTCGCCATTGAAATTAAGCGTAAACACAAAAACGGAGAAGCTTATCAGCCGCTGAAGGGGAAAACACTTGGACTGATTTTCGAAAAGTCCTCCACACGCACACGGGTATCCTTTGAAGTCGGTATGTATCAATTGGGTGGGCATGCCCTTTTCCTCAGCAAAAATGATATTCAACTGGGACGCGGTGAACCGATTAGCGACATGGCCCAAGTCATGTCACGTTATCTGGATGGCATTATGATTCGTACCTTTGGGCACGATAATGTCGTAGAGTTGGCCCGTTATGCATCCGTTCCGGTAATCAATGGCTTGAGCGATTTGGCGCATCCGTGTCAGGTGCTGGCTGATTATCAAACCTTGTATGAGCAAAAGGGTAAGCTAAAAGGGCTCAAACTGGCTTATATCGGAGACGGCAACAATATGGCGCATTCCCTCTTGATTGGTGGAGCCAAGCTCGGAGTGCATGTCTCCATTGCAAGTCCAGCTGGATACGAGCCTGACCCGAGTGTGGTCGCAGTTTCCCGGGAGATTGCCAAGCAGACAGGTAGTGAAATTGTGATCACTCAAAGTCCGCAGGAAGCAGTAAAAGATGCTGATGCGATCTACACAGATGTGTGGGCAAGCATGGGTTTTGAGGAAGAGCAAAAGGAGCGTGAGCTTGCTTTTGCCGACTTCCAGGTGAATGAGGAGTTGGTTAAGCTCGCTAAGCCAGATTATTTATTTCTGCACTGTCTACCTGCGCATCGTGGGGAAGAAGTGAGTGCGGGAGTAATCGATGGTCCCAATTCGGTCATTTTTGATGAAGCGGAAAATCGTCTGCATGCACAAAAAGCGTTGCTAGTTGCTTTAATGGGATAAGTTGATCGTAAAGAAGATAGAGGTATAAGCATTCGGGGAGGACTTCAATAATGGCAAAAGAAAAAATCGTACTCGCATATTCCGGCGGTCTGGATACGTCGGTCATTCTGAAATGGCTCAAGGAAAAATATGATGCTGAAATTATCGCATTCACTGCAGATATCGGACAAAAGGAAGAACTGGACGGTTTGGAGGAAAAGGCACTCGCTACGGGAGCTTCCAAAGTGTACATCGATGATCTGCGTGATGAATTCGCCAAGGATTTTATTTATCCGATGTTTCAGGCAGGTGCTTTATATGAAGGGCAATATTTACTCGGTACGAGTATCGCACGTCCATTGATCGCTAAGCGGATGGTCGATATTGCGATTGCCGAGGGAGCAACAGCCATTGCTCACGGGGCAACAGGCAAAGGTAACGATCAGGTGCGCTTCGAGCTGAACGCGGCGGCGCTAACGCCGGACATCCAAGTCATTGCACCTTGGCGGCTGGAAGAGTTTCGCAATCAGTTCCCGGGCCGGGCAGAAATGATTGCCTATGCGGAAAAACACGGTATTCCGGTAACGGCTTCTGCAGCCAAGCCGTACTCCATGGACCGCAACCTGCTGCATATCAGTTATGAAAGCGGCGTGCTGGAGGACCCTTGGTTTGATCCGAGCGCTCCTGAAAATAAAGAAATGTTCTTGCTCAGCAACGCGCCTGAGGACGCGCCTGATGAAGCAGAATACTTAGAGCTGGAATTTAAAGCAGGCAACTGCGTCGCTTTGAACGGTGAACAGCTAACTCCGCTGCAAGTGATGGAAAAACTGAATGAACTGGGCGGCAAGCACGGTATCGGACGTGTAGATATGGTGGAGAACCGTTTTGTGGGTATGAAGAGCCGCGGAGTCTATGAGACGCCAGGCGGTACAATCCTGTTCACAGCTCATCGCAAAATGGAATCAATCACAATGGATCGCGAGGTTATGAATCTGCGTGATAGCCTGATTACCCGTTATGCTACCTTGGTGTACAATGGATTCTGGTTCGCGCCGGAACGTGTCGCTTTACAGGCTCTGGTTCATGAGAGCCAGAAAAATGTCAGTGGTACGGTGCGCGTGAAGCTGTATAAGGGCAACATTATCGGTGCAGGTGTTAAAAGTCCGGTTAGCTTGTACAACCCAGACATTGCGACCATGGAAGCTGATCCGACACAAGCCTACGATCAAGGCGATGCTACAGGCTTTATCCGCTTGAATGCTTTGCGTTTGAAGGTCAACGCGGGCGTAACACAAAATCATAAATAAGATGTAATCTAAAAAATGTACGGAATGCGGGCCGTTCTTGTCCAAACGACGAGGGCGGCTTGTTATTGCAGAGAGGGGATCATGCAATGAGTAAGCTATGGGGCGGACGGTTTACAAAGCAAACGAACAAGCTGGTAGAGGAGTATACGGCTTCTATTGGGTTTGATCAGGCGTTGGCGGAAGAAGATATTCAAGGCAGTTTGGCTCATGTGGCCATGCTGGGCAACTGCGGTATTATTCCGCAGGAGGATGCGGACACGATCAAGGGAGGACTGCACACCGTTCTGGAGCGTATCCGCCGTGGGGAAATTGAATTTTCCGTTTCGGATGAGGATATTCACATGAATATCGAAAAAAACCTGATCGAAGTCATTGGCCCGGTCGGCGGTAAGCTGCACACTGGACGCAGTCGTAACGATCAGGTAGCAACGGATATGCACTTGTATTTGCGCGGACGTGTCGTATCACTGGTGGGTATGCTGTATGATGTACAAGTTGCATTAATTGGGCAGGCCAAGGACAATCTGGACACAATTGTACCTGGATACACACACTTGCAGCGTGCGCAGCCTATTTTGTTCGCGCATCATTTGCTGGCGTATGTGTCTATGCTGGAGCGTGATATTGACCGACTCAAGGACAGCTACAAACGCATCAATGTGTTGCCGCTGGGCGCTGGCGCTCTGGCTGGAACCACTTTCCCGATCGATCGTCATTTTGTAGCTGAGCAGCTTGGGTTTGATGGCGTCTATGAAAATAGCCTGGACGCTGTCAGTGATCGGGACTTTATCGTAGAGTTTCTGGCCGGGGCCTCGCTGATTATGACGCATTTGTCCCGTCTGAGCGAAGAACTGGTGCTATGGAGCAGCACAGAATTTGGTTTTGTCGAACTGGATGATGCTTTCTGTACAGGCAGCAGCATTATGCCACAGAAGAAAAATCCGGATGTACCGGAGCTAGTACGTGGCAAAACCGGGCGTGTCTATGGAAACCTCGTCGGTCTGCTGACTGTACTGAAGTCCTTGCCGCTGGCATACAACAAGGATATGCAGGAGGACAAGGAAGGGATGTTCGATACGGTTGCTACGCTGGAGGGAGCCTTGCAATTGTTCGCTCCAATGATCGCCACGATGAAGGTGAACAAGGACCGGATGCGTCAAGCGGTCAATCAGGATTTCTCCAACGCAACGGATATTGCGGACTTCCTGGTCGGCAAGGGGCTTCCGTTCCGTCAGGCCCATGAGGTTATCGGCAAAACGGTGCTGTATTGCATCCAGCAGGGCAAATATCTGCTTGATTTGAAACTGGATGAATTCCAGCAGTTTTCGGATCTGTTCGACGAGCGCATTTATGAGGTGCTTCAACCAGAAGCGGTAGTCAATGCTCGGAATGTGTATGGCGGAACCGCCACCGGTCAGGTGCAGGCAGCCATTGGACGCAGTGAACAGCTTCTAGTGAACACGTCAACATGGTATGAAAATCATAAGCCAAAAAAATAATCCATACAGAAAGAATTATTCTCTTGCACAGCAACGGGATGCTGTGTAAAATCAGATTTTAAGAATATTTGCCATCTATGTTTTCAAAGGCACCGTTCGCGGTGTCTTTTGTGTTTTCTGAGGTATTTGAATGATTTATGATCAGAATAATCATAAACTACATAGATTTATTGGAAGAATATCGCCCAAGATGTTTAATATCTAGTTCTATATACCTATCTATACATTAGTGTGAAAGTTTCTAGAATTTACATTTTTGTATACTACACCTACTAGGATTATGGTAGAATAGCACTAAGTTTTTCATTGAATTACCAATTCGATAGAACAAGAAGCATATGCGATAAATCATTTTCAAGTTTTTATTGGTTTTTTTGACCAGGGAAATTGCATAAATGTGTAAATGAAGGGCTTGAATGAGAAAGCAGGTGTGTCCTGGTTTTGGAAGAAAGCCAGTAAAAATATTGAAGTAGCGACATAGCAAAGGCAGAGTCGGGACGATCCAGGGAGGTATTATGAGAACTAAACGAACGACGCGTCAGCTAAAGAGCGCTTGGATCGGTTATCGCGCTTCTGACGCCGATGGATTGGTATCCTCATTGCATGACGAGCGAATCCAGGCAGAGAGGTTGCTACGTGAGGAGCGGGAGCTTTTCCATGCGGCGCTGGAGCGGAAAAAGCAGCGGGATACCGAGTTAAAGCAGCTGCTTGCAGATGCGCTTGCGGAAGAGCGGCGCTGGATTGAAAGGGCGGGAATTCATGGGTGACAAGCTTAGGTGGCAGGTTGGAGGAGTTTCAATTCGCCAAACCAAGAGAAGAATAAAAGAAGAGCGTCAGCGAATCGAACAACTGCAACAACAGCTAGAGGCTCAGCGTGCAGAGCAGGCCCCGATACTGTACAAGCTTGATTTTCACATCGAAGAGTTGGAACGACGACTTCGGGATACAGAACTTCGTATTCAGGCTATACAGAATGCCAATGATACAGCAGCAGCTGTGGAACAATTGCTGGATGAAGGAATACAGGATGGACAGGTGCAGGAGGCGCAAGTCCAGTATGCATCTGGACAGGAACAGGCAGCGGCAGGAGCAGCCATGGGTCTTGCTTCCAGTATTCCTGGTGCAGAAGGCGGAGAGGCGGCAGCAGGAACGCAGACCGGACGAAACGGCAAGGCCCGTCTGGGAGATCAGCTGGTGGAGAACGGGATGATTACCCGGGATCAGCTGACAGATGCTATCCGCAACCAGAAGCGTTACGGTGGCAGACTGGGCGATATTCTTGTAGAGATGGGTTTCATTACAGCTGAGCAGCTACAAGAGCAAATTGACGGTGATGAATCCAAGGAGAGACTGGGCGACATGCTGGTTCGTTCCGGCTATATTACACCAGAGCAGCTAGAGCGCGCGCTCGAGTTCCAGGCGAAGAGCGGCGGACTGCTCGGCGACATCTTGCTGTCATTACAAATGCTGGAGCCTGCGGATTTGTACCGCGCGATTGCAACCCAGAACCGAATCGGGCGTATAGGTGAGGAGCTGGCGCTGGATGCGGCGTACAAACTACCCGAGCAAGTGGCAATGGCTTATGGCGTGGTCGTCATCCATCAATATATAAACCGCTATATTGTAGCGGTCAGTGATCCATTACCAGAAGAGCGACGCTTGAAGCTGGAGGAAATTCTGGGTATGCCGGTAGAGCAAGTGCTTGCAACAAAGGAAGAGATGGAGCAGCTCTGGGGTAAAATCTACGGCGAGGAAATGATGCAGGAAAGCACGACCGGGCTGTTGGAAAAAGAACCGCACAATTCGGCGCGGACCACCTTTACCAAGGGACAGCTCTGGGTGTTTGCAGCCATGGGAATGATCACATTGCTCGGCCTCTTCTGGAACAGCTGGAAGACAGTGCTGATCATTAATATGATGATCCAGCTTTTTTATTTTGCGATGACGCTTTTCAAATTTGGAATTATCTATCTCGGTTCCCGGCGTGGGGCGCAGCTTCGCTTCACGAAGGAAGAGGTAGACGCCATGGATGAAAAAAGACTGCCGATCTATACGATTCTTGTACCGATGTATAAGGAAGCGGGCGTGCTTCCGATGTTGTTACGGAATTTGGAGCAGCTGGATTATCCAAAGTCCAAACTGGATGTACGGCTGTTGATTGAAGAGGATGACATTGAGACGATTGAGCTGCTGCGTGAAATGAAGCTGCCAGCGTATTACACGACACTGGTCGTGCCCGACGGCTTGCCGAAAACCAAGCCGAAGGCATGTAATTATGGACTTATTCGGGCCTGCGGCGAATTTGTCGTCATTTACGATGCTGAGGATCGTCCCGATGCTGACCAACTTAAAAAGGTCATTGCAGCGTTTGATTCACTGCCTGAGAATTATGCGTGTATTCAAGCGAAGCTCAATTATTTTAACAGCACACAAAATTTGCTGACCCGCTGGTTCACACAAGAATACAGTATGTGGTTCGAATTGCTGCTGCCAGGAATTATGCAGTTAGACACCCCCATTCCGTTGGGCGGTACGTCCAATCATTTCCGGGTATCTGTATTGAAAGATATCAATGCGTGGGACCCCTATAATGTAACCGAGGATGCCGATCTGGGCATTCGTCTGTATAAAGGTGGTTATAAAACGGCCATTGTCGATTCCCGCACATGGGAGGAAGCGAACAGCCGCGTGGGCAACTGGATTCGTCAGCGTTCACGTTGGATCAAGGGATATATGCAGACATGGCTGGTTCATATGCGCAATCCGGTTAAGCTGGTGCGCGAAGTGGGCTGGAAAGGATTTTTCGGTTTTCAGGTGATGATTCTGGCGACTCCGATGTTGCCATTGCTAAACCCGATTTTTTGGGGCTTGCTTATTTTATGGTTTGGCTGGGAGTTGTCCTTTATTCCCAAGCTGTTCCCGGGTTATGTGTACTACTTGGCCAGCGCAGAATTTTATATCGGTAACTTTCTGTTCGTATTCAGTAATGTGGCCGGCATGTATTGGGTCATCGGTGAGCTGGAAGAACGCGGTGAACGAACATTTTCATATGCGATGGTCAAATATGGGCTACTCTCGCCGTTATATTGGGTACTTATGAGTATAGCTGCGATAAAAGCAGCTTGGCAGCTTATAACCAAGCCGTTCTATTGGGAAAAGACGACGCATGGTCTGACCGATATGCATGACTTGGATGATACCCCGGCACAGTCCTCCTGAATATGAAGAAAGAAGGAGCAAGAATGGAGACCAAAAATCCTTTTTTATCCGTCGTCATTCCCATGTACAATGAAGGCTCACACCTTGAGCGTTCACTTAAGGTGATTGATGGGGTGCTGTCTGTTGTCACCTCACGTTATGAGCTTATTATTGTAGATGATGGTTCCAAAGACGATACGTGGCTCAAGTTGTCCGAATTGTCCCGTCGTATGCCCTCTTTGCTCGCACTCCGGCTGAGTCGGAATTTTGGTAAGGAGCTGGCGTTGTGCGCAGGTTTGGAAAATGCATCTGGCGATGCGATCATTGTCATGGACGGTGATCTGCAGCATCCTCCCGAGATGATCGGAGAAATGGTGCGTTTATGGCAGAATGAAGGTTATGATTTAGTTGAATGTGTGAAAGAATTTCGGGGAGAAGAGTCTGTAGGCAAAAAGCTCGGAGCTTCTTTGTTCTATGCAACCTTGAATCGTTTGACGGGCTTTAATCTAAAGGATGCCTCCGATTATAAGCTGCTGGATCGAAGAGTGGTGGATGCCTGGATGGCGATGCCAGAGCGTATGCCGTTTTTTCGCGGGATGACCGCCTGGCTCGGTTTTCGTAAAACCCAGATTACATTCCGGGTGGCTCCACGAGAAGAGGGTCCAAGCCGCTGGAGTCCGTTAGGCCTATTTCGATTGGCTGCGGAAGCGATCGTTTCGTTTTCGACGGTACCTTTGCGGGTAGTGAGTTTAATGGGTCTCATTTTCATGCTGATTTCGGTCGTGTTGGGGATTCAAACCTTAATGCACAAAATAACGGGTGACGCTGTGACCGGGTTTACCACTGTCATTTTACTGCTTTTGATTATCGGTAGTGTACTTATGCTGTCGATTGGAGTGGTAGGAGAATATATTGCCGCCATATATCACGAAGTCAAAGCCAGACCCCGTTATCTAATTGCAGATAAACGGGCGAATGCTGACCGACTGTGGGTGGATAGGGAGTTTAATCAACATGATCAGACGTTCGTATCTAAAGTATCCAATCATTAAATACGGTATTGTCGGACTGCTGGGTACAGGCATTCACGTCGGTGTACTTGTGCTGCTGGTGGAGCTGTTTGCAATACCTGCAGTAACGGCTACTACCATAGGCTTTATCGTTACGTTGCTCGTTTCGTATGTGCTGAATCGTAACTGGACGTTCGAGCCTACCGGCGAAGGGAGCCGCACTCAGTTTCTTAAATATTTATTGGTCTGCACCTGCGGCTTGCTCCTGAATGCCGCTCTGATGTACGTAACCATTCACTGGATTGGTTGGTCGTATCTGATCGGTGAAGTCTTAACTACCATCATCGTGCCAGTTCATAATTATATCTGGAACCGCTATTGGATCTTCTCCGTTCCGCAACAGCGTCAGAAAGAGGTTTCATGATCGTAAGGAAACATGGAAAGTTGTTGTCATTGTTTGCTTGTATTGCTGCTCTAGAATTAGCCGTGGGTGTTTATTTTGCATGGCATCTTGGCTATATGCATACCGATGCGCTCAGTCGAGTAGCAAATGCATTTTATGTACTGTATAGTCGTGACCCGCATTTGGGTGCTATTGGGTTTGTGTGGAATCCACTACCGAGTTTGATGGAACTCATTGTACTGTTGTTCTATCCATTGTTTCCCGCACTCGCTTCCCACGGGCTGGCAGCAGTGATTGTGAGCAGCCTGTTTGCTGGGGCGAGTGCAGCATTATTGTACGGGACGGGAAAAGAACTAGGGCTTCACGGTGTAACCAGTTTGCTAATTGCGCTGTTATTTTCACTGAATCCGTTTATGTTTCTGTTTGGCTTCAACGGCTTGAGTGACTCGCCCTATATCTTTTTTATCCTGTTGACAGTGAGTCGATTCTGTATGTGGCTTAAGGATCGCAAGGCGGCGAATTTGATCGTATCCGGTTTTGCGCTTGCATTGGCATTTTGGGTTCGCTACGAAGCAGTTCCCCTGGGGGTTGCGCTGGCTTTGGGCGTATTACTGACGATTTTTTCTCTGCATCGGTGGCGTACAAACAAAGAGAGCGTTAGAACGCAATTGTCTTTAAAAGAGCGCCTGTACAAGGTAGAAGCGACATGGCTTCTATTGTTGCTGCCGCTTGTCTTTTCGGGTTTGCTGTGGCTCTTTTTTAACTGGATTATCATGGGCGACCCGCTTTACTTTTTACGTTCGCAGTATTCCAATTCCACACAATCAGCGGCTTTGCTGGAGGATCAGCGCTTTGTGGAAATGTTTGCTCATCCTGTGCTGATGCTAAAGTTTGTCGGGCAACGAACCTTATGGTATGCGGCCCCATTAATTGCCATTTTGCTTATACGCCTATTGGACAAACGTCTGTGGAGTTGGAGCACGTTAACGCTGCTGGCTATCTTTTTATCGGTACCCGGGCTTCAGCTTTTACTTATGCTTAAGCATTCTTCGTTTGGCTGGTTCCGATATTTTATGTATGTATTCCCAATTACGGTTGCTTGGCTGCCGTATGAGCTTAGTCTGTTGAAGGGGAAAATGCGGGGGATCGGAATCTCACTGGTAACGGCAGGAATGTTGGTAACAGTAGGCTTGTTATCCTACGCACTGACGAATCCCGCAATTGCGGCGGATGAGCATAGCTATCTGACGCATAGTGGCAATGAAAGCTATACTCGGCAAATTGTTGAACGGAAAATAGGGTCATGGCTGGATGAACATTATGGTTCATCTCTCATTTTGACTGATTCTTATACGGCCTATCCGATCATTTTGAGCAGTAAAATTCCGAAGAAGTTTATGATAACGAGTGATTATGATTTTGGAAAATCTTTAACGGATCTGCCCGCCTCCAAGGTGGATTATGTTTTGGTTACGCGCTTGGTAGAAGGGGTACCGCTGGATCAGGTGAACCGGAACTATCCTGATTTGTTTGAAAAGGGGGCGCCATGGGCCTCGTTGGTGCATGACTTTGACGGGGAGTGGCGATTGTACAAGATAGAGCATGAAGAACTGCAATAATTTTATTGTATGTTAGTGCATCGTAGCGGAGGAAAGGATACAGCTGTCGGGCGTAATTTCCCTACAGCTGCACCGCCGCAAGAAGTTTGAGGGGGAACGAGAGGAATGTCCTTTCGAAAAATGTCTGCAAGCAGATGGATGGCTATAGGTCTGTTTGTGTTTATACTTGCATTGGAGCTGTCTGCTGGCATCTATTTTAGCTATGTTCTGGGATATATGCACACAGACGCGCTCAGTCGCGTAGCTAACGCATTTTATGTGCTGTACAGCCGCGACCCGCATTTGGGCGCCATCGGATTTATCTGGAATCCACTACCCAGTCTTCTGGAAATGGTAATTCTATTGCTGTATCCAATCTTTCCGGCATTAGCCTCCTATGGATTGGCTGCTGTTATTCTGAGTGCTACCTTTTCTGCTTTGACCGCAATGCTGCTATATCGGGCAGGTGTCAGAACAGGGCTTAGCTCTAGGATGAGCTTGCTGCTGGCTTTGTTGTATGCACTGAATCCGTTTATTTTACTGTTTGGTGCCAACGGTCTGAGCGATTCGTTATACATATATTTTATTATGATGACAGTGATTGAATTTGCGCTGTGGCTCAAGGACCGCATGACGGCAAGTCTGATTGTTTCTGGATTAGCGCTTGCCATGGCGTTCTGGACTCGTTATGAAGCAGTGCCTCTAGGCGTGGCAATGGCTGTTGGCGTAGTCTTGGCGATCTTATTTCTTCATCGCAACTTGGGTAGACGCGAGCTGGCCCTGCGGGAAAAGCTGCATAAAGTCGAGGCAACCTGGTTACTTCTTTTGCTTCCTGTGGTCTTTTCGGGGCTGTTGTGGATTTTCTTTAACTATCTCATTATGGGGAATGCCTTTTATTTCCTGAATTCAGAGTATTCGAACACGGCCCAATCGGCAGAGTTGCTGAATGATGATAAATTTGTAGAGATTTTCTCCAATCCACTGGTAGCCTTGAAGTTTATTGCTTCCAAAACCATCTGGTACTCTGTACCATTGTTTGCTATTCTGTTCATCCGTCTGTTGAGTGGACGCTTATTCCGGTGGGGAACCCTGATTATTTTGTTATTGTTCCTGTCTGTGCCCGGCTTGCAATTTTTACTTATGATGAGACAATCCTCGTACGGGTGGTTTCGTTACTTTATGTATGTATTCCCAATTACCGTAGCCTGGTTGCCTTATGAGTTGAGCCAGCTTCAGGGACGATGGCGGAGGGCGGCCTTTGGTCTAGTGTCCGTCAGTCTGCTACTTACCGCTGGATTACTCTCCTATGCGTTGACTCGCCCGGATATTGCACCGGATGAGAATAGCTTTCTCACACGTACAGGGAATGTGAACTATGTGAGACAGGAATCAGATCGCAAGATTGCCGTTTGGCTGGATGGGCATCTGCCGAAATCTACCATTATGACTGATTCGGCTTCAGCCTACACAATGATCGTCTACAGCCAATATCCCAAACGTTTTCTGATCACCAGTGATTATTCGTTCAATAAAGCATTAAGTTATCCGCAGGACAATCATGTGGACTATATCCTTGTACCTAAGATTATGTCAGGCATGCCGCTGAGTAAGATCAATATGGTATATCCGAATTTATATGAGCATGGTGCCCCATGGGTTCAGCTTGAACGTGAGTTTAACGGCGAGTGGCGCTTGTATAAAGTACTGCCTAAGTCACTAACTAAAGAATCTCCATCGACGGAGACAACGACAAATCCCTGATGGGTATAACAACAATCCCCGGAGCTTAATTCCTTCGCATGGTGCGATGAGAAAGGCTCCGGGAATTTTTTTGCCTGTTTTAGTGTCCTTTAAGCGGTAGCCACGCCAGTACGTCCTGAATTTTCGCGTCCCAGTATCCCCATTCATGAGTTCCAGGACCTTCTTCGTAGGTCAGCGGAACTCCAAGAGAGGTGCATGTTTCACGAAAAGTCTGATTTCCCTTATATAAGAAATCTTCCGTACCGCAGCATTGGTAGAGTCGGGGGAGTGAGGTCCCCGCAGTGGCATGACGTTGTAGCAGCTCCAGCAAGTCGTGATCTGTTCCGCGTATTTCATCTGGTCCAAAAATGTTAAGCCATTCCGCTGGACTCATAGCATTTTGCTTAGGATCGGTGCGTGATGCGTGCAAATCCATGACCCCCGAAAGACTGGCAGCGGCTGCAAAGCGCTCTGGATGCTGAAGTGCCAGTTTGAAGGCGCCATACCCACCCATAGAAAGCCCGGCTACAAAATTGTCTTCACGCTTGTCGGACAGAGGAAAAAATGAACGTGCCAAAGCTGGCAATTCTTCACTGATAAAAGTCCAATAAGCTGCTCCTTGCTCCATATTCGTATAGAAACTCCGATGTACCTGAGGCATGACGACCGCTAGGCCCATGGAGGCGACATAGCGCTCAATGGAGGTTCGACGCAGCCAGGTTGAATCATCGTCTGACAGGCCATGCAATAAATACAGTGTCGGATGTGGCCCTATTCCTTGCTTGCCCTCCATTCCAATCTGTGATCGGGTTGCCTGCGGAAGAATAACATTCATGGATGTGCTCAGACCAAGAACTTCCGAATAAAACTGACATTGAATAAGAGCCATAAGAAAACCTCTTTTCCTAAGGGGATGTGACCTCATTGACCTTTTCCAGCATACAACTGATTATTCATCCAGTATACTGTGACCTGTCCAAATATACATATCCAAGTGAATGGCTAGGTATTAAGTCCTGTTTCTTTTTTATCCTACATTAGGAGGGGGTATGGTTATATGGGACGATTTTTTTAATTTAGGGGTTATTTGGGTTTGATTTCTGGTAAAGTGTTTAAAAAAGATTGATGAATCCAATCTGAGGGAGGAATTTATAGCATGGGGAAAAAGTTAAGGAACACAATTACAGGTGTACTGAGCACAGGTCTTATTCTTAGCGCATTCAGCGCAGCGGCAGCTGCTCCTCAAACTACAAGCGGCCATTGGGCGGGAGATCAGGTGCAACGCTGGTCAGCTACAGGGCAATTGGATGGGGCGGTAAAACCGGATGCGGCGATCACACGCGCAGAATTTATCGTTCTTCTGAACCGCAGCTTGGGAACGTTCACACAGGAACTTCCAGCAGTGACAGACGTAACATATGCAGGTGGTGTGAAAATCAACGGTAATGGAAGCAGAACGTTCACAGATGTTCCGGCATCCCACTGGGCATACAACGAACTGACAAGTGCCGTAAATGCAGGCTACATAAGCGGCTATGCAGATAACAAGCTCAAACCAAATGGTAAGGTAACACGTCAGGAAGCAGCTGCGATTATTGGCAAAGCTATTGGGCTGACTGCGGGTAACGCAGCAGATGTTACTAAATTCATTGACTCCGACAAAATCGGATCTTGGGCGAAGAAAAGTGTAGCGGCTGTTGCGGAGCAAAAAATCATCAACGGTTATCCGGATGGTAAATTCCAGCCACTGAAGCCGCTGACTCGTGCAGAGGCGGTTGCTATTCTGGATGCTGCATCCGGTTATAACCTGAGTCCTGTTGATAATCTGACGACGACTCCTGGTGGAACGGTAACGAATTCCACGTACGGTAACGTGACAGATTCCACTTACGGTAATACGTCGACTACTTCTGGAACTGAAACAGAAGATAGCAGCACAAGTACTAGCACAGATAGCACGACTGCGACTACTACAGACAACTCTACAACAACAGAGACAACTACAAATACCGATACGACTACAGACAACACTACAGACAACACTACAGACAACACTACAGACACAGCTACTGACGCGGATGCTACTTCGAATGCACTGAAAGTCAACGATGTGTACGATGGTGAAGGTACAATTACAGGAACAGCAAAAGCTGGTTCCACAGTAACTGCCTATTCCAACGATCTGCCTATCGGCAGTGCAGTAGCCAAGGATGACGGCACATTTAGTATCAGTGTGCTTACTCAAAAAGCGACAGTTAGACTGGTGATCAAAGCTAAAGATACAGACGGCCATGAAAGTGAGCCTGTAGAAATTTCGGTTTTGAGTAAACGTAGCGAGTAATTTAGAAAAACCCCCCCCCCTTTCACTCTGTCTGGAACCAATCCAGCCAGTAGTGAAGGGGGATTTTTTCGTTTATTCGCTTATGCCATCTTCCACAATAGGTTTCTCCAGTTCGCGTGTTTGTGGCTCAGACGATGTGCTACCGCCATAACTAGCTATAATGCGCTGCTGCGCTCGGTACGTATCGCGGCTGATTCGGGTGCGCTCGACGGGTTTTCCATCTACCTTTTTTATTCGAAATGTTTCTACCACATACCCTTCTTTGCCCTGTCGAATGACTTGATAGAAGCCGGGAGATAGGGAGTCATTACGTATTCTTTTTACCGGTATAGGCAGTACGCGAACGGTGTGAGATTCAAGTTCATACGAAATATTGGATGGGAATGTACCAAAAATTTTAACAGTAAGCGTTCGATTTTGGACCACAGCGCGAAGGAGTAAATGTTTGCCGGTATTATTTCTAAAACGAAAATTAATAGACCCTGTAGCAAAAGTCGCATCCTGACCTTTGGGTAAGTAGCTGACTGGCAAGGAATGGTTGCGGCGTTCGACAATGTCCAAGCCGACTCGCAGCGCTGCATTATACACCGTGCTGGATACCTGACAAATCCCACCGCCAATGCCGGACTCCAGCCGTCCATTTACGATCACGGGAGCCTCACGAAAGCCATGAGTGCGTTCAGCCTTGGCAATCACCTGGCCGTAGTCGAATATGTCACCCGGTTTGAGAATTAAACCATCGACGGTGCTTGCCGCTGAATTAACGTTATACACACGTCCTTCCGAACTGCTGCCGAGACTGGTGGAAAACTGGGTGATTTTTCGCTCTATACCTTCGCTGCGCAGACTGTCGACTGTAATTTTCGGCTCCAGTTGGTAGAACGGTAATTCCACCCGGATCGGCTCCTCAGAAGCCGTAAAATCCTTGGGGAGTGCCTGGTTCATTACGACGTCCAGTTTGGGCCAATCCAGGCGCCGGGCAGAGCGCTCCGGAATATAACGAACCTGATCGTTTGCATCAATCTGACGCACCGCATTGACAGGCATGCCGTATCGTTGCTCCTCCCAATCCGCTCCAAATTTGGATTTCAAGATCTTCTCTTGCTGGAAAGGTGTGATAGACCATTCCTTCTCGAAGCTAAAACGTGTCTGTACGCGAGTCCATAGATGCTTCGCGCTTAGTGCCTTCACCGCATTTCGGAATGCGTCCGCTTTATAACTAATCCCTGCTTCCGCGAGTGTTAGCTTTATATCCTGTGCACTGCTGTCACTGTCCGTGAGGAGCAGAGGACGCTGCTTCAATGTATCCAGTTTTTTCTCCACCAGCCGAAGAGCGTCCGTTTTATACATACCGCCTACGTTGACTCCTCCGACTCGCACTCCCTCTGGTAGCGTTTGTCTGTCGGCGTACAGATGAAGTCCTCCCCACAGCACGGCCAGCGCCAGAACACCGGACCATATCCAAATGACAGATAAATGAATTTTTTTCATAATGCAGATGTCTCCTGTCTGATAAGCTTGATAGCGTTTCGTGTGCCACAATATTCATATATATGTGCCAAAAGCAGAAAACTTTCGGTACTATTTAGGTAACAAATTTGTTACAATGATAAACGGTATGATGAAATACAGAAGTTTTTAAAGGAAATGCATGGAATATGTCGAATGGATACTAGGTTATACGTAATATGATTAAGCAGCGGGAAGTGATCGAGTGATTGAAATGCAGGATGTGTGGAAGACCTATACGAACGGGACCCACGCACTTCAAGGAGTATCGGTCAGAATTGACCGTAATGAATTCGTATACGTAGTCGGCCCGTCTGGAGCGGGTAAATCGACTTTTATGAAGCTTATTTATAGAGAAGAAGTACCGACCAAGGGACAAATTTCAGTCAATGGTTTTAATATCGGGAAGCTTAAGCAGCGCAAAATTCCCTACGTTCGTCGTAACATCGGAGTCATTTTTCAGGATTTCCGGCTTTTGCCGCGTTTGACAGCCTATGAGAATGTGGCATTTGCTATGGAAGTTATAGAGGCTCCCAAGAAGCTGATCCGCAAGCGGGTTCCAGAAGTGCTCGAATTGGTTGGCTTGAAAGAAAAAATGAATCGTGAGCCTGCCCAGCTTTCTGGTGGGGAGCAACAGCGTGTAGCGATTGCACGGGCCATCGTGAACAATCCCTCGGTCATCATTGCTGATGAACCAACGGGGAATCTGGACCCCGAAACATCGTGGGAGATCATGCAACTGCTGGATGAAATTAATTTTCGGGGCACGACCATTGTGATGGCGACACACAATAAGGACATCGTGAACTCCATGCGTAAACGCGTCATTGCGATCGAAAATGGCAATATCGTAAGAGACCAGGTAAGAGGGGAGTACGGATATGACTTTTAATACCTTCTTGCGTCATATGCGGGAAGGTTTCAAAAACATATTCCGCAATGGCTGGATGTCCGTAGCATCCGTCACCTCAATTATTGTGTCACTGCTCATATTGGGCGTTTTTATCATGCTGGTGCTTAACGTCAACTCCTTGGCTGATCAAGCAGATAGTCAGGTGGAAGTTAACGTGTTTCTGGAGCTCAATGTCGATCAGAGCATGCGTGAAACGCTGCAAAAAGAAATCGCGGCAATGCCGGAAATCAGCAAAACTACCTTTGTGACGAAAGCTCAAGGTTTGGAGGAGCTGCGCAAAGATTTGGGAGACAGTGGCAAGGATCTGCTAGAGGGCTTTGACAAGGACAGCAATCCACTGCCGGACAAAATCGTGGTAGAGGTTATTGAACCAACGACGGTTCCATTTGTGGCTGAGAAAATTGAGAAGCTGAATACATTACATCCCGAAAAACCGATTTTAAAGGTTCGTTACGGAAAAGGCACTGTAGAGACGCTCTTTACTATTACCAAGCTGATCCGCAATGTTGGCTTTATATTTGTCGCCGGACTGGCGATCATGTCTATGTTCTTAATCTCGAATACCATTCGAGTAACGATATTGGCACGACGCAGAGAAATCAGCATTATGAAGCTGGTCGGTGCGACCAACTTTTTCATACGATGGCCGTTTTTTATCGAAGGCGCGCTTATTGGTCTTATTGGTTCTCTTATTACTGTAGGAATTTTATTTACAGGCTATCAGCGTTTGCTGACAGCCGTTCAAGGAGATATCGCTCTCAATATGTTGAAGCTTATGCCGCTTGAAGGCATTTGGATTCAGCTGAGTGCATTGCTGGTTATTTTGGGGATGCTGGTCGGAATTGTTGGCAGTACCCTGTCCATGCGCAAGTTCTTGAAAGTCTAAGAAGCATTTGGTGGAACGTCGTGGTCGATTTAATAGAACGGGGAAGCCCGGTGTTATTTTGCGATAAAGGATGGGGAGTGCAAGTTGAAAAAAATAGGATCTGTGTTGGCTGCTACGTTGGTAGCTGCATTGCTAATCCAGCCTTCTGACGGATATGCCAAAAGCGTAAGTGAAATCAATTCGCAACTGAACCAATTAGAAAAGCAAGCCAAATCTGCGAAGCAACAGCAGCAAAAGGCTGCTCAAGATAAACAGTATGCTCAGCATTATAAAAATAAAACCGTGCAAAACCTGAAAACGGTACTTGCTCAAATTAACAGCGTCAGTGATCAACTGACTCGTGTAGCGGTTCAGATCGATCAAACGGAAGATAATCTGCGTGCGACTAAAAAAGATTTAGCCGAAGCGATTGATCGCATCAATTCGCGGGAAAAAATGCTGGAAACTCGTGTGCGTCTCATGTATACGGATGGAACGGTATCCTATATGGACGTGCTTATGTCCTCAACCAGCTTTAGTGATTTTCTCAGCCGGGTGGATTCTCTGAAAACGATCGTGGAGCAGGACCAAATTCTGTTGGACGAGCATAAAAAGGACAAGGCTCTGGTCGTTAGCAAGAAGAAGCAGCTCGACACGGAATATAAAAATGCCAAGAAGTTGTATGCACTCAAGCAGGACGCCAAAGCTCAATTGAATTCGAAGGAAAAAGAGAAGCAAAGACTGATTGCCAACTACGATCATGATATTGCTGAATCCGATGAAATCAGTGAAGAGCAAAACGATATGCTGGTAGCCCTCGCGAACAAACGTGTGGCTCTTGTGCAGGAGAAGAACAAGCTCAGAGCGGAGCAGGCTGCCAAAGCAGCACGCGCTAGAGCGGCTGCACGTGCAGCTGCAGCTAAGCGATATGCATCTTCATCCTCAGGCGCCGCCTCGAATTCCAGTCATACGGCAGCCAGTACGTATACAGGCGGATCAGGTACTTTGGCTACGCCTGTAGCCCATTACCGACTCTCATCTACTTTTGGCATGCGGGTACATCCGATAACCGGCAAGCTTAAAGGCCATACAGGTATTGATCTGGCGGCTCCGCAGGGAACCGATATTCATGCAGCCGAAGACGGTGTTGTCATTGTTGCTGAATGGTGGAGCGGGTATGGCAACACGGTTGTCATTGATCACGGAGACGGACTATGGACTCTATACGGACATATTCGCAACGGTGGTACGGTGGTTCATACGGGGCAAACGGTGAAACGCGGTCAAAAAATTGCGGAAGTGGGTTCGACGGGGAATTCCACAGGACCTCACTGTCATTTTGAAGTGCGCGAGAATAACAAACCTGTAAATCCGATGAACTATTTATAATAGATAAGGTAAGCCCTATTTGTAACCAATCCGGTTGTAGATAGGGTTTTGCTTTAATGGTTCATATCCAATGAAGAACATGTGCATTGAAACACAGAGTAGGATACAATTAACATATTCCGTACAAGCTAGACGTATACTTCGTGAATGGATGCGTTGTGAGGAAATAGGATACAAGATAAAGAGAAGGCGGTGGACGATTAGATGTTGAAAAAAAGTACAGCGGTACTCTTGATGGTGATCGGGCTGCTTGGCGGCAGTCTGCTCACTTTTGCTTATACTGGAACAACCACAGTTGGGAACAGCGCTCTGGGCGAAGGACTGCTGGCGAGTGTGACAGGAAGTAGTTCCTCCTCCAGAAGTGATATTCGCAAAATTGAGACAGCGATGGACTTAATTCAGGGACAATACTATCAGGATGTGGATCGAACCAAGCTGGTGGATGGCGCCATTAATGGGATGATGGAGTCGCTTGGCGACCCGTATTCCTCTTATATGGGTAAAGAAACTGCACAGCAGTTCGAGCAATCCATAGAAGGCTCCTTTACCGGGATTGGAGCCGAAGTAGCAGCTGAAAATGGGAAAGTAGTCGTAGTCACACCAATTAAAGGCTCTCCGGCTGAAAAGGCGGGTCTACGCGCTAAGGATATTATATTGTCTGTTAACGGTGAAACCCTGGACGGATTGGATCTGAACAAGGCCGTTTCCAAAATTCGTGGACCAAAGGGCAGTCAGGCAAAAGTCAAAATTCAGCGTAACGGTTCTCCGGATCCACTTGAATACACGATTACCCGTGACAACATTGATATGGAAACTGTAACGGCTCATATGGAAAACGACGGTGTAGGTGTCATTACGATCACCCAGTTCTCCTTAAATACGGCAGAACGCTTCAAGGAAGAGTTAGCCAAGCTGGAAAAACAAGGGCTTAAAGGACTCGTCATTGACGTGCGTAATAACCCGGGTGGAGTGCTTTCTGTCGTTATTAATATTGCAGAGCAATTTGTACCTTCCGGCAAAACGATTGTACAAGTTGAAGATAAAAATCAGAAACGTGAGGAAGAAAAATCCAAAGGTTCGCGCAAAAATTATCCGGTGACTTTGCTCATGAACAAAGGTAGCGCAAGTGCGTCCGAAATTCTGGCAGGTGCTCTCCAGCAATCCGCTGGCGCAGTGTTGATCGGGGAAAACTCCTTTGGTAAAGGTACTGTACAAACCAGCTATGACAAGCAAATGGGTGACGGTAGCCTGCTCAAAATCACGATTGCCAAGTGGCTAACGCCAAACGGAACATGGATTCATAAAAAAGGGATTAAGCCGGATATCGCGGTGGATCAGCCTGAATACTTCACGGCAGCGCCGCTGAACAAGGAAAAATCCTTGAAATACAATATGAATAGCAGTGATGTAAAAAATGCACAAATCATTCTGCAAGGCTTGGGCTACAAACCAGGTCGTGAGGACGGCTATTTTGACAAAGTGACTGAAAGTTCTGTTATGGCTTTCCAAAAAGAGGCGAAGCTGACGACTAACGGCATCATTGATGCCAAGACAGCAGCAGCAATGGAAGCCAAGCTGATTGAAAAAATTCGCGATCCGAAAAATGATAATCAACTCAAGCAGGGGATTGAAGAGATTCGGAAGGAAATGAAGACAAGCGCAGCGAAATAATAGTGAGGCTACAACAAGGGGGCTGGAAACAGCCTCCTTTGTTATTGGGATTTATTTGCAGTCTGTCGGTTTGTCTTCCCTACGTTGGCAATTTCATATAGAATAAATGGATATGAAATGTACGTGATCCGCTATATAGCGGGCCAGGGGCATAAGGAGTGTGAATGGACTTGGAATGGGCATTACAATGGGGATGGAGCGTCTTGAATGCTTGCTTGTATCTGCTTTTGCAGCCGTTTTATTATATCTCGATACTCATTGTCGCGCTTGGCTATCGTCGGCAAATGCTACTAGAGCGCAAGCTATTTCATACTAGAATTCATAGCTGGGCTGCAGAGACCTGGCGTGTCGTATGGAGCGGCTTGCTTGCCGGGATGGCACTATCCGCTCTAGGAATGTTCGTCAGCATGCATCTGAACCCGACTTCCATCGTGTGCCTGTGGATAGCCACATTATTGCTCATGCTGGTACGCGTCCGCTACCTGTGTCTTGCTTATTCGGTAGGTCTGCTAGGTGTAGTTCAATTTTTTCTAAACGTAGCCAGTGGCTGGCAGCCTGGGGGAGCGCTCGGGACATCGGTAGCAGCTATCCGCGGATTGGATATTCCAGCACTCTTAGTGCTCGTTGCTGTGCTGCATGTGGCTGAAGCGCTGTTGGTTCGCTGGCAAGGAGGAAAGGCAGCTATGCCACTGTTTGTTGAGGGCAAACGGGGGAGATTGGTCGGTGGCTATCGTATGGAAGATCTCTGGCCCATTCCGTTGCTGTTGCTGGTACCTGCTCAGGGAGGATTCATGCTTCCCTGGACACCTTTGTTCGGCGGCGATGCCGGAACGGGGTATATGCTAGCAGCTCTGCCAGTCCTGATGGGCTTTAGCAGTGTGACGCTCGGCCAGCTACCACGACAGAAGGCAGTACTCACTTCGAACCGATTGCTCCTGTACAGTGTGGCTTTGCTTCTGCTAAGCCTGTTAGCGGCCTGGTGGAGTCCGCTAATCTTGCTGGCAGCGTTATTTTCCTTCCTGGCCCATGAAGCGCTGATTTGGTACGGAAATATAGAGGAAAGCCGTCTTAGCCCGATGTTTGTACATCCAGAGCAAGGGATGCGTGTTCTCGCTGTGCTGCCAGATAGCCCGGCGACAGCCATGGGTATACTACCAGGCGAGGCCATTTATCGTGTGAATGGCATGGTTGTGAACAGCCGTGCCGAGCTGCACCAGGCCTTGCGGATCAACTCTGCTTTTTGTAAGCTGGAGGTACGCAATCTGCAAGGTGAGAGCAAGTTTGTACAGCGAGGCATGTACGATGGCGATCATCACCAGCTAGGGGTTGTTCTTGCACCGGATGAACACGCAGGCTGGGCCGTATCCATACAACCGGCTTCTATCTACCGAATTGTGGCCATGCACATAGGCGCACGACGACGTAAAGCGGGACAAGCATCCAAGGCAGAGAGTACGCATTTGGACACCATGGACCAATAGATATTACAACAAGAGGGTAGTCATTATTTGATTAGAATCGAATAAGGCTATCCTCTTTTGTATATGGCGACAGTAGCCTGCTTGAAATCAATATTCTCATCGGTATACAATGAATATGTAATGGAAACCTTTGATGAACCGAATGCCTATCATGTGTGTCAAGCAGGGAGAGGAAAAGATGAACGCGATTCACTTTATTCGAGAGTACATCAGGCACCCACGCAGCGTAGGCGCTGTTATACCCAGCTCAAGACAGCTGGCCAAGCAAATTGCCACACCGATTTATTTTGACAAAGCCTCATGCATTATTGAATATGGGGCAGGGACCGGTGTGTTTACGCAGGAGTTGATTTTGAACAAGCGTCCAGAAACGTTACTGTTAGTGATTGAAGCTAATGAATCGTTTTATAAAACATTACAAAGCAAATACGGACACTTGGAAAGGGTACACATTATTCATGGATCGGCCGAGCATGTAGCCCGGTATATGAAACAGTATCATGTCTCGAAAGTGGATTATATCGTATCGGGGCTACCATTTACCAGCTTACCCGCTGCGTTATCCAGTCTCATTTTGGGACAAACGGCTGAGGTGTTAGGCCAGGAGGGCAAGTTTATTACGTTCCAGTACAGCAAGGTTAAGCACAATTTCTTCCGTACTTTTTTTGCAGATATCCAGATTAAAAAGGTGAACTATAATGTTCCGCCAGCCTATGTGTTCACTTGCAGCCTGTGACCCTTCAGCTATGTAGGAGATTAGAATAAATAAGAATATCCATATGCGGATGATTATGAGAAGACTAGGTCAGCATCATTAAGATGTTGAAACGGTCTTTTTTGTTGCCTACTTTTATGGAAATATAAGAGAATGGATATGTTAAATAGCAAAATTGTTTTAAGGAATCATATTTTAAAATGGGGCTTAACCTATATATTACATAAGTTGGAACCTGTTAGATTTTTGTAGGATTCATAATAAATCTGAACTTTTGTTAAAGGAGATTTATATATGGTAAAACCGCTGATGTTCATGCGCTGGTGTGAGTATTATGGGTTAAGCGACCGTGAGACAGATTTTGTATCTTTTTTTATGATGAATTTTTCAGCTGCACGATCAGGCAATCAACCAAAACTTAAAGAGCAATTTGTTGAGATTCAAAAACAAACCTTTCCAGAATACCCGTTTGATATTAGCCCGGAAGAACTGGATTATAACAAATTTGAAGAACTGATGAAACGAGTGTTGAACATTCATTTTGACACGGCTGAACTGCTGTACTCCTTCTATCTCCAAAAGCTGTGTGCACCTTTAGCAGAATACATTTTATCTACTGGAGATGCCGAGCCTGCACGAATTTACTATGAGCTTATTCAAAAGGATAAAGTACGGTAGAGATAAAAAAGCCCCTTGACTAAGGGGCTTTTTTCTATACTCAGGCTATAAAGTTATTTAATAAGTTAACTCTAGTCAATGTTCTGCTATATGGATATATGGAATAATCTATGTATATGGACATTACGTCCCATAAATGGTTCGATATAAAGATTTGGTCGTTAGAACGTATAGCAAAGCTGTATTACAACATTTGAAGATCCGAGCAATTCTGAATTTCGGACGGAGAGGAGAGTGTAATCAACCGAATACCTGGAGCTTCGAGACGCTGTACCGGAACGATTAACTCGTTAGGAATCAGGAGCCTTAAAGCCTGATGGAGCGGCACTCGTATGGGGTGCTGCTCTTTTCAAATGTAAAGGAGGAAAGCGGTATGAGGGCGAAAAATAGTAGTAATCTTTTGTTCAAACGTTCCAAATGGCTGCCTGTCGTCATGGCATGCACAATGATAGTAGGAGGGGCTCTACCAGCTCCAACTGTAGTTCACGGTCAAACGGCAAAAACTATTACTATTAAAGTAGATACATCCAAGGATCGTAAGCCTATTAGTCCTTATATATACGGTACGAATCAGGATTTGGCAGGCGATGAAAATATGGCTGCCAGACGACTTGGTGGCAATCGAATGACCGGATACAACTGGGAAAACAATATGTCCAATGCAGGAAGTGACTGGCAGCAATCCAGCGATAACTTTTTATGTAATAACGGTGGCCTGACAGGAGCAGAATGCGAAAAACCGGGAGCGGTGACGACTTCGTTTCATGATCAATCGCTGAAGCTAGGCGCTTATTCTTTAGTTACGTTGCCGATGGCCGGCTACGTGGCCAAGGATGGAAACGGCAGTGTGCAGGAAAGCGAAAAAGCCCCTTCCGCTCGTTGGAATCAGGTCGTAAACGCCAAAAATGCACCGTTTCAGCTACAGCCTGATCTGAATGACAATCGGGTCTATGCGGATGAGTTCGTCCATTTTTTAGTGAACAAGTATGGCGCTGCTTCAACAAAGACGGGTGTGAAAGGATATGCACTCGACAATGAACCCGCTCTCTGGTCGCATACGCATCCGCGTATTCATGGCGAAAAGGTTGGGGCGAAAGAGTTGGTAGACCGGTCAGTAAGCTTATCCAAAGCTGTGAAGGCGGTTGACGCGGGTGCGGAAATTTTCGGGCCGGTTCTTTACGGTTTTGGCGCTTATAAAGATCTCCAAACCGCACCTGATTGGGACTCTGTAAAAGGTAGCTATAGCTGGTTCGTGGACTATTACCTGGATCAAATGCGCCTCAGTTCGCAAGCCGAAGGCAAGAGATTGCTGGATGTTTTCGATGTGCACTGGTATCCCGAAGCGATGGGCGGAGGCATACGAATTACGAATGAGGTAGGCAATGACGAAACGAAGAAAGCCAGAATGCAGGCACCTCGTACTTTGTGGGACCCGACCTACAAGGAAGATAGCTGGATCGCCCAATGGAACAGCGAATTTTTGCCTATACTGCCTCGATTGAAGCAGTCGGTGGATAAATATTATCCAGGAACCAAGCTGGCAATGACCGAGTATAGCTATGGCGGCGAAAATGATATTTCCGGCGGGATTGCGATGGCTGATGTGCTCGGCATTTTAGGCAAAAATGATGTCTATATGGCAAACTACTGGAAGTTACAGGATGGTGCCAACAACTACGTTAGTGCCGCTTACAAGCTTTACCGCAATTATGACGGAAAAAGCTCTACTTTTGGTAACACCAGTGTTAGTGCGCAAACGTCGGATATTGTCAACAGCTCAGTGCATGCTTCCATATCGAATGCATCCGACAAGGAACTGCACCTCGTAGTCATGAATAAAAGCATGGACAGCGCATTCGACGCCCAATTTGATCTTTCTGGCGAGACGACTTATGGCTCCGGTAAAGTATGGGGCTTCGATAAAACTAGCTCGCAAATTAAAGAAGCAGCGCCAATCACGCAAATTTCAGGAAACCGTTTTACTTATACCGTACCGCCTTTGACGGCTTATCATATCGTGCTGACTGCCGGTAAAGATACGTCTGTGCCACCAGTGGAAAATCCTGAGGGCTTTAAGCTGAAAGCAGAGGCAGGCGATGGGCAAGTCCATTTGTCCTGGGACGCTTCCAACGGAGTTGTGGGCTACAGTGTACAGCGGGCAACGGATGGAAACGGTCCTTTTACTACTGTAGCATCCAACTTGATCGAAACGTCTTATACGGATACTAACTTAACGAACGGCTCTTCATACTATTACAAAGTAACCGCCAAGACAAATAAGGGAACGAGCGAATCTAATGTTTTGAAAGCGGTTCCGAAGGTGTCTGTGAACGATCCGGTTCGCTATGAAGCTGAAGACGGCACGCTGAAGGGAACCATTGTAGAATCCAGTGGAACTGGCTACTCCGGTACTGGTTATGTAACGAATTTTCACAATGCAGGGGATTCTCTAACGATGACGATCCAGGCTCCCACGGCAGGCCTGTACAATCTTACAATCGGCTATCGTTCTCCTCATGATGACAAACGCACGAATTTCTCATTAAACGGCAAAGCGTTTGGAGAACTGGTGCTTAAGAAAACGACTGATTTCAAAGAAACTTCCGGAGGCAAGCTTCTGTTGAATGCAGGCGCGAATACGATCGGTTTTGAAACAGGCTGGGGCTGGTACGATATCGACTACGTCAGGCTGGAGCCTGCTGCTGATCGCCCACCCCATGCGGTAACCAAAACGCTCACTAATCCGAATGCGACGGTAGAAGCAAAAGCATTGATGAACTACCTGGTTGATCAATACGGGAAGAATATGCTCTCTGGTCAAGAGGAAATAAATGAAATTGATTGGCTTCAAGCTAATGTAGGTAAAAAGCCGGCGATTGCAGCGCTTGATCTGATCGACTATTCGCCAAGCAGAGCGGAGCATGGTCTTAGTTCTACAGAGGCGGAAAAGGCGATTGCATGGGATAAGCAAGGGGGCATCGTTACCTTTGCATGGCACTGGAACGCGCCGAAAGGTCTGATCGATACGCAGGGAAAAGAATGGTGGAGAGGCTTCTATGCCGATTCGACCACATTCGATATAGAATATGCGATGAGCCATCCAGAGTCCGAGGATTATAAATTACTTATTCGCGACATCGATGTGATCGCAGCACAATTAAAGAAGCTGCAGGATGCGAAGGTTCCTGTCCTGTTCCGTCCTTTGCACGAAGCAGAAGGCAAATGGTTCTGGTGGGGCGCCAAAGGTCCTGAGCCTGTTAAAAAATTGTATATTTTAATGCACGACCGATTGACGAATGTGCACAAATTGAACAATCTGATATGGGTATGGAATTCTGTTGCTCCGGACTGGTATCCTGGAGACGAATATGTGGATATTTTGAGCTTTGACTCTTATCCGCAAGCAGGTGATTACAGCCCGCAAATTGCAAAATACGAAGACCTTGTTACATTGGGCAAGGACAAAAAGTTAGTTGCCATGAGCGAAAACGGACCGATCCCAGACCCTGATCTAATGAAGGCGTATCAAGCCCATTGGAGCTGGTTTGCTACATGGTATGGGGATTTCCTGAGAGACGGTAAACAAAACAGCCTTGAGCATCTGAAAAAAGTGTATAATCATCCGAACGTTATTACGCTTGATGAGCTTCCAACGAACTTAAAAACGTATGGCATTACCGAACAGCCGTCAGTACCGGGCAGCTTCACGCTGAACGCCGCGGGCGAAACGGCGAAAGTATCGCTAAGCTGGACAGCATCGGCGAATGCAAAAAGCTATGAAGTGAAGCGTTCGACGGCTGAAAACGGCGCGTTCGCCACTGTAGTGAGCGATGTATACGGCAGTAGCTACACCGACACAGCTGTAACGGCAGACACGACGTACTACTACCAAGTCGTAGCGAAGAACGATGCAGGACAGACGCTGTCGAACACGGCCAGCGCAGCGCCAAAAGCGGATACTCAGCAGCCAACAACAGGACTGCTGCTCCAGTATCGCACAGCGGATACCAAGGTGAACGACAATCACCTGAATCCGCACTTCCAAATTGTAAACAAAGGCACAGCCTCCGTACCGCTCAACGAGTTGAAGATTCGTTACTACTACACGATCGACGGTGACCGTGAGCAGACTTTCAACTGTGACTATGCGGCGCTGAGCTGCTCGAAGCTGAACGGTAGACTGGTTAAAATGGAGAAGCCTACGACCGGTGTCGATTATTATTTGGAAGTCGGCTTTAACTCAGACGCAGGCGTGTTAGCACCTGGAGGAAGCACTGGTGAAATCCAAACCCGTATCCATAAAACAGACTGGTCAAACTATAACGAAAGTGACGATTATTCGTATAAAGGCACACAAACCTCATATGCCGATCATATGAAAGCTACCTTGTACCATAATGGCGTACTTGTTTGGGGAACCGAACCGATAGCTAATTAAATAAATGTTTGATGTGCGGTGGCATGTGCAATCAACCGATTTTTTGCGCCGATGGGGAGATCCCGCCATTTTAAACTTGTATAAATAACATTGCTGAAATGAGCAGGGGATTTGTATCCCATCTGCTCTTTTTTTGTATAGAACCTCTATAACCTAAAACGGATAATGAAGGAGACGTATTTTGGCTTTTATATTCAGGTTAAAGAAATCATAGGATAAAATTACCTCATAATGTTAGAAAAGACGAAAAATATATTTTTTAAATTAAGAGGGGGATTGAGATGAAACACACACCTACGATCCGCTCGACGATAGAGACCGAACTAAAGCAAAGGGGATATACATTTAGCAGCTTCAGTAAAATTTCCGGTATTAACCGTGGTACATTTAGCACCATGCTGAACAGTAATCCGCCTAAGCCAATTTCGGTTCGGCAGATGGACTTGATTACTAAGGCATTAGGATATCCAGAAGGCTGGCTGTATGAGCTGTACATAGATGAATGCTTTCACGAGGGGAAAGGGCACTGGAAACGGATCAAACCTTTTTTATTGCGTTGTGTGGAGTTAGGGAGGAAGGAGTGTATTCAAAAGGTATTGGTGAGATTAACAGAAGACTTGTCCTATGTGTCTACGGTATTTGAGTTTGCAGAAGAACTGCACAAAGAGGGGAAGGAAAACGAGGCGGTTCCTTTTTACGAGTGTGTGGTAGAAAACGAAAGGTATTACCACTCGGAGCGGCTGGCAATTTGCCAGTATCGTTTGTTTTGTTATTCTCTAAATACTGATTTGGATAATAATCGGCAAGCAGCTATAAAGTTTGCACCGTTTCCGAAAAATCTCCCCGAGAATTATCAACTGGACGCTTTGTTGAAATTGACCAATATAAATTTCCAATTTTATGATTATGACACGGCTATACATTATGCGAAAGAGCTTGAGGTATTAGTCACAGGTATTTTTTGGGACCAGGCTCAAGCGAGGGCGAAAAATCGTGAAGTTACACGTCTCAATACAGAAAGACATCTAATCGTTTATTATGGTCAAGCCTATTTAATGCAGGGAAACGCCTTAGAAAAACAAGGACTATATGAAGCAGCTATGAAGTTCATACCTTACTATGAAAACTTAACTAGGTTTGAAGGTCTGGATGAGGTAGGAATGATAGAAGCACAGAAATTCGAAGTATGGGGGAAAGCCAATCGGTTGAATCTACAAATTCTGATGGGGGATAAGGATAGCCTGCCTGCCTATGTTGAACTTATGAGGAATAATCCTCAGGAAATATTACTAGGCCTATTAACCATTATAGAATCGGCCAATAATTACAGCTACTCAGTAGACGATATTTTGGACCTTTTTGCAGAGAATATTAATAAATTTAGGGAGCTACGTACAGATATTTCGTATTATCATACCAACAACAGTCTGCTGACATATTCTCGTTTTTTTCTTGAACTTAGTCGATACTTTTTTAATAAGGGAAGCTACACCGAGGCAATAAACAATATGCTGATTAGTTTAAAAGCATCCTCTCAGTTGAACGATAAGACTTATTATATCAAATCCATCACGCTATTGTTTGAGAAATATAAGGATTATTCGACTGAAGAACAACGGACAGAATATGAAAAAGCGATAAAAGCAGTGGAATATAATACGAGGCAAATGACCTCTTAGAGCAAAAGGGCTATGTTTCTCTACCTAGAGTAGAAGATCACATAGCTCTTTTAGTTTATCGTGCTAAATTGTTTGAAAAAATTTAGTGTATATTCTCTGTGAGGATTTTTATACACATTAAATTCCATAATATATTGAAATGGTGTAGAATAAAGGGTTGACCATCATCCAATTTATTCATATAATTTCTAGTATATTGTAATTGATTGTCGAGGAGGGTGATTTTTTAAAATCATCTGAATACGCCGGGGGTGTTTTTATTGGAAAATGCAACCACGATTCGTTCGGAAATTGAGAAAGAATTAAAACTTGGTGGCTATACTTTTAATAGTTTTGGACAAGCTACGGGTCTTAATCGGGGCATATTTAGTGCAATGCTTAACGGGAATCCGCCTAAGCCTATCTCCGTACGACAAATGGACTTGATCACTAAAGCGCTTAATTATCCCGAAGACTGGTTGTATGACCTGTATGTGGATGAATGTTTTTATGATGGAAGACCGCATTGGAAAAGGGTTAAGCCGTTCCTTATACGTTGTGTTGAAGTAGGAAACCTGCAATGCGTGGAGAAAGTGCTTTCACGCTTAATGGAGGATCTCAACCACATTCCAACAATTTTTTCTTTGGCAGAGGAGCTATACGATGGGGGAAAGCTACAGGAGGCAATTCCTTTCTATGAATGTGTAATTGAAAATGAAAAGTATCAGCACTCTGAACGTTTGGCTATCAGTCATTATAAATTGTTTGTTGCTTCTGTCGGTCAAGATTTGGAGAAAAATTTGGAGTATGTTCTGAGGTTTGTCCCTTATCGTAATCGTCTACCAGAGAGTTATCAGCTAGATGGGCTTTTAAAAATTATCAATATATATTTTTATCTACATAAATGGGACAGCGTTGAGAAGTATGGAGATGAGTTGTATACTCTCGCCAAAACTGTTTATTTAAATCGATATGAAAATATCGATACTAAAAGACGTGCTAGGGACGAACTTAAAACGGAGAAAAGCCTTGTTTTTTATTATGGATATGGATATTTATCTAAATCTACTGCTCTACAAAAAATGGAGAAATTTGAGGAAGCACAATCGTATATTAAATACTATGAAGATCTAAGCTGGCTTAAAGGACTAGATTCAGAAGGCGAGCAATATGTAAAGATGTTCAGTCTCTGGGCAAAGGCAAACTCTTATACACTTGATATGCTTCTAGGAAAAAGAGATGTTTTAGAAGAATATATTACTTTTCTTAATCAACATCCGGAAGAAAAATTATCTGGTCTTTTAACTATCTTGGAATCAGCAAACAAATATAACTTTTCGGTGGATTATGTACTTGAAAGTTTTTCAGCAGAAATTGACCAATTCAAGTTTCTCGATGATGTAAAGAATAGAAATTATTATTGTTGTTTTTTATACCAACGGGCAATTTATGAGTATAAAAATAGTAGCTATGAGAAAGGAACAAACTATGTTCTGGATTGTCTTGCTCTTTCATTAATTAGTCGGAATGATAGTGACTTTAAACAATGTGTCGCGTTGTTTGAAGTTTACAGAGAGTTTGCTACTAGTGAACAAAAGAGAAGATATGAAAATATAATAAAGGAGGTGAATATCTATGAAAAAAGGTTATTTGATGGTGTTAGCCTTAGGTATTCTATTTTTTAGTATATTCCCTTTTTACAATCCAATTAATGTAGAAGCTTCTGAAATGATTATAGTGTTTAATCACGGTATGGGTTGATTATATATAATTTTAAAGCAGAGTTAGTACTCTCTAAACCAATCCTTGCGGGTTGGTTTTTTTGATGCATCCCGTTAAAGGGATGAAATGGGTTTTATTATATTTTTAACCTGTAGGGAAGGTATCAGCCTGTAAACTAATGTAAATACCACACCGAACAGGAGGTTTATTGATGTGAAATGGAAACAATTGGAGGAGTGCATCGAAGAAAAGCGAAAAGAATTAAATGATTTGGCGAAAGAGGTGGGATTGAAGGATCGACGGGTGTTGACCAAGTCTATGGAGTTGGATCGGCTCCTTAATAAGTACAGCGACTGGAAATATAGCTATCGTAGACAACAGAGCGTACTTCAAAGTTCACAAATCCAAGAGAAGCAACACGAGCTCGTCCTATCTTATTAACATCAAGCATCATGACAAGATAAAACCTAACTTCACCTTGGCTTCTAATACATAGTGAGATATAGCATAAACAAAATAATCTCTATTACATCTCGTACGCCGCCCTTATCCACGTTGTTCGTACAGTTTATTGTTCTGCGTCTACATCAGAGTGGAAGCCACGTAACATGATGATACATCTTAAAAAAACCTCCCCATTCACGTTATTGCGTGACTCGGGAGGTTTTTGGGTTTTACTGCTGCAGCTGCCGCAGCACAGTGATTTCGACACGGCGGTTTTTTTGTCGTCCTGCTTCGGTGCTATTGTCACCAACCGGACGGGTATCTGCATAACCCGCATACTGGAAGCCTGATGGGGATAACTGCTCTCGGTCGATAAAGAACCGGAGTACAGACAGTGCCCGAGCGCCGGAAAGCTCCCAGTTGTCCTTGTAGGTCGACGAGTTAGAGGAACGCGTGAATGGAATGTTGTCCGTATGACCTTCAATGCTAATCGGTGTTTTTAAATCTCGAAATAGACTGGCTAATTTGGATAACGTGTTTGCAGAACCCTGCTTGAGTGCCGCTCTGCCTTGGTCGAATAGAAAGCGGTCATTCAGCGTAATGACAATGCCACGCGGTTGATCGGATACGAAAATCTGGTTTTGTAGCTTGTTGTCTGTAATATATTCCTGAATGACACCCATTAGGTTTTGCAGCTCTTTTTCTTGCTTGCGAAATGCTTGTTCACGCTCGGTGAGCTTGGTTGATCCCGATTCTTTTTTATTAGAGGCCGGTTGCTTCGTCGCGGGTGGATTCTTGCTGGTATAACGATCGGCAGTTCCTGTAATGCCCGAGCCTTGTTCCAAAATAGAATCTCCCTTGTGGAACGTATCCTGGAGGGATTGAACAACGACGTCGTATTTCTTAGCATCCAGACTGCTCATGGCATACATCACGACGAAAAAAATAAGCAGCAGGGTGATCAGATCGGCATAGGTAATCATCCAACGATCTCGTTGGTCTCCGCCGCCACCTTGACGCCCACGGCCCTTAGCGCGCGCTCTCATGGAAATCCTCCTTTGGAGTAGCGCTCTCTGTACGTGAGCGACGAGGCGGTTTGCGATCTATATTTTGCTCTGAGCGGATAAAAAACTCCAACTTCTTGCGTACAAGCTTAGGGTTCTCTCCGTTTTGGATAGCCAGGATACCTTGCAGCAGCAAATCCATCGTAATAATTTCACTTTCACTGGCTGCTCTTATTTTGGACGCGATGGGCAGAAAGATCAGATTGGCGCTAGCAACGCCGTATAATGTTGCGATAAAAGCTACAGCAATCGACGGTCCGAGCGCAGTAGGCTCGGTTAGGCTGCCAAGTACATGGATCAGACCCATGACCGTACCGATAATCCCCATCGTAGGGGCATAGCCGCCTGCCGATTCAAATATTTTGGCGTACCCCTCATGTTTGTGCCCAATAGCATCTAACTCTAGTTCTAAAATTTGCTTGATCTGTTCCTGTTCAGTGCCGTCAATGACTAGTTGAAGACCTTCCCGCAAAAATGCATTCGGATGCTCTGATGATATGCGTTCTAGCGCAAGCACACCGGATCGGCGGGAGGTGGCTGCCATGGAAACCAAATCTTCTATATATTGCTCCGTTGGATTGTCCTCACGACTAAAAGCCATCCGCAGAGCGGTGGGTATAGTCTTCAGCTTGGAGGCAGGGTAGCTGATCACAACGGCGGCGAAAGTTCCGCCGAATACGATCAGAGCTGATGTACCTTGAAGCAGCCCTGTGAATTCTCCGCCTTCCCACAAGAAGCCACCGATTAATGCTATGATTCCGGCGATGATGCCCAATACGATGGTGATATCCAAAATTCAATTCACTCCTATTCAAGACTTATCGTTTGCATCCGCGGTAAGAAAGAGGTATAATACGGGAACAAACATTCTTATTCAACCATATTTCCCAAGTATCATTGCTCGGGAAATATCGACATAGAATTACAGGTAAAGACGTTAAAGCTCGATTGGTGTAAAAACATGATGTTTCCATTTTAGACGATAAGGGTGATGCAGGGCAATGAGTGATATCGTTGTTAGCGATAAGACTTTTGAAATTCAGTCGGAATTCCAACCTCAAGGCGATCAACCCCAGGCCATTTTTGAATTGGTAGAAGGAATTGCAGAAGGAAAGAAGCATCAAACTCTGTTGGGTGCTACGGGAACAGGTAAGACGTATACCATCGCTCAAACCATTGCCAAGCTGAATCGGCCTACACTGGTTATTGCGCATAACAAGACCTTGGCTGCTCAACTGGCAAGTGAGTTTAAAGAATTTTTCCCAAACAACTCAGTTGATTATTTTGTCAGCTACTATGATTACTACCAACCGGAAGCGTACATCCCTTCTTCCGATACGTATATTGAGAAGGATTCCAGCATCAATGAGGAGATTGATAAACTTCGCCACTCAGCCACAAGCTCTCTGTTTGAGCGTCGTGACGTTATTATTGTAGCGAGTGTCTCTTGCATTTATGGTTTGGGTTCCCCGAAAGAATATTCAAGCTTGCTGCTCTCGCTTAGAGTCGGCATGGAGAAACCCCGCAATCAGATTTTGTCCCGCCTGGTCGATATTCAATATCAGCGGAACGATATCAACTTCGTGCGGGGTACTTTCCGTGTACGGGGGGATGTTGTTGAGATATTCCCGGCTTCCCATGGAGAAAATGCAATACGGGTAGAATTGTTCGGAGATGAAATTGAACGAATTACTGAGATTAATGTGCTTACAGGTGAATTGATCGGTGAACGTGAACATATCGCTATTTTCCCGGCATCTCACTTTGTTACTCATGAGGATACGATGAGGGTAGCATTGGTTAACATTGAACGTGAGCTAGAAGAGCGGTTAGCAGAGCTGAAGGAACAAGGGAAGCTGTTAGAGGCGCAACGTTTGGAGCAACGTACCCGCTATGATATCGAGATGATGAGAGAGGTTGGCTTTTGTTCCGGTGTCGAAAACTACTCGGGTCCACTGACATTCCGCGAGCGCGGAGCGACACCATATACTCTTTTGGATTACTTTCCAGATGATATGCTGATCGTCATCGACGAATCTCATGTTACATTGCCGCAGATTCGTGCGATGTATAACGGGGACCAAGCGCGTAAAAATGTGCTGGTTGAACATGGTTTCCGTTTGCCATCTGCCTTGGATAACCGTCCGCTGAAGTTCGAAGAGTTCGAGGACAAAGTGAATCAGATTATCTATGTATCTGCTACTCCAGGCCCGTATGAGATGGAAAAATGCGATACGATGGTGCAGCAGATTATCCGTCCTACCGGTCTCCTTGATCCTATTATTGAGGTGCGTCCGAGCAAAGGGCAGATTGACGATCTCATTAATGAGATACGGCAGCGCATAGAGCGTGAAGAACGGGTACTGGTCACCACACTCACGAAGAAAATGGCTGAAGATTTGACTGACTACTTAAAAGAAGTGGGCATCAAGGTTCGATATATGCACTCCGAGATTAAGACTTTGGAGCGGATGGCCATTTTGCGGGATCTTCGTCTGGGAACCTTCGATGTGCTGATCGGGATCAACCTGTTGCGGGAAGGTCTCGATTTGCCGGAAGTATCGCTGGTTGCGATTTTGGATGCGGACAAAGAAGGCTTCCTGCGTTCTGAGCGCTCTCTGATTCAGACGATCGGGCGGGCAGCACGGAATAGTGACGGACGTGTTATTATGTATGGCGATAAGATTACCGATTCTATGGATAAAGCGATCAAGGAGACGGAACGTCGCCGTGCGATTCAAATTCAATACAATGAAGAACATGGAATTACCCCGCAAACCATCCGTAAAAAGATTCGTGATGTCATTGAAGCAACCAAGACGGCAGAGTCCAAAAATGATTACCTTCCTAATGAGACGGGTAAACTTTCCAAGAAGGAGCGTCAATCCCTCATTCAGCGCCTAGAAGCAGAAATGAAGGACGCGGCCAAGAATCTACAATTCGAACGGGCCGCCGAGTTGCGTGATGCTTTGCTGGAGTTGCGGGCAGATTAAACATCGGGAATAAGCTATAAGCAAAACATATTGATAATAAAATGTTTGATTGCTTTTAAGAAATAGTGAGGACGGCCGACGTGGTCGTTCTCTTTGCGATATATCACTTCCATCGGATAATCCAATGCGATATAGGATGACGTGAATTACGGCTAAGGAGATGAAACATTTGGCGAATGAAAGCATCATCATCAAAGGCGCACGCGCGCATAATCTCAAAAATATTGACGTGACGATTCCACGGGACAAGTTCGTCGTCCTGACGGGGCTTAGCGGCTCAGGTAAATCATCACTGGCTTTCGATACGATCTATGCAGAAGGACAGCGGCGGTATGTGGAATCATTATCTGCGTATGCCCGTCAATTCCTCGGGCAAATGGAGAAACCGGACGTCGATTCGATTGACGGCCTGTCTCCTGCCATTTCCATTGACCAAAAAACGACAAGTCGGAATCCTCGTTCTACGGTCGGAACAGTTACAGAAATCTATGATTACTTGCGGTTGTTATTTGCCCGAGTAGGTCATCCTCATTGTCCTGAACATGGCATTGAAATCACTTCACAGACCGTCGAACAGATGGTAGACCGCATTTTGCAGTATCCTGAAAAGACGCGGCTGCAAATCCTGGCTCCATTGGTCTCCGGTCGCAAAGGTGAGCATAAAACACTGTTCACTGATATAGCCAAGCAGGGCTTTGTACGGGTACGTGTGAATGGCGAACTGCGTGAATTGTCCGAGAAGATTGAACTGGAGAAGAACAAGAAGCACTCGATTGAAGTGGTCGTAGACCGGATCGTAGTCAAGGAAGATGTACGTGCGCGTCTGTCCGACTCTATTGAGACGGCACTGAATCTTTCAGGCGGACAGTTGCTTGTAGATATTATAGGGCAAGAGGAGTTGCGATTTAGCTCCAACTTTGCGTGTCCGATTTGCGGTTTTAGCATAGATGAGCTATCTCCACGGATGTTTTCTTTTAATAGTCCGTTCGGCGCTTGTCCAGATTGTGATGGGTTAGGAGTTAAAATGGTCGTTGACCCTGATCTGCTCATACCTGATCCAGAAAAAAGTATAGAAGATGGGGCGTTCCAGGCATGGAGTGGAGGAACTTCCACTTATTATCCTCAATTTTTACAGTCCGTATGCGAACACTACGGTATTCCGCAGGACATTCCTGTAAGCCAATTGACGTCAGAACAAATGAATCTTATTTTGCACGGAACAGGTGACCAGAAGATCCGTTTCCGCTATGAAAATGATTTTGGTCAACGTAAGGAAGCCTATGTGACCTTTGAAGGCATTATCCCGAATTTGGAGCGTCGTTACCGTGATACCGCTTCTGAGGGAATACGTGAATTTATTGAAGGCTTTATGAGTGCAAAGCCATGTAACACCTGTAAGGGGCACCGACTGAAAAAAGAAAGCCTGTCGGTAACCATTCAAGAGCGCAATATCGCTTATGTGACAGCTTTGTCTGTCGGGGAGGCTTCTCACTTTTTCCATACACTGGAGCTGAGTGAGAAAGAGCAGTCGATTGCCAATCTCATTTTAAAGGAAATTAACAGCCGACTGGGATTCCTCGTGAACGTTGGTCTGGAATACCTGACTTTAAGCCGTGCAGCAGGTACATTGTCCGGCGGGGAGGCACAACGTATCCGATTGGCGACACAGATCGGGTCCAGTCTGATGGGTGTGCTTTATATTTTGGACGAGCCAAGTATTGGGCTGCATCAGCGAGATAATGATCGTCTGATTAGTGCTTTGGAACATATGCGGAATCTGGGCAATACGCTGATCGTGGTGGAGCATGACGAAGATACGATGATGGCGGCGGACTATATCATTGACATTGGGCCAGGAGCCGGAATCCATGGCGGGATGATCATGTCGCAGGGGACTCCACAGGAAGTTATGGAAGATCCGAATTCCCTGACCGGGCAATATTTGAGCGGTCGCAAGTTTATTCCGGTCAATACCGAGCGGCGCAAGCCTGCGGATAAGTGGCTGGAGATTCGCGGAGCCAAGGAGAACAATCTCAAAAATGTGAATGTCAAAATCCCATTGGGTGTTTTCACGGCTGTCACTGGCGTATCCGGGTCTGGAAAATCGACGCTGGTCAACGAAATTTTGTACAAAACGTTGGCGCGTGATCTGAACCGTGCGAGAGTACGCCCAGGTCAACATAAAGAAATTCGCGGGCTAGAGCATATCGAAAAGGTTGTTGAGATCGATCAATCGCCAATCGGCCGTACACCGCGTTCCAATCCTGCAACTTATACAGGTGTGTTCGATGATATCCGTGACTTATTCTCGCAGACGAACGAGGCTAAGGTTCGAGGCTACAAGAAAGGCCGGTTTAGTTTTAACGTTAAGGGAGGCCGATGTGAATCTTGCAGAGGCGACGGGATCATCAAGATTGAGATGCACTTTTTGCCTGATGTGTACGTACCATGCGAAGTGTGCAAAGGCAAACGCTATAATCGGGAGACCCTTGAGGTTAAGTATAAAGGGAAGAGTATTGCTGATGTGCTGGAGATGACGGTAGAGGATGCGACAGCATTTTTTGAAAATATCCCGAAGATTCATCGCAAGATTCAGACGCTGATGGATGTAGGTTTGGGGTATATCAAGCTGGGTCAACCAGCGACTACCTTGTCTGGTGGTGAAGCACAGCGTGTGAAGCTGGCTTCCGAATTGTATCGTCGCAGCACAGGCAAAACCATTTATATTTTGGATGAGCCGACAACTGGTCTGCATGTTCACGATATTGACCGATTATTGACCGTGTTGCATCGTTTGGTCGATTCAGGCGAAACCGTACTGGTTATTGAGCATAATCTAGATGTAATTAAAACAGCAGATTTCCTGATTGATCTGGGGCCCGAAGGTGGAAGCGGCGGTGGAACGATCTTGGCTACCGGGACACCAGAACAACTTGTAAAAGTCGAGGAATCCTATACAGGCCGATACTTAAAGCCGATCCTTGAACGGGATACACAGCGCAGTCAAGCGCTTCAGACCGTCGATCTATAGATACAGTTTTAACGTACGTTGTGAAAGCCCTGCACAGACAGGAAGGCAGAATACAAATTAGCGTATTTGTGCCTTCCCGTTGGCAGGGTTTATTTTTTTTGTAAAAAAAGAAAACTTTTATTAAATTCCTGCGTTAAAGCATGTGACACATAGTTTACCAAGCGCTGGAATAATAAATCTATAGGTATATTCTTCGATAGAAAGTCTCTGAGTAATCTCTACATTTTAGAGTTTTGGATGTTTAGGCTCGGGCTTGAAGAGGTTAATATATAACTTATGATTATCTAGCATCATACGAAGTTCCGTGCCCACGTGACAACCATTACTAGTTGAAGCGACCGTTTATAGTTAAATTGCATCTAAGGTTTATATCACATCTCTGAGGAAGTCATGAAGGGAGCTGGAACGTTTGAAGATTAAGCAAAGTAGAGTTCTACGTAAACGTGTATACTCATGGGCAGCAGGAGTCGCTTTAGCGGCATGGTTGTTGGGTTATAGTGCCGTACCGGCCTATGCATCCGAGGTGTCCGAGGCGTATGCGCCCAAACAAGCCGAGATCGAAACTAGTGCAGCGATTGGCAGTATTAAGGATTCCGAGAGCGCTCACAATTACATTCAGCCCGCAGCAAAGGGCGGGTTCTTAATGCTGAACGTCGAAGACGATACAGAAGCAAGTGTAGTACACGTCACGTATGGCAAGCTGGACAGTTCTCTGGAGACGGTATGGAAACACCAGCAAGACCTGAGCGTACAGCCGGGAACAAGCAGCAGGGGAGTCCAGCGGGAGACGTCGGATGGTGGCTTGCTGTTTCTGCTTGATTATACCCAACCGAACGGAATGCGAGATGTGCAGGCTTCACGATTGGATGCGGATGGAAACCCCCAGTGGTCCAAAACGTTATCCACTGACGGTTTGATATCCTATGGGCAGAATTCTCAGGTAGGATTGGAGCCACTGGAGGATGGTAGTTTTCTAGTGTCCTCGCTGAACCCTGTGGAGCAGTCCTTCACTGTACTCAAATACACTGAAACTGGCGATATACAATGGAATCGAACGACAAACGGAGTGACCTCGGGTTGGCTGGTCGGCAATCACAATGGATATTATGCGCTATTGAACAGCTCAGATGGTCCCGTGGGAGTACAAGCCGATGTGTATGGTCGCAATATCCGTGATGTCCATCTGGACTTAGGATCAGGTAAAGAAATTGCCGCGGTACATGAGTTGTCTAGCGGTCATATTGCTGTAACAGGGCTTAAAGGAAACAGCAAACGCACCCAGGTGTTAAGTAATGGTCTGCAATTGTTTAGTAACACAGAGGACTATGCGGCTGACCGGGTATATCTGCCCGAGGAGCAGTTGTACGTCCAGTTCAGTGATCAATATGACCCACTGGGTAAAACCACGAAGATGCATGGCATCACTATCACAGGCTTAAAAGGAAACGGTACGAAGGTATGGGAAACGAAGACTCATTATAAGGAAGATAACTCCTTCGGCATCCGATATGATACGGGATTGATATATAAGATACCTTCAGGCTACGCGGTGGTGACATCTACAACAGGCGCTCATAAGCCAATAGTACTCGATTTTGCGAAAATATTGATACCGGAGTAATCCGGTGTCTTTTTTTATGCAATCAAAGAAGTAGGAAGTAGGTATGGCGCTGGTTTATGGCATAAGAAACAGCCTGCTTGTATATAAAATACAAGCAGGCTGTTAATGGACTTAATGTCTAGGATGCAACGTGGCTGGACTGTAAAATGGCGGACAGCTTTTCCTGGAAAGACGGAATGCCTACACGCTGTACATACGCATAAAAGCTTTCGCCAGCAATCCTATTTTCCTTGTAGAACAGAATAAGCTCTGCCAATACAGGACCAATCTGGTCCCCACGTACGCGGCCTTTGAGTGTCTTGTTGAACTGGGCACCAGCTCCAAGCGCCCCGCCAACAGCGATGTCGAACGCGTCAACCATGCCTTCAGGTGTCTTAAGGAGCGAGCCTTGCAGTCCAATATCCGCAATATGCTTTTGACCGCAGGAATTCGGGCAGCCGATGAAATGGATGCGCACCTTTTCATCCAATTGTACGTGCTGATCCAAATACTCGGCAACGTCAACCGCTCGCTTTTTCGTTTCCACAATCGCCAGATTGCAAAATTCATTTCCTGTGCACGATACCGTACGGCTCATAAAATGCTTGGGCTGTGGTGTCAGGCGTTGCAGCACAGGAGCTTTCAGTAGCTCATCTACTTGGTCATCCGGCACACCGCTCAGCAAAATATTTTGCGACATCGTGGTACGAATCTGTCCATCGCCGTAGCGATCAGCCAGGTCGGCCAGTTCGTGCAACTCGTCAGCACTGAGGCGACCAACAGGTACGTTCAGACCGACATAGTTCAGACCTTCTTGGGCTTGGGGATGTATACCGTCAAAATAGGCGGCTTGCCACCCAATGGTTTTATCTTCACCTCGTCCTGGCATTTCGCCAGTGTACTCGGTAAGCTTGGCTAGAAATTTGTCCGGGCCCCAATCGGCAATGAGGAATTTCAGACGGGCATGGTGCCGTTTTTCCCGATAGCCGTAATCACGGAAGATGGTTGTGACAGCAATAGCAACCTTCAGCACTTCCTCAGGACGGACAAACAAGTCCAGCGGATGTGCCAAATGCGGCTTGGCAGATAATCCACCGCCAACCATCACATGGAAACCAACCACTTCTTTTCCGTCAAGGATCTTGGTTGCCGGAGTGAAGGACAGGTCGTTAATTTCAGCCTGTGCATTGTTGTAGGTATTACTGGAGATGGACATTTTGTATTTGCGCGGAAGATTGGAAAAGTCACGATTTAATAAGAAAAAGCGGTTTACTTCATCTACAATCTCCTGAGTATCCACCAGTTCATTAGGATCAATGCCAGCCAGCGGATTGCCGACAATGGTACGCGGGCAGTCCCCACAGGCTTCAAAGGAATACAAACCAACCTTTTCCAAACGTTCGAAAATATCCGGCAAGCTTTCAACGGTCAGCCAGTGAAATTGAATCGCCTGACGGGTGGTGACATCCACCAAGCCGCGCCCGTACAGCGCGGAGATGTCCGCTAAGGCACGTGCCTGTGCTGAAGTCATAATCCCTGTATTGATGCGGACGCGCATCATGAAATGGCCATCCTTGGGTTTTTGCTGGTAAACCCCGGCCCATTTGAATCGGTCCATATCGTCCGCAGAGATCGAGTCATAGCCTTTGTGCGCATAGCTTTCGATGATAGTACGTATAACGTCGAGACCGTCTTTTTCCAGCTTGACTAACTCAAACTTGTTAAGCTTATCGGGATGAGCGTTCCAGATTGGTTCATAGGCCATCCTTTTAACCTCCTTCAGGTGTCTTATTTATACTTGAGATGTTAGATATAGAACTCACGATTTTATTTTTATTTCCGACAATATAACTAAGATATAATGTGATGGTATCATAGTTGGTTATGCCCGTAAACGAAGGAATGGTCTAAAAGGTATAACGATTTTTTATTGTTTTTGCTTATTTTTTTGATATAAGGATTTGGAAAATTTATAATATAAATAGCATGAGAGGATAGGGATGCAGCAAACGGCGCTTTTTTAGAAAAAGATAGGGCTTAAAGCGATTGTATGCGTGTCCCCTCTATGGTAGATTTGGACTAACTGATAGAGCAGGGTCATGTTAGAGAGGAAATGGTGAGTATATGCGTAAGATGGGGAAAAGGGTGGCTGTGTTGGCTTTGGGCAGCGCTCTATGTGTTTCTGGAACGGCAGGTGCAGCCAGCAGTGGAACTGCGTTAAAGGCCAAGGTCATTAATGGTGGGGTCTATGTTAACGTAAGGGATATGAATAAAGCATTAGGAACCAGCGGCGCGTATAACAGCGCAAATGGTACATATACGTTATCGGCCGATCGTGTGCCACAGGTCGTTAAAAATGTTTCTCCTTCTGTAGTCGGTATCATTGGCCGTTCAGCGACAGGAGAGACCGTAGCAGGGGGAGACCGATACAACCTGGCTCACGGCACGGGTGTCATCATTCGGGCAGATGGATGGATTGTTACGAATGCGCATGTTATCGAAGGATTAGGTGATGCCGTAGTTGTAACCTCGGACGGAAAATCTTACGGAATCATCGACAGCTACAGCGATCCGATCAGTGATTTGGCGTTGATTAAAATTAAGGCAAGCGGCCTTAAGCCTGCTACCTTTGCAGCTTCTACGAACAGTTTACAGGTAGGCGAGCAGGTAGTGGCTATCGGTACGCCGATCTCTTTCTCACTTCGTAACTCGGCAACCTCAGGTGTTGTTAGCGGGCTGAACCGTGGTGTCAACGCTGCTTATCGTCTGATCCAAAGTGATACCGCGATCAACCCTGGTAACAGCGGTGGTCCGCTGGTCAACCTCAAGGGCGAGGTCATCGGGATTAATACAATGAAATTCTCAGCGGTCGGAATTGAAAATATGGGTTTTTCGATTCCGGCAGATACAGTGAAATATGTCATCAATCAATTTTTCAAATATGGCGAGGTTCGGCGTGCTAGTCTTGGCTTAGGGCTCGAAGAGAGCTGGTCAGCTATCGTCGGATTGCCTACCGAGGATCCTTTGAAAGTCACGAAAATCACTTCAGCCAATGCCGTACAGGCCAAAATCAAGGAAGGCGATGAGCTGTATAGTATTAACGGCAAGCGTGTAGCCTCTGCCATTGATGTCAATGAGCTGCTTAAAAACTATCAACCAGGGCAAACGGTGAGTGTACTTATGCAATCGGACGGTGATATTGTAAAGCGCAAGCTGGTACTGACACAGGATAATGGTGAAATTTATGATTCCATTCAGTCTGGAGAAGATCTTGAGGATTCGAATGAATCAGGAGCTACTGTAGATGACGGCATAGCGCCTTCGAAAGAAGCATCAGATTCAGCTACGGGAAAATGAACGATAACGGCTCATGAATCTATAAAATAAAGCTAAAGGGAGATTTACTGTGAAGCATATGCAAAGAAAAATGATGCGTAAGCTGGGGGTCGGCGCTGTCGCATTGTCCCTTCTGCTTACCGCTTTACCAGCAGTTGCAGCAGATCAAGATAAAAACATATTGGAATTGCGGCTGCAAAGTGGCAGCAATACAGCCATCGTGAACGGTCAAAATGCGAATATTACGAAGCCCTATTCCAAAAGTGGTGCACTGATGGTTCCGGCTGGTGTGTTTAAAAAGGCATTTAACAGCAAAATTCGCCTAGCTGAAGATAATGTGGTCAAGATCACCAGCGGCACTCACGTCGTATCGCTGACAATTGGTAGTCGTACAGCCTGGGTGAGGGGCCACAAGGTGACACTTCCGGCTCCGCCAGAAATGTCATCAGGGATCCTCATGGTGCCTTTGCGTCAAGTAGCAGAAGGGCTTGGCGGTAAGATGGAGAAGAATGGCGCAGGAATCATCATTCGGATGCAAGCCCAAGAAGAGGCGGGTACGGTAGCTGAAGAAACACCGAACATTGATAATGATGAGGGCAAGACGCAGATCGGGAACAGTTACTACGATTGGTCCATGAACTATCCAACAGGACTCGTCATCGGTCAGGGAGGTGGAGATGAGAGCATTTCCACATTTATGGACGAGAACAGTGCATACTATATGGAAGTACACACAGCAATACAACCGGTTCCATTGAATGCAGACGATCTGCTGCAACAATTGGTGCAGGCAGCTAAGGAAACAGGAGAAACTGTGGTGGATCGAAAATCCTTCCCGAAAGCGAAAGTGCCTTATGCTCGTGTTATTACGAAGGATGGGGACGGCGTACTATGGGAAAATCGTCAGTACTATGACAATGGACGACTGTATGTAATATATTTTTCCGATGCTAAAGCAACGAACTATAAAGATCTGGCCCAGTATGCCGGACTGCTGAACTCCTTTAAAACCTCTTTTAACGCACAGGATAAAAGTATTAAAGACTTGTCCACTGTTGTCGGAGGCACACGCGAGGCCGGGAACCCAGACTATGGTGTGTCACTCAAAATACCGGCAGGCTGGAAAATGGACGACCAGCGAATGCAATATGAAAGCAATGACGGATCAAGCTTCAACATGAAAGTCACCTCAGCTCCTGCGGATGGAAAATTGGAGAACTGGGGTCAGCAGCTGCAAAAATGGCTGAGCGATTCATTTGTGTCCACTGCTTATGAGGCACAAAAGACATATCCGCTGGAAGTTGCAGGCGTTCAGGGATTAGTGCAGGAGTACCGCTATAATTTTGGAGATGAATGGGTCAAAGAGTACAATGTGCTGATTCAGCAAAATGGATACCGCTACCTGGCTGAATATGCAGTGCCTGAAAAAGTAAGCAAGGGAAATGACCAGTTCAACGCGATCATCTCCTCGCTTCAAATTGATTTTCAAACGGTAGCAAATAACTTTGGACAATTGGAAGAGGATGACTACCTGGCGGACAAAACGAAAACGATTAAAAAGACGTCTAAAGCATATGAATATACAGTGAATATCCCACGCTATTGGACCGCGGTTAGCGATCAATTTGAATTGGGAGATATAGAGTATCAATTTACCGGAGGACGTTTTTCCATCAAAATCGACAACGACCAATCCTTTGAATTAACGGTGTCTCAGCTTAAGGACTTCTATGATAAGCAAGCCAAGAACTATAAAAACCTCAAAGTAGAGGAAGTGAAGGACGTAACGTTTGCTGGAGTTCCAGCAGTGTCCTTTACATTCCACCGTGTAGAGGAAGGTATCGGTTATACAGGTCGCCAAATCGTTTTGGAGCATAACGGCAAAACCTACACCGTGACAACAACATTAAACGATGCGAACAACACAGCGGCACAGTCTAATGCACTAGATTCGACGCTGAATTCGTTTCATTTTGTGAAGTAGAGGGTGTGGGGAAAAGATTAGTGAGTTGTAGTCGGTAGAGGCTACGCGTACCATTTGATCCTACGATCGCTGTTGACCCGGGATTCTTGGATTATATAAGGATTTAATAGTAAGAATCCCGGGTCAAAGGCGAACGCTGGCGCTTCTTCGGATTCAAATGGCCCGCTTCGCTGGCGCCCGCCAAATATCCCCAATCTTTTAAAGAGTGAAGTAAGCAGGGGAGAGCGAAGATGTCGGACTAAATGTATAGGAGGAATCCGAACATAATTACGCTAAAGGCAGTCGACAAAAGTAATTGGGAAGAATGTGCTGAACTTCAACCGAACCCTGAGCAACAAAGGTTCATGGTATCTAACCTTTACTCAATTGCAGAATGTCAGTTTTTAGATGGATTTTTATCTAAAGCAATTTATAATGATGACGTATTGATTGGCTTTACGATGTTTGGTTTAGACCCGGATGACGGAAACTACTGGGTTTACCGATTTATGATTGACGAAAGATTTCAAGGTCGAGGTCATGGTTACCATGCAATGTTGCTGGTTATCGACGAAATCAGGAAAGCCAGTGATAGGACTGATGTTATCATGATTGGATATAAACCAGACAATGAACTAGCTAGAAAGCTATACAGAAAATCTGGTTTCAGGGAGGAAGGAATATCACCCTGGGGAGAAATGCTTGCGAAGTATAGGTTTGCTTAGTTAATGATATGATGACGCACCTCCAAAGCACCGCTAACCCGGATTGGAGGTGTTTTTGTGCTTTTAGTATTATATTTTTAAAGGAATCGCTTGGAAAGTGTAGAAGCTTGGGGCGCAGTCTGGTACACTAGATTAGTTACAAGATAAGAATGATTTCTGCCGCAGATGTTTGTGATGCGGATTTTTTGAGTTGGATGCGATTCATGCGGAGGACCAATGGTTCAGCGTGTGAATGATCGGACAAGATGATAGAGACAGATAGGACTTAATAATATGATTCTTAGTAAGTTCCCATTCCCCTGACTGAACATAACCAGCTTTGGAATGAGTGGATGGAACGTTCTTGAGATGACCAAGTAAGCAGCATAGCTGCCCTGAAAACAACGAGATTCAATGAGGGGTCATTCGTTTTCAGCATATAGGGAGGGCAATAATGAAATCAGCAGTACGAAGAGAAGATGTCGAGCTTCTGGCACCAGCAGGTGACTGGGATTGTATGCGTGCAGCGGTAGCGAACGGAGCCGATGCGATCTTTTTTGGGGTGGAAAAATTCAACGCACGAGCACGGGCGAATAATTTTCGCATGGATGAACTGCCCGAGATTATGGCTTTTTTGCATAGCTACGGGGTTAAGGGCTTTTTGACATTCAATATACTGGTATTTGAAAACGAGCTGGAGGACGCTAAAGAGCTGGTTGATGCCTGTATTGATGCCGGAGTCGATGCCCTAATTGTTCAGGATATGGGTTTGGTGAAAATGATCCGCGACATTTCACCGGATTTCCCGATCCATGGTTCTACCCAAATGACGATCACCTCGCCGGAGGCTGTAGAATTCACAAAGCCGTACAACATGGAACGGGTTGTGCTGGGTCGTGAAAATAATCTAAAACAGATTCAAAAAATTGGCGATCAAGCGAGACTTCCGATGGAAGTATTCGTGCATGGAGCGTTATGCGTATCTTATTCAGGCCAATGCCTGACTTCAGAAATGTGGGGCGGACGCTCTGCAAACCGTGGTGAGTGTGCACAGGCATGCCGTTTGCCTTACGATTTGATGGTGGATGGAGAGCAAAAGCCGATGGCCGATGTGACATACCTGCTATCCCCCAAGGATTTGGCGGCCATTGATTTGATGCCAGAACTGATTGATGCCGGGGTGGTTTCCTTTAAAATTGAAGGGCGACTGAAAACGCCTGAGTATGTAGCGAATGTGGTTAGCAAATATCGCAAGGCCATTGACAAGTATTTTGATGGCGATACGTCCAAGACGAGCAAAGAAGATATCCGCGAGCTGCAGCAGAGCTTTTCACGCGGCTTTACGCACGGTTTTCTGGAAGGAACGAATAACAAAAAGCTGGTGGACGGTACGTTCCCGAAAAGCCGGGGCGTGTACCTGGGCCGAGTGGAACAAATCCTTCGTGATGGGGTAGTATGCCGCATCGATGCCCCGCTCAAGCGTGGCGATGGTATTGTATTTGATGCAGGAGATCCTACGCAAAAAGAAGAAGGCGGACGTGTATACGATATCCGCCGCAAGGGTGTGAAGATTGAAGGCGAAGCCGGAGAAGGCTGGATCGTTGACATCGTAGCAGGACGCAATGATGTGGATCTGCGCCGTGTGCACGTAGGCGATCGTATTTGGAAGACCAACGACCCGGCGCTGGACAAGCGTCTGCGCCAGTCGTACGAAACCGAAAAGCCGTACCGAGTTTTCCCGGTACATGTGCGGGTCAGCGGCTCCCCAGGACAGCCGCTTTCAACGTGGTGGACCGATGTGCAGAAGGGCACAACGGTCCGCGTGGACTCCGAGCTGGAGCTTGAAATCGCCCAGAAGCGTCCGATGACGCACGAACTGCTCGAAGAGCAATTCGGCCGACTGGGCGGAACAGTGTTCCAGCTGGAAGAGCTGGACGTCCAGCTGCATGGAGACGTCATCGTGCCCATGCGCGAGCTGAACAGCATCCGCCGTCAGGCGGTGGAACTGCTCGCGGGCGAACGCCCCAAACCACCCGTATACACGAAACGGGCGGTAGAGGTGTATGGCGATGCCTCGGCTCCGGCATCGTCTGTGGCATGCGGTCAGGCAGAGCTGACCGCGCTGTGCCGCAGCCTCCCTCAGGTGGAGGCTGCGCTTGAGGCCGGTGTGGAGTTCATCTACGCCGACTTCGAGTTCATCAAGCAATTCCCGGCAGCTGTAGAGGCTGTGCACGGCGCTGGGCGCCGAATTGCGTTGGTGACTCCGCGTATTCACATGCCGGGCGAAAATGGATATCACAACAATATCCTGCGCCTGAAACCGGATGCTGTGCTGGTGCGCAATCCGGGAGCCTTGTATTTTTACATGCGTCATCGCTTGGAGAACCCGGATGCACATCATCCGCAATTGATTGGCGACTTCTCGCTAAATATCGCCAACCATAAAGCGGCTGATCTATTCCTGGATTCCGGCTGTGACCTGGTAACACCGTCGTATGACCTGAACATCCAACAGATGGTCGATATGCTGGGACGTACACGTACCGACAAGCTGGAGATCGTCATCCAGCAGCATTTGCCGATGTTCCATACCGAACACTGCGTATATTGTACCTTTATGAGTGAAGGCACAGACTACACCAACTGTGGTCGTCCGTGTGAGGATCATCGCGCATCCCTGCGTGATCGTATTGGGATGTCTCACCCGGTTCGCGTGGACGAAGGATGCCGTAATACAGTGTATAACGCGATTGAGCAATCAGGCGCGGAATACCTGTCTAACTTCCTAGAATTAGGCGTATCCCGTTACCGCGTGGAATTTTTGGAGGAGACGCCGGAGCAAGTTCATGAGGTTATTGATCTCTATAACCGTGCCTTGCGCGGAGAAATCAGCGGAACACAAGTATGGAAGACGCTAAAAGCGACGAATCAGCTAGGGGTTACACGTGGGCAACTGGTGAAGTAAAAAGTGCTATAGAAAAACAAAAAATAGGGGATGTGCTTTGACAGCACATCCCCTATTTTTATCTGTTAGTTTATTTAAACTATGAATGAAACCTCAGATTGTTATACTTTTTGGGCTCTTGTCTTTTTGGAAAAAACAATGAACTTTTGTCCGATATAATTAATTAAAGTATAAAAAACATTCCCGATTAGAATGGACACGTTGCCTAGAACCTCATTGTTTTTAATACTCAAACTTGAGATCAGGAAGTGACTGAGTAGATAGCTCAGACAATACGACAGTATATAGCATATCAATATAATAGAGATGAACTTCCAAATGGTCTGCCCATGGCTTGCATCATTTTTGAAAGTAAATCTCTTATTTAAGAAATAGCTTACAGTGGCGCCTACAGAATTACCAATAAAGGTCGATAACCAGTAGTTAGTCCCTAAAATATTGAAGAGCAAGAACATGACGGACATGCCGCATATTGTATTTAGAACACCTACGACAAGAAAACGGAAAAAACTATTCTGAAATAAAGTCAAATTAGTCACCTGTTCGCATCTGTTATTGGACCGCCACAGCTTCCCTTTCCCTATTATTCACTTTCTTTGTGTTTTCAGTATCTAAGGTGCTCTGGGACTCTAATATAGTCTCAATAATATATTTAGGTCTTTGTTTTACTTCTTTATATATTTTACCGATATATTCGCCAATGAGTCCGAGTGCGACGAGTTGTAGACCGCCTATGAACCAGATGGATAACATTAAAGAAGACCAGCCCCAAACGGTGGTGCCAAGGAACTTGCTAATAAGGGTATAGGCAGCTATTAATAGGCTTATGCCAAACATTCCAAAACCCACAGCCGAAATAAGCCGTATCGGGGTTACGCTAAACGAGGTGATTCCATCGAAAGCAAAAGCGAGCATTTTCTTTAAAGGATATTTGGATTCACCTGCAAAGCGTTCGTGTCGATCGTAATACACTTCAGTAGACTTATAACCTATTAACGGAACTAGACCACGTAAAAAGAGATTTACCTCTTTAAAGTTGCTTAATTCCTGGAGAACTCTTTTGCTCATTAAACGGTAATCCGCATGATTGTATACGATATTGACGCCCATTTTACTCATCACACGATAGAAGCCTTGGGCTGTTGAACGCTTGAAAAATGTATCGGTAGTTCTACTTTTTCGCACCCCATACACGATGTCATAACCTTCTTTGAATTTTATTATGAATTCTCGGATGGCATTGAGATCATCCTGAAGGTCAGCGTCAACGGATATCACACAATCTGAGGTTTCTTTAGCTTCCATTAACCCAGATAATAGAGCGTTTTGATGGCCCGCATTTTTCGCCAATTTGAGACCACTGACAAAAGGATTTTTTAGATTATATGATGCTATGATGTCCCATGTTTGATCACGGCTACCATCATCAACAAACAACATTTTACTATGTTTAGAAATGAGCTCGCTCTCAGCCAACTCTTCCAGAATGACCGTAAGTCTGCTTATGGTTTCAGGTAGTACTTCTTCTTCGTTATAGCAGGGAATAACTAATGTTAAAACAGGGTTACTGATTATTGAATCCAAAGAACTCTCTCCTCAAATTTTGGCTTATCTGGTACTCAAATTTCTATCTTTTTTAGTCTATAATATGGTTTACTTAAATTATATAACAATGCGATGACTAAGTGCTATAATAAACTATTAGCAATTTCCAAACGTTACTCAAACTATTGAATAATTTAGTAAGATTTGTCGAAAAGGAGTTTTACCTATGAAAATCCGTAAAGCAATTATTCCTGCTGCGGGATTAGGAACCCGGTTCCTTCCTGCTACGAAAGCGATGCCTAAAGAGATGCTTCCCATTGTAGACAAACCAACAATTCAATATATCATTGAAGAAGCTGTTGCATCTGGTATTGAAGATATTATTATCGTTACTGGTAAAGGCAAGAGGGCAATAGAGGATCATTTTGACTACTCCTTCGAGCTGGAGCATAATTTGACCTCGAAGGAAAAATGGAACCTGCTTAATGAAGTGCGCAAACCATCAGAGATGGCAGATATCCACTATATCCGTCAAAAGGAGCCTAAAGGGTTGGGGCATGCCATCTGGTGTGCTCGTAAGTTTATCGGTGACGAACCTTTTGCTGTCCTTTTAGGAGATGACATTGTTGAATCTGAGAATCCATGTCTCAAACAAATGATTGATGTGTTTGATGAGTATCAGCGTTCCGTTGTAGGTGTAAAACAAGTCGATTGGAACGAGGTACATCGTTACGGGATTGTTGAAGGCCACGCACTTACTTCCAAAATCTCTGAGGCGGAACGATTGGTAGAAAAGCCAAAGAAGGAAGAAGCTAAATCCAATTTGGCGATCATGGGACGTTATATCTTGACACCTGATATTTTCGATATCCTGGGTCAGCAATCCGCAGGAGTAGGCGGGGAGATTCAGTTAACGGATGCATTGTCCAAGCTGGGAGAAAAGGGCCCGATCCTAGCCTATGAATTTGATGGCAACCGCCATGACGTTGGCGAGAAGCTGGGATTCATTGAAACGACCATTCATTATGCTCTACAGCATAATGAGATTAAGGATGAAGTACTGGCTTATATGAGACAGGTTATTGAAGAAATTGACCAACAAAAATAAACATCTCGCTAAACCCAACTATGCTTCCTCAATGTAAAAAAAGGACTGTCAGGTGATGTAAAATGAACTGTGACCCGTAAGATGGACACTTTGAAAAAAGTGCCCTCTTACGGGTCTTTTGTGTTTTAATCAGATTATAAAAGTTTGTGGGGATGAAGAATTATGAGAAAAATCAGACGAGTTTTTACGGAGCAAGAGATCAAGGCGCTGGAGTCAAATCCATCCGTTCTTCGCGTATCAGAGAAGAATATCACGTATTCTCCTGCCTTTAAGATTGCAGCCGTACAGGCCAATCAAGCAGGGCATACACCCACGGAAATCTTCGTACAGGCAGGATTTAACGTCGAACTCATTGGACAGGAGACGCCAAAAAGATGTCTGGATCGTTGGCGAAAAACATATGCTTCTTCAGGTGATGCGGGGCTGCTGGAAGAGCGTAGGGGGAAGGGAAGCTCAGGAAGACCGGCTAGTCGTGAGCCATCGGCTGAGGAAAAACTCCGTCTTGCTGAGGCACGTATCAAGCTTTTGGAAGCCGAGAATGAACTCTTAAAAAAGCTAGAAGCGCTCGAAAGGCACAAAGACAACAATGAATTACTAGCGTCTTCCGAGCGCTTTCAGCTCATCAATCAATTTGTTCGTAAACATGGATTGAGACGTGTGATTCGCGCTATCTTTGTAAGCTTGCTGAGGTAAGTACGAGCGGGTACTATCGCTGGTGTGCGGCAGAAAAACATCGCCAGCTTCGAGAAGCTGCCGATGAACGAGACTTTTTACTGCTGAAGGCGCACTTTGATGTACTTCGAGGGAAGGCTGGCGCGCTGGTCATCAAGATGAGGTTAGAACGTCTTCATGGAATCGTTATGAATCACAAGAAAATTCGCCGTTTGATGCGGAAATTCAAACTCGTTGCTGTGATTCGTCAAGCGAATCCCTATCGTAAAATGGCTAAAGCCACACAAGAGCAGCGCACCTGCCCGAACCTCCTGAAGCGTCGGTTTGACCATGGAGAGCCTGAAAGGGTATTGCTAACCGACATTACTTATATGCATTATGGAAATGGCCAGCGGGCTTATTTGTCCTGTGTAAAGGATGGTGCAACAAAAGAAATCTTAGCTCACTATCTGTCCTCTTCTTTGAAATTGTCTCTTGTCCAACGAACACTGAAGCGACTGCTTAACCGTTTAGACGGGGAAGTCCATCCGGAGGCTATCTTTCACTCTGATCAGGGATTCCATTACACACATCCTGAGGTTCGTTCCATGATCGCTAAGGCTGGCTTTAACCAATCGATGTCACGCAAAGGAAACTGTTGGGATAATGCTTCTATGGAGACGTTCTTCGGGCATATGTAGGATGAATTAGAGTTCAGGGATTGCTCATGCCTACAAGAGTTGCGAGTTCGTGTCAACGAATACATCACTTATTACAATACCGAACGGTTCCAATGGACATTAAAAAAGATGACTCCTGATGAATACAGAAGTCATCTCATTGCTGCTTGATGAATAGGGACCCTTTTCAAAAGGACCCACAAATGGGGTCACAGTTCAAAATCATCTGACAGTCTTTTTCTTCTTACTATTTCTCCGATTTCAACTGAGCAATTTGCTCTTTTTCCTTCGGATCAGCCTTAATCAGCTTATCGTACAAAGCTTTGTCATCTTGTCCCTGCTGCTGTAGGGCAGCAACGTAATAGCGAGCAACCTCACGATTCGTAGCATCGCTTAAGTCGTCCTTTAAGCCGTTTTTGAGGATGCTTGCAGCCTCAGCAGGCTTACCTGACATGAACTCAATTTTGCCAGTACTGAGTGTAATACCTGGAGTTAATTCAAAAGTACGTGGCAACTCAATTTCAGGTGGAAGCGTCTTAATATGGGCTACCCTATCCAAAACCTGTTGATAAGCAGCAAGACCTGCTTGGAAAAACATCTGTTCTTTGGTGGTGTCTTTTTGCTCACGTGCCTTATTGCCAATAGTGTAAGCTTGGGTAATCAACATATTGTACCAGTCATTGTCCCAGTTAAAGTTGGAAATGTTATTTTCCAAAATACTGAAGGCTTGCTCATTCTCACCTTTTGCTCGTAAAAGGTTAACTTTGGAGTTTAACATGGTTTTATTATACGGTTCTGCCTTCAGGCCCGTATTAAGTACCTCTATTGCCGCGTTATAAAATTCCTCTTTTTTCGTTTGATCATACACATTCTTGTACAGTGCAGCCAGTCTTATTACCGAATCCGGATGTGTAGGGCGAAGCTCCAAATCTTTATTAATAGCACTTTGAATTTCTTCAAATGATGTGCTTACCGCCATAATCTGTGTGGCATATGTAGCAGCGTTGGCCGATTGCACGAAGCGGAGACCTGCAAAAAGCAACACAATGCTTAGTATGCTGATGGCTGCACTATACATGATTCGAAATGCAGAAGCACTCATGGACAGGCGTTTAAGCGGTTTGCTGTCCATAGCAGCGGCCATACCACCAAGACTCATAAATACCAGTACGCCCATAAACACGTAACTCAGATTAAAGTCCAGCAAGCTATGAAGTAAGATCGAGAGTGCCAAAATGAGATATAGGAAGTGAGAATCCCGTTCTTCATCATTTTGTCTAATATAGCTGCGAATATATTTGTAGAAAATATATATGATGAATGACATTAAAATTACAAAACCGAAGATGCCTACTTCAACCAGGTACTGCATGAAAAAGTTATGGGCCTGGCGGCTGCTATAAGGATAATCCTGGTATTTTTCGTACAAGGTAGCCCATCCGCCACCACCGCTTCCAATAATAGGGTGATCTTTAATCGATTTGGCAGCATCCTGATAGAATACGAGTCGTTCCAGTACACTATGCTGGCGGAAATTGATATTTTCCAACCGAACCTGTACATTCTCCGGCAGTACGCTACGCAAGCCAGTTCCAATAAACAGAAAAGCCAGCAAGCCAATCACCACAACTGATCCGACAGGCAACCACAGGTTGGATAATTTTCGTGAGCTCCACCCTTTGAGAGCATTCTCCAGCTTTGGTGCCAGATAACGTTCAACAAGCCACAGTATGACAGCTACAGCCAGGGAGACTCCAATAAGTAATCCCCATCCTTTGGCCGCCTCTCCACCGTTGTAGGTCTTATTGAGTTGTAATCCCATATTTGTAATCGGGGCCAAAATAGAAATTGACGCTACACCAGCAATGGCGCAATGTAAAATCCATATAATTTGGCGTGCAGGTTTAAGGAAAAGCAAGAGCAGCACGAACACGACAGGTAGCATAACCAGACCGCCCCGTGACAAAGTCAGAAATAGCGAGACCAGAATAGGCACCAACATGAAGCCATGAATAGCCTTTCCATACCATAGTTTTGATTTCATCAGACAGAAAACGGCAGCGAACAGGAAAGCCATTAGAAAGGCCGCATATGTATTCGCATATTGAAATACTGATGTTAGCCGGAGACCATTTGTATCTGTCATAACTGCATTGGTATAGCGATACTGATACACATATTGGCTAAACCAGCCTACCATCTTGCCGGCAAGTCCCCACTGTCCGAACCAGTTAATGAAGCCAAAACCTACGATGATATAAGCAACAGTCATAATCAGGTTGTGAATAATCTTATTGCCTAAACGATCCTGGAGTAGATAGATTGAAATGATAAACAGCGCAGCATATATGCATTGTACCACCACCATATTCATGGCCAGGTAATGCGAAGCTGCTGACGTCAGTGAAAGCACATAGGTCATAGGAAGCAGTAATACTAGTACAGCTAGCCAATCCCTTTGCTCTTCTAGCTTGAATTTTTTATAATAGGTTACGATTCCTAAAATTAATAGAATCGTGCTGATGATCAAAGCCCAATACAGAGGCTTCTCAAAGTCGAGCATTTGACCATTAAAAAGTGCAGCCTGGAAGGGGGCCCAAGCTAAGAACAAAATCATGCCAACAACTAACACCCAAAACATAGCCGGCCTTTTATCGTCACGGGTCGACGTTTTGGCCTGTTTCCCGTATACTGGATTCGACAAGGTTTACGATCTCCTTTTCTTGTAGATACGTCAATATTTTAGCATACCCTTTTAAAAGGAACCAGTTCACTATTAAAAATAGAGTAAACTAGTTTGACAAAAAAAGAACATACTATTAGTTAATTGTATTTGTAAAAGTAAGAATTGTATAAGGTGATAATGAAGTCGCTAATAATATGATCCCAAAGGTCTGAATACTCGTAATAAAATGTTGGAGGTAATTATAAAAATGCACTGTGCTACAAATAAAGTTTTAAAGTTTTTTCAGAGTGGAATAGATCGTACATGGATCACCATTTATTTAGTAGTCTTACTAATAGGGATGCTTTTAATTAACTCTACAATTAATCCTCTATGGATAGGTTTTATTAACTTATTTATATTTTTATTTCCTGTCTATTATCTGGTTTTCAGAATAATTAGGAAATTACTCTCTCCTGAACATATTCAAAAGATTTTTGATAAAAAAGTGATTATTAGCATCGTCATGATTTATACCTTAATTGGTTTATTTGTTGTGTCTTATAATTCCCAAGAAAGATTTGTTTATTTCTGGGATTTTTCTGGTTATTGGACTACCACAATAAGTTATACGGATATGTGGTTTAGTTCTCCAATAGATGCTATTACTAAAATTTATGCAAGTATTTTAAAGGATGAGTATAATGTAGTTCCTCAAGTACCATTAGTTTTGTTATTAAAATTGCTAGGTGCATCATTTCCAATGTTCACATTAAGCATATATATAGCATATGTTATTCCTTTTTTTTCATTGATGGGTGCTATGATTTTAAGAGTTATTTCTGATAATAATAAAGAAATTTCATCTAAAATTGTTATATTAATAATATCCTCTATAGCTTTGGTTACTTCAATTATTCAGCCTGTATTATCTGGTTATTTAGACTCAGCTGGTTTAATTGCTTGTATATTTATTACAGGAATTGTTTATTTAAGAGAAAAAAATCAAGTAAGGACTATTCCTTTCTATTTTACAATGATCTTCTTTTTAATCGGTCTGGCGTTTATTCGTAGGTGGTATGCTTATTGGATTCTAGGTTTCTTTATAGCTTATGGTTTAATTATCGTATACAGACTCATGTTTTCAAAAGGGGAAGAAAGAAAAAGAGCAATAGTATCTTTAAGGGATATATTTCTGATTGGGCTAAGCTGTTTAGTTATTTTGCTAGTAGGCTTTAGAGAATTTTTTACAAGAAGTTTGTATACAAACTATCAAGATCTTTATTCCGCCTATCAGAGCGGGGGATTACCTCATAATATTGAATTGTTGTTACAAAATTTTGGATGTTTAACATTAACAATATTAATTATAGGAATTATAGAGGGGTGGATAAGAAATAAAAAATTAAGGCCCTTTATATTCGGTTTAGTTATACAAATGGTTATCTCTTTTTACTTATTCGTGAGAGTACAATCTATGGGACAACAGCACTATTATATACTAGTGCCAAGTTTGACAGTTTTGTTTGCCTTGGGTATATTCAGTTTGACAAAATTGTCTGGTCGAGACTGGTATAAGATTATTGTGTCTTGCTTAATAATGATATTATTAATAGGTAATTTTTCACATTCTTTCATTAGTCAGCAGCTCCCTTTGTTAAAGAATTTCAATTGGATATATACTTCTAACCAAACATATCCAAAAGTTAGAACTGACTTAGAGCAGCTAAGATTAATTTCTTCATACTTAAATGAACTGTCTCGAAACGAAAGACCTATTTATGTGATATCAAGTTCCTTTATTTTTAATGATGATATTTTAAGGAAATTATCTATGCCTGATAATCTTAATCCTGTCCCTTCACTAATAGGTGTCAGTCATGTTGATAAAAGGGATGGATTACCCAAAGGATTCTTACAAGCAGAGGTAGTAGTTGTTGCTGATCCAATTCAATATCATCTAAATCCTGATGACCAAAGAGTAATTGGAGAACTTGCCAAGCCATTCTTACACAATACAGGTATAGGGAAATCTTTTGTTTTGAGGGAATCTTTCACTATTTCTGAAGGCATAAAAGTCAATGTTTATGAGAAAAAAGAGGCCTTAAAAGAAAATGATGTATTAGCTTTGGAAGAAAAATTTCAGGAATGGTATCCTACTTTAAAAGAGAAATTTAAGTTCGAAGATTAACTAGTTAAGAGACAGTGGTCGGCTGCCAATTTATTTAATTCCATGAGGATTGGGAAAAAGGGCACAGTTCCATTGACCCTAAACTATAAGCTGCTTCCGGTACTTTCTTGGAGGCAGCTTATTTAATTTCCGTTGTGGTCGATATTGGTTGTAAAAAACAATTATGTTTTGCTATTCTCTTTTGTGTCTCGTCCATATTTCGAATTTCATATGGGTAGATTCCTTCCGTTTAGAGATGCGAGAAGATGCTCTCCATCGAGGCGTGATCATAACCATTGCCTTGGCGAGAGATACTGATTCGGGTGCCAACCTTTGGCAGCATGTCATGGTGCGCATAGGACGTATACTGGAATCCCTGGTCGCTGTGAACGATGAAGCCAGTCACGCTTTTTGCTGTCTCCAGGCTTATCGAAACGTTTGTAAAACCAGTTTATTATCATTTCTATAAGCTTATCAGGTACACAATAATTTCGTTATTGAACAAGTTTTTAATCGTAGAGTCTGAAACGTTCTATCATGAAGGTTTAACCTGTACGACGATGGCCATCATCGAACAGAACGTCTGGGACTACATTACTTCCTATAACTCAATTCGTATGCAAATAAAACTAAACAGCCAGTCGCCGTTGATCTTCAAACAACTGGCTGTTTAGTTTCTCTTAGATGTGCTTGCTCCCTGTCCCACAATCATAATGTGGTTCAATTCATTAATTCTAGTACACAGTTGCTAATCTTATAGAGACTTATAACTTCAGAACAAATCACTCATTAGAAGTCGGCATTTTTCGAAACTATCTAAAAAATTTTATTTTCCCACGCTTAGCATCCTTTTCCTTCAATTCCAGCAGTTCTTTATCGCGTTGTTCTAACTGCCCTTCTAGCCATTCTTTCCCTGTTTCTAACATGGTAATCCACTCTTTTAAATCCCTAATTATTTCCTCGTGTTCCACGTACTTACTTTCCAACCATGTTTTCCCTTCTTCTAAATGAGTAACCCAAGATCTCAGTTCTTTTGTATGATCCTCGCTAATTGAATTTTGTAATAGCCATTCCATTCCATTAAATTCATTGTAAATTAATAAAAGCTCGTTGCTTAAATTTGAAACTAAATCTGGGGGGAGTTTTTTTATTTTTTTATCAGATTTTAAACTTATAAATTCACTTTCCATTCTTTTGATCATGTCTACTATATTAAAATCGGCCTCAATTTTTTGACGGGCATTCACTTGTAACTGTTTATATAAGTCAGCATCAGATAATATTTCTACAATTGATTCCGCATATAGTGCTACCTCTTCATCAACAAATTCACTACTCGAGAAATTTGAGATTTCGTCTTGACTCAAAGGTACAAGACGTCCTACAGTTTCATCTATAAGCTCTTTTTGACCACCTACATCCGCACTAATTACAGGAGTACCCAATGCTAAGGATTCATAACTAGTTAAAGAGAGTCCCTCTTTAATAGAACATACTAGGGTCAAATCTGCATCAGCATAAATAGCAGCCATATCTTCTCTATTTCCAAGAAATTGTAGCGTCTCGTTTAAGCCATCGACATCTGCCTGTTGAATCAGTTTTGGTAAATCCGGTCCGTCCCCCACTACCCAAAATTTGATATTAGGGATTTTATCGCGAACAAGCTTAGCGATTTTCAACATTAAAAATGGGCGCTTTTGAGGATGGATTCTACAAGGAAAAAGGACGACAGGAACATTTTCTTCTAAATTGAGTTCTTTACGTATCTTTCCTAATGTTTGAGACTGTATATTAAAGTGCTTGATATCAACATTGATGTAAACGATCTCTATTTCGTTACGATTACGGTTGAAATCAGTTGTTAAAACCTCTTTCAAGTGATTAGTACAAACATAAGTTTTATCTATATAAGGAGAAATTACAGATGATATCCGCGCAAAGCCTCCTTTCCTCCAGTACCATTCTTCCATGTGAACATAATCAACAATTTTAAGATATGGAAACTGCTGTTTTAACCACGGAATCAGATAATACCCATAATAACTGTTGGATACAAAAAGAACATGGATTTTACGACTTTTAATAAAATAATGTATAAAACTTGCCCAATCCTTAGTGTGAAGAAAAGAGGTGAGATCAAAGATGTTACTTGTATGCTGCTCAAACTTCTGTCTCCACACATTGTCACTTGGTACAGTAGTAATTATGGAGAGATTAAATTCATTTTGATTAATACGGGAAATTAAGTCCAAATTAAATTTATCAGCCCCTCCTACACTAAGCCAAGGAAAAAGGCATAGAACATTACATTTGCTATCATCTAAAATAGCATTACGGTCCCAAACCCAAGTTTTCGGATTTTCAAAATTATTGCTATTAAGGATAGGGAATTCAATTGCTTTTATAGGCTGTTTAATATTGTAGGCGACCTCTTCAATAATATCCATGGCCCGTTTATATTTTTCCGAATGATTTCTTACTAGTCCCAGTACGCCATCGTCAACCCGGCGATACCAAGAGCCATAATAGCTCATATGTACTGGAAACATTTTCTCGCGTAGTAATTTTAGCCATAGATGCCAGTCCTCAAAAAAATGTTTCTCTGTCTCATCATAGCAACCTACCTGAATTAAAGCTGATCTTCGTATCATAGCTATTTCAATTAAAAAGTTTTCTTTCTTTAAAACCTCTGAGTCAAACTCTTTTTTCCAAAGATATTCAAGATTTCCGAACCCTACGGAGTCAGTGTAACACCAACTTGCTTCTGGGTTGGTATATAAGGTAAAGAAACCACATTCGAGAAAGGTAGGATCAATTAAATCATCAGCATCTAGAGATACTATAATTTCAGTAGAAGCCTTCTGGATTCCTAGGTTTCGAGCAGAAGATATTCCGCCATTCTCCTTATGATAGATACTTACTCTATGATCTTTTCGTTCTAACTCTTCCAAAAGTTCAATATCTTTGTTGTTTGTAGATCCGTCATTAATAATAATCCATTCGAAAAAAGGGAATGTTTGATTGAAAACGCAGTTTGCAGTAGTTTCCAGGAAAGCTCCTGAATTAAAAAACGGTGTTATTATAGTAATCAACGGCTTGTTAACGTTACTAGGAATCTTATTTCCAGTAATTTTTTTCCCTGGATGTAAATTGAAATCAAAATTCATTCTAACCCTATCTCCTAACTCTTATTAAGATAATTACATACTGAAACAAAAAGTTTATTTTCTTTATAGCAAAAGTTATGATAAATAAAATGTATGAAATGTTAATTTAATAGCTTTGATATCAAAAGACTTCATAGAGTATATCATAATATAATGCTATATAGTAATAGCAGGAAGAAGATGTTTTATCATCAAGAAAACTTATGTTCTCAGTATATAGGAACTTCGTTGTGGGGCTGGACTGCATAGAATAGAGGATAAAAGAAAGTTTATTTAGTCAGGAGAGGGGAGATGAAGTTAAAATCTACAAGTGGTTAGAGAATTTGAATGCACATGCTAGTTTGATATAATCTTAACGTAGCTATTTGGCTCTAATTTGAAATACAAAATTGCTAATTAAGGGGGGCTCTTAATGAATTACAAACTGAGTATTATTATTCCCTTGTATAATGCAGAGAATTTTATTCGAGTAGCCTTTGCATCTATTTTAAACCAAACTTTTGGATTTCAAAATTTGGAAATAATTATGGTGAATGATGCTTCTAAAGATTCAACAAAGGAGATTATAAATGAGTTAGCTTCTCTTTATAGCAATGTTGTGGCTTTACATCTAAATGAAAGCAGTGGGGCTGCTGGCAGGCCAAGAAATGTCGGTATGGAACATGCAACTGCTGATTATATTATGTTCCTAGATCAAGATGATACTTATGCAGACAATGCTTGCGAAGTCTTGTATAGGCTTGTGGTGAATAAAAATATAGATATTGGTATGGCTACATATCGGAATGTTTCTGAGGATAATAAGATTATTGATGATTGTGTTCTTGACTCAGATTTTCCTTTAAAAATTAATGTTGATAGTATAGATCAATCCGAAAAATTATTTTATCTATCTCCTTCCGTTTGGACAAAGATATTTAAAAAAAAGTTCCTGGAACAAAATAATATAAAGTTTCCAGAAGGAATAATTGGAGAAGATCTGGTTTTTATCACTCATGCAGAAATGGTAGCGAATGGAATCTTATTTGAAAAAAAGGTAATATATAACTATCTTGTTAGGGAAAAAGAAGATAAATCATTGAGTCATAACTATAATAAGAGGTTTTTTGAGCAAAGCTATTATAGTATAGAAGAAGTATTCAAAATTATGAAGAAATACGGACGAGACAAATATTTTCCTATTATACTAGAGAGCCATCTTGATCATCATCTTTATATGATGTTTAAAAGTGAATCATTGACGAAAACGGAAAAAATGGAGGTTTTTAAGCGATCAGATTGGTTTTTAAGTAAATGTAACCAATATGGAGTTTTTCCTAAAAGTGATTTTTACAAAATTCTATTTCAAAAATTAGTTTTAAACAAATATAAAGAAGCAATTGACTTTTATAATGATTCGTCTTTTTTAATAGAGAAGCGTGATCATTGGGCTAAGGAATTAAGTGAAGGGAAAAACTGGCTCGAATCCCAATTAGAAAACTATAAGCTAGAAGTGAAGAATCAGAATCAAGTTATAAAAGAGTTAAAAGAATGGAATACTAAATTAATTAAAGATAAAGAGTGGTTTGAAGATCAAATCAGAAATCTCAAAATAGAAATGAATAATCAATTACAAGTATTAGAGAATTTTAAAAAATGGAATGAAGAATTATTAGAAGCGAAAAGATGGTTAGAACAAAGATTAGAGAAAAATCAAATTAATGAAGAAGGAAGTTGATTTCGATTATAATTTGAATGATTTTGTAAAAAACAAAAAAAGTTTAATGAGGAGTTCTAAAGTGAAGTATAATTACAAATTGCAACCAGGACAAAGAGTGAATACCAAAAGAGCAAGCTATCTAAGAGCTCCTTTGGTAAGTATTATTACACCTTATTATAACGCTGAGAAGTATGTACAACAGACGGCCAATTGCATCTATAATCAGACATTTCCGTACTGGGAATGGATCATTGTTAATGATGGTAGTACTGATATTAAATCCTTGGAAAAACTACAGGAGCTACAGAATCAGGATTCCCGAATCCAGGTAATCCATCAGGAGAATAGCGGACCTTCGATTGCCCGAAATCGGGGAGTTGGTATATCAAACACCGAGATTGTCATTCCACTAGACGCAGATGATTTGATTGAACCTACCTACCTAGAGTGTATCTATTGGACCTTACAGAGTAATCCCGGGGCTTCCTGGGCCTATACCGATAGTGTGGGTTTCCACGACCAGGAATACACGTGGAAAAAAGGATTCAGTGCAAAACAGATGAAAACAGAAAACCTGCTGACTTGTACGGCTGGAATCCGTAAGAAGGATTTATTAGAAGCCGGCGGCTATGGAGAAAATGAAAAACATTATTATGAAGATTGGGCTCTGTGGTTAAAATTGTTAGCTCAAAAAAAATACCCTGTCCACATGAGCTGGTACGGATTTTGGTATCGAAAGACTAGTACTGGGGGGCTAAACAGTACATCAAGTAGTCAGAAAAAACATGCTAGAGCAATGAAGATTATTGAAGAGTTAAGCAAATTTATTAGTGATGAAGTAGATACTGTAGAATATCCTAGATTCCATGGAAGTAATTTTACCAAACCGCAAATATGGGAATGGGATCGGCCGCCGGTAGTGTCTGCAGATGAGAAGCATCGGGTACTGCTTCTGTTACCGCATATGGTCATGGGTGGAGCGGATATGTTCAATCTAGATCTTGTATCTCGGATGGACAAGGGACGGTTTGAGTTATCGGTGATTACCACTAACCCAGGAGACTCTTCCTGGAGACAGCGATTTGAAGAAAATACTAGTGAGATATTTGACCTGACAACCTTTTTGGATGTGAAAGACTGGGGGGCATTCATTCATTACTTCGTTACAACTAGAAGAATAAACACAATTATAGTATCAAATAGCTACTATGGGTATTATATAATACCTTGGCTTCGAAAAGAGTTTCCGAGCTTATCTATTGTCGATTATGTTCATATGGAAGAGATGGGATGGAGAGCAGGAGGATATGCACGGACTTCGGCAGCAGCAAGTGACATTTTGGAGAAGACCTACGTATGTAATGAACATCTACGCCAATTAATGATTAATACATTTGGACGGAGACCAGAAGATGTGAAAACAGTGTACATTGGAGTAGATCATAAGGAATTTGATCCACAAAAAATCTCTCGGGGAAAAGTGCGATCTCAGCTAGGATTAGGAACTCACCGGCCTATTATACTCTTTCCCTGCCGTATTGCTGAGCAGAAGCGACCATTTTTAATGATAGAGATTGCACGTAAAGTAAAGAAATATATTCCTGATATTTGCTTTTTAGTAGTAGGGGATGGTCCTCAGCTAAAAGAAGTGAAACAAAAGATTCAGGAATATAAGTTGGATGAGACCGTTTTATTACTAGGCCGTCAAGATGAAATGAAGCCATACTACCGGGATAGTGATTTGACATTGATTTGTTCAATCCGGGAGGGACTGGCACTGACTGCATATGAGTCCCTGTCAATGGGAGTGCCGGTAATTAGTTCTGATGTGGGAGGCCAACGGGAACTAATTGACGACACGGTGGGCAGATTGCTACCTTACTTACAAGATCGGACTCAACATCTAGATATTGAGATTGGACATGTAGTCTATCAAGAAGAAGAGGTAGAGCAGTATGTGAGGGCAATTCGAGAAGTACTGGAAAATTCGAATGAATACAGGCAGATGAGTCAACGATGTAGGAAACGTATTGAAGAGGGATTTAGTAAAGAGCAGATGATTACTACGATAGAAAATGAACTTTTATCTCATTCGAACGCTGATATCAGTAAAAAAAGAGAACGAAGTTCTTTGATTCTTAAGGAAATTCCAAATTTGGTATCAGATTATCTATCACTGTATTGCGTATTTCAACAGAGAGAAGCTGATTTCGATTATATATGGCATGAAAGGATGAATTTATATAAAGCCATTGAATCTTCTGAATTTAACAATGCCGCTGTTACTGATGGTGCTGCAATACTTGAATTACAAAAGATTTATAATATGCGTACATGGAAAATGATACAGAAGTATCGAAATTTTATGGACCATTCGAAATTGGGGAGAATACTAAGAGGCTGCAAAAGACTTATATTCGATTAAGATAACTAAGTTGCTAAAATGTTGAAAAAATATAAGAGAGTGGAATTTTTCGCCATGTGGGTATATTATCCATATGGCGAAAATAAGGCTATATATTACCTATTTTCATAGATGGAGAAGTAAAAATAGTATTGAAAGTAAAGTGATGAACCGAGATATTGTGCAAAATTACCTTTACAACTTGTATATCAGCTTAAGCTGACGTTCATCAGTTCTTCATGGATTTATATTAATTTTCATTTGTTATATCTTAGGTGTTTAATAGTAGTGGACAGGTGATTTCTGAATTTCAACAGAAATCATTTTTTTATGGAGAATGCTGATTTGTAGAATACTCTAAACATACCAATGAAAAACCTGCAGCCCTTTTTCAAAAGTTTTGCCTAGATTGATAATGAAATCAGAAATAAGTGCATACCAATAATTAACATTCAAAAAGCAGCAGTCCTTTCACCGTCACGGGTCGACGTTTTTGCCTGTTTCCCGTATACTGAATTCGATAGTCTTCTTTTCTGTAGATTAGTTTATTGAAATGATATTTGAAGAAGAGAGAATCGGATTGCTTACATATAATTATGCCTTTAATTATCTGTATAATCTTTTATTTTCGAGCAAATTAGCCTAATAAGCAACTGCCAACGGCAGGAGGTAAATATTTTGGATTCTAATTTTGATTATAATCAGACCCCTGGTAGACTGAAACTAGCTAATCATTTAAATAACAATGATGTCCCTTTGATCAGCATAATCACCCCTTTTTATAATTCAAAGGAATATTTTACTCAAACTTTTAATAGTGTAGTAAATCAAACTTTCCCCTATTTTGAGTGGATTATTGTAGATGATGGAAGCATTGACAAAGAAGCCGTGTCGTTATTGAAGGAGCTAGCGGAAGCTGAGAAGCGTATTCGAATTTTCCATATCGAAAATGTTGGACCGTCTGCTGCAAGAAACTATGCGATTGAACAGTCGCAAACAGAAATCATTGTACCGCTTGATGCAGATGATTTGATTGAACCTACTTATTTAGAATGTATTTATTGGTCATTGTATACTAATCCAGAAGCGAGCTGGAGTTATACAGATAGTGTAGGTTTTCAGAATGAAGAATATCTTTGGAGAAAGCCTTTCAACTCGAAATTGATGAAGGTTGAAAATTTGCTAACCTGTACTGCTGGCATACGAAAAAAAGATTTATATGAAGTCGGTTTGTATACAACAAGCGAAGCTTACTTTAATGAAGACTGGCATTTATGGCTTAAGCTGTTGAAGGCCAAGAAAATTCCTGTTCATATGGGATGGTATGGCTTTTGGTATCGGCGAACTAATGAGGGTGTTTTAGGGCATTTAAAATCCAATAAAAATGATCAAAAAAAATCTTCTTATTTAATTAAAGAAACTGGCAAAGGCATTACTGATATTAAAGCTGTTGAATTTCCCAGATACAATCTAAAAAAAGGATTTCCTAAACCCCAAAAATGGAACTGGGATAGAGCCCCGGTGAATACAAGCGATAAAATAAAAGTGCTGATGCTTCTTCCTCACATGGTAATGGGCGGAGCGGATTTGTTTAATTTGGATATAGTATCAAGAATAGACAAACAAAAATTTGAAATGTCTATAATTACAACCAACCCGGGAGATTCAACATGGAGACAACGGTTTGAGAAACACGTTACTGATATATTTGATCTTACAACTTTTCTGGATATGGAATATTGGGGTTCGTTCATTCATTATTATATAACCTCTAGAAAAATAGATATCTTGTTTGTTTCAAACAGCTATTATGGGTACTACTTAATCCCTTGGCTGAGGAAAGAGTTTCCCGATATATCTATCATAGATTATGTCCATATGGAAGAATGGTATTGGCGTGCAGGAGGCTATGCAAGGACTTCAGGAGCTCTCAGTGACTTTATAGAAAAAACTTACGTATGTAATGATCATCTGAGGCATGTCATGATTGAATCCTTTGATAAAAAAGATCATGAGGTAGAAACAGTTTATATAGGTGTTGATGAAGAAGAATTCGATCCAGATTATACGAAGGAAGGCCAAATCAGGACAGCGCTTAATATCAACAAGGATCAGCCTTTGATTTTGTTTCCATGTAGACTTCATCCGCAAAAGAGACCATTCTTAATGGTCGAAATTGTAAAAAGGCTAAAAGTGCTGTTGCCTGATGTTGTTGTAGTTGTTGTAGGAGATGGTCCTCAATGGGACGAACTACTGGCCGTCATAAAAAAAGAAAAACTACAGCAATCAATATATTGCGTTGGACGGAAGAATGATATGAGTCCTTATTACCGAGATAGTCAGGCCACATTAGTTTGCTCGCTTAAAGAAGGACTAAGCTTAACTGCTTATGAATCATTAGCTATGGGAGTACCTGTAGTTTCCTCAGATGTTGGGGGACAGCAGGAGCTAATTAATAATGGAGTGGGGAGGGTGATACCACTTTATCAAAATGAAGAGGCTGACCTAGATAATCGTCATTTTATGAAAGAAGAAGTAGATGAATATGTAGCTGCTCTTTTTGATATTCTTAGTATGGCAAAAGTAGATAAAGAAAAAATGAGCAAACAATGTCGTGAAAGAATTGAACAAGGCTTCACGAAAACGAACATGGTCCGTTTCTTCGAGGAAGAATTCACAGCATGGAAATATCAGCGTAGTAAAGAAGACAACAGGAGGATGTCTGAGTACCTAAAAGCTTTTCCCAGACTCATTGATGATTATATATCTTTGTATATAGAATATGAAATTACCGCAATATCAAGTAATAGAGCGTTCCAATTTCTAAGTTATATTAAACGAGTGTTAACGCTAAAGAAGAACCCTATATCTTTGATAAAGGAAATTATCTATTTTAGCAAGAATAAGTATTACTTTAAACGATATCTATATCGTTTAAAGTCCATTCCATTATTCCGTTTTCTTACTAAATTAATCAAAATAAACAGGTAATATGTTAAGACCTACTTGGGGGGGAATTATGCAAATTATGCAGAAATATTTCATGAACTTTAGTAAATATCGTTATTTGTTGAAACAACTTGTTATCAACGATATTAAAATAAAGTATCGCCGTTCAATTTTAGGGGTGATTTGGAGTGTCCTTCAACCTTTGATGATGATGATCGTTTTGACTATGGTATTTGCTTCGTTATTTAAAAGTAATATACCACATTTTGCGGTATATGTCTTAACAGGAAGAATTATTTGGGATCTTTTCTCAAGCGGAACTATTATGGCGATGGATTCGGTAGTCAGCAATGCTTCATTAATTAAAAAAGTTTATATTCCAAAATATATTTTCCCGCTTTCTAAATGTTTCTCATCATTAGTAAACACTATATTTGCTCTGGTAGCATTAGTTATAGTTGCATTAGTTAGTGGGGGAGTGAAATTTACTCCTAACCTTTTTCTAATTCCGATTCCTTTGTTTTATACATTTTTATTTGGGGTTGGATTGAGTTTTATTCTATCAGCATACACTGTTTTCTTCAGAGACTTGAAATACTTGTACGAGGTTCTTCTTACGGCATGGATGTATTTTACACCTCAGTTTTTCCCAATGAGCATTATACCTGATAATTTGAAAATAGTTTTTGAATTAAATCCGCTCTATTACACTCTTCAAATGTTTAGGGATGTAGTTATGTACGGGGTTACACCTACTCTGCAGCAACATTTGATTTGTGCATCAATAGGTATTGTAACCTTAATTATTGGACTTTTAGTTTTCCGCAGAAAACAAGACGACTTTATTCTATATATATAAATGGATGTGATACTAAATGGGTAGCGAACTGGCAATTGAGGTCAAAGATGTATCTATGACTTTTAATATGAGTGAGGAAAGAATAGACAACTTAAAGGAACACATTCTAAAGTTAATTAAAGGTCAGCTTTTTTATCAGGAGTTTAATGCCCTGAAAAATATTTCTTTCAATATAAAAAAAGGTGAAGTTTTCGGTTTGGTAGGATTGAATGGTGCGGGTAAGAGCACGCTGCTCAAGATCATTGCTGGAGTTTTAAAGCCTACTTCTGGTACAGTTGCCGTAAACGGAACCATAGCTCCTTTAATAGAATTAAGTGCGGGGTTTAACCTCGATTTGACTGGCAGAGAAAATATATATTTAAATGGAGCGGTATTCGGTCATTCCAACAAGTTTATGAGCGAATGCTTTGATAGAATTGTTAATTTCTCGGAGCTTCATGAATTTATAGATGTACCTTTGAAAAATTATTCATCAGGGATGCTAGCCAGACTTGCATTTTCAATAGCGACTATTGTTGATCCGGATATATTAATAGTAGATGAGGTTTTGTCTGTAGGTGATTTTAGATTTCAAGAAAAATGTGAGGCCTATATTTCTTCACTAATAAATAAAGGCACTACTGTTTTATTTGTCTCACACTCTATGGAACAAGTCGAGAAGTTATGTCAAAGAGCTCTATTGTTGAATAAAGGAGAGCTTGTTCTTGTTGATGAAATATCTAAGGTTGTAGAAACATACAAAAATATATCCTAGGTGATTATAGTGGGTAAGGTTTCTATTGTGGTCCGAACAAAAGACAGGCCTCTTCTCCTTAAAAGGGCAATTGATAGTATACTATCGCAAACTTATACAGACTGGGAAATAGTGCTTGTAAATTCAGGAGAAGACAGGGACTTAATTGAGTCAATCATGCATGATTTCAAATCTAAAAGTCCCAATGATATTATCCTTCTTCATATAAACTGTAATCTTCATATAGATGAATTAATTAATTTTGGAGTTTCAAGGAGTACCGGATGTTTTGTCACACTTTTAGATGATGATGACACGTGGGCCCCTTCCTTTTTAGAAGAATGTATTTCGCTTTTAAAAGGCAACGAGGGAGTAGATGGTGCTGTAACTCAGACCACTATCATTCAGGAAACATTAGAGGGGAACAATATTCGTTTTAAAAACAGTTATGTTTTTAATAACAGTCTACGAAGAGTTCGCGGTTGGAAAATAGCCAGATGCAACCTGTTTACAACTAATTCATTTGTCTATAAAAGAGAGGCCTATGACAAGATCGGAGGATATCGTAAAGAGATACCTTTGCTCGGTGACTGGGAGTTTAATATGCGTTTTTATCTGAAGTATAAAATTGGTGTTATACCGAAACCCTTGGCTAACTATCATAAGAGAATAGATGCCATGAATAGTGGTAAGGATTTCTATGCAAATACTTCATTAACTAAACATCTTATATATGATCGTATAATCAGAAGAGAATATCTCAAGCAAGGATTAACAAAAGGCCCTTTTCTTTTTTGCCTTTTAGTTTATCTATTTGGTTATATAAATTCGTTTATTAAATTGACTAAGAGTGTCATTTATCGTAGTGATCTTTTTTTCAAGCAATAATATTTAAAGACGGCATGTGGTAGAGAGTTTAATTTAGTAATAATAAAAGTGGATTTGGATGTATACAGTGGATTTTTTGAAATAAATACTGGCCCCCTTTTTGCAGACCAGGTAGTTCGCAAAGGGGACACAGCTTATGTAATTTTTTACTAAGTATAGTTTTTTTTGATCATCCATTCGATTTTCTTAGCTCTGTGAAAACTAACATTTGAAATTATAAATTTTAGGAGGATATATGAAAGGTATAATTCTTGCAGGCGGGACTGGTTCTCGCCTTTTTCCTTTAACCAAGGTAACCAATAAGCATTTGCTTCCTGTCGGAAAGTATCCTATGATTTTTCATGCCATTCACAAGCTAAAAAAAGCTGAAATAACGGATATTCTTATTGTGACAGGGAAAGAGCACATGGGTGATGTTGTGAACCTGCTTGGAAGCGGCCGTCATATGGGGGTAACCTTTACATATAAGGTACAAGACGAAGCGGGTGGTATTGCTCAGGCATTAAACCTGGCTGAACATTTTGTTGATATGGATCGGATGGTCGTTATTTTGGGGGACAATGTGTTTGAAGATGATATCACTCCGTTTGTACAAAATTTTTGTAAACAAAATACTGGTGCTAAATTATTATTACAACAGGTTTATGATCCACAGCGATTTGGTGTGGCAGAAATTCAGAATCAACGTATTGTGTCTATAGAAGAAAAGCCTCAGATACCTAAAAGCGATTATGCAGTTACGGGTATTTACATGTTTGACCACAATGTGTTTGATATCATTAAAACCCTAAATCCCTCGACGCGTGGAGAATTGGAAATTACGGATGTTAACAATGCATATATTGCTAGTGGAACATTAACTTATGATATCCTTCAGGGTTGGTGGACGGATGCAGGAACACATGCTTCACTTGCAAGAGCAAATGAGCTGGCGAAAAACATTAAATTCGGCGAAGAATTCGGTGAGATAAAATTGTAAAGTATTGAGGGGAAGGACGTATAGCATGCAAGTAATACCTTTAAGATTAACAGGCGCCAGTATAATAGAACCAATTGTTCATGGTGATCACCGTGGTTATTTTATGGAAAGCTACAATGAAAAAATCATGAAGCAGCACGGAATCAACTATGCTTTTATACAGGATAATCAGTCCTTATCTGCAGAAGCCGGTGTGATCCGGGGGTTGCATTACCAGCTGAACCCTAAAGCACAGACCAAGCTTATTCGTGTGCTTTCCGGAGCTATCTATGATGTTATTTTGGATATTCGAAAAAGCTCCCCAACATTCGGCCAGTGGGCTGGGGTGATCTTAAGTGAACATAATAGACGCCAATTACTGGTACCCAAGGGATTTGCTCATGGGTTCTGCACACTTGTTCCTAATACCCAGGTGCTGTATAAGGTAGACGAGTATTATTCACCTGAAAATGATCGTGGTATTCTGTGGAATGATCCTGCACTGGGAATTGATTGGCCGACCTCTCATGCTATTCTTTCAGAGAAGGATCAGAAGCATCCGACATTGGTCAATGCAGACATGAACTTTGACTAGAGGGATAATTAGCTCTCAGCTCAAAATAATAAGTTGTCGTTTATTCCATTTTCCTTTCAGACGCATAGATATAAGTTATTAAAGCACCTTTTTAGGAGGCCTGTATGAAACTTCTTGTCACCGGCGGTGCCGGATTTATTGGCAGTAACTTTGTATTGTATATGCTGCAACAGCACCCGGATTACGAAATTGTGAATGTAGATGCGCTTACGTATGCAGGTAATCTGGAAAATTTGAAATTCATTGAAAATCACCCTCATCATACCTTTGTGAAAGCAGATATTGCCGACGCGCAAGCGATTGATCAGCTGATGCAACAAGGAATTGATATGGTGGTGAATTTTGCAGCAGAGTCGCATGTGGATCGGAGTATTTTGGAACCGGAAGTATTTGTGAAAACGAACGTCCTTGGCACGCAGGTGCTGCTGAACGCAGCTAAAAAATATAATGTGACCAAGTTTGTACAGGTATCGACAGACGAGGTGTATGGGTCCCTGGGCGAAACAGGCTTGTTCACGGAAGAAACTCCGCTGCAGCCGAACAGTCCTTACTCTGCGTCCAAGGCAGGCGGGGATTTGCTGGTTCGTGCTTATCATGAAACCTTTGGTTTACCTGTAAATATCACGCGTTGTTCTAACAACTATGGCCCATACCAGTTCCCGGAGAAGCTGATTCCCCTCATGATCTCCCGTGCGTTGAGCGATCAGCAGCTGCCTGTATACGGGGATGGCTTGAACATCCGCGATTGGTTGTATGTAGAGGATCATTGCAGTGCCATTGATCTGGTCATTCACCAGGGTAAACTGGGTGAAGTATACAATATCGGTGGAAATAATGAGCGGACGAATGTGTATATTGTCAAAACGATATTGGAGGAGCTTGGCAAGCCGGAATCTCTAATATCGTATGTCCAGGATCGGCCAGGTCATGACCGCCGTTATGGCATTGACCCAACGAAGATCATGAATGAGCTGGGCTGGAAGCCAAAGCACTCTTTTGAAACAGGCATTAAAGAAACGATTCGTTGGTACCTGGACAACAAAGAATGGTGGACCCGTATTCAATCCGGTGAATATCAGCAATATTACGCCAAGCAGTACGGTTCCCGTCTAGGAGATGCGTAAAATGAAGGTATTGGTTACCGGAGCATCCGGTCAGCTTGGCCAAGATGTGGTGAGCGTTTTTCAGGCTCAAGGGCATAACGTCGTTGGATACGATCGGGAACAACTGGATATAACCGATTTGGAGCAGGCCGTGAAGATCGTGGGACAGTATCAACCGGACGCGGTAATTCATTGCGCTGCGTATACGGCTGTGGATGCGGCCGAGTCTGACGTGGATGGGACTTATCAGGTGAATGCGACCGGAACACGCAATATGGCACTGGCAGCGGAAAAGGCAGGAGCCAAGCTGGTATATATCAGCACGGATTACGTATTTGATGGGATGGCCGAGCAGCCCTACCATGAGTATGATCATACAAATCCGCAGAGCATCTACGGGAAGTCCAAACGAGCGGGCGAGGTTTTAACCCAGACGCTTTCCTCCAGATACTTTATTGTTCGCACTTCCTGGGTATATGGATTTCACGGCAACAATTTTGTAAAAACCATGCTGAAGCTTGGACAGGAAAAGCCGCATCTTCAGGTTGTGAACGATCAGAAAGGCTCGCCTACCTATACAGTGGATTTAGCTCGTTTTTTAGCCGAATTGGTCCAAACCGAGAAGTATGGCATATATCACGCATCCAACAGTGGTTCTTGCACCTGGTATGAGTTTACACAAGCGATTTTTCAGGATGCGGTGGAACTTATGGGTGTGCAAATCATGGCCACTCTGGAGCCGTGTAGCACAGAACAATTTCCCAGACCCGCAGCTCGCCCGCGCAATTCAGTTATGGAGCATATTGCGATACGGACAAATGGGCTGCATGATTTGCGGGATTGGCGCGAAGCACTGCAGGATTTTATGAAAGAGTATATTAGCAACCTTAGCTGAGTTCTGCTGAACCTAAGAGGAGGTCCTAATAGTCCTGCTTTAGTTGTACTGATTTTGAATAAATTATCAAAAAGTCGGGTTTTACTCGGCTTTTTTTATTTTATTGAAACATTTTCCATGTTCTTGCGTCTATTAGATATAATATAAACACTTTACAGATTGGCAACAGTTCTTTGAAATTATACTGGTTTGCTCTATGATAGTAATAAGAACATTTGGAGTAAATACGCCAAAATTTATAAACGAGGAACTTGTAATCTATGATTAAATCCGTAAGTGTTCATATTGTAACGTATAACAGTGAAAAAGATATCCAAGAGTGTTTAAAGGCTGTCAGCAAGCAAAGCTACCCTCCACAGGAAGTAATTATCATAGATAATCTATCCAAGGATCAGACGAGGGAACAAGTTAAAGAAATAGCTCATTTGTTTGGCTCAAAACTCAAGTTTATCTCTAATGTTCAAAATGTCGGTTTTGCTCCTGGTCATAATCAGGCTATAGCGTTGAACAATACGGATTATGTGCTAGTACTTAATCCAGATGTTACTTTAGGCTCTGATTACGTTGAACGCCTGATTGCAGTGATGGAGCACAATAAGCACATAGGCAGTGCTACAGGTCAATTACTGCGTAAGGAGAACCGGGAGATGATCGATAGCACGGGTATTGTTATGAATTCTGCTAGAAGAGCCTTTGATCGCGGAGCAGGAGAACCTTCAGTTCTGTGGTCTGAATCAGGGAAAGTATTTGGTGTTTCTGGTGCAGCGGCGATGTACTCCAGGCGAATGATTAATGATATCGCTCTAAATGGGGAGTTTTTTGATGATAGTTTTTTTGCGTACAAAGAAGACGTGGATGTGGCGTGGCGGGCAAGCTTGCTTGGCTGGGAGGCTTACTATGATGCTCGAGCGGTAGCCTACCATGAACGTGGTTGGAAGGAAGCGAGTCGTACTTCTCAATCGTTGTTTGTGCGGAGGCTCTCATATATTAATCGATATAAAATGTTGTATAAAAATGATACTTTCTCTGAGTGGATGAAAAATATTATTTCTCTCCTTTCATATGAGATAGCAAGTAACCTGTATTTTCTTTTGAGAGAGCCAAAAGTGCTTGTTGCTTGGAAGACTTTTTTCAAAGAACTGCCCAAACTTAGGGAGAAAAGAAGTCAACTTAGAAAAAAGATTGCCCTTCGTCATCATCAAGATAAACCAAAAGCTCAATAAATACATTGATTTACTGAAAAACCCATCGAATGCGTGTTCCTTTTTGGAAATATATAGTATAATTGAAACGTGCAACCGATAGAGCTGGCAAGGGCGGTCGGCTAACTCTCCCGAGGAGGGGGGTGAAGCCTGTGACAGTGTTTGAGGCGCTCAGTTTAATGCTGACGTTCGGGGCGTTAATCGTCACACTGTTAGAGTTTAACAAACGAAAATAGACCGCCCCCGCAAGGAAGGGTCTATTTTCGGCCTGATTGTTCTAAAACCGTCCGCTCTTGGAGCGTTGGTTGCGCGGGGCTGGCTGGCACCAGCCCTTTTTCCATGTATATCTTACCACGATGAAATTTAGACCTCAACCGAGGATTTTACAAAAATCTAATAAACGACTTCCAATGAACAATATATAGATCGAAATGGTTTCGTTTGTCTATATTTGCACTTTGGAGCGACTGGAATCGAATTTTGTGAAATTCTACTAACTATGCAAGGTTACAAGTTATGTGCTTTTTTGCGCCCCGTGGCCTGCACGGTATGCTATAATAGGCGATAGTAGAATAGATTACTGAATTTGTCAGGAGCGTTTTAAATATGGATGTAAGCATACTGGTCGTCAACTATAATACGTGTCGATTGACGCTGGATTGTTTGCAGTCAGTGTATGCGTCAAAGACGCAGTATCGATATGAAGTGATTGTTATCGATAATCACTCCAGTGACGGGTCTGTTGAGGCTATTCGTGCTGCGTACCCGGATATTACATTGATAGCTAATAAGGATAATACAGGGTTTGCCAAGGCGAACAATCAGGGGATGGAAGTAGCTAGCGGGCGTTATGTATTGCTATTGAACTCCGATACGTTGGTGCAGCCGGATACGCTGGATACAATGATTCAGTTTATGGATACACACCCGGAGATAGGGGCATCGGGCTGTAAGGTCATTCTGCCGGATGGCTCGCTAGACAAGGCTTGTAAGCGAGGGTTTCCAACGCCGTCGGCGTCTTTTTACTATGCTTTCGGCTGGTCGAAGCGTTACCCGGATAACCCGAAGTACAACCAATATCAGCTTGGGCATCTAAGCCCCGATGATGAGTATCCTGTAGATGTACTGGTTGGTGCTTTTATGTTGGTGCGTAAGGAGACGATTGACCAGGTCGGCGGATTGGACGAAACCTTTTTTATGTATGGTGAGGATATAGACTGGTGTTATCGGATTAAACAAGCCGGTTGGGGCATTTACTACTACCCACGCACATATATTATTCATATCAAAGGAGGCAGTGCTCGCCGTCGTCCTTTGAAAATTATTTATGAGTTTCATAGAGCGATGTGGGTATTTCATCGTAAGCATTATAAACAGCAATACAGCTGGATCACCAACATGGCTGTATATACGGGAATTACGGTGAAGTTTGGAATGGCTTTTCTTAAAAATAAGTTGTCTGCACCGGTTAAGCCGGACGGCGGGGAACAATCTCGTACTGAGGTGAAAGCATGATACGCAGAAATCAGCGTTTTTTAACCCAATTATATATTGTGGCGGATTTCGCGGTCATTCAGTTATCTTTTCTGATCGCTTGGTTTTTCAAATTTGAAAGTGAATGGATCACTTATAAAGAGCCGCTTCCTATTCAAGTATATGGAGGGTGGAGCTTAATATACGGTCTGATTGCTGTAGTGCTGGGGATGTTATTCTCACTCTATTCGCCAAAGCGCAAAAAGAGGTTTGCAGATGATGTATTTCGCGTTACCCAGATTCACATTGTTGGTCTGTTTGTGCTGTTGAGTGTAATGTTTTTCGTAAAGCAAATCGACATCTCGCGGTCCTACCTGGCGATCTATATGGTTGGTAATGTGCTGATTATTTTGTTTTATCGTTATTTTTTGAAGCAAATTCTTAAAATTCTCCGTCAAAAAGGATACAATAAGCAATTCATGCTCATTCTTGGAGCAGGTTCTTTGGGCCAACGATTTTATCATAATCTTGGACAATATCCTGATTTAGGCTATGAAGTAGTAGGGTTTCTGGATGATAAACGGCATTGGAACGAAGAGGAAGAAGCTCATTTTCGTCCGATTCTTGGAGGATTAGATCAGTTGGAGGCAACGCTGTCACGCCTGATGATTGATGAGGTCATTCTGGCGCTGCCGTTGGATGCTCATGATAAGTATCCCAAGATTATCAACATGTGTGAAAAGGCTGGAGTACGCACGCTTATTATTCCCGATTTTTTTGATTATTTGCCGGCACGACCTTACTTTGACAACTTTGCAGGTATGCCGATGATCAATGTACGAGATATTCCACTGGATGTAGCAGGGAATCGATTGTTTAAGCGTCTGTTTGATATTTTATTTTCTTTATTCGCCATTATTCTGACCTCTCCCATTATGCTGGCCGTGGCGATTGGTGTGAAGGTCACATCGAGAGGCCCCATTATTTTTAAGCAGGAGCGGGTAGGCTTGAATCGTCGCACCTTCCGGATGTACAAATTTCGTTCGATGAGGGTACTGCCACCTGGAACTGAAGATACGGGCTGGACGACTGCTAATGACCCAAGACGCACACGTTTTGGTACTTTTATTCGTAAAACGAGTCTCGATGAGCTGCCACAGTTTTTCAACGTACTGTTAGGTGATATGAGTGTCGTTGGCCCACGTCCGGAACGGCCCTATTATGTGGATCAATTCCGTGAGGAAATTCCAAAATACATGGTGAAGCATCATGTTCGTCCTGGAATTACAGGTTGGGCACAGAGTAACGGTTTACGTGGAGATACATCTATTGAGGAACGGATTAAGCACGACATCTTCTATATTGAGAACTGGTCGCTCTTATTCGATATTAAAATTATTTTTCGTACAATCCGTAACGGCTTCAAAAACGCTTATTAATTCAGAGCACCCTTCGGCTTAGCCGGAGGGTATTTTTGTGTCTATTACACTTACATAGCCAACGTCCCGAGATTTCAATAATAAAGCCGATGAATACGCGCTTCACCAGTTCAGCACTATTTTGCCTACTTATATGTACATTTTTTAGTTCAGCTGATATAGAGCTGTTTTGAGTAGGTGTATGTAGGGTATTGACCTGTACGAAAAGGATGTGACACCCTATGAAACGAGTGATTGCTGCGGTTATTCTTTTAATGTTAATCGGTACATTTTTACTGGCTTACAAAGGACAATCTACAGAAGAACATACTGGCTTTACCACACACCGCGTAATTTCGCATGCCATGGGAGCCGTTAATGGTTTGGCTTATACCAATGCGCGTGAAGCGTTTGTAGAAAATTATAAAAAAGGCAGCCGTGTATTCGAGGTCGACCTGATGTTTACTTCGGATGGACATTTGGTGGCACGCCATGAATGGACAGAATCCTTTACAAAACAAATGCAACAGGAACACGCAGTTGCTACAGAGCAGGGCGGAAAGCCCTGGAGCTATCATCAATTTAAAAACACCCCTATACACGGTTCCTATACTCCACTAGATTGGAAGGATGTATTGGATTTATTGGAAAAGTACCCGGATGCCTATATTGTGACCGATACGAAAGAGCAGGACTTTGCCCAAATCAAACGGTTGTTTGCACAACTGACCCTTCAGGCTCAGGAGAAAAATCCCGAACTTTTATCTCGTATTGTCCCTCAAATTTATAATGAGGAAATGCTGCAAACATTGCGGAGTATCTATCCTTATACATCCATTATTTATACGCTCTATGCTACAGAGGATACGGATGACCAGATCATTCAATTTGTTCAACAACATGATATAACGGCAGTAACTTTACCGGAAAATCGCGTGAGTGGTGCCTTAGTTGAAAGTTTGCGTCAGGCAGGGGCAGTGTGCTATGTAAATACGATTAACGAGTTGAAGGATGCTACTGAGTACGAACAGATGGGTGTAAGAGGTTTCTATACAGATGTTTTAACGGAAAAAGAACTTAGTAGAGGCAGTTGGTTGTATGCGCTGAGACCATAAGCTGTCTGAACTCGGTGTTCCCATTTGATACGAACATTGACACCTTTTAAGCACTGTCATAGACTTAGCATAGAACGCTTTTGGATATTAAAATTCGGCTCGTCTGGATGATGACAAAAGCAATGGATGCTGGAGGAATGTGTGTTGGCAGATTCAATTCAATCATGGAGGCATGTATTTAAGCTTGATCCTGACAAGGAACTGAATGATGAAGCGCTTGATGCCGTGTGTATGTCTGGTACGGACGCCATTATGGTAGGCGGTTCATCGGGCGTAACGTATGAAAATACGGTGGATTTGCTGTCACGGGTTCGGCGTTACGAGGTGCCGTGTGTGCTTGAGGTATCCGATCTGGAAGCTGTAGTGCCGGGGTTTGATCTATATATGATTCCCATGGTGCTGAATACCAGTGACAGTAATTGGATCATGGGCCAGCACCAACGTGCGATTGAGCAATTTGGTTATATGATCCCTTGGGATTTGCTTGTGACGGAAGGATATATTGTTTTGAACGGTGATTCCACCGTCGCTAAGCTTACTAGTGCGGATACTTCGCTGAGTGCTTCTGCTGCCGCTTCATATGCAAAGATTGCTGACAAGCTTATGCATCTACCGATTGTATATGTGGAATATAGCGGTGTCTTTGGAGATATGGAGCTGGTACAACAAATACATCGTGGTATGGAGCGATCTCGTGTCCTATACGGAGGAGGGATCGTGGATAAATCTACCGCGTTACAAGCAGCAGCTGTTTGTGACACCATTGTAGTAGGAAACATTATTTATCGTGATTTGGCGAAAGCGCTGGAGACGGTAGCTGTGAAATTGGAAGTATAGAGCGTGAATTTTATGAAAGCTTAGGGAAAGGAGCATGCACGCATGCAATCAATAGATATACACGAGGCGGTAGCTCGCCTTAATCAGCCTCAGCGTCAGGCCGTGGAGGCGGTAGATGGTCCGCTGCTGATTATGGCTGGCGCAGGCAGTGGTAAGACGCGGGTGCTCACGCACCGAATAGCTTACCTCATTGCGACCCGCAAGACGGCTCCATGGGGTATTTTGGCGATTACCTTTACGAATAAGGCCGCGCGTGAAATGCAAGATCGCGTATCCAAGCTAATTGGCCCGCAGGGGAGAGATGTGTGGGTATCCACCTTTCACTCCATGTGTGTGCGTATTTTACGCCGGGATATTGAGCGGATCGGATTTACCTCCAATTTCAGCATCTTGGATTCTACGGATCAATTGTCTGTCATTCGGAGCTGCATGAAGGACTTGAATATAGATACTAAGAAGTTTGAACCCAAAGCGGTTCAGTCTATGATGAGTACGGCTAAAAATGAATTGGTCACTCCCGAAATGTATGAGCGCAAGATTGGCGATTATTTTGAAGGAATTGTGGCGAAGGTATATACCAAGTATCAACAACGGCTCAAAAATAACAACTCTCTTGATTTTGATGATCTGATCATGGCAACGATTCAGCTCTTTAAAGAAGTGCCTGAGGTGCTTGATTTCTACCAAAAGAAATTTCAATACATTCATGTTGATGAATATCAGGATACGAACCGTGCGCAGTACATGCTGTGCAAAATGCTGGCTGACAAGCATCACCGGCTATGTGTTGTAGGTGACAGCGACCAATCCATCTATCGGTGGCGGGGGGCGGATATTAGCAACATTTTGAACTTTGAAGAGGATTACCCAGAAGCATGTACGATTTTGTTGGAGCAGAACTATCGCTCAACTTCGAATATTCTTAATGCAGCTAACGAAGTCATTGGCCAAAATACAGGCCGTAAGCCGAAAAAACTATGGACCGACAAAGAAGGCGGTGCCAAGATTAAGGTTTATCGTGCTGACTCCGAACATGACGAAGGCTACTTTATCGCCTCAGAAATTCATAAGAATATTAAGGCGGGCAAAACCTATAGCCATCATGCTATTTTGTACCGTACGAATGCCCAGTCCCGGGTAGTCGAGGAAATTTTGATTAAATCGGATATTCCTTACCAAATCGTGGGCGGAATCAAGTTCTATGATCGTAAAGAGATTAAGGATTTACTGGCGTATCTTCGCCTACTGTCCAATCCTGACGACGACATCAGCTTGATCCGAATCATTAATGTGCCGAAACGAAGCATCGGCGACACAACGGTCGGCAAATTGCAGGCAGCTGCGGCGGAACGTGGCGTTTCAATTTTCCGTGTACTTCAAGTGGTAGATGACTTAGGCTTTGCTGGACGCACGCGCAATGCGCTTGTAGAGTTTTACGATATGATCGAGGGTTTAAGTCGGATGGTGGATTATCTGTCAGTTACTGAGCTGACCGAAAAAATGCTGGAAACCACCCAATATCGATTAGAACTGCAAAACGAGAATACACTCGAGTCACGCTCGCGTTTGGAGAATATTGATGAGTTCCTGTCGGTAACTATGGAATTTGAAAAAGGAACGGAAGACAAGTCACTTGTTTCCTTCCTGACCGATCTTGCTCTGATTGCCGATATTGATTCCATGAATGACGATGAAGAGGAGCAGAGTGATGCGGTTGTATTAATGACCATGCATAGCGCCAAAGGACTGGAGTTTCCTATCGTATTTATCGTTGGGATGGAGGAAGGGGTATTCCCTCACAGCAGGGCCTTTTTGGATAATGAAGAGCTGGAGGAAGAGCGCAGATTGGCGTACGTCGGGATTACCCGTGCTGAGGAGCAGTTGTTCCTCACATGCGCACAGATGCGCACTCTGTTTGGACGTACCACAGCTAACCCGCCTTCCCGCTTTCTCGAAGAGATTCCGGATGAGTTAAAAGAAGATACGATCATCAAGCGTGACCGCTACCGTCGTTCAGGCAATGTAGGAGGATCTTATGGTGGTCGCGGACTGGGCAAAAGCAGTGGCAGCAACTTTGGTGGAGAGCGTTCGTTTGATACGATGAGCCGTAGTGGCTCGTCTGCCTCCGCGTCGCCCCGCGTAACAGTGACCACTTCCTCGCCCGCAAAACCAACTTCGACTGCTTCGACAGGAGGTCCATCCATTTTTGCTGCCGGAGACAAGGTACAGCATGGCAAATGGGGAATTGGAACCATTGTAGCTGTAAAAGGGACGGGCAATGATATGGAACTTCAGATTGCTTTCCCTGCTCCGGTAGGGGTTAAGCGACTGTTGGCTGGATTTGCGCCGATTACAAAAGTAGAGTAAATCTCAAATCTCAAATTTCATTAAATCTCGAACCTCATAGGGCAGCTTGGCTTAGGTCTCTGCCCTAATGAAGTTCCCGGAGGGATACGCCTGCATGAACCCAATGCACAGGATGGAGCAGCTTGTTGCTGAACTGAACACCTATAACTATCACTACTATACATTGGATGACCCCCAGATCAGCGACAAAGAATATGATGTGCTTTATGACGAACTGGTAGCGCTTGAACAAACAAGCGGTCTTGTTCTGCCAGATTCGCCAACACAGCGTGTGGGCGGGGAGATACTCAAGGGCTTCACACCGCATCGCCACCTCGCTCCATTATGGAGCCTTGATAAAGCTCAGAATATGGAGCAGCTGCGTGCATGGAACGCGCGTGTCGTGAAGCTGGTCAATGATTACAATACCAAGAACCCGGAGCAACCCTTGCCATCTCCAGGCTATGCGATAGAACTAAAATTTGATGGACTGACGCTGAACCTGACGTACACGGATGGACAACTGGTGCAGGCTTCTACCCGTGGTAATGGTGTGGTAGGTGAGGGGATACTGGCACAGGTAAAGACGATTAAATCCGTGCCACTTAAAATTCCTTTTCAAAATGGAACTATTGAGGTGCAGGGAGAAGGGATCATGAATCTCTCCGTACTGTCCAATTATAATGAGAAGGCCGTAGAGCCTCTTAAAAATGCACGAAATGCCGCAGCAGGGGCTTTGCGTAACTTGAATCCCAAAGTAACAGCAGAGCGGCGTTTGAATGCATTTTTCTATAATGTAGGCTATGCGGACCGTATTCAGTTTAACAGCCACCAGGAGATGATGACCTTCCTGCGTGAAAATCATTTCAAGGTAAACCCATACCTAACTTACTTTGATAATTTTGATGATGTAATGGAGCAGTTAATTGAGATTGAAGAATCCCGTGCCGGTTTGGATTATCTTATTGATGGGGCAGTATTGAAAATTACAGATATGCGCACACGTGAGGTTCTCGGATATACCGATAAATTCCCACGCTGGGCGGTGGCATATAAGTTCGAAGCAGAGGAAACGACTACGGTGCTTAACTCGGTCGAGTGGAATGTAGGAAGAACCGGGAAGATCACTCCACTGGCTAGGGTAGAACCGGTAGAGCTGGCGGGAGTCACTGTACAAAATTGTACGCTGAACAATGCTGGTGATATCGAGCGTAAGAACCTGAAGTTTGCCTTGGGGGCGCGTGTGTTTATTCGTCGCTCAAACGATGTTATTCCTGAGATTTTGGGAAAAGTAACATCTGAGAACGATGGGGAGGAAATTGTTGTTCCAGAGCATTGTCCAGCTTGTGGATTTCCGTTGCAGCAGCGAGGCGCCCATTTATTTTGTGACAATAAGCTAGGTTGTAAACCACAAATTGTGGCCCGCATTTCCCATTTTGCATCACGTGATGCCATGGACATTGAGACGTTCAGTGACAAAACAGCTATCCAACTGCATGATGAATTGGGAGTTCGTGAACCTGCGGATCTGTATACACTGCAATATGATGATCTTGTGAAGCTGGAGCGGTTTGGTGAGAAAAAGGCCAATAACCTCTTGGTGGCACTTGAAAAGAGTAAGGAGAGAGATTTGGCCTCTTTCCTTTATGCTCTGGGCATACCGAATACCGGTAAAGCGACGACACGCATGCTGGCTGAACACTATCGTGATTTGCACAAGACGATGTCCGCTACGGTGGATGAACTGATAGAACTGCCGGATGTAGGTGGGATTGTAGCTGAAAGCATTGTTGCATTCTTTGCCGATCCATTTACTCAAGCAGGGATTGAAAAGATGCTGTCTCTAGGAGTAAAAGCTCAGGCCCCCGAAGCTCCACAGGTGAAAAAGACAGACAGCTTTTTCAGTGGGAAAACGGTTGTGCTTACAGGTACCTTGCATCAGCTTACGCGTGATGAAGCTGCATCAAGGTTGGAGGCGCTGGGAGCCAAAGTTGCCGGATCTGTATCGAAAAAGACGGATCTAGTCATAGCTGGTGAAAAGGCTGGGAGCAAGCTGGCTAAGGCACAACAGCTCGGAATCGACACCATAGAAGATGAGGATGAATTCATCAGACTGTTAGAACAAGAATAATAGTTTTTATAATGAGGGCAGTCATTCCGTTCCAGAGCGGAGTGGCTGCCTTGTTGTCTGTTATGTAGTAAAGAACAAGAGTATAAAAAAGTGCTTGCTAAATAACTTTAGGCATGATATATTATTAGACGTTGCTTTGAGAATAGCATTTCTTGAAGCGAGGTTGTTGAAAAGATAATCAAAAAAAGATTTGACAAGTAAGCAACTAACATGATATGATCTAATTCCTGACTCGTTACACAAACGAAGACAGACAAGTTCTTTGAAAACTGAACAAATGGATGATGAAATAAAGATTACTTCTTTTATAAAGAAGAATCGCTAGCTTTAAAAATGAGCTAATCGCTCTTTCTATAAACCAACTTCGGTTGGTCTTTAATGGAGAGTTTGATCCTGGCTCAGGACGAACGCTGGCGGCGTGCCTAATACATGC
>NZ_JAHPJM010000030.1:0-19440 GCF_019042715.1 Paenibacillus sp. AK121
GGTGCGGTCGGGCCCGCTGGAGCCACTGGACCGACTGGCGCCGATGGACTGCCGGGCGCGGTTGGCGCGGCCGGGCCTGCTGGAGCCACTGGACCGACCGGCGCTGATGGACTGCCGGGCGCAGTTGGCGCGGCCGGGCCCGCTGGAGCCACTGGACCGACCGGCGCTGATGGACTGCCGGGCGCGGTTGGTGCGGTCGGGCCCGCTGGAGCCACTGGACCGACTGGCGCTGATGGACTGCCGGGCGCAGTTGGCGCGGCCGGGCCCGCTGGAGCCACTGGACCGACCGGCGCTGATGGACTGCCGGGCGCGGTTGGTGCGGTCGGGCCCGCTGGAGCCACGGGCGCTACAGGTGTCGGCGGAGCTACTGGAGCCACTGGGGTTACTGGAGCCACCGGTTCAGGGGCAATTATCCCATTTGCCTCCGGTGGTCCTGCTATACTGACAACCGTTCTTGGCGGATTGGTAGGAACCACAAGTTTGATTGGTTTCGGAAGCTCAGCTACAGGTATTGGCCTTGTAAATGGGGTTATAGACCTCACAGGTACGCTTGTAGGACCACTCATTAATTTTGCTTTTTCCGTTCCACGGGGGGGTGTAATCACATCCATTACCGGATATTTCAGTACAACTGCTGCTCTAACTCTCTTAGGATCATCCGTTAGCATTACTGCCCAGTTGTTTAGTTCCCCGACACCTAATAACACCTTTATAGCCGTTCCCGGAGCTACCGTTACATTGACTCCCCCACTAACTGACATCGTTGCTTTAGGAACGACTTCTAGTGGTATTGCTACTGGATTGGCTATACCCGTAACCGCGCAAACCCGTCTGCTTATGGTTTTCTCTGCCACTGCGACAGGCGTTTCCCTCGTCAACACCGTGGTGGGTTACGCAAGTGCAGGTGTCACTATTACCTGATCAAAAACAAAAAGGGCCCTGCAGGATTGTTCCTGTCGAGCCCTTTTTATACTTTCCCTCACATGAATTAAACCGTTTCAAGCGATATTTTCACTACTTCTCCCTCTTCACAGACGGCGAACGTTTTAATTTGTCCGTGGTCAGGCTCTTGAACGAGGCCTGTTTGCAAATCAATTTTCCAGTCATACAAAGGATCATAAATATAATGACCAGATACTATTGCCTCTGTAAGAGGACCCCCTTTAGGGTGAGGATTACTATTTTCAACAGCATACAGCTTATTCTCCGAAGTGCGGAAAACAGCAATTTCAGCACCTTTGACGTGGATAGTGCGTCCTATTCTGATCGGAAAATCCTTGCTATGACCGACAACAAGCCATTCGGCATTCTTGATCATTTGCTTGCTCGCTTCCTTCCTCAGGCATTTTTAGATGCAATTTTACACAATAGACGGAGTGACAGCCTCAAATAGATTCTTGCGTGTATCCTTATCATGGATGATTTTTTTCCATGGGTCTTCGACCTGTTGTAATGCAAATTCAACGCGTTCTACTAAAGCTTGTCGATTAGCTGTATCGTTAACGACAGCCTTCTGAATCTCTTCCAGACCGATCCGTTCCACCCACTCGGAAGTACGTTCCAGGTATTGCCCTGTTTCCCGGTAGAATTGCATCACGGCTCCTACAATATCAATCAGTTCAGCGTCGGTTTTTACTTTACAGAGTGAATCAGCCAACCGTGCTTTAATACCGCCGTTTCCACCGACAAAGATCTCCCAGCCCCCATCATTGCCTACGATTCCGATATCCTTCGTACATGATTCCGCACAGTTGCGTGGACATCCATTAACCGCTAATTTGAATTTTGCCGGGAAATCCAATCGTTCGAATTTCCGTTCCAGTACTTCTCCCATTCCCATCGAGTCCTGTGTACCAAAACGACAAAATTGCGAGCCAACACAGGTTTTAACCGTACGAAGTGACTTCGCGTACGCATATCCCGAAGGCATATCAAGTTCTTCCCACACTTTAGGCAGATCCTCTTTACGTACACCAATCAAATCCAGCCGTTGTCCCCCGGTTACTTTAACGACCTTAACGTTATATTTAAGCGATACATCAGCTATCTTCTTCAAATCTTCTGGAGTCGTTACACCGCCGTACATTCTCGGCACCACTGTAAACGTTCCATCCTTTTGAATGTTCGCGTGCAATCGCTCATTTACAAACCGGGAATCTCCCTCATTTTCATAGGTATCAGGGTTAATCATACCCAAGTAATAATTCAGCGCCGGACGGCATTTGGAGCATCCTTCATCATTATGCCAGCCGAGTACATTCATCACTTCACGCGTAGTTGTCAGCCCTTTGGTTTTGATCGCTTCAACAATCTCGTCCCGGCTCAAGGTTGTGCAACCACATATTCCCTGCTTGGCTGATGTTTTGAAGCTGTCTCCAAGAACATATTGCAAAATTTGCTCAACAACGGGCTTACATCCTCCGCAAGAACGCGTAGCTCCGGTACATGCCTTAATTTCATCAACGGTGGTTAGTCCATTTTCATTGATTGCTTCCACAATTGCCTTTTTAGTCACACCGTTACAACCGCAGACAATTTCATCGTCCGCCATCGTTTCAACGGATGACGTTTTCGCCCCGTGATTGCCGCATCCAGTACCCATGATCTGTCCATAGATCTCATCTGTCATTTCCGTTTGCTGACGCACATATTTTTGCAGACTAGCAGATTCACTCACATCGCCAAACAGTACAGTACCAACAATTTTATTATCACGAAGCAGTACCTTTTTGTATGTTCGCTTCCACTCATCCTTCGCTACAATCGCCGTATGTTCAGGTTGGGTTATGAATTCGCCAGCTGAGAAAACATCTACCCCTGAAATTTTAAGCTTGGTGGAAACTACCGATCCTGCATAGCCTTCAGTATCCACGCCTGCCAAATGCTTGGCAATCACACTTCCCTGTTCAAACAGCGGAGCTACCAGACCGTAGCAGATTCCACGGTGCTCAACACATTCCCCTACAGCGTATACATCCGGCATGGAGGTTCTCATGAAATCATCGACCACAATCCCGCGGTTCGTTTCCATACCACTTTCTTTAGCTACCTGGATATTAGGTTTAATCCCGACGGCCATTACAACCAAATCTGCTTCCAGCTCGCTTCCATCCGAGAAGCGCAGTCCTTGTACCCGATCTTGACCGTACACTTCCGCAGTTTGCATTTGCATAGCAAACTTGATTCCCTGACGTTCCAGTTCTGCTTTCAACATCGCAGAGGCTTCCCGGTCTAACTGACGTTCCATCAAATCTTCCATTAGATGAACGACTGTAACATCCATCCCGAGGTTGACCAAGCCTTTAGCTGCCTCCAGCCCCAACAGACCGCCGCCAATGACAGCTGCCTTCTTATAGGTCTTCGCCGCCTCCAGCATGGCCGAGCAATCGGCGATATCCCGGAAACCAATGACGCCTGGTAACTCTTTGCCCGGAATAGGCAGAATAAACGATTGTGAACCAGTAGCCACCAAAGCCACATCGTAATCAATTTCCAGTCCGTCTTCGGTGTGAATCTTCTTGTGCCTACCGTCGATGCTTTTAACCATTTTTCCTGTATATAAAGTAATCCCTTGATCCGCATACCATTGCAAATCGTTCAGTATGATATCATCTATTGTTTTACTACCTTCCAACACATAAGAGAGCATGATCCTGTTATAGTTCGGATGCGGCTCACTTCCCAGGACTGTAATTTCATATTTATCTGTTAATTTTAAAATTTGTTCGACCGTATTGATACCAGCCATCCCGTTCCCTATAACCACAAGCTTCTTTTTACTGTTTATCATATACCGGTTCCTCCATTCATTCGACGCTACTTCCTATCCGACGACATCTCTACGTTTCTAATGAATATTGTTTATGCTTCTATTCTAATACAGTAGATAGGTCTATATGTGATTTCGATCACAATGTAGTTAAAATTATGAATATTTAGGGATTTCCCTATTCTATTTCAAGGGATTAAGGTAAGGACCGGAAATCATAGCAGTGTCATCGAAAGAATCTTTCCAATTCATGCGTAAATACAACCGTTATAAGGAATACTTTATGAACAACTTGTATCTTATGGGAAAACGAATTGAATTGTTTGGAGGTAATCAGCATGTGGTCTAAAATCATTTCTTATCTTCCTAGCTGGAGTACACTCTTTCAAGCTGGCCTTGCGTTGATTATTCCTTTAGGAATTTATTATATAAACACCTCGATTTATTCGTTTGTCGGCAGTAAGGGAGCCAAATCCAAACACTCTTCCAGTCATCCGCTCTCTAATAAACATAACGAAGGGCACATGAATCAGCAGCATGAACCGAGCTCTAAAATTACAGGAAATTATGATTCCGACTTACAGGCAATTCGTGAAGCTATTGGCGAAAATAGTGATGTGCATTTTCGTGAGTTTGTGATGAAGAAATTTCATGCTCGGTCCGTGTTAGTCTTCATAGAAGGTATGCAGGATGAAAAACTTATGAGCAAGCAGGTATTGGAGGTCTTGATGTTTGAAGGCCAGCAGCAGGGTCAGGATCAGCAGGAACAACCGGAAGGTATAAGTAACTCTTTTATAAAAGAAAGCCTGATGCCACTTACGCAAATTAGTGAAGTTACCCGTATGGAGGAACTGTACGAGTTCATCCTTTTAGGTCATACAGCCCTATTAATTGAAGGAATGAAGGAAGCGCTACTGGTGGGCCCTCCTAATGGCGCTATTCGCTCCGTCAATGAACCAACCTCTGAAGCATTGCTTCGGGGTCCCAGAATCGGTTTTACGGAAGTATTGAGTGAAAACACTTCGATGCTTCGGCGCCAGGGTTTAAATAAAAGTTTGGAATTGAAGAAATTCCAAGTGGGCAGCAGAATCAAAAAGGATCTCGTTATCGCGTATATAAAGGATATTGTGAATCCAGACCTTCTTGAAGAAGTAAGCCGCAGAATATCAAAAATAGACATGGATTTTTTACCTGAATCCGGGTATGTGGAACAACTCATCGAAGACAATTATTTAAGTCCATTCCAACAGGCTCATAATACAGAGCGTCCTGACCGTGTTATTAATGCTTTGTTGGAGGGAAGAATAGCGATCTTACTGGATGGTACTCCTTTTGCACTTATTGTCCCGGTGACCTTCAGTATGCTGCTTCAATCTCCCGAGGACTATTATGAGCGATGGATTCCGGGGACACTATTACGTCTGCTACGGTTTAGCGGGGCTTTTATAGCGCTTATGGGGCCTGCTCTGTACATTTCTTTTATATCGTTTCATCCCGGTTTAATTCCAACCAAGCTGGTCATTAGCATTATCGGAACCCGTCAAGGCGTCCCTTTCCCATCCGTTATAGAAGTCATGATTTTGGAAATCTCTATCGAAATTCTACGAGAGGCTGGCATCCGCCTGCCCAAACCCATTGGCCCTGCGATGGGCATTGTGGGAGGCTTGGTCATCGGTGATGCTGCTGTCAATGCGGGCATCGTTAGTCCCTTCCTTGTGATTGTAGTTGCAGTTACTGCCATTTCATCGTTTTCGATACCAACATATAGTGCGGGCATTACCCTGCGCCTTTTGCGTTTTGTCGGAATGTTCTTTGCAGCAATGCTGGGCATGTTTGGAACCATATTGTTCTTTCTGTTAATTTGTATCCATCTGACGAAGTTGAAAAGCTTTGGTGTACCATATGTAACTCCCTTTTCCCCTATGCGCCTAAGCGATTGGAAGGATCTGTACATCCGGGCTCCTATGTCTCTGATGAAACGAAGACCTGTCATGATGAAAACGCAGCAACGCAAACGCAGATCATGATGCCCAAAACGAAGGAGGAGCTACTGTGTTTAGACGCTCTGATGATAAGATCACAACTAAGCAAGGGGCTGTATTCCTGACCAATACCGTATTAGGCGCAGGGATCTTGACACTGCCGAGAGGTGTAACTGAACAAGTACAAACTCCTGATGCATGGCTTTCTGTCCTCATCGGTGGAGCTATTGTCATATTCGTCGTCTGGATCATGGTGAAATTAAGTCAACAGTTTCCTAGAAACACCATGTATCAATACTCCAAAAGAATTATAGGCACTGTTCCGGGAGGATTCTTAAGCGTGCTATTAATTATATACTTTATAATCATAGCCGGCTTTGAGATCCGTGTGTTAGCCGAAGTAACCATGTTTTTTCTACTTGAAGGCACACCCATCTGGGCGATTGTGATTCCATTCATTTGGGTTGGTAGTTATTTGGTGTTTGGAGGCATTAATTCCATCGCGCGGCTGTACCAAATTGTACTTCCAATCAGTCTCTTCTTTCTGCTTTTCTGTTTTCTCTTTAGCTTAAGAATATTTGAAATTGATCATCTTCGTCCTGTATTGAGTGACGGGATATTACCCGTCATCAAAGGGCTAAAATCGACTATTCTTGTCTTCTCTGGATGTGAAGTCGTCATGACACTAGTCGCTTTTTTGCAGCACCCCGAAAAAGCATTTAAGGCCATGGCAGTGGGCATCAGTATCCCATTAGTTTTGTATTTTTTGACCGTAGTTATGGTGATCGGCGGGCTATCGGTAGATTCTACTGTAACAAGTACTTGGCCTACCATTAATTTGATGCGCAGTTTTGAGATCCCCGGATTTCTTTTTGAACGTCTGGAGTTTCCACTGCTGGTGATCTGGGTGATGCAAATGTTTTGTAATTTCTGTAGTTTTTTCTTCAATGCTTCCTTAGGTGTCTCACAGGTATTTGGTCTTAAATATCGTTATGCGATTTTCGGCTTAATCCCGTTTATCTTTATTTCCACGATGACTCCTGTTCGTATGACTGAAGTGTTTCGCCTTGGCGATGAGATCGGATACATGGGAATCGTATTATTTTTTCTGATCCCGGTACTTCTCTCCATCGTTTTTATGATCAGGAAGAAGGGAATGAAGCAAAATGTGTAGACAATCTTTCCTATCCTTGCTGCTTGCTTTCATTCTGCTGATGACTCAGGTCGGCTGCTGGAGCAGCAAGGAAGTAGAGGAGCTTAGCATATATACAGGATTGGCTCTCGATAAGGGAGAGCTCAGTCCATTGGAACAGGATCTGGAGAAGAAAGGCAGCCGTTACTTCAAGAAAAATACAATTACGACCAGCGTACAAATCGTCCCCAAAAAATCATCCGGAAGCACAAACCAACAAGGCGGCGACGGTGGACAAGAGCTAAACTATGTAAATATAGCTGGCACCGGTGATTCTATACTTGAAATCTTCCGACAGCTCTCTCTCCGTTTGGATCGCCCCGTTATTGGTCACCACCTAAAAGTCATCGTGGTTTCCACCGAACTGGCAAAACTACAAACGATGCAACAATTGATGGATTTTGTGCTACGTGATAATGATATTCGTCCAAGTTGTATGGTTTTCTTAAGTAAGGATCGAGCAGCCAACACCTTAGTTACCAAATATACAGGCGAAATTCCGTCTATTCATATTCTGAATATGCTTCGTAACCATTTTAGAACCAGCAAGGTAATGAGGGGAGTCAATTTGTCTGAATTAGATGGGTTAATGCACTCCAAAAAAAGCTATATACTGCAAAACATTACTGAATCTAAGGGAGAATTAGAATTTTCAGGTGCCGGCATTATTAAAGGGGAAACCGGTCACTGGATTGGTGCTTTGGGACAACAAGACGTGGAGAGTATTGGATGGATTACAGGTGATGTTGAGGGCGGAGCTGTCAAAACGTATGACAAGCGGAATGAAGCCATAACTTATGAAATCAAATCGGTAAAAAGCAAAATAACAACTAAAGTGGGCAAGGACGACGACATCTCCTTTCACGTAAAAATTGAATCCAAAGGGCGTTTAATCGAAAACTGGGATGAGAAGGTAGATCCGACTGAGACGCGGAACATGAAAGAAGCTGAGCAAGAGTTTGAAAAACAAGTGACTAGAAGGATTAAGTCTCTTATGCGCAAATTACAATCCGAATATAAAGTCGATGTTGCCGGCTTTGGTGATCACCTGAAAATTGATAAACCACAGGTGTGGAAAAAAGTAAAAGATGATTGGGATTATAAGTTCAGTAAAATCCCCGTAACCTTCGATATTAAGCTAACCATTACGGATTTAGGTTCCTCTGCCGAATAGTCGAAATCCACTCAACAATTTACCTTGGAGTTAACAAAAACCCCCTCTTCTTAGAAGAGGGGGTTTCCACCACAGTGAACTATTCCGATTTAATCTCTCGTCCTTAGATCAATTCTAATGGGTCAGCTTAAATCTCTCTTCACCGTGGGAACGTCTGGCAAAATCGACGAATTGGAATTTGTCCAGTCGATGCCTTGATTCGGTATACTGGAACAATGTGGTATCTTCCAGATAAACATAGTTACGTACTACAACCACATGAGTATAGTTCTGGAGGTCCATCAGCTTACGGTCTTCTTCATCTGCATCTTCTACAGAAACGACTTTTTTAGCATAACTGATTGGAAGATGGAGTTCCCCCTCCAGATATTCGTAGATAGATTCACGACTAATTTCCTCGGTAAGCACAGGGACAATGTCTGATCGAAAATAGTCTTTATCCAGTATGACACATTCACCTTCAATTTCACGCGCACGAATGACTTCCCAAACCAAATACTTATCTTTGTCAATCTCAAGATGAGTAGCTATGTCATCTGGAATGGGAATCAACTGATTTTTATGAACAATCGTTTGTGATTTACGCCCAATCCGCTCAGACATTTCTTTGAAACTGACCAATCCCCCTATAGGAAAATCCATCCGTCCGATATCCAGAACAAAAGATCCTTTAGCCTTTATTTTATGGATATACCCATTTTGTGCAAGCAAGTGAAGTGCCTTACGCACAGTCTCACGAGAAGTGTTATACTCCCGGGCCAATTCATTTTCAGAGGGCATTTTCGAACCAGGAGCCAATTCGCCTGTCTGGATTCGCCCCGAGTACTCTTGATAAATTTGCAAAAATATATTCTTAGTCAATTTTCATCACCACGTTTATTGTAGCATTCTTTCACTGACCAAGTTACTAAATTAGGCTAGCAGGGATGAATCTGACTTAATTCGTTTTGTCTGATGAAGAATTCAAATGAATTCTCATTAAGACATATTGCAAATCGTTCGCCTCACCTGGCAATTCCTCAATCGATTCAATCATACTCTGCCTTTCGGGAACAATGACCGGTGTAATCATAGGATACCCTGATTTCTGAATCAGCTCACGGTCAAATTCCATCAGTAGCTGTCCCTGCTCCACGTTTTGACCTGTCTCCACATGCATGGTGAATCCTTCTCCCTTTAATGACACCGTGTTGATTCCTACATGCACCAGAATCTGCACACCTGTTGGATGCTCCAAAATCAAGGCATGCTTGCTTTTCACCATGATGTGAATGACTTTTCCACTGAAAGGGGCAAGAATCCGACCATCCTTCGGTTCCACTGCAATTCCTTGCCCCATCTGCCGTTCGGCAAAAGCCGGATCAGGAACCTGTTCTAATGGCACAACATGTCCTAGTACCGGAGTCTTTACTTCAAGCACATCCAGTGCAGAATTTTGTTGGTCCGAATTTTTCCGTATGGAGTCATTAGCTGGTGTAGCTGGAGTCTGACGACGCTTATTGAGCAGCTTCCCATACATAAAGGTTAAAGCAAACGGTACAATCAATACGATCGCCATCCCAACGAAGAATACCCCCCAGTTGTTTGGGAAAATAGACAGGAAGCCTGGAATCCCTCCCACACCAATGGAAGAAGCCAACACATGATTTACGGTGAGCAGTATACCTGCGATACCGGAACCGATCATTCCGAATACGAACGGATATTTATACCGAATATTCACCCCGAATATGGCAGGCTCGGTTACACCCAGAAAAGCAGACACGGAAGAGGTAAGAGCCAATCCTTTTCCTTTTTGCTCCTTCAATACCAACATCATTGCCAGTGCCCCTGCCCCCTGAGCGATATTGGACAGGGCCAGCATCGGCCATAGGAACGTTCCACCCTGTGTACCAATTAATTGCACATCCACCGCCAGGAAAGTATGATGCATTCCCGTGATCACGAGCAAGGCGTAAAAACCTCCATAAATCAGGCCACCCAGCGCAGGAGCCAAATCGAAAACGTATACAAGACCAGTCGTAATCGCATTACCAATCATAAAAGTAACCGGACCGATCACTGTAAAGGCAAGAAATCCCGTGATTAATAATGTAATCGGTGCTACGAGCAACAGCTTAAATGAATCCGCTATCTTTTTATTTAGGAATTTCTCAATTTGTGCGAGCACGTAAGCGGATACCAAAACGGGTAAAACCTGTCCCTGATAACCAATCTTGTTCACTTCCCAACCAAATAAATCCCAAACTGGAACAGTTCCTTTGGTAACGGCATCCGCATAGCTGTATGCACTTAGCAGATCCGGATGAACTAGAATCAAACCGAGTACAATCCCAAGTAAAGGACTACCGCCAAACCTAACAACGGCCGACCATCCAATCAAGGCAGGTAGGAATGTAAAAGCGGTACTGGCAATGGTGTTAATAATAGACGCAAAGTCAGTCCATTGAGGATAGACCTGTACCAGAGCCATTCCTTCGAAAAAGATTCCCTTTCCAGTCAAAATATTATTGATCCCAAGCAATAAGCCTGCAGTCACAATTGCGGGCAAAATAGGAATAAAGATATCTGCCAGCGTCTTGATGGCACGCTGAATCGGGTTTTGTTTTTTACTAGCGGCGTTCTTAACATCGTCCTTAGAAGCCCGACTGCCTCCTGTAATGGAGATCATTTCGTCATATACCTTATCCACCAGACCTGGGCCAATCACGACCTGATACTGTCCTTGTGAAGAAAATTGGCCTTTGACCAGATCATTTTGTTCGAGTGCATCTTTATCGACCAACTTATCATCATACAGGGCAAATCGCAGACGAGTTACGCAATGCGTAGAGGCCTCTATGTTGTCTTTACCACCAACGGCTTTTATAATGTCTTCCACCTGTGCTCTTTCAATCGCCATCTAGTCCACTCCCTCGACGTTTGCTCATTTTTAAAGCAGCACCCCGGTTTAAAAATAAATGTACTACCGGGGTGCTACTGGATATTTCCATACTATTCACTAAGGTTAACGAACAATCCACATATAGGAAGCATACGGAGTCAAAGAGACCACCTGATTTAGCTGCGGAGCATACTGGGTATTACCGATTAAAAGCTCAGCCGCTGCTACTGCTTGATTATCTAATGATAAATAAAATGAATCCGGTATACGGAATTGTACATCCCGCCCACTAAAATTAGAGATGACGACCAAAGTCTCCTGTTCATTGCTGCGTTGATATGCGTAGACCTGAGGATGAGCTTCGTCCAAACGTTGATAATCCCCATCGGTGATGACCTGTACCGTCTTACGCAGACGAATCAGCTTACGGTAATGGCTGTAGATCGAGTTCGGGTCCTCTAACTGAGACTGAACGTTGATCTGTGGATATCGTTCATCTACCTTAATCCAAGGCGTGCCTGTAGTGAAGCCCGCATTGCGAGTGTTATCCCACTGCATCGGTGTCCTCGAATTATCACGAGACCGCTCTCGAATGATATCCAATGCTTCCTCTGCACTTTTACCTTGCTCCTGCAAAATACGATACATATTCAGCGATTCAACATCACGGAATTCTTCAATATCTGACCACTGCGGATTGGGCATTCCGATCTCTTCACCTTGAAATATATAAGGTGTTCCTTGAAGTCCATGTAGCGTGGTTGCCAGTAGCTTGGCGCTCTCCACATGGTATTCATCATCATCCAAAAAGCGAGAGATCGCTCTTGGCTGATCATGATTGTTAAAAAACAATGCACTCCAGCCGCCACCCTGTTGCATGCCAATCTGCCAATCCGAGAATAGCTTTTTCAGCATTTCAAAATCATAAGGCATGAGTTCCCACTTTTGCCCATTGGGATAATCCACCTTCAAATGATGAAAATTAAAGGTCATGGATAATTCTTTTCTGTCTGGATTGGAATAACGGATACAGTGATCCAGTGAGGTGGAGGACATCTCCCCTACAGTGACACTGTTATACAGTGAGAATACTTTCTCATGTAATTCATGAAGGTATTCATGTACATGCGGACCGTCCGTATAATACTTACGCCCGTCTCCAAGAGCCGTGCTTCCATCGTCGTCCGAGAATTGCCGATCTTTGGAGATCAAATTAATGACATCAAGTCGGAAGCCACTAACTCCCTTCTCTGCCCAAAATTCCAGCACATTAACAACTTCCTGACGAACTTTGGGATTTTCCCAGTTTAAATCCGCCTGCGTCTTATCAAACAGTGTCAAGAAATATTGGTTTGTAGCCTCGTCATACTGCCAAGCTGGTCCACCAAACTTGGAAATCCAGTTGTTCGGAGGTCCTCCATCGGGTGCTGGGTCACGCCAGATATAATAGTCCCTGTACTCACTATCCTTAGAAAGCCGCGCCTGCTGAAACCAGACATGCTCTGTAGAAGAATGGTTAACCACGATGTCGATCATCAAGTGCATCCCACGCGCCCGAATTTCCCGGCTCAATTCTTCAAAATCCTGCATTGTTCCATAGTCAGGATTAATCCGGCAATAATCGGCTACATCATACCCGTTATCACGTTGTGGCGAGACATATACAGGCTGCAACCAGATAATATCAACACCCAGTCCTTGCAGATAATCAAGCTTTTGTGTCAGTCCTCTTATATCACCGGTTCCTTTGCCCGTCGTATCGTTAAAACTTTTGGGATAAACCTGATAGACGACCGATTTGCGCCACCAGTCCTTATCTTGAGGAATTAAAGCCTTGTTCATTGCTTCCATTCATGCTCATTCCTTTCTTGCGAAATGAAGTAGCGTAAAAGAATTTATTATAACGCTTTCAACTTCTTGTATATACAAGATTAAATCATGTATATACAAGTTGTCAATATACTTTATGTATTAAGGTAATACCCGTTTTACGGCTAAATGCTCAGGAAACTCATCCATTCTGTCCGGATTATATTTCATGAATCTTTGAATAAGTCTCTGTTCACACGAAAAAGGCTCCTGCTTATAAGTCAGGAACCTCTCTTTTAAATCGTGAATACGGTATTTATTTAAATCCATATGGATAGTGCACTATAAAGGAGCAATAAGGCCATAATGATATTGAAGGAGCGCTCATACTTATTCAAGAAGCGCTGGAACATGGCTCCGAAAATCGCCCAGCACATTACAGCTACAAAACCAATACAGGTCAGGAGTAACGAGATCGTAAACATTGTCATATACGACACATCATACGGCATTACAAACGTTGAAATGACCGTAATACCATACAAAATAATTTTTAAATTGATAAATTGCAGCAGCAGTCCTGATTTGAAGGAATATCCTTCATTGTGGTCATTATCCTCCGAAGTAGATTTGCTCTTTGCTATTTTTACTGCCAGATAAAGCATGTACAGACTACCAAGAACATTCATCCAGATTTTTACTCGAGGCAAGAAATGATATAAAGCTAGATTAAAATAGCAGGCTAACAGCATAATGGCGAAACAGCCTGCTGTTACTCCCAGTAAGAATGGAAAAGCTCTCTTTAAACCTAACCGCCTGGCACTGTCCAATGACATAATATTGTTGGGGCCTGGCGTAAAGCTAGTAACAAGCACATAAGATAAAAATGGAATAAACGGCATGCAACAATCAACTCCAGTGTGTTATAATTAAATAAAATGTGCGTTGAAACGCACATTTGTACTTCATGATTGTACATCATGTTCTTTATATAGCACAATAGGGAGCGAAAAAATGATGGAGAATATTAATTTGATTTTAAGTAAAAACCTAAAACATCTAAGAAATGAAAGAAAATTGAGTTTAGATAAATTAGCTGACCTGACGGGGATCAGTAAAACAATGCTCGGCCAGATTGAACGCGGAGAATCGAATCCTTCGATTACAACGGTATGGAAAATTGCAAACGGCCTAAAAATATCATTCACTGCCCTGATTAGCGAACCGCCTGCCGATGCCATAGTCGTTCCTAAAAGCAAAATACAAGTGCTTGAAGAAAGCAATCACTATCGTTTGTATCCGTTTTTCCCCTATGAAGGAAACAGAAATTTTGAGGTCTACACCGTAGAGATTGAAACAGGCGGGGAACTGAGTTCCGCCCCTCACCGTGAGGGTACCGAAGAATTTATTACCGTATTTGAGGGTGAAATGGTGGTAAAAGTCAGCGAAGAAACGTACACGGTGAAAGCCGGAGATTCGATACGCTTTAAAGCAGACCGTCCGCACATATACTATAATTTAGGAGAAACGCTGGTAAGGATGAATATGATCATTTATTACTCTGTATAATAGTTCAATTCTTGAAGTGTAAAAGTCCTTAAATATAAAAGATCCTATTAAAATAAGAGGCTCTTTTAATAGGATCTTTGGTACAAATCATAAATGATTAACCTGTTTGTTGTTTAGGAGATTTCAACTTGCTTGATTATTCGTGCCGGATTCCCAGCTACAATCATATGATCTGGAACATCTTTGGTTACGACTGCTCCTGATGCCACTACGACGTTATTACCTATCGTAACACCGGGATTAATAACCGCCCTGCCGCCAATCCATACATTATTGCCAATCGTTACAGGCTTTCCATACTCTGGACCAGCAATTCGTTCAAATGGATCAATGGGGTGAGTCGCTGTGTAAATATGGACTCCCGGAGCCAGAAAACAATTATCCCCAATACGTACCTCGCATACATCCAAAATGGTACAGTCAAAGTTGGCATAGAAATTTTCCCCAACATGGATGTTGTATCCGTAGTCACAGCGTATGTTGGGTTCCATGCTTATATTTTCACCTGTGGAACCGAAAAGCTCCTTAAGTAACTTTTCACGGTACTCACTATCCGCCTCAGTCGTCTGATTAAAGAGACGTACACATCTTTTCGCATACTCTCTTTCACTCGTTAATTGAGGATCAGCTGCTACATACAGTTCCCCATCCAGCATCTTTTGTTTTTCCGTTTTCATAGACATGCGACAATCCCCTTTATATTTTAATCTCATTCTTTTCTTTCGTCCCCACGGGCCGGGCAGCACCCGATATCAAACCAGCAACAATAACGCCAATGAGCACTACAATTAAAGCATGCAGGAGACCCACATGTTCACCTAAAAGCCCTAATCCCGGAGGTCCCACTAAAAAGGCAATATAACCTATTGTGGCTACGGCTCCTACCCGGACAGCCGCACCACGAGGATCATCTCCGGCAGCAGACAAACCTACAGGAAAACCAAGTGAAGCTCCAAGCCCCCATAGCAAGATACCCAATCCAGCTAAGAGATAATGCTGTCCCCAGATCTCTAGAATAATACCCACAGCAGCCAGTCATTCGCAGCCCCTTCTGCAAACGCCGTCCCGAGCACGATGATCCCAATCAATAGGATTCGCCTTTCTTTCCAGACAGCAAGCTGAACCTTCATATTAGATCCAACCTTTTGCGTAGAAACTTCCTTTTCTTTGCCTGTATCAAGAGGCAAATAACGATACAAGTAGAAAGTTACTGCGGCAATCATGGCAGCCATAGCTCCAAAATGAATCACAACAGGTATTCGTAACGCCGCTGCTATAGAACCGATGATAGCTCCTACAAGTGTCCCCATACTAAACGAACCGTGAAAGGCGGGCAAAAGCATTTTATTCAACTGATTTTCTACCGCAGAACCTTCGACATTAAGAGCTACTTCAGCTGTACCATAGCCACCACCAAAGATGACCAAACCAACAAACACCATGCTCGTGAGCGAAAATGCAGTTCCCAACCCTACAATGACAAAACCAATCACAATCAAAAGCGCACTTCCCAGAATGACCAACCGTCCACCTATACGAGAAATAACATTGCCCGCACTAAGTAGTCCCAATAAGGAACCCGCGGCTAATCCAAAAATAATAATCCCCATTTCGGCAGTCGAGACATGCAAAATATCGCGTATGACAGGCGTGCGGGACACCCAGGATGCAAAAGCTATACCGGGTAAAGCGAATAACAAAAATAAAATATTACGAACTATCCTAGGATTCATAGAGGGTTCTACTGTCATCAATTAGCTCCTTAACGATACTTTTTATAGAACTTTTAATAAGTAGTATTATAATAAATTATTCTATTTGCATCCAGCACTATTTGTCAACCTGGGCGGTATCAAAAAGGAATGCTTCCTTGTCCGTTTACTTAGACTAGAAGCATTCCTTTTATTTTTAATGTTACGCTTGATGAAGCGTTCCAATGCTAAGGCCAAACGCAGCTTCGTGAATCACTTCTCCAGTCGTTGGATGAGCAAAAACCGTTTGCGTGATTTGCTGCTCTGTCAGCTCATTGGCAATCGCCAATGTCAGGCTACTGATTAAAGATGATGCATCTGGACCAATGATCGATCCACCCACAATTTTTTGTGTCACATTATCCTTTATCAATTTAATAAAGCCTTCCGATTCATTCATCGTTAATGCTTTCCCATTGCTGGAGAACGAAACTTTGCTTACACTGAAATCCATTCCCTCTCGCTTGCATTGATCCTCTAATATACCAACACTTGCGATTTCGGGTGAAGTAAAGATGACATTTGGAATGGCGGCATATTGCATACCTTCCGATCCACCCATGATGGCATCAATAGCAGTGATCCCCTGATGGGAGGCGACATGGGCAAGCTGCATAATATCCGTCACATCACCAATGGCATAGATATGTTCGACGTTTGTACGCATATATTCGTTAACGGCAATGCCTTTCCCTCGCTCATTGCGCTGGATACCCGCTTGTTCAATATCCAGTCCATCCAAATTGGGCTCACGTCCGATCGCAACAAGCACTTTCTCGCTAACTAACAAATGCTCACCTTGTTTGTTTTCATAGGTGACAATAGCCTGTCCATTGTCCGCCTGTTGGATCTTAGATACCTTGGATTGGGTATGGATATGAATCCCAGCATTCTCTGCCGATTGTTTAATTTCTTCTGAAATGTCACTGTCAACCATGGTCAACAAACGATCCATAAATTCTACTACGTGAACCTCTACGCCGAAATTGCGATAGATGAAAGCAAACTCCATACCAATCACACCACCGCCAATAATCGTAATACTTTTTGGTAGTTCAGTAGAGGCAAGGGCATCGGTACTATTCATTACAATAGGAAGATTGATGCCGGGAATATTCACTTTGGTAATTTTAGAACCTGTCGCAATAATGATATCGTTTGCTGTAACCTGGTAATGTCGTTGTCCTTTGACGCTTACTTGTGTGGCAGATAAAAAGGCTGCTTGACCGCGAATAATTTCAATATTATTTTTTTCCATTAAATAATCAATACCCGAAATCAATTTTCCTTTGATTTCATCTTTACGACGAATGACTTGTTTCATATCGACTTGAAGATCTGTTCCCGTATGAATACCAAACAAAGACGATTCCTTGATGTGGTGACAAATCTCAGAAGACTTCACCAGGGATTTAGATGGAATACACCCTACATTAAGACAGGTGCCACCCAACTCCTCCTTTTCCACCAAGGCCACCTTTATTCCTTTTTTAGCGGCATAAATCGCTGCCACATACCCTCCTGGTCCAGCTCCAATAATTAGTAAGTCCACGTTCTTATCCAGTGTAGGTTGTTCCATCTTAGTAGCCTGTGATGTTACTGTAGACGTCCCCTCTTCGGCAGCAGCGTCAATTGTAAACAAGACCTGATTAGAGGACACTTCGTCGCCTTCTTCAAAGTGGATTTTACTAATGCTTCCCTCGACAGTCGCTGTAATTTCTCGAACACCTTTTCCTGTCTCAACCTCAAGTAGTACATCCCCAAAGGAAACGTTTTGTCCGAGCTGGACGTGATTTCTGCTGGCTTTCCCCTTTTTTCCTCCAGGGATCATTGACATTTTAACTTCCATAATTCTCAAACTCCTTCACAACCAAAAGAGAATTTATTGAGCCCTTTTAGCGAATAATTTAATGTCTGACTACGCCAGCTTGTACCAATTTAACCCCATTAGCCAAACAATCACCCACAGGACAAGTCTTTTCAACAAACGCTGCAAAAGCTTCTGCTTTTTCTTGGCTCTCTGTCGTTTTAAAGTGCATGACAAAACGAATCTCCTGAAAGCCACAACGAACATCCGCTAACCCCATGAACCCATCCGGGTCCAAATCTCCTTCCAGCTCTATATGGAATTCTTCATACGAAAACCCAAAGCTTTCGGCAAAAGCAGCAACAACGATCGACTGACATGCACCAAGCGCACACAGAAGTGCTTCAACCGGATTCATCGCTTTGTCGGTTCCACCAAAATCTTCAGGTTCATCCATCACAATTTTAAACCCTCTAGATTGAGCTTCCACCTGCAACCCTTCAGGTAATTTTTTTGCAGTAGCTTTAAATGTAGTTAACATAAATATAACCTCCCGTTTACTTTGTGAAAAAAATAACTTTATTCAGGGAAATTGTAGCACTCTTGGTTTCGAAAATCAATAGTTAGCTAAGTAATTTATTTTAGCTGTTAAGAAAGTATCTGATATGATGAAAAGTACAAAGGTCTGTTATACTTAAGTTGATGTATAAGAAATATAGTTTAGTTGAATGGGTTGGTGTGGCCATGTTTAACTTAGAGAATTGTCTTGCTTTTATTACCAATCGTAGTGGAAAAATCTTTTCGGAAGCCTTGGAGAAAGAATTTCGGCCTTATAACATTACTAGGAGTCAATGGATTGCGATGTATTATATCTATACGCATAAATCCATGACTCAACGAGAACTTGCAGAAGAATTGTCGATTAAGGAGCCAAGTGTAGTGCGGCTGCTACAAAAACTAGAAGCCGAAGGGTATTTACTTCGAAGTATTGATGACACAGACAAACGAATGAAACAAATTCAATTATCCGATCTTGGTACGCAGGTTTGTCTTAAGCTTCTGCCGATTGCTGAGAAGTTTAAGCAAGACACCATTGCTGGGATCTCTCAAGACGATCTTCATACCTTTGAGAGTGTGCTTCAGAGAATGGTTGATAACACAAGGAAATAGCAAATATAGAAAAACGACCAAGAAAGGTACTTCCCTTGGTCGTTTTTCTTATAAAGCACGCATGTAATTGCTGTTTTACACTTCTATACTTACTGGAAAAGTAGAAGTAAATGGTTAAGAAAGCACAGGAGTAGTAGCACATGGATATCTTATTATATATTTCATAAAGAAAGTACGTAAATGAAATCACGTTTCTAAGATCGGCTTGATCCAAAAAAAAAGGCACACCCCTTACTGGGATGTGCCTTTTTATCTTGCTTGGCGGCGTCCTACTCTCCCAGGACCCTGCGGTCCAAGTACCATCGGCGCTGGAGGGCTTAACGGTCGTGTTCG
>NZ_JAHPJM010000031.1:0-10080 GCF_019042715.1 Paenibacillus sp. AK121
GCATGTATTAGGCACGCCGCCAGCGTTCGTCCTGAGCCAGGATCAAACTCTCCATTAAAGACCAACCGAAGCTGGTTTATCGAAAGAGCGATTAGCTCATTTTGAAACTGACGAGATAAAATATCTCATTGTTGATTTTGCGAACAAAATCAGTTTACTCACTCGTTGTTCAGTTTTCAAAGATCAAACACTTCTTTTTTCGAATCAGCTCATCGCCTCATCAACTCTTATATCATATCACTTCCGAACCAACTTTGCAAGCTTTTTTTCAAAGTCTTTTTTGAAACATTCGCTCACAACCTTGTGTTTCTTGGCCGGAATTAGAATATACCATATGTATTTTTAGTTTGCAAGCATTATTTATATAAAATTTCATAACACATATTTATCAATCGTTTTCTTTCATATATTACTTCTTTTGTTTTTACTCGTGGTAAACTAAAAAAAGAACCTCCTCCCTTTTAAACAACAGGAAAGAGGTTCTGTATTTTATATCTACTGAATTATTCGGAGCCCATAAAGGCAAAGCGGATTACTACAATAATAGCAAGCACCCACATAAGCCAGTGAATTTTAACTTTATTGCTGGTAAACAGATTACTGAACACTGCCAGCACAACGTAAGACAGAATACCAGCAGAAATACCATTCGCAATTCCACCTGTAAAAGGCATCAAAACGATGGTCAGAAACGCTGGGAATGCCAACAGGAAGTTATCCCAGTCAATATTACGAACCTGACTCATCATCAACACCCCAACGATAATCAAAGCCGGAGCAGTAGCCGCAGAAGGCACAACCAGAGCCAGCGGCGCAATAAAGAGGGCCAACAAGAACAGAACGCCTGTCGTTACAGCAGTGAGACCTGTACGTCCACCTTCTTCTACCCCTGCGGAGCTTTCTACAAATGCTGTAATTGTACTTGTACCCAATACTGCACCAGTACTTACGCCAACAGCATCTACCAGCATCGCTTTACCGATAATTTTCTCGCCTTTTTTCTTATCTTTCATTATGCCTGCGCGTGTAGCTGTACCTACCAGCGTACCGAAGGTATCAAACAACTCTACAAATGTGAAGATGAAAATAATATCAAACAGACCAATATGCAAAGCTGCCTTCAGGTCTAACTGACCTACTGCCAAATTGCTGAAATTTGGAATCCAGTGCCCTGTTGTCAAGCTACTCAGATCCGTTACACCCATCGGAATACCGATTAATGTAGTAGCTACGATTCCAATCAGCAATGCGCCTTTGACCCGAACGACCATCAACGCTGCGATAATGAGCAACCCGATTAGCGCCAGCAACGCATCCTTTTGATGTACCAGACTACCCAGAACCAAATTAAAAGCATGACCCGGAACCGGTTGACCAACATCTGTCCCTGGAACAATACTCACCATAACCAGATTACAAAGCTTGAAACCAACAATTGTGATAAACAAGCCAATACCAACTGTAATAGCAGTTTTTAAATTTTCCGGAACTGCAACAAGCAGCATCTGTCTTACCCGGGTAACGGTTAAAATCAGAAAGACGATACCGGATATAAATACAGCGCCAAGTGCCGCTTGCCAAGTAATCATCCCATTAGAACTCAAGACTACGGTCATAAAGTAAGCATTCAAGCCCATCCCTGGCGCCATACCGATTGGCACATTTACAAACAAGCCCATCAGAATGGTAACTAAACCTGCACCTACTGCTGTTGCAAAGAAAACAGCTTCACTAGGCATCCCCGCGCCAGTTGGTCCCAAAAAGGTATTGTTGACCACCAGGATATAAGCCATGGTCATAAAAGTAGTAATCCCCGCAATAATCTCGGTGCGGATGTTTGTGCCATGTTCCTTTAATTTAAAGAAACGCTCCATGAGTCGTAATTCCTCCTACGCAAAGCATACTCGTATTGTTGTCGTTCACTTGCTGTAATATTCGTCTTTATATACGCTATATTACATCCGTTATTTTAGGCTCTCGCCTACGGCTTGTCAACAGAAAAAACGAATGTTACAAATTAAACACATATGTATTGTTCGGAAAACAGATAACCCGCGAGCTATTATACAGCTGGCGGGTTATCATTTAGAATAATCAGATATTTTTGTACTTATCAAAAGCATCAGCTGTATCCGGTATATTTTCCAGATAAACGATCTTCCCTTCTGCATCCAGTCGGGCTTTGTCCACTCCAGTAAGTGTATAAACTTCGCCTGTTGCCTTTTTACCGCACACTGCCCATCTGGTTTGATAGGTATCAGCTTCTTCAGCTGATTAATCGTTCTCTACTTACTTGATCATCTTTTGCTAAATCGTAGTAATAAAAATATTCTTCTAAAATCTTCATCGAGTGGCCTCCAAAAACATTTGTCCTCGCACATTTCACATATTCTTCACATTGCTAGACATACGCTGTAGTGCATCTGTTAAAGCCACAATTTCCTCATCTGCAAACTTATAGAGGAGCTTTTCCTGAAACGCTTGTCTTTGCTCTGTCAAAACTTGCAGCTCTTGAATTCCTAATTCGGTTAAACGTATATAGGTTATACGCTTATCCTGCTCTTTTTTAATTCGTAAAATCAGACCTTCCTCCTCCAGCCTTTTCAGATGCCGGGTCACTGCTGCACCATCCAGAACGAGCAGATGTTGAAGCTCCAGCTGACTTAGTTCCTGACGATGATTAATATGATACAAAATTTCGACCTTGGTGAAGCTGGTTTTTAGCTGTGCTTCAAAAGCGTTATTCATTTCTTTACACAAAAGATGCATTCGATAAAATAGCTGGCTTTTTTCAGAGCAATGTTTGATGACAAACCCTCCTCCTAATACTTGACCCATCAATTGATTCATCAAGCATTATACACCCTCACTAAAAATAAACAAGTCCTGAGACAAGTCTATAGACAAATCCTACAATCCCAAAAAAATGCTCAAGCTAAACGAATAGCCGCATTCTAGAATTTATAGTTAAGGTCATTCGATGTCTTTCCTACTCTATTAGATCGTATTATTGATTTCGATAAATTTATGTTCAATTGCTGTCATTTCGTGATTGGGACGGGATATTAAATATGTATCCATGTAGCCAAAAATTGAAGGAACCGGTAAATAAGACGTTACTTTAAATTGTCGCGCCAGCTTTTTGGACATAAGGGTAATTCCCATTCCCATCAGAGCGAATTCTACCATCGTATCAAATATTCCAACCTCAACAACCTCGCCATGGGTCAATTGCATGTCCTGATACATCTTCTCTAAATGCGTGAGGTACAGGCAGCTATCCGACAATATGATAATAGAAGCTCCTTGCAGTACCTGTTGGAGATCCGAGCCTTCGTGTATACCTTTCCCCACCAGCACAAGCTCTTCACGGCATATTTTTTGATAATGAATATATGGGTTGGTAGGATATCCTGTAACAAAAGCAATATCAAGCTCGCCGTCGAGGATGAATTGCTCCATTTCCGTGGTAGTTCCGGTTTTTAATGTCACCGAAGCCTGCGGATACATCTCATATACCTTCGTTAGCGCCCTTGTTGTTTCGCCTGCTACAATGGACTGCATTGTGCCGACACGCAATTTTTCCTCCTGGGGTCTCATTTTCATCTCCGTGTCTTGCCATAGCAGTAAAATTTGCTTGTACTGAGTATATAGAATTTCGCCTGCGGGTGTCAGTTCCATACCACGAGGCTTTCGGTAAAATAACGCTGTGCCGTAATAGGCCTCCAGCTTCTTTATTTTAGCCGTCATATTCGATTGCAGATGATTCAGCTTCTGGGCAGCTTCTGTTAGACTTCTAAGTTCCGCCACTGAAACAAATGCCTGCATATTCTGAATATCCACCATTTCATCTCCCATCAAATAAAATGATATCTATATCATTAACAAACATTATTCTTTATGAGTTAAGTGTATTATATTGGGCTTGAGCGGTATTTACTACCCACATTTTAAAATCAGGAGGGATGGCACATGGTACAACAGAAGATTCGTGCAGGTATCATAGGAGGTTCGATGAATAACAAATGGGCCAGCCAAACACATATTCCGGCTTTGCTCAAGCACCCGAGCTTGGATATCACAGCCATCGGCACTTCCCGTATGGAGAGTGCACGAAAAAGTGCAAAAGGCGTGGGGACGTCATTAGCTTTTGACGATGCGAAAAAGCTCGCAGCTTCAAAGGAAGTGGACATGGTCGTGGTGAGCGTAAAAGTTCCCCATCATAACGAGGCCGTAATGGCGGCTATTCAAGAGGGGAAGCATATTTTTTGTGAGTGGCCTCTGGGAGCCAACACTGCGGAAGCTGCTGAAATGGCTAAGGCGGTGGAACTGGCGGGCATTCATCATACCGTCGGCTTGCAGGCACGGCAGGATTTTGAGGTTCAAACGATGAAAAAGCTGGTGGAAGACGGGACAATTGGTGAAATTGTATCCTGTCATATGCAAGTAGCTACTTCTGGCAAAGGAGGACGAACAGATCAGGATACGGCATACTTGCTGAATAGAGCCAGTGGTGCCAACCTACTAACCATTAACGGGGGACACTCTTTGGATGCACTGCAATACATCGTTGGTGAATTCCGCGAGCTGTCGGCTGTCACAGCATCCCGTTATAACGAAGCCATTATTCAGGAAACGGGTGAAATCATTGCCAAGGATACAGCCGATCAAATTCTGATTCACGGGCTGTTGGAAAAAGGAACTCCGGTATCGGTTCACATTCAGGGCGGGGTGAATTCTAAGTTTGAGCTAGAGATTCAGGGGAAAAAGGGCAGTTTGCGTTTGAGCCAGAATCCTTCGCTTGGACATGTTCAATTTGGGAATCTGACGCTTGAAAAACTTGTATACGATCAGGGAAGTCATCAAAGTTATATTCCTAATGGCTTTTTTGAACCCATACGCATAGCTGCTGAACCTGATGGCTGCTTAGACTTTCCCAAAGAAGGAGTAACCCTGAATGTAGCCAAGGCCCATCATGTATTTGCCGAGGATATTTTGACGGGCACCCGTCTCGCCCCCGATTTCAACCATGCACTAAAGCTGCATCAGCTACTGGACCGCATTGAGGAATCGGCTGCAACTGGGAAAAAGATCGTATGGTAAGGTAGATTTATAAAAAAGAACCTTCAATATCAAGATAGATGTGGAATTGAAGGTTCTTTATAATATTAATCAGTTGAAATTCTCCTTTATTTAATAAAGTCATGCATTCTCGACTTTTATACTATCACCTTCAACCAAAATAAACTCCGCGTTGCTGATTGGATATAAATTTAATTGGCTGCCATATTCCTCAATGATGTTCTCCACCGCTTTTTTAAACGGGATGTTCGTATGGTGGGGGACTGGATAGAATTCAATTATTCCGAGCGCAGCAAAAGAATCCAAAGCAGGCGCCTCCTGCACATTGTCCATAAGTCGGACATACTCGATATTCGATGATAAAATCATCGAACCTGCCGATTCGCCTATATAGAGCTTCCCTGCATTAACTTCTTCAGCAATGATTTTGTCAGCCCCGCTTCTTCTTAGCTCTTGAAGTAAATAAAATGTGTTGCCTCCGGTAATATAAATATAGTCATTTTCTCTAATTTTACTTTCTATTTCATTCAATGTTGCTGTGCTGATTTCAATTTCATCCACGACTAATCCTAAATCCTCTAATGCTTTTTTCCCTGTATTCACATAAAACTTAACTTTCTCTGGAATACTTGCGGTTGGGATGAAAGTGACTTTTTTTCCTTCCAAGTTTTCATCGGCGAAATGGACTAAGCATGGTGCAACATCCTTAAATGAGGACGACAAAAATAATTTTCTCATGTCTTTATTCTCCTTAGAATAGCGTTTAATGAAATGGGATATGTAACACTCTAATCTAGATAAATTCTAAAATATATTAGTATCAAAACATGACACCATTAGAGGATGACATGAAAAAATAAACGTTTAATTCCATACTTGCTTTAAGCTATCTATAGCTTAAAGCAAATAAAATCATATAAAAAAAGGAGACATTACCATTGAATAATATCTCCTTTTTTCAGTCTTCATATTCCGTTTTGTAACAACAAATGAATTTATATCTTCGTAGCATGTGGCAATACTATTCGCCTTTAGCTAAAACCCAATTGAGGTTGCCGTGTAGTAAACTTTCCCGAGCAAAGGTTCGACCTTGCCCCCGTAAAAAAGACTCCAACCGCATAGCGATAGTTCGCCGATGCGGAGGAGCCTGATGTTGTATTGGTGAATCTCAAAGGGTTCGTGGTTAAGATGCGGGAGTCTCCACGCTTATTCCCACTCGATTGTTGCTGGTGGTTTGGACGTTACGTCGTACACGATACGATTGACGTTGTCCACTTCGTTGACGATACGAACGGAGATTTTCTCCAATACGTCCCAAGGGATACGTGCCCAGTCAGCGGTCATGCCGTCGATCGAGGTTACTGCGCGAATACCTACAGTGTAGGAATACGTACGGGCATCGCCCATAACGCCAACGCTCTTCATATTCGGCAGAGCGGTGAAGTATTGCCAAATTTCCCGATCCAGACCCGCTTTGGCAATCTCCTCGCGCAAAATAAAGTCAGAATCACGTACAATCTTGAGCTTGTCCTCTGTTACTTCGCCCAATACACGGATGGCAAGACCCGGACCTGGGAATGGCTGACGCCATACAATTTCGGCCGGAAGTCCGCATTCTTCGCCGACTTTACGCACTTCATCCTTGAACAAAGCATTCAGTGGCTCGATCAGTTTGAATTTCATGTCTTCCGGTAAACCGCCTACGTTATGGTGCGACTTGATGGTTTGCGCCGTTGCTGTTCCGCTCTCTACAATATCTGTGTACAACGTGCCTTGTGCCAGGAAGTCAAAATCATCGAATTTAGCTGATTCTTCTTCAAAGACGTAAATAAACTCGTTACCGATGATTTTACGTTTTTGTTCCGGATCATCCACTCCTGCCAGTTTGGACAGGAAACGTTCACGTGCATCAATTTTGACAACTTTCATATCAAATTTACCAACGAACGTCTCCATTACACTTTCGGCTTCACCCTTGCGCAGCAGTCCGTGATCAATGAACATACATGTCAGTTGGTCTCCGATCGCTCTGTGAATAAGCATGGCTACAACGGAAGAATCTACGCCGCCACTTAAAGCGCACAGTACTTTCTTGTCGCCTACTTGCTGACGGATTTCACGAATTTGCTCTTCAATGAACGATTCCATGGTCCAGTTGCCTTCACAGCCGCACACTTCATACAGGAAGTTGCTAATCATCTCATTACCTTGAACAGAATGACGTACCTCTGGATGGAATTGTACTGCATACAGATTCCGTTCCAGATTACTCATCGCAGCAATCGGCGCACTCTCTGTTCCCGCATCCAGTGTAAAGCCGGTTGGCAGATCTGTAACGTGATCGCCATGGCTCATCCACACGGTTTGACGGGAATCCAGTCCTTTAGTCAACCGAGCGCCCTCATTAAATTGCACGTCTGCTTTGCCATATTCACGCTTGCCCGCACGTTCTACCTTACCGTCCAGTTGATGAGCCATCAGTTGCATGCCATAACAAATACCAAAGATAGGGATGCCAAGATCATAAATTGCCCGATCCACCTGAGGAGCATTGTCTGTATATACGCTGGAAGGTCCGCCTGAGAAAACAATCCCTTTCGGCGCCAGCTCTCTCAGCTTCTCCGCAGGCGTATTGTATGGAAGGAGCTCGCTATATACGCCGAGATCCCGAATTCTTCTTGCAATTAACTGGTTGTATTGTCCTCCAAAATCGAGAACTACAACGATTTCATTAGGCTTATTCATTACCGTGCCTCCCTCAATTGTTCGTTTCATTATACGCAACGATAAAACAACACGTCAAGAAATCAACCATAGTTGAGTGGTCATGAAAAGATTGATAAAATAAATTGATTCTAAATTACTTAATCTGTCCGTAGGAGTGTACACAATGGATGTGCTGAAGTGGATCGCACAATTGTTCGAAGAATATGGATACGGCGTCCTTTTTTTCGGCTTGCTGCTGGAATTTATTGCCTTGCCCTTTCCCGGGGAAACCACGATGGCTTATGCGGGATATCTCTCCTATGCCGGTACCCTGGATTTCAGCAAGTTGGTGCTGCTAGCGTTTTTGGGCACAACCATCGGTATGACCATTACCTACTTTATCGGAAAATGGGCTGGACTCCCCTTTATTCAGAAGTACGGCAAATGGGTTTTGTTATCGCCGGACAAGCTTCAGAAAACACAAAAGTGGTTTCAACGTTATGGATACTGGCTTATTTTCCTTGGATATTTCATTCCAGGTGTCCGGCATTTTACAGGCTATTTTGCTGGAATTATAGCTCTTTCTTTTCGTAAATTTGTCTTGTATGCTTACAGCGGTGCTTTATTCTGGGTCGTCCTCTTTCTAAGCATTGGCAAGCTGTTTGGTCCGCAATGGGATGCCATTTTCCATTTGGTTGAGCTATACGCACTACGAATCGCAGCTGTCGTTGGGTTCATCATCCTGCTGTATTTTATATATCGGTGGAGAAGCTTTCTGTTTGGATCACTATACAAATCCAAAAAATCGGTAAAAACCAGCAACAAGGATGACACGGAATAGTCACACTCCTGCCGCCTTATGACTACAGGCCCTTGCATAATATATCGAAATCACGAAAGGTATTACTACATCCCCCGCTCTTCCAGCCGAGCCCAACATTCGCGGCTCCATCATCTCGGGCGCTCCCCTTACTCCAAACATAGACAATCCGATGATACCTTGGCTCTACGTCGTCAGCATACCCAACAATCGACCCTGTAAATACAATGGGGCCAAGCATAAATTCATATTTTCAGAGCATACTAAGCCAACAAACTCCAATATCGGAGGATTTTACGTATGCCGAATCCGAATAAAAGTTGTCCACTTACTCATGTATCCTCTAACTTGAAAGATAATGTAAATCATATCGAGAGCTCCTTTGGAAACAGCGGAGATGTAATCATTAAAGAGCTACTATGGATGCAGAAATGGCCAGCGGCTCTGTTTTATATCGATGGTCTGGTCAACACTCAATTACTTCATGATTCCGTCCTGCGTTCATTAATGCGCGTAAACGAACATCATGTACCGGAGGGCACAGAACCATTCGACTATTTGAAGGATCAAATTTTGATTGCAGGTAACTCGGGTAGTGTGGATGAAATGGATGCCTTATTCAACCAGATGCTATCCGGCGGTATTATCATTTTGCTGGACGGATACGCAAAGGGCATATGGATTGATGCGGTCGGTTGGGAGGATCGCAATGTCAGCGAACCCCTATCCCAAACCGTTGTACGGGGTTCCATGGAGGGTTTTACTGAAAATTTACGTACCAATACAGCTCTAATTCGTAGGCGAATCCGCGATCCGCGACTGTGGATGGAAACAAGACAGATCGGTCAAGTGACTCATACCAATGTAGCCGTGATGTATGTCAAAGGAATTGCTGACGAAGGGGTTATTCAGGAACTGAGAGAACGTTTGGACCGAATTGATATTGACGGAATTTTGGAAGGGGGTTACATCGAGGAGGAAATTCAGGATGAAACCTATACCCTGTTTCCCACCATTTATAACAGCGAGCGTCCGGATTCGGTCGCTGCCAGCCTGCTGGAAGGGCGAATTGCTATTTTGGTGGACGGAACACCATTTGTTCTGCTGATACCTGCATTGTTCGTTCAATTTTTCCAGTCGGCAGAGGATTATTACCAGCGTGCTGACATCAGTACGTTGCTGCGTATGCTGCGCTTCTTTTCTTTTTTTATCGCTATGCTTGCGCCAGCAGTATATATTGCGGTAACTACCTATCATCAAGAGATGATTCCTACAAACTTATTGGTCAGTCTCGCTGCACAAAGAGAAGGCGTACCCTTTCCGGCTTTTGTCGAGGCAATGCTCATGGAAATAACTTATGAAATTTTGCGTGAAGCAGGAGTTCGAATTCCCAAGACCGTCGGGCAAGCCGTATCCATTGTAGGTACACTGGTCATTGGACAAGCAGCCGTGGATGCAGGAGTGGTCTCGGC